>JBGAGZ010000010.1:0-106163 GCA_044226465.1 Burkholderiaceae bacterium | reverse complement strand
GCTTTCTAGCCGGCATTGCCGATTTCGTGCAGCCTTTTGCTGCTGCTAGAATACGCGGCTTGTCGGGGACGTAGCTCAGCTGGGAGAGCGTCGCGTTCGCAATGCGAAGGTCGGGAGTTCGATCCTCCTCGTCTCCACCAATCAAGCAGGAACCCGTTGATCTTCAACGGGTTTTTTGCTTTCTGAAGCCGGGAAGCCGCTCGGTGTGTCCCAACACCGTGTCCCAAGGAAGCGGCCTCCGTGGCGATTCGTCACCCGTCTTACCTGCACCGCAACCGCTGCGGCATCTTCGGCTTCCGCTTCGTGGTGCCTGTCCTGCCCCCTCCAGCCGGACCACCCACGCAAGGACCGCGACACTGAGGATCAGCATCACGAGGGTGGCTGCGCCGAAAGGACTCTTCTGAAGGATCTCAACGGACGCGCCGACGTGAGACGGCTTTGGCAGTCGGGGCATGGGTGCTTCCTGAATGTCTTCGGGACCTTCCCGATCGTGGTGGCAGCACGTTAGATTCACCCTCCGGTCTTGTCCGTCGTTTTCGCCGTTCATCAAGAAACTGCGACACCGATTGCATACCGGCCAGGAACTGCAACTGGTTGTCTTCTACAGCCTTGATGAGTTCCTTCGCCTTGGTCTTGCCCACACCATAGGCCTTCAACTTCAGCCATCGCGTGAGCCCAGCGTCGAAGGAGAGCACCGACTCATCCTGATGCACAAGACCCCAGAGAGCCGTCCAAAGTGTCACCCTCCCATCGCCAACCAAGTCGGCAACGGCAGATCTTCCTCAGCGCACGTAGAGACGCCGTGCATCAGCGCCATGCGATCTCCGGCCTCGAAGCGCCTCCGGTACACCTCAAGGCCAGCATGGATGTCCAACAAGAAGACCGCCTTGAACCGTTGAAATCGCCCCCGGTTTTGCGCGCTCCCAGGGCGAATTCTGGACCCCGGCACTCGGCGCTGGGTGCATTGCGCGGTTGCGCAGAACAGCCCAACAAGAGCCACATGACCGCCCGGCACGCGACCGCCCTCGGGTAAGCGAGCATGGCCTGTCGCAAGGCAGATCACCAGAAATCTGATAACGTTATCTGCATTGGCGGAATGCCAAGCATGTTGGTCGGCCACATGCCGACGCGACGTTCCGATCGCGGTGACAAGCCGTTGCCGGCCGTTGGGATCGACGAGAAAGAGATGAATGCAGCCTGAAGTCGTGAGTCGCGCAACCGGACAGTTCGAAGAGGCAAAGGCCATGTCATCGGCGAGAGTACTCGCCGCGGCCCCGTTCCGCCTGGATGACGAAAGCATCGCCTGGGTGCATCACACCTTGGCGTCGCTCTCGACGGAGGAAAAGCTGCGCCAGCTGTTCAACGAAGCCTCGTTGGACGACGACCCCGGGCACGCGGCCGAGCTCGGTCGCCAGCAGCTGGGCGGCGTCACGCGCTTCGTCGGCGCCGATCTGGAGGCCGCGTGGCGGGCGACGCGCATCCTCGTGGAGTCGGCCAAGGTTCCGCTGCTGATCAGCGGCGACCTCGAAGGCGGCGCGATCGGCATGCCCTGTGCGACCGCGGTTCCCAACCAGCTCGGCATCGCAGCAACCGACTCGGAACAGATTGACGAGCGCGTCACTTCGGTGATGGCGCGCGAGGCGCGGGCGCTGGGGTTCAATTGGGCCTTCGGGCCGGTGCTCGACATCAATGCCCGGCATCGCAGCGCCATCGTCGCGACGCGTTCGTTCGGCAGCGATCCGCAGCGCGTGCTTCGGCTGGGCCGCTCGCGCGTGCGCAGCCTGCAGCGCGAGGGCATTGCCGCCACGCTCAAGCACTGGCCGGGTGAGGGCTTCGATGAGCGGGATCAGCACCTGCTCACCACCCTCAACCCGCTGGAGATGGATGCGTGGGAGAGCAGCTTCGGAACGCTCTATCGGCGCCTGATCGCCGACGGCGCGCTGTGCGTCATGTCGGCGCATATCGCGCTGCCGGCCTGGGCACGTCATTGCGGCGCCGACGAGGTCGAGAGGTACAGACCGGCGTCGATTTCCAGGCCCCTCAACGAGGGCCTGCTGCGCGGTGAGCTCGGCTTCAATGGCCTGATCGTCTCGGACGCCACGATGATGGCCGGACTTGGGAGCTGGGGACCGCGCGCGCAGTGGCTGCCTGAGATCGTCGAGAACGGCTGCGACATGATCCTCTTCTCCGGCGCACTGGAGGCCGACCTGGCGCTGCTGGCGCGTGCGCTCGACGATGGACGCCTGAGCATGACCCGCGTCGATGCGGCGGTGACGCGCATCCTGGCTCTGAAGGCCGCGCTGGGCCTGCACCGACAGTCGATTGACGAGCGGGTGCCGCCACTGCAGGCTGCGCGCGCGCTGATCGGCTGCCCGCAGCACCGCGCGCTCGCCGAGGAGGCGGCCCAGGCGAGCGTGACGCTGGTGAAGGACATTCGGGGCCTGCTGCCGCTGCACCCGCTGCGGCATCGGCGCATCGTGATGGTCTGCGACGACGATCGCTCGGGCTTCGTGAACCAGCAGCAGCCGCAGCAAATCGAGCTGGGGCAGCTGCTTCGCGACCGAGGCTTCGATGTTCGCGCCTACGACGCAGCGCAGCCGCCCACGTCCGAAGACACGGACCTGCTGGTCTTCGTGCTGGCGCAGGAATCCATGTTCACGCAGTCGAACATCTACCTCGACTGGCGACGCCTGATGGGTTCGCCCGACGCTGCGATGCGGCGCTACTGGCACGAGCTGCCATGCCTGCTGGTGTCCTTCGGGCAGCCGTACTACCTGTTCGATGCGCCGCGCATGCCCTGCGTGGTGAACGCCTACAGCGCCATCGCGCCGGTTCAACGGGCCGTTGCCGCCTGCCTGGTCGGCGAGCAGCCTTTCGTTGGCATCAGCCCGGTCGATGCCTCTTGTGGCTTGCCCGACGCACGGTTCTGATGCCGTGCGTTGCGGCGGTGCCTGCCCGGCGATACTGAGGCGGCACACAGTTCCATGAGACGCCGCGTGGCGGCCCAGCCGACGATGAACAAGCCCGACAAGATCACGATCCGCGAAGTGGCTGCGCACGCGGGCGTCTCGGTGATGACGGTCTCGCGCGTGATGCGCAACGAGCAGTACGTGTCGGAGGAGACGCGCGCCGTGGTGCAGGCGGCGATCAAGGCCTTGGGCTACGTGCCCCTGCCGTCTGCCCGCAACCTCGCCAGCAGCGTACCGAAGTCGATCGGGCTGCTGGTGCCCGAAGAGGCTTCCGACCTCGAAAACAAGACCGGCTTCGAATACCTGAGCGCGCTGCATCTGGGCGCGCTCAACGTCTGCCAGCAGAGCCACTACGCGCTGGTCATGGTGAAGGGCCATCGCGTGCGCACCGTGGCCGACGAACTGGTGGGCCTGGTGCGGCAGCGTCTCATCGGCGGGTACGTGATACCGGCGCCTGCCACGGAGATCCCCGGCCTGCTGAAGGCGCTGCGGCAGCACGCGGTGCCTTTCGCGGCCATCAGCCCCTTGCGGCTCGAGCAGGCGCCTGCCTGGGTCGCCGCCGACGAGCGGCCGGCCGTGCGCGAGGTCACTGCGCATCTGGTGGACCTGGGCCACCGGCGCGTTGCCTTCGCAGGCGGTGGCCACTCGCGCGCCGGCGCCGAGCGCCTGGCAGGCTTCAAGGAGGCGCTGAAGGCCGCCGGCATCGAACCCGACGATCGTCTGATCTGCCAGACCGGCTTCGGCTTCGAGAGCGGCCTGGAGGCAGGCAGAACGCTGTTGTCGGGTCGCCTGCGGCCGACGGCCGTGGTCTGCGCGAACGACGACGTGGCCGCAGGCGTGCTGGCCGTGGCCCACCAGCGCCAGCTGTCCCTGCCGGCGGAGCTGTCGGTGGTCGGCTTCGACAATGCAGGCCTCTCGCGCAAGACCTGGCCGGCGCTGACAACCGTCAACCTGCCCGTGTCGGCCATGGCGGCGCAGGCGGTGCGGCAGCTGATCTCGGTCTTCGAAGTGGGCGGGGAAGCGGCCGAGATGCAGGTGCTGATGCCCTGCCAGGTGCACTACCGCGACTCGGTGGCCTCCGCTCCGGCTGCGCCGGCATCGCGCGCGTCGCGCAACTGAACGGCGCCAACGGCGGGCAGGCAGCGCATTTCCAGGGGCAAGACCGGCCTCAGCTCACCCGGCACTGCGCCCACTCCGCACCGTGCGCGATCACGAAGTCGCGCATCCCGGCATGCACGCCCTCCAGGCGGCGGTCCCGCCGCTGGACGATGCACCAGTCGAGCCAGCGAGGCAGCCCCGCCACGTCCAGCACGGCGAGCAGTCCGGCCCGCAGTTCAACCTGGAACGTGTGTGCGCTGAGGAAGCCGACACCCATGCCGCAAATCACCGCCTGCTTCACGGTTTCGTTGCCTGCCATCTCGATACTGGTGCGGGGCTGCATGCCCTGGCCCTGCAGCAGGTGTTCCAGGAACTGCCGTGTCGCGCTGCCGGGCTCGCGGAAGATGAAGGTCTCGTCACGCAGGTCCGACCACTGAAGCGCTTGGCGGCCGGCCAGTCGATGACGGGACTGCGCGACGAGGCAATGCGGGTTCCGGGCAAAGGTGACGGCCTCGAGGTCGGCCTCCGAGGGCGGATAGCCGCTGATGGCGATGTCCAGCGTGTGGTCGCGCAGCTGGGCCAGCACCTCGTCCCGCCGCGCAACGGTCAGCTTCAGGCGCACGAGCGGATGCAGGGCATTGAAGGCCTGCATCAACGGCGGCGCGAAGTAGTGCGCGCTGCTGACCACGCCCAGGTGCAGCATGCCGCGCAGCCCGGCACCCTGGGCGTCGCCCGCGCCGGCGGGACCATAGGCCGTCACCGCGTCCTCGGCGGCACGCACCTGCGCCAGGATCAGGCGGGCATGCTGCAGCAGCTCGCGTCCGGCGTCGGTAAGGTGCCGCCGATGCTGGCGGTCGAACAGCGCCACGCCAAGCGCCGCTTCGAGCTGCTGGATCTGCATCGACACCGCCGGCTGCGTCATGTCCAGCTGGTCCGCCGCCCTCGAAAAACTGCCGGCTGCCACCACCGATTCGAAGACCCTCAGGGCCCGCAGGGTCAACGCCCTGGCGCCGTCGCCGCGATTGCCGTCGCCTGGCGTTTTCCCGCGCTTGTCGATGGCTCGCTTGCCGAGGGCGCGCGACGCCGCCTCGCGAGACGCCAGGCGCGGCGCCGACTCGTCGGGTGGTTGGACCTCTTTCATAAGAAGCGCTGATGACCTCGATCAGTTCTTGACCCTGGTGCGACGCGGTCTGCACGACTACCATGACGTCCGTGCTGGTACCGTTATCATAAACCGAACCGATCCTGAGGTCACGATGTCCCTCGCCGATACCGCCACGCCATTTCCTCGCTGGGACGACAGCCGCGCTGCCACGCTGGACGAGCCGAACCTGCTGCTGTACCGGTCGAACCTGCTCGGCTCGGACCTGCGCATCACCAACTACGGCGGCGGCAACACCTCGGCCAAGATCCAGCAGCCCGACCCGCTGACCGGCAAGCCGGTCGAGGTGCTGTGGGTCAAGGGCTCGGGCGGCGACCTCGGGTCGATGGCGCTAGACGGCTTCTCGACGCTGTACATGGACAGGCTGCGCGCGCTGGACGGCCTGTACCGCGGCCTCGAGCACGAGGACGAGATGCCTGGCTATCTGCCGCACTGCACCTTCAATCTCAACCCGCGTGCGGCGTCCATCGACACGCCGCTGCATGCCGGGCTGCCCTTCGCGCACGTGGACCACATGCATCCCGACGCGGTGATCGCCATCGCCGCGATGGCGGGCTCCGAAGCCGTCACGCGCCAGGTGTTCGAAGGCACGGTCGGCTGGCTGCCGTGGCTACGACCCGGCTACGAGCTGGGCCGGCGGCTGAAGGCCCACGTCGAGGCGAATCCGGGTCTGCGCGGCATCGTGCTCGCCGGGCACGGCCTGTTCAGCTGGGGCGACACCGCGAAGGCCTGCTACGAGAACACGGTGGACCTGATCGCGCGGGCCCAGGCTTGGCTGGCGGGCGAGCGCGCGCGCCGCGGCGCTCCGGCTTTCGGCGGATCGCGGGTGGAGGCGCTGTCCGCGCCGGAACGCGATGCCACGCTGGCGCGCCTGCTGCCAGTGCTGCGCGGCGCCAGTGCTGAAGGCGGGCGGCCCAAGCTGCTGCACCTCAACACTTCGCCGGAGGTGCTGGCGTTCGTGAACTCCGCCCAGCTCGAGCCGCTGGCGGCGCTGGGTACGTCCTGTCCCGACCACTTCCTGCGCACCAAGATCCGACCACTGGTGCTGACCGAAGCGGTGTACGGCCTGGAGGGCGCCGCGCTGAAGCAGGCCCTGGGCGAGAAGCTGGCGGCCTACCGTTCAGATTACGCGGCCTACTACGAGCGCTGCCGGCGCCCGACGAGCCCGCCGCTGCGCGATGCCAATCCGGTCGTGATCCTGCTGCCGCGCATCGGCATGGTGACGATCGCCAACGACAAGGCCACGGCGCGCATCGCCGGCGAGTTCTACGTCAATGCGATCAACGTGATGCGCGAGGCCGAAGCCGTGGACCGCTACGTCGGCTTGCCGGAGCAGGAGGCCTTCGACATCGAGTACTGGCTGCTCGAGGAGGCCAAGCTGCAGCGCATGCCTCGCCCCAAGCCGCTGGCCGGCAAGGTGGCGCTGATCACCGGCGGTGCCGGCGGCATCGGCCAGGCGATCGCGCGTCGCTACCTCGCCGAGGGCGCCTGTGTGGTGCTGGCGGACATCGACCAGCCTGCGCTCGATGAGGTGAGCGCCGCGCTGGCGAAGGCCCACGGCCGGGATGCCGTGCGCGGCGTGCGCTGCGACGTGACGGACGAGGCCAGCGTGATCGCGGCGTTCGCGCAGGCGGCGATCGCGTACGGGGGCGTGGACATCCTCGTGAGCAACGCCGGCATCGCCTCGGCCGCACCGATCGAGGACACCAGCCTCGCGCTATGGAACCGCAACCAGGGCATCCTGGCAACAGGCTATTTCCTGGTCGGCCGCGAGGCCTTCCGACAGATGAAGGCGCAGGGCAACGGCGGTTCGATCGTGATCGTCGCCAGCAAGAACGGCATGGTCGCGAGCAACCAGGCCAGCGCCTACTGCGCGGCCAAGGCAGCGGAGATCCAGCTCAGCCGCAGCTTCGCGCTGGAGGGCGCGCCGCTGGGCATCCGCAGCAACGTCGTCAACCCCGATGCGGTGATCCGCGGCTCGAAGATCTGGACCGGGCAGTGGAGCGCCGAGCGCGCCGCGGCCAACAAGGTTGGCGAGCAGGACCTCGAAGCCTTCTACCGCGACCGCTCGATGCTCAAACGCAGCGTGCTGCCGGAGGACATCGCCGAGGCCGCGTACTTCTTTGCTGCCGAGCACCTTTCAGGCAAGTGCACCGGCAACATCCTCAACGTGGACGCCGGCAACCTGGCTGCGTTCACCCGGTGATGGCCCACCCCCGTAGCGCCTGCGGCGCTTCCCCCTCCAGGGGGCGGCGCCGGCGGCCCGGCAAAGCCGGTTCCGTGGCGCCCGCTCGAAGGGCTTGGGCTGCCGCCCTGAGCCGCGCGAAGGAGACTCCGTGAATCTGATCGATCCTGACCTGGTCGGCCGCCACAACGACGGCCTGTTGGCGCCGCTGCGGGCGGACTACGACGCGCTCGGTGAAACGCTCGCGCGGCGCGGCATCGACATCGAGCGGGTGCGGCGCCAGGTCGCCGCCTTTGGCGTCGCCATTCCCAGCTGGGGCGTGGGCACCGGTGGCACCCGCTTCGCACGCTTCCCGGGCGCTGGCGAACCGCGCGATGTGGTCGACAAGCTGCAGGACTGTGCGGTCATCCAGCAGCTCGGGCGTGCGACGCCCACGGTGAGCCTGCACATCCCCTGGGACCGCTGCAGCGACTGGACCGAGCTGCGCCAGGTGGCCGAAGCCGCCGGCCTGTCCTTCGACGCCATCAACTCCAACACCTTCAGTGACCAGTCTGGCCAAGCGCACAGCTACAAGTTCGGCAGCCTGACGCACACCGACGCCGCCGTACGGGCCCAGGCGGTGGCGCACAACATCGAGTGCATCGCGATCGGCCAGGCCCTGGGATCGAAGGCGCTGACGGTGTGGATCGGCGACGGCAGCAATTTCCCGGGCCAGCAGCACTTCCGCCGCGCGTTCGATCGTTACCTGGACAGTACGCGGCAAATATACGAGTCGCTGCCGGCCGACTGGCGCATGTTCCTGGAGCACAAGCTCTGCGAGCCGGCGTTCTACGCCACCGTGATCCAGGACTGGGGCTCGAGCTTCGTGGCCGCCAGCACACTGGGCCCGAAGGCGCAGTGCCTGGTGGACCTGGGCCACCACGCGCCCAACGTCAACATCGAGCTGATCGTGGCGCGGCTCATTGCCGCCGGCAAGCTGGCCGGATTCCACTTCAACGACAGCAAGTACGGCGACGACGACCTCGACGCTGGCAGCGTGTCGCCGTACCGCTTGTTCCTCGTCTTCAACGAACTGGTGGCCGCGGCGCACGAGGGCATGGCCTTCGAGCCGGCCTACATGCTCGACCAGAGCCACAACGTCACCGACCCGATTGAGAGCCTGATCGCCAGCGCTGGCCAAGTGCAGCGAAGCTATGCGCAGGCCCTGCTCGTGGACCGCTCGGCGCTGGACGATGCGCAGCAGTCCAACGACGCGCTGGCGGCCACCCGTCTGCTGCAGCGCGCATTCCAGACCGATGTCGAGCCGCTGCTGCAGCGCGTCCGGCTTGAGGCGGGCGGCGCCATCGATCCGATTGCGACCTACCGCGCCAGCGGCTACCGCGAACGCGTCGCTCGCGAGCGCCCCGCCGGCCGCGGTGCCGGCAGCGGCATCGTCTGACGCGGCAAGCGCGCCGGTGATCGGTGACCGGCGATCGGTCACCGGTGGCCTCGGCGCATCAGGCCTCGTCGTTGGCCGTCTCCACCGGCCCGACGAGCGCGATCAGCTCGTCGAGTGCCTCGTACATGGCCTGCAGACGCTCGGCCCCGACCTTCGCCTCGAGTTCGGCATAGGTGGCCTCCACTTCAGGCGCCATGCTCAGTGCCAGCGCGCGCGCGTGTGCCGTCAGCGATACCCGCAGGCGCCGCTGGTCGTGTTCCATCCGCTCGCGCGTGACGAGCCCGGTCTCCTCCATGCGGGCCAACACGCCGGCCAGGCTGGGGCTGGAGATGCGGCACTGGGTAACGATCTCGCGCGGCTCCAGCGGACCCGTCTCCAGCAAGGCGCGCACGATGCGCCACTGCTGCTCCGTCAGCCCGTTGGCATTGAGCAGCGGCCGGAACCAGGCCAGCACATGCTCGCGCGCCTGCAGCAGCAAAAGGGGCAGGTTGCGGTGTGCGAGGGCATGCGAACGCGCGCGTCGGTTCGAGGGCATGGCGTCGAGGGTGGCTTGACTTGCTCACATCTTAGCAAGTACATTGCTGACATCTTAGTGAATTGCCCGATGCAGCTTCGATTCGCCCCCTGGCGCCTTTCGGGCACCGTACTGGCCCCGGCGTTCAATGACCCCACGGCGCTTGCTGCGCTGGGCGACGCGGTGCATCAGCCGCCGTACAAGGCGCCGCCGCAGGCGCCGGTGCTGTACCTGAAGCCCCGGCACACGCTGGTGGGCCATGGAATGCCGATGGCCGCGCCGACCGACGGTGGCGAGTGGCTGCTGGGCGCTGCACTGGCGATGGTGATCGGCCGGCCGGCCTGCCGCGTGACGCAGGACCAGGCACTGAAGCATGTGGCGGGCTGGACCCTGGTGGCCGATCTGTCATTGCCGCTGGACAGCTACTACCGCCCGGCGGTGCATATGAAGGCCCGCGACGGCAGCTGTCTCATCGGCCCGCAGGTGGTGCCGGCATCGGCGCTCGCCGATCCTGCAGCGGCGGTGCTGCACGTCGACATCGACGACCGGCCCGCACACCTGGTGCGCTGTGCAGTGATGCAGCGTTCTGCCGCACGCCTGATCCAGGACGCGTCGGAGTTCATGACGCTGCATGCAGGCGATGTCCTGCTGCTGGGCGTGGCCGCCGAGCTGCCGCGCGTGAAGGCCGGGCAGCGCTTCGCCATTGCTTGCGAGTCGATCGGGCGTCTGGAAGGGCAGGTGGCCGCATGAAGACCGCCCGCGTGGCCTACGGCGGCGCCATCCATGCCGCGGTTCCCCATCTCCGGGGCCTGCAGCTCACCGACGGCCGTGTGCTGGGCGAGCACGAGGTCGTCTGGCTCGCGCCGTTCGAGGTCGGCACCATCGTCGCGCTCGGCCTCAACTACGCTGACCACGTGAAGGAGCTGTCCAAGGAGCTCACGCTCGGCACCAAGGACGAGCCGCTGGTCTTCTTCAAGACGGCCGGCAGCGTCATCGGCCATCGCGGTTTCACCCGCCGGCCGGCCGACGCGTCTTTCATGCACTATGAGTGCGAGCTGGGGGTGGTGATCGGCCGGCGTGCCCATCGCGTTGCCGCGGCGCAGGCGCTGGACCATGTTGCGGGATACACCGTCTGCAACGACTACGCCGTGCGCGACTACCTGGAGAACTGGCACCGGCCCAACCTGCGCGTGAAGAACCGCGACGGCGGCACGGTGCTGGGTCCGTGGCTCGTGGACGCCGCGGACGTGCCGGACCCGCACGCGCTGGCGCTTCGCACCAGCGTCAACGGCCGTGTGGTGCAGCAGGGTCGCACGGCCAACATGGTCCACGACATCCCGGCGCTCATCGAGTACCTCAGCGCCTTCATGACGCTTCAGCCCGGCGACGTGATCCTCACCGGCACACCCGAGGGCGTGTCGAACGTCCAGCCGGGCGACGAGGTGGTGTGCGAGATCGACGGGATTGGCCGCCTCGTCAACACGCTGGTATCGGACAGCGTTTTCGGACGTTAGGAGAATCTTCTTGGACCGCATCCACCACCTGATCGACGGCAGGACCGTCGAGGGCCGCGACTACTTCGAGACCGTCAATCCGGCCACCCAGCAAGTGCTGGCCGAGGTTGCCGCCGGGGGCGCCGAGGAGGTCAACGCTGCCGTTGCCGCAGCCAAGGCAGCGTTTCCCAAGTGGGCCGCCACCCCCGCGGCCGAGCGCTCAAAGATGATGGTTCGGCTCGGCGAGCTGATTGCCAGGCACGTGCCCGAGCTGTCCGAGATCGAGACGAAGGACACCGGCCAGGTCATCGCGCAGACGCGCAAGCAGCTCGTGCCGCGCGCGGCCGACAACTTTCACTATTTCGCCGAGATGTGCACGCGGGTGGATGGCCATACCTATCCGACGCCCACCCACCTCAACTACACGCTGTTCCATCCCGTGGGCGTGTGCGCCCTGATCAGTCCCTGGAACGTGCCCTTCATGACGGGCACCTGGAAGATCGCGCCCTGCCTGGCCTTCGGCAACACCGCGGTGCTGAAGATGAGCGAACTGTCGCCGCTGTCGATCAGCCGCTTCGGCGAACTGGCCACCGAGGCCGGTCTGCCGCCCGGCGTGCTGAACATCGTGCACGGTACCGGCAAGGACGCCGGTGAGCCGCTGTGCGCCCACCCCGACGTGCGCGCCATCTCGTTCACCGGCTCCACCGTCACTGGCAATCGCATCATCCGCGCCGCCGGG
This sequence comes from Burkholderiaceae bacterium, assembly GCA_044226465.1. Taxonomy (GTDB): domain Bacteria; phylum Pseudomonadota; class Gammaproteobacteria; order Burkholderiales; family Burkholderiaceae_C; genus Ideonella. The sequence continues at coordinate 94,565 of JBGAGZ010000010.1, read as the reverse complement.
CTGAAGAAGTTCAGCATGGAGCTGGGCGGCAAGAGCCCGTTCGTGGTCTTCGACGATGCCGACCTCGACCGCGCGCTGGATGCCGCGGTGTTCATGATCTTCAGCAATAACGGCGAACGCTGCACCGCGGGCAGCCGCATCCTGGTACAGCGCTCGGTCTACGCCGACTTCGTGCAACGCTTTGCCGAGCGCGCGCGCCGCATCCGTGTGGGTGACCCGATGGATGAGTCGACGATCATCGGCCCGATGGTGAGCCCGCAGCACCTGGCCAAGGTGCGCAGCTACATCGAGCTGGGCCCCAAGGAGGGCGCCACGCTGGTGGCCGGCGGCCTGACGGCGCCCGAGCTCCCCGCGCACCTGCGCCAGGGCAACTTCGTGCAGCCCACCGTGTTCGCCGACGTGCGCAACGGCATGCGCATCGCGCAGGAGGAGATCTTCGGTCCCGTCGCCTGCCTGATCCCGTTCGAAGACGAGGCCGATGCCATCTCTCAGGCCAACGACATCGCCTATGGCCTGTCGAGCTACGTCTGGACAGAGAACCTCGGTCGCGCGCACCGCGTGGCCGCAGCCATCGAGGCCGGCATGTGCTTCGTCAACAGCCAGAACGTGCGTGACCTGCGCCAGCCCTTCGGCGGCACCAAGGCCAGCGGCACGGGGCGCGAAGGCGGCACCTGGAGCTATGAGGTGTTCCTGGAACCGAAGAACGTGGCCGTGTCTCTTGGAAGTCACCATATCCCGCACTGGGGTGCGGCCTGAGAGGTTCAGAGGCCTGCCGGCACCCGCCCCGAGACTCCACACGAAAGGAAAGCGCATGGGCAAGCTCGCACTGGCGGCGAAGATCACGCACGTGCCGTCGATGTACCTGAGCGAGCTGCCCGGCCCGCGCCACGGCACGCGAGACGATGCGATCGAAGGTCACCGCGAGATCGCCCGTCGTTGCAAGGCGGCGGGGGTGGACACGCTGGTGGTGTTCGACACCCACTGGCTGGTCAATGCGAACTACCACATCAATTGCGCACCGCACTTCAAGGGCACCTACACCAGCAACGAACTGCCGCACTTCATCGCCAACCTGGGGTTCGAAAGCCCTGGCAACCCGGCGCTGGGTCGCCTGCTGGCCGACGCGGCCAACGAGATGGGCGTCGAGACCCTCGCCCACGACGCCACCACGCTGGACCCCGAGTACGGCACGCTGGTACCGCTGCGCTACATGAATGCGGACCAGCACTTCAAGGTGGTGTCGGTGTCGGCGATGTGCATGGCGCACTACCTCGATGACAGTGCGCGCCTGGGCTGGGCCATGCGCCGTGCCGTGGAGGAGCGTTACGACGGCACCGTGGCGTTCCTGGCGAGCGGTTCGCTCAGCCATCGCTTCGCCCAGAACGGCCTGGCGCCAGAGTTCGCGTTCAGGATCTGGAGTCCGTTCCTCGAGCAGCTGGACGATCGGGTGGTGCAGATGTGGCGGCAGGGGGCGTGGACCGACTTCTGCGGCATGCTGCCCGAGTACGCGGCCAAGGGCCATGGCGAAGGCTTCATGCATGACACTGCCATGCTGCTCGGCGCCCTGGGCTGGTCGGCATACGACGGCCGGGCCGAAGTGATCACGCCGTACTTCGGCGCCTCGGGCACCGGTCAGATCAACGCCGTGCTGCCCGTCACGCCGCAGACTGGCGCGGCCATTCCCAAGGCGGTGGCCTCGGCGGCCACCGGGTACACCGCGGTCTCCGCCCGCCTGTAGGAGCGCCCCACTGTGCCGCACCTGGTGATCCTCTACACGGCGCAGCTCGATCCGCAGGCCGACATGGGCGGTCTGTGCCGTACCCTGGCCGACACGATGCGCGGCTGCGTCGACGAAGCCGGACTGCCGGTGTTCCCGCTCGGTGGCATCCGCGTGCTGGCCTACCCAGCCGCGCACCATGCGGTGGCCGATGGCAGTGGCGACTTCGGCTTCATCTACCTCAACCTGCGCATGGCCCGCGGCCGCAGCGACGCCACGCGGCAGCGCATCGGTCAGGCGCTGGTGGACGCCGCGCGCGCGCACCTGGCGCCGCTGCTCGCCGTGCGGCTGTCTGGCGTCACGCTGCAGATCGACGAGGGGCCGGAAGTGTTCGACGCCAAGTTCGGCAACCTGCACGCGCACTTCGCGGCGCGCCCCTGACGCCCCTGACGCGCCTGACGCGCCCGAACGATGGCCTGCGCCGTGCGCTGGAAGGTGCGATGGGCGGCCTGAGGGCCGATTCAACAGTAGAACGACGGAACGCATCCGACATGCCACTCACCCTTGCCTCACCCACGATCAATGCGCTCGCCCGCGAGCTGTACGACGCGCGCAAGACGCGCACCCAGCTGCGCCACTTCTCCGCCCGCCATCCCGGCATGACGATCGACGACGGCTACGCCATCCAGCGCGCCTGGGTGGCCCTGGAGCAGGCCGATGGCCGCCGCGTCCGCGGCCGCAAGATCGGCCTGACCTCGCGCGCGATGCAGCAGGCCAGCCAGATCACCGAGCCGGACTACGCGCCCTTGATGGACGACATGTTCTTCGAGGCTGGCGGCGACATTCCGATCGAGCGCTTCATCGCGCCGCGCATCGAGGTCGAGCTCGCCTTCATTCTCGGCCGGCCGCTGCGCGGTCCCGCTGTCAGCCTGTTCGACGTGTTGCGCGCGACCGAATACGTCACGCCGGCCGTCGAGATCATCGACGCGCGCATCGAGCAGTTCGACTGCGAGACCCGCGCGCCGCGCAAGGTGACCGACACCATCAGCGACTTCGCGGCCAACGCCGGCATCGTGCTGGGCGGCCGGCCGGTGCGGCCGGATGCGGTGGACCTGCGCTGGGTGGGCGCCATGTTGTTCAAGAACGGCGTCATCGAGGAAACCGGACTGGCCGCCGGCGTGCTGAACCATCCAGCCCATGGCGTTGCATGGCTGGCCGACAAGATCGCACCGCACGGCGAGCAGCTGGAAGCGGGCGACGTGGTGCTGGCCGGCTCGTTCACACGGCCCACGACCGCCGCGCGCGGTGACACGATCCAGGCCGACTACGGCCCGCTCGGCTGCGTGGCGTTCCGGCTCGCGTGAAGGAGCCAAGCATGCAGATGCCGCGCAACCTTTTCCGCGACGCCTTGAAGCAGGGCAGGCCGCAGATCGGGCTGTGGGTAGGCCTGGCCGATGCCAACGCGGCCGAGGCGCTGGCCACCTGTGGCTACGACTGGCTGCTGCTCGACGGGGAACACGCGCCCAACGACGTGCGCACGCTGCTGGAGCAGTTGCGCGCGCTGGCGCCGTACCCGGTGCAGACGGTGGTGCGGCCGGTGCGGGGTGAGACGGCGCTGATCAAGCAGGTGCTGGACATCGGTGCGCAGACACTGCTGGTGCCGATGGTCGACACCGCGCAGCAGGCCGCGCAGCTGGTGCGGGCGATGCGCTATGCGCCCTCGGGCCTGCGCGGCATGGGCGCGGCGCTCGCGCGGGCCTCGCGCTGGAACCAGGTGACCGACTACCTCCACCAGGCCGACGAGCAGATGTGCCTGCTGGTTCAGGCCGAAAGCCCGCAGGCGATCGAGCAGCTCGACGCCATTGCCGCCGTCGACGGCGTGGACGGTGTGTTCTTCGGGCCGGCGGACCTGTCGGCCTCGATGGGCTTGCGCGGGCAGCCCGGCCATCCCGAGGTGCGGCGGGTCATCACCGAGGGCATCGGCCGCGTGCGCGCCGCCGGCAAGGCCGCCGGCGTGCTCGCCAGCGATCCGGGCCTGGCCCGAGCCTACCTCGATGCCGGTGCGCTCTTCGTTGCGGTGGGCGTGGACACCACGCTGCTGGTCAAGGGCGCCACGGTGCTGTTGCAGTCGTTCAAGGCCACGCCGAGCCCGGCGGCACAGGCAACCTCCGCCTACTGATGGCGCCGCTACTGATGGCGTCGCCCGCGTTGTTCAGTGCGGTGGGAGCCGATGGCGCCGGAGATCACCGGGCGGCATGCCGAACTCGGCCTTGAACAGGCGGCAGAAGTGCGACGCGGTGCGAAAACCGCAGGCGCTGGCCAGCATGCCGATGGGCAGGCTCCTGCCGTCCTCGGACTGCAGCAGGCGCCGCGCGTTCGCCAGCCGCGTGCGCCAGATGTAGCGATCCAGCGTGTGTTCGCCGTCGTCGAAGGCGCGGTGCAAGTGGCGCTTGGAGCAGCGCATCGCCGCGGCGATCTGGTCGATGTTCAGCGCAGGATCGGCCCAGCGCGTCTGCACGTACTGCCGCACGCGGGCGCGCAGCACGTCGGGCAGCGTGGCGTGTTCCTGCGCCTCTGCGCGCCCACGCGCCAGCGTCGCCGACAGCAGGCCCAGCATGGTTTCGGCAACCGCCGTGGCCGCGTCCTCCGGCAGCGTAGGCAACTGCTCCGACAGCGAGATCAGGAACGAGCCGAGCACGGCCGCCAGTCCGACGCCACCACTGGTCGGCGACTCGCAGGTGTGCAATGCCTGGCCCATCAGCCCCTGCAGGCGCGCGCGCGGGATCTGCACCGCCAGCAACGACGCACGCTCGTGGTTCTCGATCGCATACGGCACGCGGGGGTCGTACAGGCTCCAGTCGCTGGGCCGCAGTTCGAACTCGCGCGCGCGTTGGCGGATGCGGCCATGGCCGCGCAATTGAAGCAGCAGCTTGAAGCAGTCGTCCAGCCCGTCTTCACGGCGGCGGGCGGCGCGGCGCACCTGGTGCGCGGGCACGTCGAGGCGGTAGACACGCAAGTCGTCGAGCCGGAAAAGCGTGAGCTCCGCTTCGTCCAGGCCCGCGTCCATCGCGTCGACTTCGAGCTCGCCGAAGTGAGCGCGGTTGATCTCTGCCCACAACGCGCCTCGTTCGCTGGCCGAGGCATAGCGGGTGTGTTGCCGGATGAAGTCCATGGGACCGGGCCGTAGCCGTCAAGGCCATTTACTTATATCTGAGTAATTAGACCGTGCGCCCGGCGCCGGCGCCTCGGGACTATCCCGAGCGCGGGGCCGCACTTGCCTGTGGAGGACGGTGTTGTTGGCTGTGCGTGCCTGCAGCCTCCAATCCCTTGCCGCCTACGGGTTGGGGCGCCGACCATGCGGCCGATCCGAAAGGGCAACGAGGAACGAAGGCGGAGATGGCAAGCGGCGCGGAGTTCGATGCGATCGTGGTCGGCGGCGGTTCGGGCGGCTGCGTCGTGACGCACCGCCTGGTCATGGCCGGCTGGCGCGTGCTGCTGCTGGAGGCGGGGCCGAGCGACGACCACCTGTTCGTGCGCATGCCGGCGACCTTTGTGCGCGTGATCGGCACCGAACGCACCTGGATCTACGAATCGACCGAGCAGCCTGCTGCCAACCGTCGTCGCATGGCGGTGCCACAGGGGCGTACGCTCGGCGGCGGCAGTTCGGTCAACGCCATGGTCTACATCCGCGGCCAGGCGCAGGACTACGACGACTGGGCCGCTGCCGGCTGCCACGGCTGGGGCTGGCGCGACGTGTTGCCGTGGTTCCGCCATGCCGAATCCAACCAGCGCCTGTCCGGTGACCTGCACGGCACCAACGGGCCGCTCAAGGTCAGCGACACGCGCTACCGGCACCCGCTGAGCCTGGCCTTCGTGAAGGCGGCGCAGGAATGCGGCCTCGACTACAACCACGACTTCAACGGCCGCCGGCAGGACGGCGTGGGCTTCTACCAGACCACCACGCACGAAGGCGAGCGGGCCAGCACCGCGGCCACCTACCTCGCGGCGGTGAAGGGGCGGCCGAACCTGACGGTGGCCACCGGTGCCCAGGTCCACCGCATCGGCATCGAGGGCGGTCGCGCCGTTGGCGTCGCCTGGCGCGATGCATCCGGCATGCATGAGGCGCGCGCACGCCGGGAAGTGGTGCTGAGCGCGGGCGCGCTGGCCAGCCCCAAGCTGCTGCTGCTGTCGGGCATCGGTCCCGCGGATCGGCTCCGGGCCCTGGGCATCACCGTTCAGCGCGACTTGGCCGGCGTTGGCGGGAACTTTCAGGATCACCTCGAATGCAGCGTCTATGGCCGCTGCATCGAGCCGATCAGCCTGCTCGGCAACGACCGCGGCTGGACCGCGTTCATGCACGGCCTGCAGTGGAAGCTGTTCCGCACCGGACTGCTAACGTCCAATGTGGTCGAGTCAGGCGGCTTCGTGGACACGTCCGGTGGCGGGCGCCCCGACATCCAGTTCCACGTGCTGCCGACGCTGGTCGGCGACGTCGGCCGCGACCCGCTGCCGGGCCATGGCCTGTCGATCAACCCGTGCTTCCTGCGGCCGGCCTCGCGCGGCTCGGTGCGCCTGGCCAGTGCCGATCCGGAAGCGCCGGCGACCTTCGACGGCGGCTACCTCAGCGCGCCGGAAGACGTGGCGACGCTGATGCGCGGCGTGAAGCTCGCGCGCCGGATCCTGCGCGCACCGTCACTGGCACGCATCGTCAGCGAAGAGCTGGCCCCGGAGGCGGAGGAGGACGTGTCAGACGCCGTCATCGAGGCCCATGTGCGATCGCACGCCAAGACGGTCTACCACCCGGCGGGGACCTGTCGCATGGGCGGCGACAACGATGCGGGCGCTGTGCTGACGCCCGAGCTCGCGGTGCGTGGCATCACCGGCCTGCGCGTGGCCGATGCCTCCGCCTTTCCGCTGCTGGTCAGCGGCAACACCAACGCGCCGGTGGTGATGCTGGCCGAGCGCTGTGCCGCCGCCATGCTCGGACAGGCCTCGCCGCAGCCGGCCCCGGCGGCCGCCTGAGCGACGCGACATTCCTTTGGGACGACACCCGATGAACCTCAACGACCTGAGCGCGGCCAACCAGCGCGCGATCGGCTTCCTCTCGCGTCGCCAGCGCGGCAACTTCATCGACGGCGCCGAGCGCGCGCCTTCCAATGGGCACCCCTTGCCCGTCATTGACCCGGCCACCGAGATGCAGGTCGCCGAAGCGCCCGACAGCCCGGTCGAGGACGTGGACGCGGCGGTGCGTTCGGCACGTGCGGCATTCGAGGACTCGGGCTGGAGCCGTCTGCGGCCTGCCGACCGCGAAGCGTTGCTGTACCGCCTGTCCACGCTGATCGAGGCCCATGCCGACGAGCTCAGCGCACTGGAGACGCTGCAGGGCGGCAAGCTGCAGGGCATTGCGCGCCTGGTCGACGTTGGCGCGGGGGCCGAGTTCGTGCGCTACATGGCCGGCTGGGCCACCAAGCTCGAGGGGCAGACCCTGGCGCCTTCGATCGGCTTTCCGCCCGGCGTGCAGTACCACACGTGGACGCGCCGCGAAGCGCTGGGCGTGGTGGGCGCGATCGTGCCGTGGAACTTCCCGCTGGCCATCGCGTTGTGGAAGGTGGCGCCGGCGCTGGCCGCGGGCTGCACCGTCGTGCTCAAGCCCTCGCCCGAGACACCGCTGACTGCCTTGCGACTGGCCGAGCTGGCGCTGGAAGCCGGTCTGCCGCCGGGCGTGCTCAACGTGGTCTGCGGCGGCGGCGCCACCGGCGCGGCGCTGGTGTCCCACGCGGGTATCGACAAGATCAGCTTCACCGGCAGCACGGCCACCGGCCAGGCCATCGCGCGCGCGGCGGCCGGCAACCTGACCCGCATGACGCTGGAGCTGGGCGGCAAGTCGCCGCTGATCGTGCTGGGCGATGCCGACGTCGAGGCCGCGGCGCAGGGCGCGGCGATGGGCATCTTCTTCAACCAGGGGCAGGTCTGCACGGCAGGCTCGCGCCTGTTCGTGCAGCGGCGCATCTTCGATCGGGTCGTGCACCGCATGGCGCAGCTGGCCGAGGGCATGAAGATGGGCTCCGGATTCGACCCCACGGTGCAGCTCGGGCCGCTGGTGTCGCAGCGTCAGATGGACCGCGTGATCGGGTACGTCGACAGCGCGCGCAGCGAAGGCGCCACGGTGCTGACCGGCGGCACCCGCGCGGGCGAAGCCGGCTGCTTCGTACGGCCCACCGTGCTTGTCGACGTTCAGCCGCGCATGCGAGCGGTGCGTGAGGAGATCTTCGGGCCGGTGGTCTGTGCGCAGCCCTTCGACACGCTTGACGAGGTGGTCCAGCTGGCCAACGACACGCCCTTCGGGCTGGCGGCCAGCGTGTGGTCCAACGACCTGTCGGCGGTGCACCGGCTGGTGCCACGGCTGAAGGCCGGCACGGTGTGGATCAACTGCCACAACATGCTCGACAACAACCTGCCGCTCGGTGGGTTCAAGCAGTCGGGGCAGGGCAAGGACCTCGGGCGCGCAGCGGTCGAAGGCTGCACCGAGTTGAAGAGCGTGTGCATGGCGGTGTGACGCCGCGCAGCGGTTCTGCTTCATCAACGATCGTAGGAGACGAGACCATGACCCATTCCTCTGTCGGGCGCCCTCTGGGCACGGCGTTCGCGTTGCTGGTGGCCTTGGCCGGTGCGGCCCATGCGCAGGGCGCGGGCAAGCCGAGCTGCGGGCTGAACACCGGCAAGAAGGCCACCGGCGAGCCGATCGCCATCGGCGCCGTCGTCGGCAAGACCGGCCCTGACGACTTCAGCGCCTCGTCCTCCGCCGCGGCCGCGTACTTCAAGTGTGTGAACGACAACGGCGGCATCCATGGCCGCCCCATCGACTACGTCGTCGCGGACGACCAGTGGAACCCGGAAACCGCGGCCCAGGTGGCTGGCAAGCTGGTGCGTGACCGCAAGGTGCTGGCGATGGTGGGCAACTCCAGCTTTGTCGAGTGCGGCACCAATGCACGCCTGTACGAGCAGGAGAACGTGATGGTCATCGCCGGCGTCGGCGTGCCGCGCGAGTGCTTCTTCGCACGCAACTACGCGCCGGTGAACGCCGGCCCGCGCGTCTCGGCCACGCTGGTGGCCACGCACATGGCGCGCACCTACAAGGCGAAGAAGATCGTCTGCGTGATCCCCAACATCCCGAGCCTGGGCAACTGGGCCTGCGAGGGCGCCAAAGGCTGGGGCGCGGCCAATGGCGTGGCGGTGGAGACCATCACGATCGACCCGGGCTCGGCCGACGCCACGTCGGTGATGCTGCAGGCGGCCGCGTCCAAGCCGGACGTCATCCTGCTCAACGTGCCCAAGGGCATCATGGTGCCGATGCTGGCCGCGGCCGAGCAGCAGGGGCTGCACAAGCGCATCCGGTTCGCGTCCACCACGCCGGCCTACAACGCCGACGTGCCCAAGACCATCGGCAAGACCTGGGACAAGGCCCTCGACGTGCACCTGGAGTTCATGCCGGTCGAGTCGGGCGGTCCGGACAACAGCAACTGGAAGGCGGTGATGAACGCCTATGCCGACAAGGCCGCGCCACGGGATTCGTTCGCGCAGTCGGGCTACCTGGCCGCGCGCATCGCGACCGAGGCGCTGCTGAAGCTGGACGCGAAGTCGCTCGACCGGGCCAAGGTCAGCGCCGCGCTGCGTGCGGTCAAGGGCTTCAGCAGCGACATCCTGTGCAAACCGTTCTATGTCGGCGACGGCGCGCGCCACAACGCCAACACCAGCGGCCCGATCGCGCAGGTCAGCGGCGGCGGCTTCCAGCAGGTGAGCGCCGGCTGCATGACCGCCGAGGAGCCCGAGCTCGCGGATGTGCGGGCCGACGAGAAGCGCCTGGGGCTCTGAGGTCTGAACCGAGCGACCAGGCCGGCATATGGACACTTTGCTGCCCTTCATCGTCTCCGGACTCGGCGTGGGCGCCGTGTACGCGATGTCCGGCGTCGGGCTGGTGGTGCTGTTCCGTGCCTCCGGGGTGCTGAACTTCGCCTTCGGGGCCATCGGCGCGCTCGGTGCCCACTGCGCCTGGTCGGTGCTGCAGGCCGACGGCGGACAGGCACTGGCCTGGACCGTCGCCATCGGCTGCTCGATGGCGGTTTCGCTGGCCTACGGGCGTCTGGTGGCACCTGCTCTGGCGCAGCGTGAGGTCTCTGTGCGCAGCATTGGGACGCTGGGCCTGGCGCTGGTCCTGATGGGCCTGACCGAATGGTGGTGGGGCGAGGGGCCGCGCCGCCTGGTGCTGCCCACCGATGCCGACGGCCTGGCGTTCGGCGACGTGCGCCTGACCTGGACACGCGTGCTGGGGTTGGGCGCGGCCGTGGCCATGATGGCCAGCGTCGGCCTGCTGCTGGCGCGCACCCGCGCGGGACTGCGCATGCGCGCCCTCGCCGACGACCGGTCGCTCAGCGCATTGCTGGGCGTTCGAGTGCTCAACGTCGATGCCATCGCCTGGTGCCTGTCCGGTGCCTTTGCCGGCGTCTGCGGCATGCTGCTGGCCAACATCGTGCGGCTGCAGCCGACCTTGCTGACCTTCCTGGTGATCCCGGCCTTCGCGGCGGCCATCGTCGGCAGGCTCACCTCCCTGCCCATCACGGTGGTGGCGGGCATCGGCATCGGCGTGCTGGAGGCCTGCGCCATCCTGCTGCCCGGCTTCGCCCCTTTCCGCACGGCGGTGCCGTTCCTCGTGGCGCTGCTGGCCGTGCTGTTCGTTCGCAACTCGGCGCGCCTGGCGTGATGCTTCAACCCGTACACACGCCCTCGCCACTGGCCGCCATCGAGCCGGCGCTGCGCGCGCACGCCAGGCGCCAGCGGCTCGGGCTGCAGCGGCTGGCTGCCGCGCTGCTGCTGCTGGCGCTGGTGACGCCGTTGCTGGCCAACAGCTACTGGCTCAAGACCCTCACCTCCGCCATGACGCTGAGCGTGGCTGTCGCCGGCACCGCGCTGCTGTACGGCCAGCTCGGGCTGGTCAGTCTGTGCCAGTACGCGCTCGTGGGTGTGGGCGGCTGGGTCGCGCTGCGGCTGTCGCACGGCTTTGGGCTGCCTTTCGAGTTGTGCGTGCTGGCCGGTGGCGCGGCGGCCAGTGCGGCGGGCATGGTGGCCGGCCTGCCGGCGCTGCGGTTGAAGGGGCTGTACCTGGCGCTGGTCACGCTGATGATGGCCGGTGGCTACCAGGTGCTGGTCACCGCCGTGGGCTTTCCCGACGGCGGGCCGGGCTGGCTCGGCAAGGCCCAGGGCACCGGCCGGCTGATGATGGCGCGGCCCGGTTGGGCCGAGAGCGATGCCGCGTACTTTGGGTGTGTGATGCTCTGGCTGGCCGGGGTGCTGGCGCTGATCGAATGGCACCGGCGCAGCCGGGCTGGCCGGGCCTGGGCCCTGATCCGGCGCGGCGAGGCGGCGGCCACCAGCGCCGGCGTGCCGGTGCTGCTGTACCAGTCCTGGGCATTCGGCCTGGCCGGCTTCTGCGCCGGCGTGGCCGGTGCGCTGCTGGCCGGCGGCGTGGGGCAGCTCGACGGCCGTGCCTTCACGGCCGGCGAGTCGGTGATGCTGTTCGCGCTGAGCGTCGTGGCCGGCGCCTACCACTGGCTCGGCACGCTGCTGGCGGGCCTGCTGCTGCGTGCCGTTCCCGCGCTGCTGACCGACTGGGGCATCAACGGCTTTCTGGCGCAGGTGTTCTTCGGCGGCGCACTGGTGCACGCACTGGTCACCGCGCCGCGCGGCATCGCCGGCCAGTGGCTCGATGGCCTGGCGTTGCTGCGCGCAAGGCTGGGGAGGGCGCAGCGATGATCCGAATCGACAGTGTGACCGTGCAGTTCGGCGGCCTGAGGGCCATCGACGGGCTGAGTGCCGTGCTCGAGGCGCCGGTGTGCGGTTTGATCGGACCCAATGGCGCCGGCAAGACCACGCTGGTCAACGTGCTCGGCGGACTGGTGACGCCGCGCTCCGGCCGCGTCGAGGTCGATGGCACGGACCTGCTGCCGCTGTCGCCTCTGCAGCGAGTGCGCTGGGGACTGCGGCGCAGCTTCCAGACCGAGCAGGTGGTGGAAGACCTGACTGTGTGGGACAACGTGCTCGCCGTGCTGGACCATGTGCCGGGTGGCGCGCGCGATGCGCCCGTGGACGTGGCCGAGGTGCTGCACCACACTCACCTGGCCGCGGTGGCCACCTGCCTGGGCGGCGAGATCAGTCTGTTCCACCGCCGCATGGTGGAGCTGGCCAAGGCCCTGGTCGGGCGGCCGCGCCTGTTGTTGCTCGACGAACCCGGCGCCGGACTGGACGAGCGCGAATCCACGCTGCTGCGCGAGGCATTGCGCGGGGTGCAAGGGCTGCGCGGTGCGCAGGTGCTGCTGATCGACCACGACGTCGACCTCATCGCCGCCACCTGCGAGCAGACCCTGGTGATGGACTTCGGCCGCCGACTGGCGCTGGGGCTCACCGAGCGCGTTTTGGCCGATGACGATGTGCGCCGCGCGTACCTCGGCGAAGCCCCAGGCTTCTCGGGAGCCTGAAGATGCTGGAGATCCGGGGCCTGGTGCTGCACCGCGGCGGCAAGCGCGTGCTGCATGGCGTGGACCTGCAGTCGCGGCCGGGCGAGATCACGGCGTTGATCGGCGCCAACGGGGCCGGCAAATCCAGCCTGGTGATGGCGGTGGCCGGGGCGCTGCCGCTGACTTCCGGCGTGATCAGTGCGGACGGCCAGGCGCTGGCCGGGCTGCGGCCCGAGCGGGTGCGCGAGCGTGGCGTGGCGGTGGTGCCTGAAGGGCATCGGGTGCTGGGCGGCCTGAGCGTCGCCGACAACCTGCGCGTGGCCGCCAGCCACCTGCCGCCGCGTGTTGCGGCGACGGCCATCGACGAGGTGCTTCAGGTGCTGCCGGAGCTCAAACCCAAGCTCGGTGACCTGGGCCGCGCCCTGTCGGGCGGGCAGAAGCAGATGGTCGCCGTGGCGCAGGCGCTGCTGGCCAAGCCGCGCTACCTGGTGGTGGATGAGCTGTCGCTGGGCCTGGCGCCGCTGGTCGTCAAGCGCCTGGCCGAGCTGTTGCAGAAGGTGGCGGCCCAGGGCACCGGTGTGCTGCTGATCGAGCAGTTCACCTCGATGGCGCTGGGCCTGGCCGGCAGCGCCTACGTGCTGACGCGCGGCCGCATGGCCTGGGCCGGCGCAGCAGCCGAACTGGCTTCACGGCCGGACATCCTGGCGCGTGCCTATCTGGGCAGCTGAACGCCTGCTCTTCGAGACCGACAACCGAGGATCGATATGGATCAGATATTCCAGGGCAAGGTGGCCTTCATCACCGGTGGTGGCACGGGCATCGGCGCCGCGGTGGCTGCCGGCTTCGCCGCTGCGGGTGGCCGGGTGGTGCTGATGGGGCGGCGCGAGGCCCCCTTGCGCGCCGTGGCCGAGCCGCTGGGCGGCCTGGTGGTGACGGGCGATGCGGCCGACGCTGCTGCCGTGCGCCGCGCGCTCGGCCAGGCGCGCGAGCGCTTTGGCGGCGTGGACGTCCTGGTGGCCAATGCCGGCGGCCATGGCATCGGCGGCCTGACCCAGACTGATGACGCCAGCTGGGCGCTGTCCACGCGCCTGAACCTGGACACCGCTTTCGTGTGTGCGCGCGAGCTGATGCCGGAGCTGATGCGGCGCCGTGGCAATGTGGTCGTGCTGTCGTCGCTGGCAGGGCACTTCGCAGGCCCCGAGGTGGTCGGCTACGTGACGATGAAGCATGCCCTGATCGGCTTTACCCGCTCGGTGGCGCGCGACCACGGCCGCCACGGCGTGCGCGCCAACGCGGTCTGCCCGGGCTGGGTGCGCACCGAGATGGCAGACGAGCAGATGGACGTGCTCGTGGGCCTGGGCAAGGCGGCAAGCCGCGAGGACGCATACCGCCTGGTCACGCGCGACGTGCCGCTGGGCCGCCCGGCCACGCCCGACGAGGTGGCGCGGGTGGTGCTGTTCCTGGCCTCCGACGCGGCGGCCATGGTCACCGGCACCTCGCTGCTGGTCGACGGTGGCGCGTCGGCTGTCGATCTGCCGACACTGGCCTTTGCCTCCTAATGTCCGAAAGGCGCACACCATGACCCAGGACCGACCCGCCGACTGGAAGAACTACGACGACTTTGCCGCCGGCATCGCCACCAACCGACTGCCGCCAAGCGATGCGCTGATCGGGGAGACGCTGCGCCTGCGACTGCCCGGCGGCCTGCTCACCCTGCAGCCGACCGGCCGGCATGCGCTGGCATGGTCGGAGCAAGATTCGGGCGCTGCGGCGAGCGGCCAGGACTGGTACGAGGCCATCGAGGTGGCCGCGGACACCTTCTTCATCGACCTGACCTTCGCTGCACGTCCGACCGAAGCCCTGACCCTTGTGCTCAATCGCAACACGCGCCGCGTGCTGGCGGTGCGCTCGCGCGTGCGCAGTGCCGAGGAAGCGGGCGCCGAGCCGCGGGTCGCGCAGCACTTCGAGGCCGGCACGCTGGGCGACGACCCAGGCGTTGCCACCGGCGAGATGCCGGCGCCCACGCGTGAGCTTGTCGGGCTGCGCACCTTCCAGACCTACAGCCCGAACCACACCTACGAGCACACCTACCTCAGCTCGCAGCGCTATGCCTGGCAGTGCCTGGTGGGCGTGCAGCGCGGCCACGGGGACGTGGACATGGCGAGCTACTGGCGCTTCGAGGAAGGCTTGATCCTGTTCACCTTCCGCGAGTTCCTGATCCCGGTGGCCTCGGTGTTCCTCTTCAACTTCCGCGACATGCGGTCGACCGGCAAGTTCCTCGGCCTGACCGGCGATGGCGCGGTGTCGAACGCGCCGGCCGGTGCCTTCATCACCAAGGCCTCGATGACCTTCTACCCGGCCGGCGCCGAGCCGGTCTGAACCTGGACCCCAGACGGAGAACGACACAATGCGCACCCCCTTCCAGATCGTGGCCGACCACTACGCGGCCTCCAACCGGCGCGACCTCGACGGCATGATGGCCGACCTGGCGCCGGACGTGCAGTGGACCGAGATGGCCGGCTTTCCCTGTGCCGGCACCTTTGTCGGCCGCGAGGCGATCGTGGCCAACGTTTTCGCGGTGCTGGGCCGGGACTGGAAGGACTTCGGCTTCACGCTGGAGCGCCTGATCGACGGCGGCGACACCATCGTCGGCATCGGCGACTACGCGGCCACACACGCCCGCAGCGGCCGGCCGATGCGGGCGCGCGTGGTCCATGTGTGGGACGTTAGCGACGGCAAGGTACGCCGCTTCGAGCAGTTCTGCGACACGCTGCTGGTGCACCAGGCGATGTGATTTTGCCTCGGCCCGCGACAACTCGCGGCGCCAAAAAAGTGCCCGCAAGAGAGCGAACGGTTTGGCTAGTGCTGATAACGTTAACGCATCGGTGTCACGAAACCACGGAGATCCTGTCATGCCACCCCTGCAGGCCCCGCCTACGTTGAGCGTGGGCGACCTTGCCCTCGAGGCGGCCCCGTTCAACCTGGATGCGGAGGGCATCCGGTGGGTCCGGCAGACCCTGGCCCGCCTGAGCCTGGACGACAAGCTGCGCCAGCTCTTCTGCGAGGCGTCGTTCAACGAAGACCCGGCGCAGGTGGATGCGCTGGCGCGAGCACGTCTGGGCGGCGTGACGCGCTTCGTTGGCCCGGACCTCGAGACCGCCTGGCAAGCCACGCGCAGGCTGGTTGAAGCAGCCGACGTGCCACTGCTGGTGGCTGGGGACCTCGAAGGAGGTGGCATCGGCATGCCCTGCGCGACGCCGCTGCCCAACCAGCTGGGCATTGCGGCCGCCGACTCTGCGGACCTGGCGGCCGAAGTCGCGTGTGTGATGGCGCGCGAGGGCAGGGCGCTCGGCTTCAATTGGGCCTTCGGACCGGTGCTGGACATCAACGCCCGGCACCGCAGCGCCATCGTTGCCACCCGGTCCTTCGGCAGCGCGCCCGAACGCATACGGCGCCTGTCCAGTGCCCACGTTGGCGCGCTGCAGCGCGAGGGCCTGGCGGCCACCCTGAAGCACTGGCCTGGTGAGGGCTACGACGAACGCGACCAGCACCTGGTGACGACCATCAACCCGCTGGACGTGCAGGCCTGGGAGGCGGGCTTCGGCGCGCTGTACCGCGGCCTGATCGGCGAGGGCGCGCTGTCGGTGATGTCGGCCCACATCGCGATGCCGGCTTGGGCCGAACGCTTCGGCGCCCGTGGCATCGAGCGCTTCCGGCCCGCGAGCATCTCGCGCCCGCTGAATGAAGGCCTGCTGCGCGGCGTACTCGGATTCAACGGCCTCATCGTCTCCGACGCAACGACGATGGCGGGCCTGGGAAGCTGGGGCCCGCGCGACCGCGTGATCCCCGAAGTCCTGGCCAACGGCTGCGACATGATCCTGTTCTCGTTCCAGCTTTCGGCGGACATCGAGCGGCTCATGCGGGCCCTTGACGACGGCCGGCTGCCGATGGCGCGTGTCGATGCGGCGGTGACGCGCGTGCTCGCGCTGAAGGCGGCGCTGGGACTGCACCGGCAGGGCATCGACGAGCGGATGCCGCCCTTGGAACATGCTCGCCGCATCGTGCGCTGCAGCGAGCACCTGCGGGTGGCCGAGCGGGCGGCACGGGCGTCCATCACGCGGGTGAAGGATGTGGACGGCCTGCTGCCGCTCGATCCGCAGCGGCATCGCCGCGTCGTGCTCGTCACCGACGACCTGCGCGCGGGCTTCGTTAACCAACCGTCGCCCCCACCACTGGAGTTCGGGCATCTGCTGGCCGAGCGCGGCTTCGAGGTGCGGCGCTACGAGCCCGCCCATCCGCCCACGCCAGAAGACGCGGACCTGATCCTGTACGTGTTCGCCCAGGAGTCGCTTTATACCCAGTCCAACATCTACCTCGACTGGCGGCGCGTGATGGGTGACCCGGAGGGTGCGATGCGACGCCACTGGCATGAGCTGCCGTGCGCGCTGGTGTCGTTCGGCCATCCGTACTACCTGTTCGATGCGCCGCGCATGCCCTGCGTGGTCAACGCCTACAGCGCCATCGCACCGGTCCAGCGGGCCGTTGTCGACTGCCTGATCGGCGATGCGCCGTTCATCGCCGGCAGCCCGGTCGACGCGACCTGCGGCCTGCCGGACGCCGATGCCGGCGCGATTGAGAGTCCTGCCGTCGTGGCCGATCGGGTTATCACCAATCCGGCCTGTTGAGCAGTCTGATAACGTTCACAGAAATCGCAACACACCCGGTTCGCCATCGCGATTGAGAAAGTGGAGACATGAAGAAGCCCAGCATCAGCCCCATCGCCGCCGCCATTCACGCGGCCCTGTTCATGGTCGGCGCGCACGCGCAGGACAAGACCGAGCCGGCCAAGCCGGCCGAGCCCGCCGCCGCGACCGAGGTGCAGCAGATCCAGGTCACGGCGCAGAAGCGGCTGCAGCGCGGCCAGGACGTGCCGATTTCGATGAGCGTGGTGGCGCCCACGACGCTGGAAACGCGCGGCGTGACCGACCCGCTGTCGCTCTCGCTGGTGGCGCCGACACTGCAGGTGGGCGATGGCAACAGCTTCTCCCTGCGCGGCATCGGCACGCTGAACACCGCCGGCAATCAGCTGCTGGAAGGCGCTGTGGCCACCGCGGTCGACGGCGTCAGCCTGGCCCGGGCCTCCATGGGCAACATCCAGTTCGCCGACATCGAGCGCATCGAGGTGCTGAACGGCCCGCAGGGCATGCTGTTCGGCAAGAACGCGACCGCCGGCCTGATGAACATCGTCACCGCACGCCCGCGCCTGGGTCGTAGCGAAGGCCGCGTGTTCATCGACATGCAGCACCGCGACTCCGGCGCAGGCGGCAATGGTGTCGTTGTGCAGGGTGTCTACAACGCCCCGATCTCGGAAAAGTCGGCGCTGCGCATCAATGCCTTCGGCACGCACCAGGACGATCTGGTCAATCAGGTCGGCCCGGCAGTGGGCAGCGACCTGGGCGAGAAGCAGTCCGGCGTGAAGCTGAAGTACCTGGTGGAGGCAACGCCGGACTTGAACGTCTACCTGATCGCGGACTACGCCGAGCGCAAGGGCGCAGGCGGCACGCCCTTCGCCCGCACGCGGCGCGAGTTCGGGCCCGGCAGCGCCGTGGCGCCGCAGCTGGTGCCGTTCGGCGTGGTGGCCTCGCCGGAGAACACCACCGTCGTGGCCGACGGCACCAACAACTATCACTCGCGCAGCCAGGGCTTGCTGGCCGAGGTCAACTACGAGCTCGGTGGCGGCTACAGCCTGGTGAACATCCTGGCCCGACGGGGCTTCCGGGAGTACGCCATCCAGGACGGCGACGGCGTGGCAATCGATGCGCTGAGCACGATCCTGACGGACTTCAAGTTCAGCCAGGTCTCCAACGAACTGCGCCTGGTGTCGCCTGCCGGCGAGCGCTTCGAGGGTCAGGCGGGCCTGTACCTGTTCAGCTCGCGCGTCGACGGCGACGTGTTCATGCACGGCCAGCTGGGCCTCGGCGGTCCGGTGATTCCCGGCACGCAGTACAACATCGGCGGCATCGCGCGCAACGAGCTGAAGTCATCGAACGCCGCGATCTTCGGCCAGGGCTCCTACAAGATCACCAAGGACTGGCAGGCCCTGCTGGGCATGCGCTACACGCGTGAGCGCGACACCATGCGCCTGGTCCAGAACGCCGACCCCTTCGGCCTGGTGCCGCTGTACTCGCCCACGCTGGACGTGAACGCCAAGGCCAACGACAACAACTTCACCTTCAAGCTGGGGACGCAATACGACCTGGCACGCGACGTGATGGCCTACGCCACCTTCGCGCGTGGCGCCAAAGGCCCCGGCTTCAATGCCGGTGTCGGCAGCCTGGCCATGCTGCCGCAGCTGGCCGTGCGACCGGAGAAGGTGAATGCGATCGAGCTGGGCATCAAGTCGGTGCTGCTGAGCCGCCGCCTGATGCTCAACGCCAGCCTGTTCGACCAGCGCTACACCGACCTGCAGGCGCAGTCGTTCAACCAGGCGCTGCAGTCCTTCATCACGCAGAACGCCGGCAAGTCGCGCAGCCGCGGTGTCGATCTGACGGTCCAGGCGCGTCCGGACGAGCACTGGACGATCAATGCCGCGGCCGTGTTGCTGGACGCAAAGTTCACCACGTTCACCAACGCGCAGTGCTACACGAACCAGCCACCGCAGAACCCGGACGGTACCTGCAATGTGAGCGGCCAGACGCTGCCGAACTCGCCGAAGCAGACCTACAGCGCCTCGGCCGAGTACCAGCATGCGGTGGGTGGCGGCATGCGCGTCGCCTACGAAGTCAACGCCTACCACCGCTCGGGTGTCAACTTTGGTATCGGCGACGATCCAAAGATGGCCGTGGGCAGCATGACGCTGCTGGGCGCCGCGGTCTCGCTGTCGGATGCCGCGTCGAAGTGGCGCTTCTCGCTGTACTGCCGCAACTGCACCGACAAGCGCGTCGTCATGAGCATCAGTCCCGACGCCCAGGACGCCGCGCAGGCGCACGTCGCGTCCTACCTGCAGCAGTTCGGCTACAACTCGTTCCGTACCTTCGGCGCGACGGCCGAGTACCGTTTCTGACCACGGAGAACGAAGTGTCCGAGCCGGCGAACCAGCGCAGCAGCCCCAGCGAGTGGTGGGTTGGCATCGTGGCCGGCATGGCCTCGTACATCGACGCCTCGGCGCTCATCGCCAACGGCATCGCGCTGGTGATCTATCAGTCGGCCATCGGCCTCACGCCGGACCAGATCGGCCTGATGTCGGCGGCGCTGACCGTCTGCGTCGCGATCGGCTCCTTCGTCGGCGGACGGGCGGGCGACCGCTTCGGCCGCCGCCGCGTCTTCATCGCCACGATGGCGCTGATCGTCGCCGGCTCGGCACTCAACACCTTTGGCACGACGTTTGCGCAGCTGTTCGCCGGCGTCGTGCTGATCGGGCTGGGCGTGGGCGCGGACCTGCCGGTGTCGCTCGCGACGATCGCCGAGGCTGCCTCGGAGCGCAACCGGGGCAAGATCTTGATCCTGTCGAACATCCTCTGGCTGGTCGGCATCCTCGCCTCGGTGGGCATTGCCGCCACCGCCGGCGGTCTGGGCCGCGTGGGCGGGCAGATCCTGTTCGGCCAGGTGGGGGCCATGGCGCTGCTGGTGCTGCTCGGTCGCCTGACCATTCCCGAATCGGCGTCATGGCTGGCCGCGCGCGCGGAGCGCAGCGCCGGCATTCGCACCGCACGGGCCCAGCACACGGGGCTGCGCGAACTGGTGCGCGGCCCCTACGCCCGGCCGTTCTTCGCGCTGCTGGCCTTCTACACCTTGACCAACCTGGCCGCCAGCACCGGCGGCCAGTTCAACACCTTCATTGCCGTCAACCTGGCTGGCTCGACGGTCGAGGCCTTCAACCGCATCGCGCTAGCCGTGCTGCCCTTCGGCGCGCTGCTGTCGGTGCTGTTCATGCGCGTGGTGGACACGCGGCATCGCATGCGCTTCTTCCTGCTCGGCGCGACCGTGATGGTCGCCGCGGTGCTGGTGCCGGCGACCTTCGGCTTCAGCCTGGCCACGCTGAGCATCAGCCTCGCGCTCGCGGCCGTCGGCGGCAGCTTCGCGTTCGAGGGCATCATGAAGGTGTGGGCCCAGGAGTCCTTTCCGACGATGCTGCGTGCGTCGGCACAGGGCAGCATCATCGGCTTCGCACGCATCTCGTCGGCGCTGCTCACCGTCGCTACACCGGCCTTGCTGATGGGACATGCCAGGCTCTTCTACTTCGCGCTCGCGGTGGTGTCCGCCATCGGTCTGGCGATCGCCTGGGCGATGTTCTCGCGCCAGGTCGGCACCGAGTTCGACCGCGAGGCGCAGATCGAGCCGGCGAGCGTTCCCTCTACGACTGCGGCGCGCGGCGTGGCAGGCCCAGCCGCCCGGGGGCTTGCCCCCTGAGCCACCCAAGCCTTCGACACGTGACCGCCACGACCGCCACTCCGCGGCTGACCCACCTGCGGGTCGACCACCTCGAAGCACCGATCGCCCTGGCACGCAGCGCGCCCGCGTTCTCGTGGCGCATCGAGGCCCCGGGCCTGGCGGGCTTGTCCCAGGCCGGCTGGCGCATCGTGATCACGGACAGCGACTCCGGTCGCCTTGTCGCGGATTCCGGGATCGTTGCCTCGGTCGACTGCATTGCCGTGCGGGTGCCCGGCTTCGACGGCCAGCCCGGCGCGCACTACCACTGGCAGCTCGAGGTTTGGCTGACCGGCGAGATGACCGGCGAGATGGCGGCCGAGGGTGGGCGACTGACCGCGACATCCAGCTTCGGCATCGCCCACCGCGGCTGGGCCGCGCCGTGGATCGAGCCGCGACAGCAGCGCGTGCTGGCCGAAGGGCCGACCAACCCGCACCCGGACCTCGTGGCCGCGGCCTGCGCGGCGGTGCAGGGTGTTCCGCTCGCGCAGCGGCTGCATCCACCGCGCCGCCTGCGCCACGCCTTCACGCTGCCAACGCGGCCCCGCCGCGCGTTGCTGCGCATCACCAGCCAGGGCGTGCACCGTGCGTCGGTCAACGGGCAGCCGGTGGACGACGCGCTGCTGGCGCCGGGCTACGAGAGCTACGAGCTGTCGATGCCCGTGGTCACGCAGGACATCACGGCCTTGCTCAGGGACGGTGACAACGTGCTCGGCGTCGAGCTCGCGGACGGCTGGTGGGCGGGCCGCATCTCGTTTCTGGGCCGCAGCGCGCAATATGGCGACCTGCTGCGCGCGAGCTGGCAGCTGGAGCTGACGTACGCCGACGGCTCGCATGGGACTGTGGTGCCCGCAGGACCCGAAGTCCTGTCCTCACGCGGTCCCATCGACTGGAGCGACCTCTTCATCGGCGAGCGCTGCGACGCGCGCCGCGAAGAGCCGGGCTGGGACACGCCGGGCTTCGCACCGACCGATCCGACGACCTGGACCCCCTGCAGCGCGGTGGCCTTTACTTCGCCCGTGCACCCCTTCCACGGCGAGCCGGTGCGGCGGCTGATGACACTGCCCGCCCGCCGTGTCTGGACCACGCCGAACGGTGACCTCGTCGCGGACTTCGGCCAGGTGCTCGCGGGGCGGGTGCGGCTGCGCGTGCGCGGCCCGCGTGGCACCGTGATCCGCCTGGAACACAAGGAGGCGCTCGGTCCCGACGGCAACCTGGCGGACAACATCGTCGGCTTCGCGAAGGACCAGGCGGACGAATACGTGCTCGGCGGCGACCCCGGCGGCGAGACCTGGGAGCCCGAGTTCACCTTCCACGGCTTCCGCTACGTGCGCCTCATCGGCTGGCCCGGCGTGCCGGCCCCCGAGGACCTGGTGGCGGTGGTGATCGGCAGCGACCTCGAGACGACCGCCGAGCTGCAGACCTCCGACCCGAGGATCGATCAGCTCTTCCGCAACACGCTGTGGTCGCAGCGCGCGAACTTCCTGGCCGTGCCGACCGATTGCCCGCAGCGCGAGCGGGCCGGCTACACCGGCGACCTGCAGATCTTCGCCGAGACCGCTGCCACGCTGATGAGCGTGGCCGCCTTCCTGGAGCGCTGGCTGGCCGACGTCCGCCGCGACCAGGCGCGCCGCGGCGGTGGCGGCGGCGTGATCGTGCCCGAGCCACCAGCCATGGGCGCGGACTTCGGCGCCGGCACCATCTTCGGCGAGATCCGCACCCCCGCCGGCTGGGCCGATGCGCTCACCATCGCCCCCTGGGCGCTGTACCGACACTACGGCGACCGCCGATTCCTGGAGGACAGCATCGAATCGATGCGCGCCTGGGTCGCCTTCCAGACGGCCCAGGCGGCTGCCCGCCATCCGGCGCGCCTGGGCAGCGCCGAGCTGACGCCGGAGCGCGCCGCGCGCCACGCGCTGCTGTGGAACGGCGGCCTGCACTTCGGCGACTGGCTCGCGCCCTCGACGATGGTGGGCTTCGACCAGCACCCGGGCGACGCGATCCTGCGCGCGCCGCTGCTGACGTCCGAAGTGATCGGCCCGGCATTCCAGGTCCACTCGCTCGACCTGCTCGCCCGTGCGGAAGCCGAGCTGGGCCACCCCGAGGCCGCGGCCGCGCTCGCCGCGCGCGCGGCCGCCGTGCGCGAGGCCTTCGCCGCCGAGTACCTGGGCGAGGACGGCGCGATGAGCCCCGACCTGCAGGGCCTGTACGTGCTGGCACTGGCCTTCGAGCTCGCGCCCGGGCCGCTGCGGCCGCGCCTTGTCGCGCGGCTGGTCGAACTGGTGCACCGCGCCGGCGACCACCTGGACACAGGCTTCCTCTCGGTGCCCTATCTGCTGGACGTGCTGTGGGACCACGGCGAGCGTGCGCTCGCGCGCAAGTTGCTGATGCAGGACACCGCGCCGTCTTGGCTGTACGAGGTGGCGATGGGCGCCACCACCGTCTGGGAAGCCTGGCACGCGGTGCATGAGGACGGCAGCGTTGAGCCGGTGTCGCTGAACCACTATGCCTTTGGATGCGTGATCGACTGGGTGATGCGGCGGCAGGCCGGCATCGAGCTCACCGCGCCCGGCTACCGCACGACCCGCATAACGCCGGATCTGGACGGCCCGCTCCTCGCCTGCCGGGCCCATGTCGACACACCCTACGGCCGCCTGGCCGTCGACTGGCAGCGCAGTGGTGGCGATGCCAGGCTCGTGGTCGACGTGCCGGTCGGCATCACCGCGCGGGTGGCGCTGGACCAGCCCTGGATCACCCACGACGACACCACCCTGGCCCACGGGCGCCACGCGCTCACCGCCCGCCGAACCTGAGCATCACCATGAGCACCGACCTCCTGATCGACAACATCCGCATCCCCGGACCGCACGGTCCCGTTCCTGTGCGCACCTACACGCCGCCCGAGCCGAACGGCACGGCACTTCTGTGGATCCACGGCGGCGGCTTCGTCAAGGGCGACCTCGACATGCCCGAGGCCGACACCGTCGCCCGCGGGCTTGCCGCCGCCGGCATCACCGTTGCCTCGGTGGACTACCGGCTGGCGGTGGAGGGCGTGCGCTTTCCGGTGCCGGGCGACGACGTGGATGCGGCCTGGCGCTGGGCCAGCGCGGGCGCGGCGCTGGGCGTTCCGGCCGAACGCTGGCACCTGGGCGGCGCAAGCGCTGGCGCGAATCTGGCTGCAGCCGAAACGCAACGCGCGCGCGACACCGGCCTGCCGGCGCCCGCCAGCACCGTGCTGATCTACCCGGTGCTGCACGACGTGCTGCCGACGCCTTCGCCCAGCCTGGCGAGGCTCCTCGCGCGCCTGCCCGACGAGGCGCGCTTCACGACCGAGCGCTGCCGCGAGCTCAACCTCAACTACGTGGGCGATGCGGCCCTGCTCCAGCATCCCTACGCCTTTCCGGCGCACGGGCGGCTTGCCGGCCTGTCGCCCACGCTGATCGTGAATGCCGAGATCGACGACCTGCGGCCGTCCGGCGAGGACTTCGCCGCGTTGCTCGCGCGGGCCGGCGTGGACGTGGCGGTGTTGCGCGAGCCGGCCACCTGGCACGGCTACTTGAACGACTTCAGCCAGCCAGCGGCGGCGCGCACGGTGGCGCGCATCGCGGGCTGGATCGTCGGCAACCCGCTGCGAGCCGCGCGTCATGCCGAGGGTGACGGGGACATCGGGTGATAGATGGGTGTGCTCGACCTCGTCCTTGACTTTGGCAAGACGCGCGCGAAGTTGCTGGTGTTCGATGCCGGCGGCGAGCTGGTTCATTCGGCCGACCATGCCAGCCGTTCGCGCGAGCAGGCCGGCTACCTGGCGCTGGACACAGGCGATCTCGAGGCCTGGCTGTGCGACGCGCTGGTCGGCCTCGGCCGCGAACGCGGGCGCATCGGCCGGGCCATCGTCACGGCGCATGGTGCCGCGTTCGCGCTCGTTGACGGTGACGGCCTGGTGCTGCCGGTGCCCGACTACGAGTTCGCCGGCTTCGACGCGCGGCCGGTCGGCTGGGCCACGAACATCGGCCCCTTCGATGAGACGCTGAGTCCCGATCTGCCGCGCGGCCTCAACGGCGCCACGCAGCTGGACTGGCTCGAGCGCCACCACCCAGCCGCGTGCGAGCGCGGCCAATGGATGCCGTACGCGCAGTACTGGGCCTGGTGGCTCAGCGGTCGAATGGCCAGCGAAGTCAGCTCGCTCGGTTGCCACAGCCACCTCTGGCATCCGCTGCGGGGCGCGTTCTCGGCACTGGCCGAGCGCCGGGGTTGGTCGACTCGCTTCGCGCCCTTGCGGGCGGCCTGGGACGTGCTGGGGCTGCTTCGCCCGACCCTGGCCGCCCGGCTCGGACTGCGCGGCGACCTTCAGGTGCACGTCGGTGCGCACGACAGCAATGCCTGCCTGGCGCGCCACCTGCGCGAGACCCCCTCGATGACGCTGGTCAGCTCGGGCACCTGGACGGTGGTCATGGCCCCGGGCGCGCGGCCTCGAAACATGCGCGCCGCGCTCGACCTGCTCGGCAACGTCGCGGTCGATGGCCGGCCCGTGCCCACCGGCCGCTTCATGGGAGGGCGCGAGGTCCGGCAGCTGTGCGCCGGTGCCGACCCGGCGCAGGCGAACCTCGCCGCACTGGAGGCTCTGCTGGTGCGTGGCGTCATGGCCCAGCCCGGATTCGAGACCCAGGGTGGGCCGTTTCGCGACCGACAGGGCGCCATCGTCGATCAACGCGGCATGCCGCTGCCACCGCCAGGGCTGGAGTCGGCCGAACGGGCGACGCTTGCAGCGCTGTATGCCGCGCAGGTCACCGCCTGGATCATCGAGCGTCTGGGCGGTGTCGGGCCCGTGGTGGTGGAAGGACCGCTGGCACACAGCCCCGTCTACACCACCGTGCTGGCCGGCGTGCTGCCCGGCCGGCCGGTGGTGGCGAACACCGATGCGGTCGAGGGCACGGTACGCGGCGCCTGGCGGCTCATGCACTGGGCGAAAGACCTGACCCCCGGCCCGCGTGCTGCGGTGGATGCGTCTGCGGCTCCCCGTTCACTGGCCGCTTACCATGCGCGTTGGCTGTCCGCGCTCGCCTGACAGCCGCCTCCCTTGTCCAACGCTCCAAGCCCCATGTCGAAGCTCCTGATCTCACTTCTGCTCGCCGTCTGCGGCGCCGGCTGCTTGGCCCAGGCGCCCGTCACCCCCAGCCCCGATCACGCCGTTCTGCTGGCCAGCGCTGACCCGAAGCTCGCGGCCAACAAGCGCCTGGTCTACGACTTCTGGCGCGAAGTGTTCGAGGCCGGCCAGCTGGACCGGGCCGAGAAGTACCTCACCGAGCAGTACATCCAGCACAACCCGAACGTGCCCTCGGGCCGGGCGGGCTTCGTCGACTTCTTCAGCAAGTTCGCCAAGCGCCGCGACGTCAGCCCGCAGGTCGCCGCGCCGCTGGTCGCCATCACGGCCGAAGGCGATATCGTCGTGCTGAGCTTCGTTGCGGAGCGCAAGGACCCCAAAGATCCGGCCAGGTCGTACACGACCACCTGGTTCGACATGTTCCGCCTCGAGGGCGGCAAGATCGCCGAGCACTGGGACCCCGACCTGCGCCGCTGACCACGGGCTCAGGGCATGCCTTGCAGATCCCGTCCAGCCTGCGTCAGCAGGCTTCTCAGCCAGGCCAGGCCGGGATCGTTGGTGCGATGCTTGTGCCACTGCATCGCCTGTTCGAAGACGGGCATCGGCAACGGCAGCGGCAACACCGTGATGGGCAATGCCGGCGCAATGGCCCGGACGAGCATCGAGTGCATCGTCGCCACGCGCTCCGTGCCCACCACCAGAAAGGGCAGGGCGGAAAAGCCGTAGCTGGTGACATCGATGCGGCGCGACAAGCCATAGCGCTGGACGAACCAACTCTCGAACGAAGCCCTGTCGGTGTCGGCCGGCTGCATCACGACATGTCCTGCACTGGCATATCGCTCGAAGCTCAGGCCCAGGCGGGCGTGGCTGCTGTTGGCCCACACCACGCAGACAAATTCGTCCGTGAAGACGATCTCGGTCGGGTGGTCGGGGGCACAGTAGGCTTTCGGAATCACCAACAGGTCGACCTCTCCCTGCTCGAGCGCCCGCGCCGGACCCGCCACCTGAGGAAGGAGGCGGAATCGGACCGTGCTGCGTTGTTGTTCGGCGAGGACCAGCACCCTTGGGATCAGGACCTCCATCGTGTAGTCGGAGATGCTGAGGCGGAACTCACGGTCTGACGCCGTGCAATCGAAGGACGGCTGCACGGCGACGGACGTCTCGATGCGCATCAGCACATCGCGCACTGCTTCAGCGAGAACCGTTGCACGGGGTGTCAGCTCGAGATTGCGCCCCACCTGAACCAGCAGCTCGTCCTCGAAGTAGTCGCGCAAGCGCTTGAGTGCATTGCTCGTGGCGGACTGGGACAGGTGAATCCGCTCCGCGGCCCGGCTGACGCTCTGTTCCGTGAGGAGGGCGTCCAGCGCGACGAGGAGATTGAGGTCGAGCCTGTTGTACCGCATGGGCTAAGGGTTAACGCCAAAAGTATTCGTGGCGTCGATGGGCCGCATTGACACAAGCCATTTTGTGCATGAGTCAAGGCTGAGTAACCTCTCGGCAACCCCATACAAGGTTCAGGAGACAACGAATGGCTCGAGGCCATGCGTCGGACGAACTCACGCCTGCGTTTCAGGAGTGCTGGTCATGCCAGGCCGCCTGAGGCAAGTCTGCGTCGTGGGCGCAGGCCTTGCGGGGCTGGCTTGCGCGCTGGCGGCGGTGGGCAGCGGCCTGCAGGTTCGGGTGTTCGACGAAGCCGAGCGCCTGCCCGGCCTGCCGGCGCACATCGAGGTCGTCCCCAACATGCTGCGAGACCTGGCGCGCTTCGGTGTCGCGGACGAGTGCGTGCGGGCTGGATTCGCCTTTCGCGGCATCGACGTCGTGGGTCGGCATGGGCAGCACCTGTACATGCTGCCGACACCCCCGCTGGCCGGCCCGCGCTTGCCGGCCGCGCTCGGCATCTCCCACGACCAGCTGCATGCGATTCTGGAGCGCGCGGCCACCGAGCGAGGCGTGATCGTCAGCAGGGGCGTCCGGGTGCTGGAGGTGCAAGCCCATCGGGAGCCGGCCCTCGTGCGGTTCGAGGGTGAGCAGTCGATCGAGGCGGACCTCGTCGTGCTGGCCACAGGCGCGGCCAGCAGACTGCGCATGGCCTTGTTTCCCCGGCAGCCGGAGGCCGAGCTGGCGCAGCCTTGGTGGTATGCGCTGCTGCCACGGCCGCTGAACCTGGATCGTCCGGTGATCGCCTGTGGTCGCCCCGGGCATCGAGCCGTCCTCGTGCCGGTGCGCAATGACCTGGCCGGCATCGCCTTGTCGGCGCCGCTCCCGCTGGTGCCGGGCGCACCGGATGTCGAACAGATGCGCAAGGTCCTGTCCTCCTTCGGGCCGTGGCTGCACTCGGTGGCGGCGCAGCTCGCGGTGGGTCAGCCCATCGCGCAGCGGCCGGTCCGCGCTGAGGTGCTCCACGCGCCGTGGCATTGCGGTGCCGTGCTGGCGGTGGGTGATTGCGCGCATGCCTTCCCACCCCAATTCGGCCAGGCTGCTGCGCAGGCCATCGAGGACGCCGCTGTGCTCGCCGACCTGCTGCCCGCAGCGGCAGACCGCGCCACGCTGCTCGAGGCCTACCAACGCCGCCGCGCCGATCGGGTGCAGCAGGTCTATGACATCACCCGAGCGGCCGCAGGCTGGGACATCAAGCCCGAGCCCGAGACCGACCTGAGCCTGCTGATGGCGCGGCTGATGCAGATCGTCGCCCAGCCCGCCTGATTCCGACCCACCCGACAGTCACGAGGAGACACCCCATGCCCACCCACCGAGCGCTTCGACCCACGCTGATCGCAGCGGCCGCAATGCTCTGCGCCGGCGCCCACGCCGTGGAGATCGACACCGGCAGCCCCGATTGGTCGGTGCGCTGGGACAACAGTGTGCGGCTCAGCGGCAAGTACCGCACCGAAGCCGCCGACCCGGCGCTGAGCAGCTCGTTCCGCCAGGTGCCCACCGGCGCACCACCGCCAGCGCCGGCGAGCTTCAGCTTCCCGCAGGCGCTGAACTTCAACGCCGGCGACCAGAACTTCCAGAAGAAGGGCGTGGTGTCCACGCGGCTCGACCTGCTGACAGAGTTCGACGCCATCTGGCGCCGCGACTTCGGTGTCCGGCTCAGCGCGGCGGGCTGGTACGACGACAAGTTGCACGGCAAGACCCAGGCCGACAACGATCCGACGATCGGCCAGACGCCGTACAACGAGTTTCCCGCCAAGACCAGGAAGTATGCAGGCGAGAAGGCCGAGTTGCTCGACGCCTTCGTCTTCGGCGGCTGGCGCTTCGGCAATGGCATGAAGCTCAACGCCAAGCTCGGCCGCCATGCGCTGCAGTACGGCGAGAGCCTGTTCTTCGGCGACAACGGCATCGCACGGGCGCAAGGGCCGGTGGACATCGACAAGCTGCTGTCATCGCCCAACGCGCAGTTCAAGGAAATCGTGCGCCCGGTGCCACAGTTGTCGGCGCAGCTGCAGCTGTCGCCGGACGTGTCGATCGGGGGTTATGTGCAGTTCCGCTGGGAGGCGGACCGCCTGCCGTCCGCGGGCAGCTACTTCTCCACCGCCAACATCGGCTGGGGCTCGCAGCAGGCGGAGCTGGTGAACATCCCGCCGGGCACACCCATCTCCGGCAACTACCAGCTCGCAGCGGGCGCGGACCAGAAGGCGAAGGACTCCGGCCAGTTCGGCCTGCAACTGCGCTGGCGCCTGGAGGAGACCGATCTCGGCTTCTACGTCGCGCGCTTCCATGACAAGTCCGGCCAGCTCTACGGCAACCTCGACCCGCGCGGGCCGCTCAGCCCCTTTGGCACGCTGCCCGGCACCTGGTTCTACAAGTTCCCCGAGAACGTCAAGACCGCCGGCGCCAGCATGTCGCGCTCCTTCGGCGACTTCAACGTCGCGGCCGAGGCATCGGTGCGCGACGACATGCCGCTGTGGAGCAGCAACATGCTCTACCCCGGCAGCTTCGGCGCGCCGCAGCCGCGGCCGGCGCTGGGCCGCACCGCGCACCTGAACCTGTCGACGCTGGCGACCTTCGGGCCGAGCTTCCTGGCGCGTGAATCCACGCTGGTGGCCGAGATCGCGTGGAACCGCGTGCTTCACAAGGACGACCCCGACCATGTGCTCGACGAGGGCCGCACGCGGGACGCCACCGCGCTGCAGTTCATCTTCAGCCCCAGCTACCGGCAGGCCCTGCCGGGCCTGGACCTCAGTGTGCCCATCGGCGTGCGCTACGTGATCGACGGCAACTCGGCCGTGACCGGGGCAGGCTGGGGTGACAAGGGCACGGGCAGCGCCAACGTCGGCCTGGAAGGCAACTACCTGGGCGTGTGGCAGTTCGCGCTGACCTACACCCACTACATCGGCAAGGCCGTGCCCTTCGTGGACCTGTCGCCGCTGCTGCAGCCGGGCGGCCACGCCATCTTCGGCCATGGCAATGCGCTGGCCGACCGGAACTACGTGGCCCTGTCGCTGCGCCGCACCTTCTGAACCTTCGGAGAATGACGATGAGCACCCTGTACCGCACCCTCCTGCCCGCCACCCTGGCCGCCGCCCTGGGCACGGCCTTCGTGCCGGCGCTGGCCGCCGTCACGGCCGAGGAAGCCGCGAAGCTCAAGTCCGAGCTCACGCCGCTGGGCGCTGAAAAGGCCGGCAACAAGGACGGCACCATCCCGGCCTGGACCGGCGGCCACACCACGCCCATTCCTGGCGACAAGCCCGGCGGCCGCCGTGGCGACCCGTTCAAGGATGAGAAGCCGCTGTTCAGCATCACGGCCAAGAACCTCGACCAGCACGCCGACAAGCTCAGCGACGGGCAGAAGGCGCTGCTGAGGAAGTACCCCGGCACCTACCGCATCGACGTCTACAAGACGCACCGCACCGCCGCCGCGCCAGGCTGGGTCTACGACAACACCTTCAAGAATGCCACCCGCGCCAAGCTCAACGGCGACGTCGTCGAGGGCGCGTATGGCGGCATTCCGTTCCCCGTGCCGAAGAACGGCGCCGAGGTGATGTGGAACCACATGCTGCGCTGGCGCGGCGCGTCCTGGTCGTTCGACATCACCCAGTACCAGCTGACGACCGACGGCAAGGCGGTGCTGACCACCGACGGCCACGCCGATCAGCAGATGCCGTACTACTTCCAGGACGGCAGCCCGGAGCAGTTCGCCAAGTCCAATGTCTTCTGGCAGATCCGCCTGCTCAATGCAGGCCCGCCCATCCGTGCCGGCGAGGCCATCGTCGGCCACGAGAACCTGGACGGCAACAAGAGCCAGGGCTGGGTCTACCTGACCGGCCAGCGCCGCGTGCGCAAGCTGCCCAACCCTTGCTGCGACACGCCGACACCGGCCACCGCCGGCGTGATGAGCTTCGACGAGATCGAGGTATGGACCGGCCGGCTCGACCGTTTCGACTGGAAGCTGCAGGGCCGAAAGGAGATGTTCATCCCCTACAACGGCAACCGCCTGCTGCAGCCTCACACCGATGCCGAGGTGCTGGGCGAGCACCATCTCAACCCCGACCATGTGCGTTGGGAGCTGCACCGGGTGTGGGTGGTGGAGGCCAGCCTGCGCCAGGGTCAGCGCCACCAGGCGCCCAAGGCCCGCTACTACTGCGACGAGGACACCTGGGCCTGCGTGCTGGGCGACCGCTGGGACGCCAACGGCCAGCTTTGGAAGACGCTCTGGGCGCAGACCTTCGTGGCGCCGGACTTGCCGGGCCTGCCGGTCGGGTCCTTCGGCTTCAACGACCTGCTGTCGGGCACGGCCTTCGTCGGCAACCTCTACAACAGCAAGGCCGCGCAGTACCCGCTGAAGCCGCGCTTCCCGGAGGACGTGTTCACGCCGGACTCGATGGTTGGCAGCGGTGTGCGCTGATGCGCCAGGGGCGGCGATGATGCCAAGAGGTACCGAGTGGTCCGGACGGCGGTCCGGTTGGCAGGCCTGTGCCCTGGCACTGGCTGCCACGCTGGCCGTGCCGGTGGCCGATGTGCTGGCGGCGACTGGCGAGGCCACACCAGCGGCTGCGGCCGCCGTGGGTGCCGCGCTGAGCCGCCCGGCGGTGATCGTGCAGGCGCCGCAGCGTGCAGTGCTGCTGGCCGCGGCACGAGCCGGCACGCGCACTTTGGTTGTTGGCGAACGCGGCATCATCGCGCTGTCGGACGACGACGGGCGCAGCTGGCGCCAGGCCAGCGTGCCCACCAGCGTGACGCTGACGGCGGTGCGCTTCGCAGACGCGCAGCGTGGCTGGGTGGTGGGCCACGGCGGGACGGTGCTGGCCACCGAAGACGGCGGCCAGCACTGGACGCGCCAGCTCGACGGCAGAGTCGCCGCCCAGCGGGTGCTGGAGGCCGCGCGTGCCGCGGGTGATGCGAAGGCCATCGCCGAAGCCGAGCGCCTGGCCGCCGAGGGCGCTGACAAGCCGCTGCTGGACCTGCTGCTGCTGGGCGGGCAGCGCCTGCTGGTGGTGGGTGCCTACGGGCTGGCGTTGGCCAGCGAGGACGGCGGGCGCAGCTGGCAATCGTGGATGCCGCGGCTGCCCAATCCCAAGGGCCTGCACCTGTACGCCGCACGCCAGCACGGCCAGACCCTGCTGCTGGCCGGTGAGCAGGGCCTGGTGCTGCTGTCCACCGACGGCGGCCAGAGCTTCCTGCCGCTGGCCACGCCGTACAAGGGCAGCTTCTTCAGCGCCGAGCTGCTGAACGAGCGTGAACTCGTGCTGGCGGGCCTGCGCGGCAACATGCTGCGCTCCAGTGACGGCGGCGCCAGCTGGTCGAGCATCGCCTCGCCGATGCCGGCCTCCATCACGGCCACCACGCTGGGCCCCGATGGCCGACTGCTGGCCGCCAACCAGGCCGGCTTCGTGATGAGCCTGCAGGGCGAGCGGCTCGTGCCCATCCACCCCGCACCGCTGCCGCCGGTCAATGGCCTGCTGGCCGCGGCGGGAGGCCCCCCGCTCGCCTTGACC
The DNA here is from genome assembly GCA_044226465.1 of Burkholderiaceae bacterium. Taxonomy (GTDB): domain Bacteria; phylum Pseudomonadota; class Gammaproteobacteria; order Burkholderiales; family Burkholderiaceae_C; genus Ideonella. The sequence goes on along the minus strand of JBGAGZ010000010.1, from coordinate 61,874 downwards.
GTGCAGGGTGTCCTGAGCCCTGGTGCCGAACCGGGACCCAAAAAGTGAAACCGCTCTCCAAGAACGTGAAATCCGCCGACAGCGGCTTCGACACCCGCTCGGGCTCGCTGATCGAGCGTGCGCTGTTCAACCACCGCGCACTCGTGCTGCTGCTGTGCGCATTGGTCACCGCCGTGCTCGGCTGGCAGGCCACGCGCCTGCAGCTGAACGCCAGCTTCGAGAAGACCATTCCCGCGGACCACCGCTACATCCGCAACTTCCTGGCCCACCAGAACGACCTGAGCGGCCTGGGCAATGCGGTGCGCATCGCCGTGGCCAACCCCGCCGGCACGATCTATGACGCGAAGTACCTGGAGACGCTCAAGCAGCTCTCCGACGAGGTCTTCCTCGTGCCCGGCGTGGCGCGCAACCAGATGAAGTCTCTGTGGACGCCCACCACGCGCTGGGTCGGCGTCACCGAAGAAGGGCTCGAAGGCGGCCCGGTCATCCCCGACGGCTACGACGGCTCGCCAGGCAGCCTGGAGAAGCTGCGCGCCAACATCGCCCGCTCCGGCGAGATCGGACAGCTCGTCGCGCTGGACGCGAAGTCCAGCGTCATCTACGTGCCGCTGCTGCCGCGTGATGCGAGCGGCCAGGCGCTGGACTACGCGCGCTTCGCCCAGCGCATCGAGGCATTGCGTGGCAAGTACGAAGCGCAGGGCGTGCGCATCCACGTCACCGGCTTCGCGAAGATCGTGGGCGACCTGATCGAGGGCGTGCGCGCGGTGCTGGGCTTCTTCGCGCTGGCCGTGGCGATCGCCACCGCGATGGTGTTCTGGTACACGCGCTGCGTGCGTTCCACCGTGCTGGTGGTCACCGCCTCGCTCATCGCGGTGGTGTGGCAGCTGGGCCTGCTGCCCGCGCTGGGCTACACGCTGGACCCGTATTCGATCCTGGTGCCCTTCCTCGTCTTCGCCATCGGCATGAGCCATGGCGCGCAGAAGATGAACGGCATCATGCAGGACATCGGCCGCGGCGCCAGCCGGCTGGTGGCCGCACGCCTGACCTTCCGGCGCCTGTTCCTGGCCGGGCTCACCGCGCTGCTGGCCGATGCGGTGGGCTTCGCGGTGCTGCTGGTCATCGACATACAGGCCATCCGCGAGCTGGCCATTGCCGCCTCCGTCGGCGTGGCCGTGCTGATCTTCACCAACCTGATCCTGCTGCCCATCCTGCTGAGCTACACCGGCGTCAGCGCCCGGGCAGCCCAACGCAGCCTGCGTGCAGAGACGGCGGACGCCGCTGGCGCGGGCAAGCATCCGCTGTGGGCCTTCCTGGACCGCTACACGCAGCGCCGGCACGCCAGCATCGCCATCGCGGTGGCGGCGGTGCTCGGCGCGGCGGGCTTCTGGGTGAGCACCCATCTGAAGATCGGCGACCTCGACCCCGGCGCACCAGAGCTGCGCGCGGACAGCCGCTACAACCGCGACGTGGCCTTCGTCAACGCGGCCTATGGCGCCTCCAGCGACGTGCTGGCGGTGATGGTCAAGACGCCCGAGGGCCGCTGCTCGCAGTACGACACGCTGAACAAGATCGACGCGCTGGAGTGGCAGCTGCGCCAGCTGCCCGGGGTGGAGAGCACCAACTCGCTGTCGCTGCTGAACCGGCGCGTGCTGGCCGGGCTGAACGAGGGCAACCCGAAGTGGTACGAGTTCCTGCCCAACCAGGACATGCTCAACACGGTGACGGCCGGCGCGCCGCGCGGGCTGTACAACGACGCCTGCTCGCTGCTGACGCTGTACGTGTACCTGCGTGACCACAAGTCCGAGACGCTCAACCGCGTGGTCGACCACGTGGCGGCGTTCGCCGCGGTCAACGACACGGCGGAAGTGAAGTTCCTGCTCGCCGCCGGCTCGGCCGGCATCGAGGCGGCCACCAACATCGTGGTCAAGGACGCCTGGCGCACGATGCTGCTGCTGGTGTACGCGGCGGTGGTGGTGTTGTGCTTCATCACCTTCCGCTCCTGGCGCGCGGTGCTGGTGGCCATCCTGCCGCTGGTGCTGACCTCGGTGCTGGCCGAGGCGCTGATGGTGGGCCTGGGGCTGGGCGTGAAGGTGGCCACGCTGCCGGTGATTGCGCTGGGCGTGGGCATCGGGGTGGACTACGCGCTGTACATCCTGAGCGTCACGCTGGCCAACCTGCGCGAGGGCAAGAGCCTGTCGGAGAGCTACTACCGCGCGCTGCTGTTCACCGGCAAGGTGGTGATGCTCACCGGCGTGACGCTGGCCATCGGCGTGATCACCTGGGTCGCCAGCCCCATCAAGTTCCAGGCCGACATGGGCCTGCTGCTGGCCTTCATGTTCCTGTGGAACATGCTCGGCGCGCTGGTGCTGCTGCCGGCGCTGGGTCACTTCCTGCTCAAGCGCGGCTCGCCGCGCGGGGCCATGGACTCCGCGGCGTTCTACGGCAGCCTGAAGTCCACCGGCTGATGCCACCGCCGGACACCACTGCACGATCCTGGAGTTCCATTCGATGAGCTACCTGCGCAATGCCTGGACCGTGGCCGCCTGGGCCAACGAACTGGTGCCCGGCCAGTTGCTGGCGCGAACGCTGCTGGACGAGCCGCTGGTCCTTTTCCGCGATGCCGAGGGCCGGCCGAAGGCGCTGCTCGACCGCTGCCCGCACCGCTTCGCGCCGCTGTCCATGGGCACGCTGTGCGATGGCGGCGCCGCCGTGCAGTGCCCCTACCATGGGCTGCGCTTCGACGGCAGCGGCGCCTGCGTGCACAACCCGCATGGCGACGGGCGCATCCCGGCCGCGGCCCAGGTGCGCACCTACCCGGTCGTCGAGCGCTGGAGCGCCATCTGGATCTGGATGGGCGATGCGGCGCTGGCCGATCCCGCGCTGATCCCGGTCTTTGCCTTCAACGACCCCGCGCACTGGGCCGTGGGCACCGGCGCGATGGTGGTCGATGCGCCCTACGAGCTGGAGATCGACAACATCCTCGACCTCTCGCACATCGAGTTCATGCACCCGCTGTTCGCCAGCGATGCGGTGCGCCGCGCCGAAGTCCGGTGCGAGCAGGAAGGCGAGGCCGTCTGGAGCAAGCGTTTCATGGCCGACGACCACGAGGTGCCCGATTTCCTGCGCGAGGCCTTCCAGGTGCCGGAGGGACCGATCGACCGCTGGCTGAACGTGCGTTGGCACGCGCCCGCGGTGATGGCGCTGTGGGCCGGTGGTGTCGCGCATGGGCGGCCGCCGGAGCAGGGCACCGTCTCGCAGCAAATGCACTGCTTCACGCCGGAGACGGCGCAGCGCACCCACTACTTCTATTCCATCGCGTTTCCGCGTGCGATGGGCCCGCTGGCCGAGCAACTGGCGACGCAGAACGTGGCGACGCTGCGCGCGCCTTTCGAGCAGGAAGACAAGCCCATCGTCGAGGCCGTGGGTCGCCGCATGGGCGGTGCCTCGCTGTTCGACCTCAAACCCGTGCTGCTGGCCGGCGACGCCGCGGCGGTGCGGGCGCGACGGCTGCTGCAGGCGGCCATCGACCGGGAGCGGCCGTGATGTCCACATGCCGGGTGCGCATCGCGGCCAAGGCCGTGGAGGCCGAAGACATCTGCAGCTTCGAGCTGGTGGCGGCCGACGATCAACCCTTGCCCGCGTTCACGCCCGGTGCACACATTGACGTGCACGTGCCGGGCGGGCCGGTGCGCCAGTACTCGCTGTGCAACGGACCCGACGACACCCACTGCTATCGCATCGCCGTGCTCAAGGAAGCCGCCTCGCGCGGCGGCTCGGTGGGCATGCACGCGCTCGAGGTCGGCGCCAGCCTCGAAATCAGTGCGCCGAAGAACCATTTCGCACTGGCCCCGGACGCGCGGCGCAGCCTGCTGTTTGCTGGCGGCATCGGCATCACGCCGCTGCTGTGCATGGCGCAGTGGCTGGGCGCCACCGGTGCCGATTTCACCTTGCACTACGCCACCCGCACCGCCGCGCGCACCGCCTTCGCCGAGCGGTTGCGCCGGGCGCCGTACGCGCAACGCGTGCACCTGCACCATGACGAAGGTCCCGGCGCGCAGCGGCTCGATCTGATCGCCACCATCGGCGCGCCTGCTGCGGGCACGCACCTGTACGTGTGCGGGCCGGCCGGCTTCATGGACGCCGTGCTGTCGGCCGCACGGGCGCTGGGCTGGCCCGAGGACCGGCTGCACCGCGAGTACTTCGGTGCCCCACCATCCGCCGCCGGGGCGGCCACGGCGGCGGCGGGCGGCTTCGAGGTGCAGGTTGCCTCCACCGGCGCGCTGATCCACGTCGCGCCGGACCAGACGGTGGTGGCCGCGCTGGCAGCGGCCGGCATCGGCGTGCCGGTCTCGTGCGAGCAAGGCGTGTGCGGCACCTGCCTGACGCGGGTGATCGACGGCACCCCCGACCACCGCGACCTGTTCCTGACCGACGAGGAGCGCCGACGCAACGACCGCTTCACGCCCTGCTGTTCGCGTGCGGCCACGCCCCGCCTCGTGCTCGATCTCTGAGAGGGAACGCGCCATGACCCACCCCACGAACCACGCCAGAACCTACCTCCAGAACGCCTGGTACGTGGCCGGCTTCGCCGATGAACTGGCGCCCGGCCAGCTGCTGGCCCGCACGCTGCTGGACGAGCCGCTGGTGTTCTTCCGCCGCCCCGACGGCAGCGTCGCCGCGCTGCACGACCGCTGCCCGCACCGCTTCGCACCGCTGTCGGCCGGCACGCTTTGCGACGGTGGCGCGGCACTGCAGTGCCCCTACCACGGCCTGCGCTTCGATGGCCGCGGCACCTGCGTTCACAACCCGCATGCCGCCGGTGCCATGCCGATGGCCGCCGTGGTGAAGACGCGGGCGGTGGTCGAGCGCGATCGCCTGCTCTGGTTGTGGGCGGGCGATCCGGCCATGGCGGATGCATCGCTGATCCCCGACTTCAGCGCCATCACCGGTGCGCCCGAGGACGCCACCATCCGCGGCTATCTGCCCACCGCCTGCGAGTACCGTTTGCTCGCCGACAACATCATGGACCTCACGCATGCGGACTTCCTGCATGCCGGCAGCCTGGGCAGTGGTGCCATCACCCGCAGCGCGGCAACGGTCAGCGAGCCCGATGCCCGCAGCGTGCGCATCACCTGGCTGTCCAGCGGCGACCGGGCGCCGGCCGCGTTCGACCAGCACCTGCGCGAGCCCGGGCGTCCCACCGACCAGTGGACCGAGGTCACCTGGACCGCACCCTGCACGATGCTGCTGCGCGTGGGCGCCACGCTGCAGGGCGAGCCGCGCGAACGCGGCGTCGGCACCGCCAACCTGCACCTGGCCACGCCCGAGAGCGCCGGCCGCACCCACTACTGGTACTGGAGTTCGCGTGACTTCGCCATCAGTGCCCAAGCCAACGCAGCCATCCGGCCGCTGATCGAGTTCGCCTTCTCTCAGCAGGACAAGCCCATGCTGGAAGCCCAGCAGCGGCGCATGGGATCGGCCGGCTTCTGGGCCCTGCGCCCGGTGCTGCTGCCCGGCGACGCGGGCGCCATCCGCGCACGCCGCAAGCTCGATGCGCTGATCGCCAACGAATCATTCATGGCACCACGCGCGGCTGCCTGAGGCGGTCTTCACCCAGCGCACCGCTCAACTGGATTCCCACGAACCCCAAGGACCCGCATGTTCAAGTACTTCCCCACCAACTACGTCTGGAACCTCTCGGTCAACCTGGCCATCGAGATGGGCGCGCGCATCGGCGAGATCGAGGCCATGTGCGCACCGCTGCAGGAAGCCGCCAAGGCCCCCGATGCGGCCGGCACCCAGGCCTTCCGTGAAACCTGGGTGACGATGGCCGACAAGCTGTGCGAGCTGGCCGCGGAGGACGAGGCACGCGGGCGCCTCACCTCGGCGGGCGAGAAGTACCGCCGCGCCTCGGCCTACCTCACCACCGCCGAGCGGCTGCAGGCGCATGGGTCGGCCGGCCGCATGGCCATCTATCGGCGTGAGCTGGCGCTGTTCCAGAAGGGCCTGCGGCTGCTCGGCGACCCGGTGCGGCGCGTCGAGATCCCGTACGAAGGCAAGCAGCTCTCGGCGCTGTACCGGCCCGCAGACGGCCTGCGCCCCGGTCAGCGCGCGCCGGTCCTGGTGCAGCTCAACGGCCTGGATTCCACGAAGGAGATGAAGTACCTCGTGGGCCTGCCCGCGTGGCTGGCGCAGCGCGGCGTGTCGTCGCTGATCGTCGACCAGCCGGGCACCGGCGAAGCGCTGCGCCTGCACGGCCTGACGGCACGCTTCGATGCCGAGCACTGGGCCAGCCGCGTCGTCGACTGGCTCGAGACCCGCGACGACGTCGATGCGAAGCGCATCGGCTGCGAGGGCGTCTCGCTCGGCGGCTACTACTGCCCGCGCGCCGTCGCGATGGAGCCGCGCTTTGCCTGCGGCGTCGCCTGGGGCGCCAACCACGACTGGCGCGACGTGCAGAAGCGCCGCCTGGAGAAGGAGGGCGACTTCCCGGTGCCGCACTACTGGGCTCACGTCTGCTGGGTGTGGGGCGCCAAGGACATCGACGACTTCATGAGGATCGCCGAGGACGTGCACCTCGACGGCGTGGTCGAGAAGATCCGCGTGCCCTTCCTCGTCACGCACGGCGAGCGCGATTCGCAGATCCCGCTGAAGTGGGCGCACCGCACCTACGAGCAGCTGGTGAACAGCCCGAAGCGCGAGCTGAAGATCTTCACCGACCGCGAAGGCGGCGTGCAGCACGCCAGCTTCGACAACAGCATCAATGCCGGCCACTACATCGCCGACTGGGTGGCGGAGACGCTTGGTGGCCGCACCGCGGCCTGACACTTTCAAGGAGGAAACCCTGATGAACATCATTGGACCGGACGCGCTGGTCTTCGGCGTCGACGACCTGGCCGCCTGCCGGCAGTACCTGATCGACTATGGCCTGAAAGACGCGGGGGCCGACCGCTTCGAGGCGCTGGACGGCACCGCCGTCGTCGTCCGCGCCAAGGACGATCCCGCGCTGCCGCCGGCCATGGGCACGGCCAGCATGCTGCGCGAAACCGTGTACGGCGTGGCCGACGTGCAGACGCTCGATGCGCTGGAGGCCGAGCTGCGCCGCGACCGCGAGGTCACGCGGCGTGAGGGCGTGCTGCGCTGCGCCGACGACATGGGCTTTGCGCTGGCCTTCCAGGTCAGCGTGCGTCGGCCTCTCGCGCTGGCGGCCGAAACCGTCAACGCCCCCGGTGCGGCGCCGCAGCGCGGGCCCAACGAGATCGGCGTCACGCCCGACATGGCGGCGCTGCCACGATCACTCTCGCACGTCGTCTATTTCGTGCCCGACGCGGCCAAGGCCGAGGCCTTCTACACCCGCCTGGGCTTCGTGTGCACCGACCGCTTCACCGGCGTGGGCCCCTTCATGCGCCCGGCCGGCACGCTGGAGCACCACACGCTGTTCTTCATCCAGACGCCGCCGCACATGTTGGGCTGCGAGCACTTCACCTTCCACATGGGCGGGCCCACCGAGCTGATGATGGCCGGCAGCCGCTTCGCGGCAAAGGGCTACGAAACCTTCTGGGGTCCGGGCCGCCACCTCTACGGCAGCAACTGGTTCTGGTACTTCAACTCGCCGCTGGGCTGCCATGTGGAGTACGACGCCGACATGGACCTGCACGACGACAGCTGGACCGCACGCGAGGCGCCGATGGGCGCCGACACCTCGCAGTCCTTCCTGTTCCAGTACCGGCAGAAGTGGGCGCCCTCGGGTGGTCCCCCGCCCGGTGCAGGCAAGCCCTGAAGGCCGCCATGACCCTGCGCCTGTGCCACCTGAACGAGCTGCCCGAGGGGCAGTCCCGCGGCTTCGACCCGAGCGCCAGTGGGCGCGACACGGTGTTCGTCGTGCGACAGGGGCGGGACCTGCACGCCTGGTTGAACGTATGCCCGCACCAGGGCGCACCCATGGCCTGGCGCAAGGATGCCTACCTCAATGCCGCGCGCGATCGCATCGTCTGCGCCGCGCACGGCGCCCAATTCGAGATTCACACGGGCCGTTGCACGCTCGGCCCCTGCCTGGGCCAGACGCTGACCCGCGTGCCGCTGACCCTTCAGGGCGACGGTGAGATCCACCTCGCCGACGACCTTCTTCTGGAGACGAGAACATCATGAGCCTTGCAGCCCAACGCATCCTGATCATCGGCGGCGGCTTTTCCGGCATGTCGGTCGCCATCGAACTGCGCAAGCTGGGCGCCCAGGTCGACCTGGTCGAGATCGACGCCGACTGGCGCAACTACGGCGCCGGCATCAGCCTGGGCGGTGCCACGCTGCGCGCCTTTCGCCAGTTAGGCATCCTGGAGGCCTTCCTGCGCGAGGGCAGTGCGGTCGATGGTGTGCAGGCCCTGCTGCCAGACGGCACGCCGCTGGCCAGGCTGCCCACGCCGCGCGTGGCCGGCCCCGACGTGCCCGGCAGCGGCGGCATCATGCGCCCGGTGCTGGCACGCATCCTGGCCGAGGCCACCCGCGCGGCCGGCACCCGGGTCCACCTGGGCTGCAGCTTCACGCGCATCGTGCAGGACGCCGAAGGCGTGGAAGTCGATTTCACCGACGGCCGCCATGGCCGCTACGATCTGGTGATAGGCGCCGACGGCCTGTACGCCAAGACCCGCGAGCTGCTGTTCCCCGATGCGCCCAAGCCGCGCTACACCGGCCAGGCCGTGTGGCGCGCGGTGCTGCCGCGGCCGGCTGATGTGCAGACCGCGATGATGTGGATGGGTCGCGTCAAGCCCGGCGTGAACCCGGTGTCCAGGGACCTGATGTACCTGTTCCTCACCGAGCACCGTCCGCACAACGAGCGGGTCGATCCCGCCGACTTCGCCGAGCTGCTGCGCGCACTGCTGGCCCCCTTCCCGGACCCGCGGGTGCAGCGCATGCGCGAGCAGATCGGGCCCGATTCGCAGATCGTGTTCCGCCCGCTCGAAGGTCTGCTGATGCCGCGGCCCTGGTTCCAGGGGCGCGTGGTGCTGATCGGCGACACGGTGCATGCCACCACGCCGCACCTGGCCTCGGGCGCGTGCATCGGCATCGAGGACGCCCTCGTGCTGGCCGACGAGCTGGGCCGCCACCCGACGGTGGGCGCCGCGCTGGCGGCGTTCCAGGACCGCCGCTGGGAACGCTGCCGCATGGTGGTGGAGAACTCGGGCCGCCTGGGCGAGATCGAGATGGCCGGCGGCGACAAGGAAGAACACGGCCGGATCATGCGCGAATCGATGATGGCGCTGGCGCAGCCGATCTGACCGCCGTTCAAGGAGGCAAGACATGGTCACGACCGACTCGCACCGCGGCCGCATGGCCCTGATGGTGGGGAACTGCGCCGGCATGGTGGACCTGGTGGCGCTGCCGATCTGGGTGGGCACCCTGATGTCGCACTACCGCTTCGATCCGCAGCAGGCCGGCGGCCTGGCAACGCTGTTCCTCATCGGCGCCGTGCTCGCCAGCAGCCTGCTCGCGCCGCGCTTCGTCCGGCTGCCGCGGCGTGCCGTCGCGACGCTGGGCTTCACGGTGGCTTCGCTGGCCTTCCTGGGCGCCGCGCAACTGCAGGGCTTTGCCGGCATGGCGCTGCTGCACGGCCTGGCTGGCCTGGCCACCGGCGCGGCGCTGAGCGTCACCCACGGCGCCATCGGACGCAGCGCCCACCCGCACCGCCTGTTCGCGCTCGCCGGCACGGCGCTCGGCATCTTCGCCATCACCTTCTATGCCGCCGTGCCGCCGCTGTTGGCCCAGGCCGGAGGGCAGGCGCTGTTCAGCATCTTTGCCGGGGTCTTCGGCCTGGCTGCGTTCGTCGCGCTGCTGTTCTTTCCGGACGCCGACGGCAGGGCCACGCCGGCCGCGCGGCCGGCGCCGATGGCGCGCGAGGTCTGGTACGGCGTCATCGGTCTGGGGTGCATGGGCCTGGTGCAGGCGATGACCTTCGCCTTCCTGGAGCGCGTGGGCAATGAGCGGGGTTTCGGCCTGGCGGCGCTGACCAGCGTGCTCGTGGCTCTGGGCATCGTCAACCTGTTCCCGGCATTGCTGGCTGCCCTGCTGGAGAAGCGCCTGCCGGCGCGTAGCGTGATGCTGGTCGGGCCTGCGCTGCAGGCGCTGCTGGTGACAACCATCATGCTGTCGGGCTTCTTCGGGCCCTATGCCGTGGCGTCCTCGGTCTTCGCCGCGGTGATGATCTTCACCCACACCTTCGCCTTCGGCCTGCTGGCCCGGCTGGAGCCCACCGGCCGTGTGCTGGCCGCCACGCCCGCGATGGTGATGACCGGCGCGGCCATTGGCCCCATCCTGGGCGGCACGCTGATCAAGGCCTTCGGCTACGGCAGCATCGCCGTGGCGGCGGCGCTCATCGCGGCGGTGGCCATCACCTGCTTCTCGCGCCTGCCCGCGGAGGCCTCCGGTTCGATCCGCAGCGCCCTCGCATGAATGGCTGCCAAAGCACCCGGCCGCGGCGCTGGATCGACCGATCGATCTCCGTTGCCTAACTCACAAGCTGCGCGTTGCCTCGGCCGGCTGGAGCCGCGCAGTAGCCTTTCTGGAGTGAATACCATGAGCAGTACCCGCAGCGCCTCTCGAACAAGCCGCCGCAGCGTGCGGCAACGCCTGTGGCTCGGCACGGGCTCGCTGGTGGTGTTGCTGGTGCTGATGGCGGGCGGCGCGATCTGGCAGCTGCGCGAATTGAGCGCGCAGATGCAGGCCATCGTGCAGGAGCACGGCCACCGGGGCGAGTTGGCGCACCGGCTGCACACGGCGCAGCTCAAGTGGATGGAGCGATTGCGCGCGCTGCTGGTGATGAGCGACCCCGAGGACGTGAAGGTTCAGGTCCAGGAGCTGCAGGCCGCCGAGCGCGACTACCTGGCCGCCGAGGCCACGCTGGGCGAGGCGCTGGCGGCCCCGGGCGTCGAGCCGTCCATGGGCGAGGCCCTGCTCGAGATCCGCAAGCTGCGCGAGGCGGTGGCCCCGCTGTACGCCCAGGCCGTCAAATCCATGCAGGGCGGAGCCGGCACCGAAGGCGCGCTGGGCCTGCTGCTGCCGGCCGAGACCACCGAGGCCCGCTGGCGCAAGGGCATCGGCGCGCTGGTGGAGCAGGCCAGCCAGGCGGCGCAGGCCGAGTTCCAGCAGGCCAGCGGCCGCCAGCAGCTGGCGGTGCTGGTGCTGGGCGGGGTGGCGGCCGTGGCCGTGGTGGCGGCGCTGCTGATGGCCGCGGGCCTGGTGCGCGGCATCACGCGGCCGATCGATGCGGCCGTGCGCGTGGCCGAGGCCATTGCCGAAGGCCGGCTCGATCAGCCCATCGACGTGGTGCGGGGCGACGAGTTCGGGCGCCTGGCCGCCGCCATGGCCACCATGCAGGACCGGCTGCGCGAGACGGTGGCTTCGCTGGCGGAGTCCGCCCAGTCCGTGCTGGGTGCCAGCGGCGAGATCGGTGCGGGCAGCCAGCACCTGTCGGACCGCACCGAGCAGGCGGCGGCGCGGCTGGCCGAAACGTCTTCAGCGGTGCGCGAGCTGCGCCACACCGTGGCCGCGGGCGCCGACGCGGCCCGACAGGCCAGCACGCTGGCCGCGACCGCACGGCACGACGCCCAGCAGGGCAACGCCGCGGTGGCTCGCCTGGCGGCGCAGATGCAGTCCATCGAGGCGGCGACCAAGCGCATCACCGAGATCGTCGAGGCCATCGACGGCATCGCCTTCCAGACCAACGTGCTGGCCCTGAACGCCTCGGTGGAAGCCGCGCGCGCCGGCGAACACGGGCGCGGCTTTGCCGTGGTGGCCGCCGAGGTGCGCCAGCTGGCCGGCCGCGCCGCGGCGGCCGCCGGGCAGATCCGCGGCCTGAGCACCGACACCGCCGAGCGCATCCAGCAGGGCACGGCCAGCGTGGGCGCCGTGCAGGCCACCGTCAACGGACTCGTGGCCGCGGCGCAGCAGGTGGCCGGCACGGTCGAAGCCATTGCCGCGGGCACCGTGGAGCAGGGCGAATCGCTGGCGCGCATCGACGAGGCGGTGCTGCAGCTGGATGGCAACACCCAGCAGAACGCTGCGCTGGCCGAGCAGCTCACTGCCGCGGCGCAATCACTGCAGCAGCGGGCGGCCGAGCTGCAGCAGGTGATCGGCGGCTTCCGCATCGAGCCGCGGCCGCAGGAAGAAACCGCCGAGCTGCCGCAGGCCCAGTTCGAGGAGCACATCGCAGCATGAGCGGCCTTCGCACCCCACGCCAGCTGTTGACGGCGCTGGCCCTGACGCTCGCGGCCTGCACTGGCGTGCAGGCGCAGCCGGCGGCGGCGCCCTTGCTGATCGGCATGAGCACGCCGCTGACCGGCCCCGATGCCGCCTACGGCCAGGGCCTGCAGCATGGCGCGCGGCTGGCGGTGGAGCGCGCCAATGCCGCCGGTGGCGTGGGCGGCCGCCCGCTGGCCCTGCTGGTGATGGACGACCAGGGCGATGCCGCCCGTGCCGCGGCCAACGCGCGGCAGCTGATCGAGCGCGGTGCCGTTGCGCTCACCGGCGTGCATGGCGCACGCGCCACGGCGGCCGTGGCCGAGGTGCTGCTGCCGCAGCCCGGGGCCGCACCGCTGGCCGCGCTGGTGGCGCCGGTCACCGGCGCCGAAGCCCTGCGCGACCCACCGCGCCCGGGCCTGTTCCACCTGCGTGCCGGCGTGGCCGAGGAAGCCAGCGCCGCCATCCTGCACCTGGACACGCTGGGCATCACCCGCTACGCCATCGTGTCCCAGGCCGACCTGTTCGGCCAATCCGGGCGCGAGCGGCTGACCTTCGAGATCGTGCGCATCGCGATGCGGCCGCTGGCCAATGAGCAACTGGAAGCAGAGGCCACGCCCGAGGCGGTCAAGCGCGTGATCGACAAGGTCTGCGCCCTCGGCCCCGAGGCGCTGGTGCTGGCCACCGATGCGCTGCGCGCCCGTGCCGCGCTGGCGGCCGCGCGCAGCCAGCCCTGCGCGACGCACTACGTGGTGTTCAGCGAGACCGGCGCGGCGCTGGCCGAACGGCCGGCGGGCCACAGCGGCCGGCATCCGATGGCGGGCCTGCTGGTGACGCAGGTGGTGCCGCACCCGGGCAATCCACTGCACCCGCTGGTCGTCGAGTACCAGCGCGCGCTGAGCCAACACGGCAGCCAGCCCGGCACTCAGCCCGGCAGCCAGGGCGCACCGGGCGCCACGCAGGCCAGCCACGCGTCGATGGAAGGCTATCTGGCCACGCGTGTGATCCAGGAGGCCCTGCGCGCCTGCGGGCGCGAGGCCGGCCGGGCCTGCCTGCTGCAGGCGCTGGCCACGCGCAGCTTCGAGCTGCCCGGCCTGCGCGTGCAGTTCGGTGCCGCCCAGCGCCAGGCCCGACCCTTCGTCGAGATCACCCTGCTGGACGGCGAGGGCCGCTTCCGGCGCTGACCACTCAACACCTGCCACCTTCGAAAGGCACTCTCGCATGAGCTTCCCCCCCATTCACCGCGTGGTCACCGGCCACGATGCCGATGGCAAGGCCATCGTCGCCAGCAACGGGCCGCTACCCACCGTGGTGGAGCTGTCCACCATTCCCGGCACGGTGTTCCACGAGGTCTGGGCGACGTCCGGCACGCCCGCACCGGTGGACAACGGTGCGGACCCCAGCACCGAGCCACTGATGCTGCCGCCGCCGAAGCAGGGCACGCGCATGCGCTTCGTCGACATCCCGCCCGACACGCCCGAGTTCCTGGCCCACGGCGCGGCTCGCATGAAGCAGGCCTTCTCGCAGATTGGCGACGAGAAAGCGTCGACCGTGAAGGCGGATTCACCGCATCCGCTGATGCACCGCACCGAATCCATCGACTACGGCATCGTCATGGAAGGCGAGATGACGCTGGTGCTGGACGATTCCGAGGTGCTGCTCAAGCCCGGCAGCGTGGTGGTGCAACGTGGCACCAACCACGCCTGGGCCAACCGTTCGGGCAAGCCCTGCCGCATGCTGTTCGTGCTGGTCGATGGCCGCTACGATCCGGCGATAGCGTCGGCCTTGGCGAAGCGATGAACGCGTCTCACATCATGCCGCCATCATGCCCAGGTGCCTTCGGCCGCGACGGACCCTTCGGCATCATCGACCAGCAGGTGGTCCATGGCTAAGGCGGAGTGCAATCTGCGCGTGCTGGTCACCGGCGCCGGTGGCTTCGTCGGCCGGGTGCTCGTGAAGCGCCTGCTCGACCAGGGGCTGGCCGGGCAAGCCCTGCAGCAGCTGGTGGTGGCCGACCTGGGCCTGGACGGCCTGCCCGACGACCCCCGCCTGCAGCGCGTGGTCGGCTCCATTGCCGAGCCCGGCGTGCTGGAGCGGGCGCTGGCAGAGCCGGTGCAGGCCGTGTTCCACCTGGCCAGCCTGCCGGGCGGCGCCGCCGAGGCCCAGCCCGACCTGGGGCGGCGCATCAACCTCGATGCCACGGCCCACCTGCTGGGCCTGCTGCGGGACCAGGCCACGCGACCGCGCTTCGTGTTCACCAGCACCGTGGCCGTCTATGGCCACCCGCTGCCGGCGGTGGTGGATGAACAGACGCCACCGCGTCCGGCCCTGAGCTACGGCGCGCACAAGCTGGCCGCCGAGGTGCTGATGGCCGACGCGGCACGGCGTGGCTGGGTGGACGCCTGCTCGCTGCGCCTGCCCGGCGTGGTGGCCCGGCCGGGTGATGGCGCGGGCCTCATCTCCGCCTTCATGAGCCAGCTGTTCTGGAAGCTGGCTGCGGGCGAGCCCATCGTGCTGCCGGTCACGGCCGAGGGCAGGGCGTGGTGGATCTCGGTGCACGCCTGCGTGCAGAACCTGCTGCATGCCGCGACCATGGACACCGCGCGGCTCGACGCGCGGCGCGTGGTGCTGATGCCGGCGCTGCACCTGCCGATGCAGGCGGTGGTGGACGCGCTGCTGCGTGCGTATCCGGCGGCCCGGCCCGAGCTGGTGCGCCACGAACCGCAGGAAGCGGTGCAGCGGCTGTTCGCGTCCTACCCACCGCTGCACACGCCGGCGGCCGAGGCCTTGGGTTTCCGCCACGACGGCGATGCCGATGCGCTGGTGCGCAGCGCCACGGCAGCCTGATCGCCATGTTCCACAAGCACCAGCCCTGCGGCGTGCTGGCCCGCTATGTGCGCTCGTTCTGGTATCAGCCCGCGTCGGTAGCGGCGCCCGATGCGGGCATGCTCACGCTGGCGACGGGGCAGACGGAACTGGTGATCAGCCTGGACAACCAGCCCCAGGCCATCTGGGCCGATGCCGATCCGCGCGCACCGGCGGCCACCTGGCGGCGGGCCACCTTGCGGCTGCCGCATGGCGGGCCGGTGGCCTCGGCGCTGGTGGGTGGCGGTGCGGCGCTGGGCATTTCGTTCGCGCCGGGTGGGTTGCGCCACTTCATGCCGCTGGCCATGAGCGACTTCGGTGCCGAGGTCGTGTCGTATCGGGATGTCTTCGGCGCCTGGGGCGCCGAACTCATCGAACGCCTGGCCGCACCGTCGCCCGCGGCGACCAAGTTCGCGCTGGTCGAGTCATGGCTGTGGGCCCGCCTGCGCGAGCCGCACCGCGCGCACCGGCAGGTGGACCATGCCGTGGCGCTGCTGTCCGATCCCTTCGAGCGTCGCAGCATGAATGACGTGGCCGACGCGGTGGGACTGTCGGCCCGCCGCCTGCAGGACCTGTTCCGCGAAGATGTCGGCATGGCGCCCAAGACCTTCGCGCGGGTGATGCGCTTCGGTGCCGCGCTGCGCCTGGTGCGCCAGCACGGTCGGGGGCAGTGGGCCCAGGTGGCCGCGCTGTGCCACTACGCGGACCAGGCCCACCTGGCCAACGAGTTCCGGGTGCTCGCAGGCATGTCGCCTGGCGCCTATCTGGAGCGGCCCACGACGGGCCATGCCAATTGCCTGCCCTGGCAGCCGCCGCGACCTGCGGTCGAGCGCCCGGCCGCGGCGCGGCAGCTGGCCCCTGCGTCTACTTGAGCGTGGCAAGGTAGGCCAGCAGCGCGGCCATCGCCTGCGGATCGGCCAGCCCGTCGTACTTCATCGTGCCGCCCGGCAAGGCCTGGCGGGGCTGGGCCAGGTAGCGCCGCAGCGTGTCGGTGTCCCAGGTCCAGCCGCTGGCGCGCATGGCGTCGGAGTACTTGACATCGGGCACCGTGCCGGCCTTGCGGCCCAGCACGGCGCTCAGGTGCGGGCCCTTCTTGTTGCGGCCCGCCCGCACGCTGTGGCATTCGGCGCACTCCGACGCGAACACGTCGGTGCCGCGTTGCACGGCGTCGGCCTGGGCGATGGCCGCAGGCGCCGCGGCGGCCAGCAGCAGGGCCGCGGCCGCCCGCCTAGAACGTGAACTGCGCATAGATCTGGAACGAGTTCAGATCGGCCGCGTTCGGGGAGTACGGGCCGAACACGTTCACGCTGCCGCCATTGAATCGGTCGAAGCGCGTCCACACCGCAGCCACGCGCACATTGGCCCAGGGCGCGCCCCAGGAGTCTTCCTTGCCCAGCGGTGTCCAGAACAGTTCGACGTAGCGCGCCTTGGTATCGGTGCGCCCGAACGGGTAGTAGCGGACCGGGTCGGCGGAGCTGCTGCGCATCACCGCCGCCGTGAGCCCGTAGGTCTGTCGGAAGACGTAGGTGCCCGACAGCGTGGATTCGCGGACGGTGGCGCGGGCCGGCGCCGTCAGCCCGGTGAAGGGATTGACCGGCGTGCTGCCGTAACGACGACGCTCACGGACCAAGTTAGCCCGCAACTGGATGACATGGTCGCGGTTGCCGAGGTATTCGTACATCGCGTCCACGCCGATGTCCGACAGCGAATCGTCGGGACCGGTCCGTTCGGTGGTCCGCGGCTGCGGGCTCAGCACGGCCAGCTGGCGCTTGGCGTTCATGCCATACAGCCCGAAGCCGATGAACTGCGTCTTCAGGTCCTGCAGGTAGGCCAGGCGCCAGTACGGGGCCAGGCCCGAGAAGCGGCCGGGGTCGGCTTGCGGATCGTGCCCGAGACTGTCCTGCGCCGAGCGGCTCAGCGAACGGTAGCCACCGGCCTCGAGGTACCAGTGCTGGTCCCACAGCGCATTGGCGGTCAGGCCCAGCACGCGCCGGGCCACGGTGGGCGCGGTGGTGTTGTTGAACAGCGACCCCGTGGTCCCCAGCGCCGGAAAACCCCAGGCCTGGTTCGCGTCCAGCGGATCCTGCACGCCCGGGTTGTTGTTCAGCGACAGGCCCCAGCCCAGGTCCTTGTCCTGCCACCGCGTGCTGTCGGCAAACCGGACGTCGACATTGTGCAATTCGGTGTGGCGCGCTTCGCCGGTGTTGAACGGGTCGTTCGAGTGCATCACCTTGATGTAGGCGCCGAGCTTGGGCGCGAGCCGGCCGGCCAGGTACAGGCTGGCCTCGTCGAGCCGGTTGGTGCTCTTGTCGGACGGCAGTTCAGTGTCGTTGTGCGACACGCGCAGCTGGGCCGACAGGGGAACGGAGGCCTTGTCGCCATCGGTGTAGCCCGAGAGCTTGAAGCGGATGCCGTGCGGCGTGAGGTGTGGGCCCACGCCACCCACGTGGCAGGCCGCGCACTCGGTGCCGGTCTGGCGGGCGAAGGAGGGCAGCGCCTGGGCCGCGCCGGCGCATAGCCAGGCCGCGCAGGCCAGGGCGAGCTGCAGCCATGAGAAGGATCGTCGGGTGTGCATGTGCTTCAGGGTGTGGGGGGTGGGGGGGAAGGGAGGGGAAGGCCGCGGGCGGCCGTGGCGGACTGGCCGTGCGGGCGTGCCGGCAGCATGGCCAGCAGCACACCGTCACGCCGCACCAGGTGGTGCCAGACCGCCGCCACGGCATGCAGCAGCACCAGCGCCATCAGCACGAAGGCCGCGGTCTGGTGCCATTGCGCCAGGTCGTCGGCGCGGTCCAGGTCGCGCTCGCCCAGCAGGGGAAGCGCCAGGCCGAACAAGCTCATTGCCTGGCCGCGGGCGCTGCTCAGCGCCCAGCCCAGTGCGGGCAGGGCCAGCAGCAGCAGGTACAGCGCGGCGTGGGTGGCCGATGCAGCCCCGCGCGCCAGCCGGCCCGAAACACCATTCGCACCGCGCGCACCGCCCGGTGCGACCGGGCCGTGCATCGCCCGGCGCGGAACCATTGAACGCAGCCGCCAGCGCAGCCCCAGGCGCACCAGGCAGACCAGGCCGATGCCCAGGCCGCACCAGCGGTGCGTTAGCAGCAGGGCATCCCGCAGCCCGCGGGCCTCGATGGTCTGGCGAGCGAGGGCGAGCACCACCACCAGCACCACCAGCGCGACGGTCAGCCAATGCAGCGTGACGAGTGGCCGCGGCCAGTGGCGGGGCGCGGGCGGGTGTGCGGCATCGGCCGGCAGGTCGGCAGGGGTCGGGTCCATCATGGGCTTGGCGCATGCGGGCGCCGCCGGCGACACGCCGGTGGCTCACGAATCCCGCGAATGCTGGTGGCCCAGTGTGGACAGCGCCGGCTGGCAAGGCTTGGAGAAAACGGAAGCGCGGCTCAGGGATCTCCCGGCCCAATCGGCGGGTGAAAAGCGATGGATCTCATCGCCGCAGCGGGCCTCGAGGGCCCCCCCTCTTCAAAGCCCATCCAGCACGAGCAAGGCTGGTATGCGCTGGCGACAGTGCCGCTGGATGCGCTGTTTGGCTAAGGTGGCGTCTCGGGTCACCCGGCCTGCCGCGGGCGGCGCAGGATGGGCCCGCAAGCCATGCATCCATGATGAACAGACACAGACTCCGATTCGTCGCAGGGCTCGCCGCAGCCCTGTTCTGGCTGGGTTGTGCAGCGCAGGCCCCGTCGCCCACACTGCGGCTGGTCGTGCCCTTCCCGGCCGGGGGCGTCACCGACCTGGCGGCGCGTGCGCTGGCCGAGCACCTGGGCCCGGCGCTGGGTCAGACCGTCATCGTCGAGAACAGGCCGGGCGGTGGCTCGCGCATCGGCTCGGATGCCGTGATGAAGGCTGCGCCGGACGGCCGGACGCTGCTGTTCACCAACACCAGTTATTCAATCCTTCCCATCGTCGATCCGGCGGTCAGGTACGACGCCGAGGCGAGCCTGGAGCCCGTCGGTCTGTTGGCAAGCTACGGTCTCGGCCTGGTGGTGAGCAACGCACTTCCGGTGCGCAGCCTGGCGGAGTTGGTGAGCTATGCGCGCACCCGTCCCGGCAAGCTCAGCTACGGCAGTTCGGGGCCCGGCAGTGGCACCCACTTCCTGGGCGAGTACTTCAAGTCGCTCACCGGGACCTACATCGTCCACATCCCGTACCGCTCGACATCGGGCGCGCTGAACGACGTGGCCGGCGGCGTGCTGGACATGACCTTCGACGCCACCGCCAAGGCCTATGCCGACGCTGGCAAGGTGCGCCTGCTGGCGGTGACGGGCGCGCAGCGTGACCCGCGCCTGCCCCAGGTGCCGACCGCCGTGGAGGCCGGGCTGAAGGACTTCGTCGTGGTCAGCTGGGTGGGTTTGCTGGCCCCGCCGGAGACGCCGGCGGCCACCGTGGCGAAACTCAACAAGGCACTCAACGAGGCGTTGGCCTCGCCCGTGCTCCGCCAGCGGCTGGCGGCCATGGGCCTCAGTGCCGAGGGTGGCGATGCCGCTCACATGCTGCGCCAGATCCGCGAGGATGTGCGCCTGCACCGCGGGATCGCCGAACGGGCGAAGCTGCGCTTCGTCGAGTAGCGGGCGCTGCCGGGACAGCGTGCGATCCCGCCCACAATCCATGACCCAACCCAGTGAACACGAGTCATGTTGGATCTGTCATGGACAAACCCGCGACGCGGGAACTCGGCGCCGTGATCGACGGCCGCTGGCGCATCTTCCTGCTGGTGGCCGAGGCGGGCAGCCTGAGCAAGGCGGCCACCATGCTGGCGCAACCGCAGTCCATGGTCAGCCGCGCGATTGCGCACCTCGAGCAGTCCTGTGGCGAACGGCTGTTCATCCGCACCGGCCGCGGCGTGGTGCCCACCGAATTCGGTGCGCAGCTGTTGCCCCGGGTGGCGGCGCTGGTCGCCGAAGCCGACACACTCGTCGAGGACATCCGTGCCGTGCGCGGAAGGCCCATGGGCGACGTGGTGGTGGGGCTGCTCCCTTCGGCGGCGCTTCGCTTTGCGGGACCGCTGGCCGCCACGGTGCGGCAAGAGATGCCCGGTGTGCGCCTGCACCTTGTCGAAGGCGCGAGCGCGCAGCTCGAAGAGCAGCTGCGCGAAGGCAGGCTGGACATGGCCGTGGTGCTGCGCGAGGACGCGTCATCCGTCGGCGACGGGAAAGTGCTGGCGCAGGTGTCGCTCTACCTCATCGGACGCGATGAGGAGGCGCTGCTGGCGCAGCCGACGATCCCGCTGCGCGCGCTCTCCGGCCTGCCGCTGGTGCTACCTGCCCGGCCGCACCTGCTGCGCGCGCGGCTGGACCGCATGGCCAGCGAACATGGTCTGCGGCTGCAGGTGGCCGTTGAAGCCGACTCGGTGGCGCTGCAGTACGCCGTGGCGGCGGCGGGTGCCGGGTTGGCGATCGTGTCGATCGCGGCAGGACCGCTGGAAGCCCCCTTGCGCGCATCGCGCATCGTCGAGCCCGAGCTGCTGCGCTACGTCGTGCTGGCCGAGTCCCTGCGTCGGCCAGTGACCAGCGCCACCCGCGAGGTACGCCGGCTGCTGTGCGTACTGGGCGACCGGCTCTCGGGCACCTGAGGCCGACGGCCATCCACATCCCGCAAGGCTGCTATCCGCGGCAGCCAGTGCTCACGAACGGACCTTGTGCATAACGTGAGGGCCAGTCCCACGCCACGAGCCCAACCAACGTGCATGCCACCGAAGCCGCCGCGCCCCTGCCGCCCACGCTCTTCCTCACCGACGCCGATGTCGCGGCGCTCGCCGACTGGCCTTCGACCGTCGAAGCCCTGGCACGCGCCTATGGTTCGCCTGTCGCGTCGGCGATGGTGCCGCCGCGCTCGATGGCGCGCGGTGACGGCCTCTGGTTGCGCTGCCTGACAGCGGTCTCGCCCTCCGGTGAGACCATGGGCTGCAAGCTGATCGCGGCCTCGCCGCGGGCCATGCGCGCGAGCTACCTGATCTCGCTGTTCGATCAAAGGACGATGGCGCTCGCCGCGCTGATCGACGGCAATCGCGTCACGGGTCTTCGCACGGCAGGTACGGCGGCACTGGCCGTCGACCGCCTGGCGCCGTCGCGGCCATTGCGCGTCGGCGTGCTCGGCTCGGGCTTCGAAGCGCGTGGCGCGCTCGAGTGCCTGGCCGCCGTGCGTGCGCTGGCCCGCGTGTGCGTCTTCAGCCCGACGCCGGCCAGCCGCGAACGTTTCGCCCAGGGCTTCCGGCCCGGGCTGGACATCGCTGCCGTCACGACACCGCAAGCGGCCGTGGAGGATGCCGATGTCGTGCTCTGTGCTGCCCGCAGCCGCGACGAGTCGCCGGTGCTGCGTGGCCGCTGGCTGGCGCCAGGCAGCACGGTGGTGTCACTCGGCTCGACGCTGCCGGAGCAGCGCGAGGTCGACGAGCAGACGCTGGCCCGCGCCGCATGCATCGTGGCCGACATGCCCGAAGAGGTGCTGCACGACACCGGCGACGCCATCGCCGCCACCAAGGCCGGCCTCCTGCTGGAGGCCAAGACCGTGCCGCTGTCGGCCGTGGTGGGCGGGCGCGAGGTGCCACGGCGCAGCGCGGCCGACATCGTGGTCTACAAGTCCGTCGGCTCGGCGCTGCAGGACATCGTCATCGCGGAGCTGCTGCTGGCGCGGGCCCGTGCGCAAGGCCGCGGTGTGCCGCTGCCGGCCAGCATCGTGCCCATTGCCAAGTGATCCCCATTCAACGCTGAGAGACCATCCATGCCAAGCTACAAGAAACAAGACGCCCGTGCCTGGGCACGCCAGCACCTCGTCGGCTGCTCGGCGGTCACGATCCCCAGCTACAGCGCGGACCTGAAGCGGCTCAACGAACGCGGCATCCGGCACGACATCGCGCGCGTGGTCGACTTCGGCTTCAGCTACACCCTGCTGTGCACCGAGGTCGCGATCACGCCGGAGGAGAACGCGCAGTTCACCGCCTGGGCGCGCGAGACCGCCGGTGACAGGCTCGGACTTTTCTTCCATGCTGCCTGGGGCACGCTGGCCGACAACATCGAGGCCGTGAAGCTGGCCGAGCAGGCCGGCGCCGACATCGTGCTGCTGTCGTACCCGCCGCAGTTCTGGCCGACCACCGAGCAGGAGATCTACGACTACACCAGGGCCTTCTGCGACGCCACGAACCTGGGCGTGATGCTGTTCCCCATTCCGCTCTGGGGCTTCGAGCGCGTGACCCCGGCGGGCATGTCGCTGGACCTGGTGCGCAGGCTGCTGAAAGATTGCCCGAACATCGTGGCCATCAAGTCGGAGCAGGGCTTTCCGCTGCCGGCCGGCATCTGCGAGATGTACCACCACTTCCGCGACGAGGTGGTGATCAGCTGCCCCATCGAAGGCGACGTGATCCCGCTGATGAGCCTGATGAAGATCCAGTTCTCCGGGACCAGCAATACGCAGTGGATGAGCGATTGGTTCCCCAAGACCTTCGACCTGGCGCGCCAGGGGCGCTGGGAGGAGGCGATGCAGCGCTACTGGCAGGTGCACCCGGCGCGCCTGGCCAGCGGCGCGGTGCAGGCGGCTTCCGTGCCCGGGGCCTCGGTGCTGAACCGGACTGCATGGAAGTACCAGGACTGGCTGGCCGGCTTCAACGGCGGGCCGCTGCGTGCGCCGGCGATGCGCATCCCCGATCGCTTCATGAAGCAGCTGCGCCAGGCCCTCGGTGCCTCGGGCCTGCCCGTCACCGCCGATCCGGACCCGGCCTTCATGGTCGGGCGCCACCCTTGCTGAGACCGGCGCTATGAAGACGCTTCTGAAGGACGCGGCACTGTGGCGCGAGGCCGCGTACATCGACGGCCATTGGCTGGCGCAAACACCGCACGGCCACTACGCGCTGCACAACCCGGCCGACGGGTCGCGCCTGGCGGAGCTGCCACGCTGCCGCGAAGATGAAACCCGCCGCGCGATCGACGCCGCTCAGGCCGCCTTCGGCCCCTGGCGTCGCCGCACGGCCAAGGCCCGCGGCGAGATCCTGCGCCGCTGGTACGAACTGATCGTGCAGCACAAGGACGACCTGGCCACGCTGATCACGCTCGAAGAAGGCAAGCCCCTGGCCGAGGCGCGTGGCGAGATCGACTATGCCGCCGGCTTCGTGCGATGGTTCTCCGAGGAGGCGACCCGCGTGCGCGGCGACGTGATCCCCGGCGTGAGGGAGACCCAGCGCATCGTGGCCCTGCGCGAACCGATTGGTGTGTGCGCCGCGATCACGCCGTGGAACTTTCCTGCCGCGATGATCACGCGCAAGGCCGGCCCGGCGCTGGCCGCCGGCTGCAGCATGGTGGTCAAGCCCGCGAGCCAGACGCCGCTGACGGCGCTCGCATTGGCTGAACTGGCCGGGCGTGCCGGCGTGCCGGCAGGTGTGTTCAGCGTGTTGACGGGCAACGACACACGCGCCATCGGCAGCGAACTCACGTCGCACCCGCAGGTGCGCAAGATCACCTTCACCGGTTCGACCGAGGTGGGGCGGGTGCTGCTGGCGCAGTCGGCACGGACCATCAAGAAGTGCTCGATGGAGCTGGGCGGCAATGCGCCCTTCATCGTCTTCGACGACGCTGACCTCGCCGCGGCCGCCGATGGCGTGATGTCGGCCAAGTTCCGCAACACCGGCGAGTCGTGCGTCGGCGCCAACCGCGTGCTGGTGCAGGCAGGCGTGTACGACGCGCTGGCCGCGCGCATCGTCGAACGGGTGAGGTTGCTGCGCGTGGGCAACGGCCTGGAGGAGGGCGTGAACCTCGGCCCGTTGATCGACGCCCGCGCTGTCGAGAAAGTCGAGGAACATGTGGCCGATGCCTTGGCCAAGGGCGCGCGACTGCTGCATGGCGGGCGTCGCCACGCGCTCGGCGGCAACTTCTACGAGCCCACCGTGCTGGCCGACGCCACGCCGGCGATGCGCATCGCACACGAGGAGACCTTCGGCCCGGTGATGCCGCTGTTCCGCTTCGACACCGAGGACCAGGCCATCGCGATGGCCAACAACACCGAGTTCGGCTTGGCGGCCTACCTGTACAGCCGCGATGCGGCGCGCATCTGGCGCAACGCGGCGCGCATTGAATCGGGCATGGTGGGCATCAACTGCGGGCTCATCTCGAACGAGGTGGCGCCCTTCGGCGGCGTCAAGCACAGCGGCCTGGGCCGCGAGGGCTCGCACCTCGGCATCGACGAATACGTGGAAGTCAAGTACCTCTGCTGGGACGGCCTGGACGCCGCTTGAAGACGCCTCGACGCGCCGGAGACACCATGGAAACGACAGACCGCAATGCCCCGACACCGGGCCAGACCCACGTGGTGGACGTGGCCAGCCTGCCCTGGAAGGAGATCGCCCCGGGGGTCAAGCTCAAGGTGCTGTGGCGCGACGAAGCCAGCGGCGCCTCCACGGTGCTGTTCAGCTTTGCGCCCGGGACGAAAGCCCCGAAGCACGAGCACATGGGCATCGAGCAGACCTTCGTGCTCGAAGGCTGTTTCGAGGACCACGACAGCGTGATCACCGCGGGCAACTTCGCGGTGCGCGCGGCCGGCAGCGTGCACCAGGGCTTTACCCGCGAGGGGTCGCTGCATCTGGCCTTCTTCTCCAAGCCGAACCGGCTGGTGGATACCGACGAGAAGATCCAGTTCTGAGCCCCAGCGCTCGGACGCGCCCATTGCCCATGCGTTACCAGTCGAGGCAGCGTCCCTCGGCTTTCGGATCAGAAGTCGGTCGACAGCGTTGCCTTGGTGAAGGCCAGGATGCCGTCGAGCAGGGCGTCGAGCGCGTTCGCAGCGGCGTCCTCGTCGCGCAGCGAAATCGCACGTGCGAGTGCCGCGTGGGCGCGAGCGGTCTCCGCCAGGTCGGCAGCCTGGCGCCAGTGCATGTACCAGAAGCGCCGCGACAAGGCGTTCATGGGCGCCATCGCGCCAGCCGCGAATTCGTTCCGTGCGGCCTGGAGGCAGAGTTCGTTGAACTCGCGGTCGGCGCGGATGAAGCCGGCGGCGTCATTGTCAGCCGCCGCCTGCTCGAAGATCTGCGCCAGTTCGCCGAATCGCTCTTGTTCTTCAAGCGTCGCCCGGCGGGCGGCCGAACGTGCGACGAGGCGCTCAACCTCGCGCCGTGTCTCGAGCAGCCGAAGCTGCATGCGAACGTCGATCTGAGATACCAGGTAGCCGCGCTGAGGCAGCGCGACCACGAGGTACTCGCGCGAAAGGCGCTGCAGCGCCTCGCGGATGGGTGTGCGGCCAATGCCGAGCTTTTCGGAGAGCATGGCCTCGGAGACGGCGGTACCGGGCTCGATCTGCAGCGTGACGATCAACTCCTCCAGCTGCAAGTACGCCACGTCGGTCAGCGAAGTCTGGCGCAGCGGAATCACTTTCGCAGTCGGGGCCGAGCGCGGGTTCTCCCTTGCCGAGGCAGGGCTCGTGCGGCGGGTCTTCGTGGGCCTGGTCACGTGTCTGATCCTGGCATGAGTGACGCGGCCAATCTTAGTCGGCAGCGCCATACCGGGTTGCGGCTCGTCCTAAGCGCCTGCGCTCCCCGCTAAGCGCCTGCGCTCCCCGGTCACGATCGGCTGTGCTGCCAGGCTTCCAGTCCTTGCGCGTTGAGTTCGACATCGGTCGCCAACAAATCGCGCACTGCATCGTCGGCGAGCGGAACGCCCTGTTTGCGCGCCGCACGCAGATAGAGCGCTTCGAGGCCGCGGCGCAGGCGGCGGGCCCGGTCAGGATGCGGATGGGAGTCGTTGGCAAGCCGGACCATCGCGTCCATCTGGTCAAGCACCATCGCGGCCTGCCGGGCCACCGCTGCCGTCGGGCCAAAGTGCGTCAGATAGGCCACCGACGGCCTGGCGGCCAGCAGCCGCTGGACGGAGCCGCGCAGTGCTTCGGGATCGAACTGCACGGGGGTCGTCGTCGGCAGGCCGTAGTGGCCGGCGGGGCCCGTCAGCTCGCGGTAGGCGATGCCGAGCGTATCGCCGCAGAACCAGCCGCTGCTCATGGCATCCCAGATGCAGTGGTGATGCCGCGCGTGACCCGGCGTGTCCATGAAGCGCAGCGGCCGCTGGCCGAGATGCAGGACCTCGCCATCACGCGGCGTCACGATGCGCTCGGGTGGCACTGGCGGCAACTCGCCATAGTCAAGTCGCACGCGTTCGGCACCATAGACCGCTCGCACACCAGCGAGCAGCTGCGACGGGTCGGCCATGTGGCGCGCGCCGCGCGGGTGGACGACGAGCCGCGCCTGCGGCAGTTGCTGCATCAGCAGTCCGGCACCGCCGGCATGGTCGAGGTGGACGTGCGTCAGGATCACCCAGTCGACGTGCTCGGCGGCCAGGCCCTGCGCAGCCAGCGCGCCCAGCAGCCGTGGCACGGCGAGGTGCGTGCCGGTGTCGATGAAGGCGGCTCGACCGCCGTCGACCATCAGGTACGCCGCGTCGTACTGCGCGCGGACAAAGCCGGTGTCGACGAGCGTGATGCCGTGGCCCAGCGGCTCGAAATCCTGCTCGAAATCCATCAGGCGCCGATCAGCCGGCGTTCGTCGTCGGTGAGCTGCGGGCCGTCGAGCGTGACGCGGGTGTGGTCGTTGCGGAAGCGCTCGATCACGGGCATGAGTTCGGGCTTTACATGCGTCTGGTCGTAGCCGTTGAACAGGTGGCCGAGCAGGCCGCGTGCGAGGTCGCTGGTGCCGAACAGCCAGTCCGAGATCGGGAAGGTGAGGTTCATGTTGTACTTCATCATGATCCCCATGTTGTGGTGCGCCGTGTGGTGGCGCCGGATCGTGTTGACGAAGGGCATGTGGCGCACGAAGGCGTTGTCATGCACGTGGCAGCAGTAGTGGAAGGTCTCGTAGACCAGGTAGTGCGCGACCATGGTCATGAACAATAGATAGCCGGCGTTGGCGTTGAAGAGCCAGGCCGCCAGCGCGCCGAGACCCGTGCCGGCGACGCCCAGCACCATCAGCACGCGCCACGGGAAGAACACGATGCGGAACTCGCGCGTCGTGTCGATCGTCGGCTCGAGGTCACTGAAGTACTGGTGGTGCTGGCGCGTGTGGCGCTCGTAGATCGCGCGCAGCGCGAAGACGTCGATGCGCCGGTGCATGACGTAGCGGTGCATGCAGTACTCGACGACGTTACCGCCGAAGAAGGTGGGGATCACGATCAGCCAATCCCACCCAACGCCCTGCAGCCGCGTGGCGCAGAACCACAGCGCGGCGATGCCGGCCGCGTACATCACGCCGATGTGCAGGAGCCCGTTGTACAGCGGGCTGATCTCTGACTGGTACTGCTCGCGAAAGCGCCGCTGGCGTTCAGTCATCATGGCATCGCCTCAAAGCTAATGTGTCACTGACATATTACTGACAACAGGGCCTTTCGGTCAACGCAAACAAGAGCGCTTTGGATTGACTTGAAGGTCTCTATGCTGTTGGGGGGCAGAATGCGATAGCAGGCCATTTCGAGCTGATATGTTAGTTTCGCAACGTCGTTCAGCGCTATGCCTGCAGCGCGACGACGTGCTGGTGCAGTTCAACCGGGGGAAGCCATTGACAACACGCGACGACGATCTCATTCACTTCTGCGCGCCGGCGCGCCTGATCATCGGATGTGGCGAACGAAACGGCCTGGGCGCGCTGCTGGCGCGGCTGGGGCACAAGCGCGGCGTGCTGGTCACCGACGCCTACTTCGAGCAGAACACGCCGTGGGTGCGTGAATTCGTGGCGTCGGCTGCGGCCTGTGGCGTCGAGATCCTGGTCTATGCCGGCGGCGAGCCCGATCCGACCACCACGCTGTGTGACGAAGCCACGGTCGAGCTTCGTGGCCGGATTGGCAGCGCCGGTGTGGACCACGTCATCGCGCTCGGCGGTGGCAGCAACATCGACCTGGCGAAGGCGCTGTGCCTGACCCTGCCCACCGGGCGCGCGGTGCGCAGCTTCGTCGGCGACATCGGTGGTGCGAAGCCGCTGCCGCTGATCGCCGTGCCCACCACCGCCGGCACCGGGTCCGAGGCGACGCCGGGCGCGATCCTGGTCGACCCCACCAACGCCACGAAGATCGCGGTGATGGACAACGCGCTGCGGCCTGTGGTCGCGTTGGTCGACCCGGAACTGACCTACACCTGCCCGCCGCGGGTGACGGCCGATGCCGGCATCGATGCCTTCACGCATGCCATCGAGTCCTTCCTGACCATCGATTCGGCGGCCTACGACCGCGCCGGGCATCCTGACCCCGGCTACAGCGGGCGATCGGCGCTGACCATGATCTTCGCGCGCGAGTCGCTGCGCCTGTGCATCCGCCACCTGGTTCGCGCCTATCGCGACGGTGCAGACCTGGCGGCGCGCAACGGCATGGCGCACGCGAGCGTCTATGCCGCGCTGTCGTACGGCAGCGCCGGCCTCCATGCCGTGCACGGCATTGCCTATGCCGTGGCCGGCCTCACGCACGGAACCCACGGCAGCACGAATGCGGTGATGCTGCCCTACGTGCTGGACGCGCTGCGCGAGGTGCGGCGTGCAGAGCTGCTGGAAGTGGCCGGCATGCTGGGCATCGACACCGGCAACCCCGATGCCGCCGTGGCGCGCGTTCCGGTGGCCGTGCGCGAGCTGGTGCGCAGCCTCGACCTGCCCACCGATCTGAAGGGCTTCGGCATCGGCAAAGCGCAGCTCGCCGCGCTGACCGTCGACGCGCTGGCCGTCACCCGGCTCGCAAAGGCGCTGCCGGTGAAGGACGTTGCGGCGTGCTACCAGCGCATCGTGCACAACGCCTGGGCCGGAGCCCTCGTGGGTGCCTGAGCCACCGGGCCGTCGATCCTGGCATGGACGCTCACTTCAGGCGCACGGCTTGCCGCCCCTTCAGCCCCAGCAGCGCGCGGGCCTGGTCGGGCGTGGCGATCTCCAGGCCCAGCGTCTCGGCGATGCTGCGGATCTGCCGCACCTGCTCGGCATTGCTCTGCGCCAGTTGGCCGCGGCCGGCAAACAGTGAATCTTCGAGCCCCACGCGCACGTGCCCGCCCAGCAGCAGGGCCTGCGTGGCCATCGGCATCTGGTGCCGCCCGGCGGCCAGCACGGAGAACTGGTAGCCGTCGCCGAACAGCTTGTCGGCTATGCGCTTCATGTGCGTCAGGTTCTCCGGGTCGGCGCCGATGCCACCCAGGATGCCCAGCGCGAACTGCAGGAAGAGCGTGCCCTTGACCAGCCCGCGATCGACGAAATGCTTCAGCGTGTACAGGTGGCCGACGTCGTAGCACTCGAACTCGAAGCGCGTGCCATGGCCCTCGCCCAGCGTCGCCAGGATGTGCTCGATGTCGCCGAAGGTGTTGCGGAAGATGCGGTCACGCGAGCCGGCCAGGTAGTCGCGTTCCCAGCCGAAGCGGAACTCCTTCAGCCGGTCCAGCACCTGGAAGTAGCCGAAGTTCATCGAGCCCATGTTGCACGAGGCCATCTCGGGTGACGCGTCCAACGCCGCGGCAAGGCGCTGCTCCAGCGACATCGTGTGCGAGCCGCCGGTGGTGATGTTGATCACCGCGCCCGTCGCGGCGTGGATGGGCCGCAGGAATTGGCGGAACACCGCCGGATCGAACGATGGGCTGCCGTCCTGCGGGTCGCGCGCATGCAGGTGGAGCACCGCGGCGCCGGCAGCAGCGGCGGCGATGGCTTCATCGGCGATCTCTTGCGGCGTGATGGGCAGGTGCGGCGACATGCTCGGCGTGTGGATCGAGCCGGTGACGGCGCAGCTGATGATGACGGGAGGTCGTGCCATGGTGGGGGAATGAGGATCGGGCGGCGTCGGCCGCAGGATGGGAAGCGTCGTCGGTGGGTGCTTCGTCAGCACTCTTCGAAGATCGCGACCGCGCGCGTCCAGCCGGCGGATGCGGCGCGAATCTTGTGCGGAAAGCAACTCACGACGAAGCCATGCGGCGGCAGCGCTTCCAGGTTGTGCAGTTTCTCCAGGTGGCAGTAGCCGATGTCCATGCCGGCCTTGTGGCCCTCCCACACGAGGGCCGGATTCTGCGTCTCGGCGAACTTCTTCGCGGTGTGTGAAAACGGCGCGTCCCAGCTCCAGGCATCGGTACCGGTCAGGCGCACGCCTCGCTCCAGCAGGTACATCGTGGCCTCGTAGCCCATGCCGCACCCGGCATCCACATAGTCGGGCTGGCCGTAGCGCGAGCCGGCGCGCGTGTTCACGAGCACGATGTCCAGCGGCTGCAGCACGTGGCCCACCCGCTGCAGTTCGGCCTGCACCTCGGCGGCCGACACCACATGGCCGTCGGGGAGGTGTCGGAAGTCCAGCTTCACGCCGGGCTGGAAGCACCAATCCAGCGGCACCTGGTCGATGGTCATCGACGCGCGTGGCTCGCCGAGCTTTCCGTCCATCGTGGGGTGGAAGTGGTAGGGCGCATCGAGGTGGGTGCCGTTGTGCGTGGACAGGCGCACGTGTTCGGCCGCGGCAGCCTTGCCATCGGCGAAGACTTCGGCTTTCAGGCCGGGGATCAGCTTCTCGAACACCGGCATCGACTGGTCGTGGTTCTCGTATTCGATGTGCGGGCCCATCCCGGGCGGATCGGAAGCGACGTCGTTCTCGAGGTAGATCGACAGGTCGACGAAGCGGCGGGGCGTGCGGTCCAGCAAGGCCATGGCGGATTTCCTCAGTTCAGAAGTTAGGCGGGGCGATGGATCGACATCCGGTGGTCGATGGCGCCGAAGACACTGCGGCCGGCTTCGTCCAGCGCCTCGAAGCGCATGCGCTCGCCATCGCGCAGCCACGGCGTCCGGGGCTGTCCGTCGGTGATCGTCTCCAGCGCGCGCACCTCGGCCAGGCAGGCCGAGCCCACGTTGGCCGCATCGCGGTTGGAGACCGTGCCGGAGCCCATCACCGTGCCGGCGCGCAGGTTGCGGTTGTAGGCCAGGT
The DNA here is from genome assembly GCA_044226465.1 of Burkholderiaceae bacterium. Lineage (GTDB taxonomy): Bacteria > Pseudomonadota > Gammaproteobacteria > Burkholderiales > Burkholderiaceae_C > Ideonella. The sequence goes on along the minus strand of JBGAGZ010000010.1, from coordinate 30,897 downwards.
GGGACAGCAGCTCGCCGAAGCTCCAATCCATCTCGCGCCCATTGGGTCGGCCGACGAGTCCACCGTTGCGCGAGACGCGCAGATCCAGGTGGACGCGGCCGTCGCGCCAGGCTGGACCCAGCTCGTCGGGCGTGACGGCCACCGGCGAGAACACGGTGGCCGGTTTGGCGTTGATGAAGCCGAAGCCCATCTGCATTTCCGGCACCACGAAGCGGCGCATGCTCACGTCGTTGAGCAGCACCAGCAGGCGGATGGCCTGCGTGCAGCGCTCGGCGCTGCTGCCCATCGGCACGTCGTCGACGATGACGCCGAACTCGCCTTCGTAGTCGGCGTTGTCGGCCTCGGAAGGAAAGTGGAAATCCGCGCAGGGGCCCGCGAAGTCGTCGGATTGCCGCTGCACGAGGATGGGCACGCCTTCAGGTCGCTTGACCGTGAGGTTGAACGCGCGCTCCATGATGCTGCCGTGGTTCAGGAACGCCGAGGCGTCGACGAACTGGTGAGTGCGCGGCAGCGGCGCCATCGCCTGCGTGGAGTCGAACGCGAAGGCGTCGGGCGCCCGGCCGGCGTCCAGCCGCTCGGCCAGCGCGAGCAGGCCGGGCTCGCAGCGTGCCCAGTGGTCCAGCGCGCTGCGCAGCGTCGGGGCAATGGCCGCGGCGTCGACGGCCTGGGTGAGGTCGCGCGAGACGACGACCAGTCGGCCGTCGCGGCTGCCATTTCTGAGGGTGGCGAGTTTCATGGGATATGTCCTTCAGACGTTAGGGGACGGTGGGTGCCAATGCCGCCGGCTGCGGCGCCGCGCGCGGCAGTCGGCGGAAGGCCAGCAGCGCGACACCGCCTACCAGGGCAGCCGCCATGGCAATGCCGCCGTAGCCGAACGAATGCACGAGGGTTCCGCCCAGCAGCGGCCCGATCGCGGAGCCGAACATCGTCATTGCCGGTGTCGCGGCCAGCGCGCGGCCGCTCGGGTCCAGCCGCGCGAGCAGACCGAAAGCGAAGGTGTGCGCGAAGATGAGCACCGAGGTGAACACCAGCGTGGCCGCGGCGTAGACGGGCAGTGCGTCGGCCGTCATCAGCACGGCCGCCAAGGCCGCCTGCAGCAGGGGCGCGGCCACGAGCACCGCGCGCGCCGGCAGCCGCCGTTCGAGAACCGCTGCCAGCACCGGCGGCAGCAGGTTGAACAGGCCCAGTGCCACCAGCACCGCCTGCACGGCCCCCGCGCCGAAGCCGCGGTCGATGCCCACGCGTTCGACGAAGCTGAAGGTCATGGCCTGCACGACCGTCATGCACGAGATGCCGGCCACGCCGAACCACACGGCACGTGGCAGTGGCACCTTCACAGGGGTGGACGGGACGGTTGCAGACGGCGGCGCGGCGGGAAAGCAGGTGAGCGCCGCCAGCGCGGCCACGGTCATCACGCCGCCGAACACGGCAAACAGTGCCGGCCCGCCGGCCGTTGCGATGAGGGTGGGCACCGTGGCGAAGAACAGCGTGCCAAAGAGGCCGAGCGCCAGGTTGGCAAGCGCGAACAGCCGGTGCGGACGCGCGCTGCGCGCCAGCGTGCCATGGGTGACGCTGAGCGCCATGCCGTTGCCCGCGCCGGCCAGCAGGTGCAGCAAGGCCAGCAGCCCGAAATCGGCCGTCGTGGAGGCGGTTGCGAAGGCCAGCGCCGCCACCGCATAGCCGGTGGTGGCCAGGCGCCGCGCCGGCAGCCGCGGCAGGCGCGGCGCGAGCAGCACGCTGACCAGCACCACCGCACCGAGGAACAGCGTGGCCAGGGCCCCGGCGCGCTCCGGCTCGAAGCCGTAGCGGCCGATCAGCGCGCCCACCCACACGGGCAACGCGACCAAGTCGATCATGCCGGCGCAGTGCCCGACCATCAACGCGAACCGGCCGCGCCGGCTGTCGATCGCAATGCTCATGACAGGTGCCTCGTCGAATGGATGGCGAGAAAGTCGCGGCTCATGGCGGCGCGTGCTGGACGACGACATGTGCGTTCACACTGCGTCATCTGGCCCTCACAGGGAATGCAGGCATGAGTTCGCCCGCCGCGTGGCCGCAGGCCATTCGGTGTCTCCGTTTGCGTTGTGGGAATCGGGTTGACGAGAGGTTAAGACGGCGAGGTCCGCTTGCAAAATGGATTGCATCCATGCGACGCATGGGCGCGCTGAATACTTTCAGGGTCAACCCTCTATCCCGTGCGATTCAACAAGCTCGACCTGAACCTGCTGGTGTCGCTGGACGCCGTCCTCACAGAGCGCAACATCACCCGCGCTGCCGAGCGGGTGCACCTTTCGCAGTCGGCGATGAGCAATGCGTTGGGTCGGCTGCGCGAGTACTTCGAGGATGAGCTGCTGGTGCAAGTGGGGCGGCAGATGGAGCTGACGCCGCGCGCCGAGGTTCTGCGCGAGGCGGTGCGCGACGTGCTCGTGCGCATCGACACCTCGCTGGCCGCACAGCCCGAATTCGACTGCACGCGCTCGGATCGCGAGTTCAAGCTCTTCGTGTCCGACTACTCGATGGAAGTGCTCATTCCGCACGCGCTGGCGATCGCCCGGCGCCAGGGCAGCACGGTGCGCTTTCGTCTGCTGCCCCAGGCGGCCAACCCTGCCCGCGTGCTGGAACGGGGCGAGGCCGACCTGCTGGTGATTCCCAAGGCCTACTGTTCGGCCGAGCACCCGACGCAGATCCTGTTCGACGACGACTTCGTGTGCACGGTCTGCCAGGACAGCAGCCACGCGCGCGAGGGCATGAGCTTCGAGCGCTATGCCGAAGCCAACCATGCGGTGATGCAGCCGGTCGATACCGAACCCCCGGCCTTCGAGGGCTGGTTCATGCAGCGCTACGGCCTGTCGCGTCGCATCGAGGTTCGCACCTACAGCTTCGCGGTGCTGCCCTTCCTGGTGGTGGGCACCGAGCTGGTGGCCACGGTCCATGGCCGGTTGGCGCGTCGGGTGCAGGCGGCCTTGCCGATCCTGTTGCTGCCAGTGCCCATGCCGATGCCGCCGATGCAGCAGGCCATGCAATGGCACAAGTACCGTTCGCTCGACCCCGGCGTGGTGTGGTTGCGGCAGCTGCTGCAGCAGGCTGCCGAGGCCATGCCCGTGAAGGATGGTCCGGCAGCAGGTCACGACGCCGGAGGGGAACCGCAACCGGACCCCGGACCGGCTCACTGACGGCGAGGTCGCGCTCGCGGCCCGCGTGCCGACGCCGACCTCGAGGCGGTCACCGAGCGGTCCGGTTCCGAGCGCGCTGGGGCCGCAGGCGAATCACAGCGCCTCGGCCAGCGCCATCGCCACGCGGCGCATCGTGCCCGGCACGTCGACGTCGCGGCGATGCGCCACCTCCCATTGCGCCAGCTGGCGCGAGGCCTCCACCACCGCGCGCACGCGCTCGAAGCGGCGCGCGGTGAAGCTGGCCAACGCGGCGTCCAGGTCGCTCGCGCGACCCAGTTCCTCGGCCAGCACCACCGCGTCTTCGATGCCCATGGCCGCACCTTGCGCCAGCACCGGCGGGTTGGCGTGGGCCGCATCACCGATCAGCAGCGTGCGCCCGCGGTGCCAGGGCGCCGGCACCAGCATCACCGGCAAGGTGCCGACGTTGACCCGGGACGCATCGGTCAGGTGCGGCAGCAGCATTGCCACGTGGCCGCCGTAGTGGCCCTCCAGGCGCCGGTGCAGCGTGCGGTGCAGTTGCGCCGGGTCTTCGCGATGGTGTTCATCGGCCGCTTCCACCAGGTACAGGTAGGCGTCGGTCTCGGTGATCGGGCAGATGCCGACGACACCGTAGGGCCCGCCGAAGTGAATCCGCGTGGTGCGCAGTTCGGCCGGTCGCGGCACGCGCGCGCGCCAGCCGACCTGGCCGGAAAAGGCCGGCCCCACGCCAGGGAACAGGCGCTGCCGCGTGGCCGAGTTCAGCCCCTCGGCCGCCACCAGCAGGGCGTGGCGCGACACGCTGCCGTCGGTCAGCCGGACCGCGATGCCATCGGCATCGACCACGGCGTCGGCCACCGCCACGCCGGCGCACAGCGTGGCGCCTGCGGCGCGCGCCGCATCGGCCAGCACCCGGTGCAGCAGCGGCCGCGCCAGGCTGCAATGCCCGGGCAGGCCGGCGCCCCAAGGCCCCTGGGTCGACGACTGCTGCACCACCCGCCCGTCGGGTGTGGCAATGTCGATGTGATCGGCGGGCATGCCCACGGCCAGCAGCGGCTGCGCCAGCCCGATCGCGTTCAAGGCCCGCAGCGCGTTGCCCACCAGCGTGAGGCCGATGCCGCCTTCGTCGCCGATCTCGGGCTTGCGTTCGACCACCTGAACCGCGATGCCCTGGCGCCGCAGGGCACAGGCCAGCGTGAGGCCGCTGATCCCGGCACCGGAGACGAGAACGGGCCCGATGGTCATGCCACGGCCCCGCCCTGCGCCGCACGTTCGCGGCGGATCATGTCGGCAATGATGCGTCGGCTGCGGATGTTCGCCTCGTCGGCCTTGATGCTGACCTCCGGCACCTGGTCGCGGCCCAGGCGCGTGTCCAGTGCCTGGATCTCCTCGAGCACCACCACGTCTTCCATCAACAGGTTGCGCAGGTCGTCGAATCGGCCGGGGTGGGTGTTCTCGAAACTCGTGGCGAACAGGGCGAAGTGATCGGTCTCGGCGCGCCGGGTGGGCGTGATCGAGACGATGAGGTTGATGCGCCCGGGCTTGGCCTCGGCGTCGCCGACCTCGACGAAGTCCTGGCGGATTTCGCACAGGTGGTTGGCGAAGGCCGTGAGCGTCAGCGTGCGGTTGACGCGGTTGCCCTTCAGGCCCATGGCCGCGCACAGCATCGGCGGCAGTGTCTCGTTCTCGAACCGTCGCGTGGTGCTGACGCGCGTGCCGGCCACCTTCAACTCGTAGGGCGTGGTGGCGACGTTGCCTGAATCGATCAGGCCGTGGTGCAGATAGGTGATGTGCGTGGCATCGACCAGGTTCTCCAGCGGCATCAGGTAGTTGGCCTTGACCGACAGCCGGATGCCGGGCTCGCTGTGCAGCGCAGTGCTGCCCTCCAGGCCGAGGTCGTCGTGATCGGGGATCAGCGCGGGGTCGGCGCGGGCAGGTTCACCCATCCAGACCCACAGCCACTTCCACTTCTCGACGATGGGGAAGCTGCGCACGCACATGCGCGTCGGCAACGGGCCGCCGGAGGGCACCTCCACGCAGCGCCCGTCGGCCCCGAAGCGGATGCCGTGGTAGCCGCAGCGGAGGGTGTCACCCTCCACCCGGCCGGTGGCGCTGGTCAGGACCATGCCGCGATGGGGGCAGCGGTTGAACACGGCGTGCGCCGTGCCGGCTTCACTGCGGTACAGCGCCAGCGGCACGTCGCAGACGTCTCGTGCGAGGGAGCGGCCAGGCGCCAGTTCGTGCGACCACGCCGCCACGTACCACTGGTCCATCGGATATTCGGCGTTGCCGGGGCGCATGTCGATGCCGTCGATGTTCATGAAGAGCTTCCTTTCGATTCGGGTGGGATCCCCGTGTTGGCCGGGCGCGGCACGGCCGGCGGCGGCGGCCCCATCGGCGTTGCCTGGAAGGCGACCATGCGCCACTGGCCATCGGCTTCGCACGCGAACACCTGGGTCACCATGGCTTCGACGCGCACTTCCCCGGTTTCTCCGCGCCGCCGCGCGCGGTTGATCTGACGGCCATGCAGCACGGCGGCGTGTTCGCCAAGCGGCAGCACGCGCAGGTCCTCGCGTCGCAACGCCAGCGACTCGATCACCCCTCCGACGAACGCGAGGTAGCTGTCCCGGGTGTCGACGTTGCCGCGCGTGTGCGTGTGCACGAGCCGCTCGGACAGCAGCTCGCGCAAGCGGTCGAAGCGCTGTTCGACGATGCAGCGGCAGCGCTCGTCCTCCAGCGCCAGCACGTGTTGAACCAGTGCGTCAGACATGCTCGGCCGCCCGCTCCTGCGCCAGGAGTTGATTCATGAGGCTTCCCGGACCCAGCCGATCAACCGGGCCGCGTTGCCGCCCAGCAGGGCCGCGCGCTCGTCCTCGCTCAGCCCGGGCACGCCATCGACCAGCGCGTGCATGTCGTAGTGCCCCATGTCGAAGGGATAGTCCGTGCCCAGCACCACCTGCGAGACCCCCACGCGGTCGATGAGGTGGCGCAGCGCGAGCGGCTCGTAGACCAGGCTGTCGAACCAGATGCGGGCAAGCTGTTCGCCGGGCAGCACCCGCGTATGGGCCATGGCCTCGGGCCGCACCGCAAAGGCGTGGTTCGAGCGGCCGATGCTGGTGGGCAGGTAACCCCCGCCGTGAGCGGCCAGCAGCTTCAAGGCCGGGTGGGTCTGCAGCACGCCGCCGAAGATCAGGCGCGACAGCGCAATCGCGGTCTCGAGCGGCTGCCCGATGGTGTTCTGCAGGTAATGGGTGGCCATGCGCGTGCCCAGCGTGGTGCCGAAGGGGTGGATGAACACCAGCGCCCCCAGCGCCTCGGCACGGGCCCAGAAGCCGGCGAAGGCCGGGTCGTCGAGCTCCCGGCCATTGACCGCGGTCGAGATCTCCACACCCTTCAGGCCGAGCCGGCCCACCGCATGCTCGAGCTGCTCGATCGCCAATGCGGGATGCTGCAAGGCCACGCTGCCCAGCCCGGCCAGGCGCGCCGGATAACGCGCACACAGCTCGGCCATGGCCTCGTTCACCCCACGCACCACCTCACGCGCCAGGTCCGGCTCGGCCCAGTAGTAGTACTGCGTGGGCGACGGGCTCACCAGCTGCACATCGACGCCCATCTCGTCCATGTCGGCCAAGCGCTGTTCGGGCCGTGTGAGCCGCGGCCCGGCGATGGGCAGCATGCTCGCCTGGTTGTGGCGGACCGAAGCATCGCCCATGGCCTGCTGCATCAGCGCCGGCTCGGCCGCCTTCTGCGGCGTGCCGGCCACCAGGGCCTCGACCTCGGGCACGAGGGCATGGCAGTGCAGGTCGATCGTCAAGCGGCCGCGCTTGCGTGCAGCGGCTTGGCCGGGTGTGCGCGTGCCGGGGCAGCAGGCGCGGTCGTTGCAGTGATGGAACCACATGGCCGCTCAGTGGTCGTGCGCTGGCGTCTGGGTGGACGCCCCGGGGGTGTAGCCCGGGGCGTACTCCCACTCCCAGGGCGCCGCTTCCATCATGAAGGGCGCCATGTTGTGGATGAAGCTGAAGAAGCCGAACATCGCATGCCACACCCGCGGCACCCAGGCGTCGTCGAGCATGTCCGAATCGGCGCCGTACTCGGCCTGGCCGCCGGCCGGGCAGGGCAGGTACATGAAGACCGACGAAGCGATGCGGTGGCGGCCCAGCCCCCAATCCGACTTCGGCCAGCCCTGGCGCTGCATGTGGTTGGCGCCGACCATGACCTCGTCGATGTCTTCGACACCGAAGTTCGCGTGGTCGAAACGCAGTTGCCCGTCCATGCCGGGGAAGGGCAGCTTGGCATTGAGGAAGTAGATGTTGTGGTGGTCGATGCAGCCGTCGCCGCGACCGAAGATGCCGAAGCCCTTCTGGATGTCGCTGAGCCGGAAGCCCAGGCGGTCGCGGTAGAAGGCCCAGGAGGCTTCGGGGTTCGGTACCTGGAACACCGCATGCAGGATGGTCTTCGGTCGCGCCTTGGTGCGCCACTTCCGTGTCTGGTTCAGGCGGTTGACGTTGCCTGGCGAGTTCACCGGGTCGGGCGCGCAGCGCACCGGGTTCTTGCGAAACAGGCGCAGGCCGAAGGCCAGGCCGTCATCGGCCAGGCAGTGCACGGTGCCGTCGGCGTCCACACGGATCTCGCGGTCGCGGCCGAGTTCACGCACCAGCCGGTCCAGGCTGTCCTGACGGTCCACGCCCCAGATGGTTTCGCACACGCCGATGCCGGCCAGCCCGCTCCTCGGGATGGCCGGGTCGCTGATGTGCCGGATGATGACGTTGCTGCCCTCGTCGAGCCGGAAGTGCGCGTGGGTGTCCGAGCGCTCGAGCAAGGGCAGGCCGAAGTCGACGAAGTAGCGGGTGCATTCGGCGACGTCATTGACGCCGTACAGCAGGGTTTCGATGCCGATGATGGCCACGGGGCGGGTCCTCTAGCGGGTTTCGGTGACAACCGGCGTGCGTTGCACGCCGAGGCCGGCGATGCGGCCCTCGACCACGTCGCCGGCACGCAGGAAGCGGCCGTGGTGCGTGCCGTTGCCCGCGGGGGACCCGGTGCAGACCAGGTCCCCGGGCAGCAGCTGCATCAGGCCGGACAGGTGCTCGATGAGCCGTGCCACGCCGAAGATCATGTCGGCGGTGCTTTCGTGCTGCATCGTGGCACCGTTGAGCCGCAGTTCGATCTCGAGCTGCTGCGGATCGCCCACGTGCGCGGCCGGCACGATGTACGGGCCCACGGGCAGGTAGCTCGGCTGCGATTTCGAGGCGATCCAGTCGGTGCCCATGGCCTTGGCGTCGGCGCGGGCCCACACCCAGTCGCGGTTGGTGATGTCGTTGGCGATCGTGTAGCCGGCCACATGGGCCAGCGCGTCGGCGCGGTGCACGTGGCGCGCTGGCTTGCCGATCACCACGGCCAGCTCGAGCTCCCAGTCGGGCTGCTCGGCATGTGCGGGCAGCACGATGGGATCGAAGGGGCCGCTCATGGCGGACACCGGCTTGCAGAAGAAGTAGGGCGAGCCCTCGGCCCGCCGGCGCTGCATCATGGCCTGGGCATGCGCCCGCAGCGCCGCGGGGTCCATGCCTTCGGTGCCCGGCGTCTTGCCCGGGCCCATGTCGACGATCAGGTCGACCACGTGCTTGAAGTAGTTGGCGCCTGCCATCAGCAGCTGGCGCGCCGACACCGGCGCGTGGACCCGCAGCGTGTTCATGGCCACCGCCTGCATGCGCCGCGCCCGCAGCGCCGGCGTGTCGGCGCGGCTCAGCGCATCGGCGGCGGCCTGCAGGGCCGGCAGGGCCGTGGCCCAGTTCTCCAGCAGCGCCAGGGTCGAGCCGGCCTCGGGCAGCGGGTGGCCAAGGCTGGCGCAAAGCCCGTGCAGCGCATGCACGCCGATGACCTGCTCATCGGCCAGCACCAGGCCGGGAAACGGCGGCCCACCGGCCGCTGAGAAAGTGCCCAGGCCGAATCGGGCGGCCGCGGGGGATGTACCGGAATCCATGGGTGATGCCCAGGCTGTCTGTCGAGCCGCACCAAGGCGACAACGGGGCGTAGCCTAGGGAACCGATGCCCGTGCGCAAAATGGGTTCGGTGCATTGTGAAAATCAGCCGCGCAAATATCAGGGCGAACCCGGGGATCGTCCCGCGAAGGGCTGGTCCAGCGCGGCGCCGGCGGCACGCATCAGGTCGCGCAGCCAAGCGATGCCGGGGTCGGTGGTGCGCAGGCCGTGCCACTGGATCGCCTGTTCGAGCGCGGGCATGGCCACCGGCAGCGGCAGGATCGTGATCGGCAGCGTCGGCTCGAGCGCGCGGGCCACCCGCCGATGCACCGTGGCCACCCGCTCCGTTCCGATCACGAGGTAGGCCAGTGAAGCGAAGTTGTAGCTCGTGACCTCGACCTGGCGGGTGAACCCCAGGCGCTGCAGCGTCCAGTCCTCGAACGCGTGGTGGTCGGCGCCGTAGGGCCGCATGACGACGTGGCCCGCGCCGGCGTAGCGCTCAAGGCTCATGCCCTCCTTCGCCGCCACACTGTCGTTCCAGACCACGCACACGAAGTCCTCGGTGAAGATCAGCTCCTTCGGGTGTTCAGGCGAACAGTAGGCCTGCGGGATGACCAGCAGATCGGCCTCGCCCCGCTCGAGTGATCGCGATGGAGACGCCACCTGCGGCAGCAGCCTGAAGCGCACGGTGCTGCCCTGCTGCGCGGCCAGCGCCAGCACACGGGGCACCAGCATCTGCAGCGAGTAGTCCGACAGCAGTACCGTGAACTCGCGGTCGGACCGGCTGCAGTCGAACTGCGGCTTCGCTGCGATCTGCGCATCGAAGCGCAGCAGCAGGTCGCGCACTGATTCCTGCAGGGCCACGGCCCGCGGCGTCAGCTCCATCTTCTGGCCCACCCGCACCAGCAGCTCGTCCTCGAAGTAGTCGCGCAGGCGGCTGAGCGCATTGCTCATGGCCGATTGCGAGAGATACAGCTTTTCTGCCGCGCGCGTGGTGTTGCGCTCGAGCAGCAAGGCATCCAGCGCCACGAGCAAGTTCAGATCGAATTTGTTGAAACGCATGGGCCTTGACGGGTTGCAAGCTGATGCCGAACTTCTCTCGCACGGTCGATTCTGTCAGCGTCCTGTTCATGCTCGGCGTTGGCGCCAGCGGCCTGACGCTGCAGGACTGTGCGGCGGCCGGCCCGCTGACAGTCTGTAGAGCACGCAGGTTGTGCGCGAGGACGACAGGCCCTGCGCCGGCCCCCGGGCAGGCTTGCCGCCGCCGCCGACTGCGCAACGATGGGCAGGGTTTTCCTTGCCGGGTGTGGACGCCTGCGTCGGTTTTCTGGATGCGCGCGGAGGCCATGCGCGGCCCGGGCGGGAACCATGGCGACCTGTGCTTTTCACGTCGCCGACGTCGCCCATGTCCACCCCCAGCCCCCGCCTGCCGTCCCCGCCCGCGGGCATCCGGCTCGACACCGATCCCGCCGCGCTCGACGCATTCGTCCACAGCCATGCCGGGCCCTGCATCCGGCCGCTGGCGCTGGCCCGCCCGGCCGATGAGGGCGAGATCGCCCGGCTCGTGGCCTGGGCCAACGAGCACCGGCTGCCGCTGGTGCCGGTGAGCTCGGCCGGCGGCCCGCGCCGCCGGGCCGATACCGCGCCGCGCCGGCCGGCGGTGGTGATGTTCCTCTCGGGCATGGGACGCGTCATCCATGTGGACGGTCGTGACCGCATCGCGGTGATCGAGCCCGGCGTCACCTTCCCCGCCTTCGACGAGGCGCTGCGACCGCACGGCCTGCGCTCGCTGAAACCGCTGCTGCCGCGGCGCAACAAGTCGGTGCTGGGCGCCTTCCTGGAGCGCGAGCCCATCATCGCGCCGCAGGACCACTGGGACAGCGGCGACCCGCTGGCCGCGTTGTCCATCACCTTCGGCAGCGGCGAGCGCTTCCGTTCCGGCGGTGCTTCATTGCCCGGCACGCTGGAAGAGAACCTGCGCCGCGGCAACCGCCAGATGATGGCCAGCGGGCCTATCGGCACCGACTACACCCGCGTGCTGCAGGGCGCCCAGGGCACCCTGGGCATCGTGGGCTGGGCGTCCCTCTACTGCGAGCCGCTGCCCGCCTGCGAGGAGATGCATTTCTACGGCGCCGACGCGCTGCCGCCGCTGCTGGAGATGGCCCGCCTGCTGGCGCTGCGGCAGCTGGGCACGCACTGCTTCCTGCTCGACCGGGCGCAGGCCGCGGCCGCGCTGGCCGACACGCCCGACGAGATGGAACGCCTGCTGCAGCAGGCGCCGCCCTGGCTGCTGTACGTGAGCCTGAGCGCCGTGGGCGACCTGCCCCAGCAACGTTTGGCCTGGCAGCGCCGTGACCTGGCGCAGGTGGCCCAGGCCAGCGGCGCACAGCGCCTCGAGGACGCGGGTGGGCTGAGCGCGCAGGCCCTCGGCCGGCGGCTGCAGCTGCTGCCGCACGCCTTCTACAAGGACGTGCCGCGAGGCGCCCATGCCGAGGTGTTCTGCCTGAGCCAGTTCGACCGGGTGCCCGGCTTGCTGGCCGCCGTGCAGCCGGTGTTCGACCGCTTCGGCGTGCAGCGGGCCCGGCCCGCCGAGCTGATGGCGGGGGTGTACCTGCAGCCCCTGTTGCAGGGCACCAGCTGCCATGTGGAGATCAACCTCTTCCACGCAAAGGACGTGGCCAGCCCGGTGCAGGTGCTGGAGCGTGAACTGGTCACCGCCCTGATGCGCGCCGGCGGCTTTTTCAGCCGGCCCTACGGACCCTGGGCCCAGGCCGCCTACGAGCGAGACCCCCGCATCGTGCCCCTGCTGCGCAAGGTCAAGGCGATGTTCGACCCGCGGGGCGTGCTGAACCCGGGCCAGCTCTGCTTCTGACCACCGTCCACCGCGCCACACCTCTTTCGGACCCCCCCATGTCACTGCAAGACCGCCGCCAATACCAGGAGAGCTGCATCCGCTGCTCCCAGTGCAAGTTCGTGCCCGCGCCCAGGAGCCGGGACTTCGCCACTCTCTGCCCCAGCATCGACCACGGCCACTTCAACGCCTACAGCGGCGGAGGCCAGGTCATCACCAGCTACGCGCTGATGGAGGGCAAGGCGGCGGTGACCGAGCGCCTGCTCGACACCGTGTTCTCCTGCACGATGTGCGGTGCCTGCGACACGGCGTGCAAGACCAACAACGGCGACAGCGTCGAGCCGCTGGACACGCTGTACGAGCTGCGGGCCCACCTGGCGCGTGAAGGGCAGGTGCCGGCGCGCCTGAAGGCGCTGATGGAGGGCCTGCGCCGCGAGGGCTCGCACCTCGGAGCGCGCGCCGAACGCAGCCGCTGGGCCGAGGGGCTGGACCTGAAGGACGCGACCCAGTCCCGGGTCGAGGTGCTGCTGCACGTGGGCGGCAGCAGCGCCTTCGACCCAGGGCAGTGGCCCGCGCTGCAGGCGCTGGTGCGCTTGCTGCGGGCCGCCGGGGTGGACTTCGGCATCGCCTTCGATGCCGAGCGCGATGCCGGCGGGCTGGCCTACGACCTCGGCTTCCAGGACGACGCGCGCACGTTGGCCCTGCACCAGCAAAAGCTCGTGAAAGACGCGGGGGCACGCGTGTTGCTCGCCGCCAGCGCCGAGGACTACGCGGCCTTCCGCAACCTGTACCCGCGGCTGGGCGTGGCGTTGCCCGGCGTGCGCGTGGTGCACAGCACCGATTTCCTCGAAGAGCTGCTGGCCGCAGGCCAGCTGACGCTGCAGGCGCGGCACGAGGGCAAGGTCACCTACCACGACCCCTGCCGCCTGGGCCGGCTGAGCGAGCCCTACACGCCCTGGCAGGGGCAGTGGATCACGGTGCTCAACACCATGACGGTGCCCGACAGCCCGCGGCCCGTGCGCTACGGCAACGGCGGCCAGTACGACGCGCCGCGCCGCCTGCTGCAGCGTGTGCAGGGGCTGCAGCTGGTGGAGATGGAACGCAACCGCCAGTTCGCCTACTGCTGCGGCGCTGGCGCCGGGGCCGCGCAGGCCAATCCGGCCATGGCCGGGAAGGCCGCGCTGCAGCGGCTGCAGGAAGCACAAGCCACCGGGGCCACCCGCCTCGTGACCGCCTGCGGCGGCTGCCAGCGGCACCTGGCTGCGGCCGCGGCCGCGAATGGCATCGAGCTGCCGGTGCAGGGCGTGCTGGACGTGCTGGCGCAAGCCGCGGGAGCCTGCGCATGACGACGATCCAACTGCCCCCCCACGTCTACCGCGAACTGGCCGCCGTGGTCGGCGAGGCCAACCTGTCCGACGACGCCTGCGTCACCGCCAGCCACGACTGGTACGGCCTGGGCGCCGAGCCCAGCGCGCGCACGCTGCTGGGGGCGCCGCCCTCGGTGGTGGTGCTGCCTGCCAGCACCGAGGAAGTGGCCGGCGTGGTGAAGGTGTGCAACCGCCACGGCATCAAGTTCAAGGCCCACAGCACCGGCTACGGCAGCTACTCGGGCGTGGGCACGGCGGGCTCGGTGTCCATCGACCTGCGCCGCATGAACCGGCTGGAGATCGACCCCCGCCACCGCATGGCGGTGATCGAGCCCTACGCCACCGCGGGGCAGCTGCTGGCCGAGGCGATGAAGCACCACCTGATGTGCCACATCATCGGTGCCGGGCCTATCCACTCGCCTCTGGCCTCGGCCACCTCGTTCGCCGGGGTGGGGGTGCCGGGCAACCACACCAGCAACAACTCGCGCAACCTGCTGTCGCTGGAATGGGTGACGCCCGAAGGCGAGATCGTGCGCATCGGCAGCAGCGGCAGCGATGCCGGCTGGTTCACCGGCGAAGGGCCGGGCCCGGGCTTCCGCGGCATGATCCGCGGCGTGCTGGGCACAGCCGGCGGCCTGGGCGTGTTCACCCGCATCGGCATCAAGCTCTACCCCTGGGCCGGGCCGCCGCAGCTGGAATGGACAGGCCAGCATCCACAGCGCGGCGTGCGCGTACCTGAGCACTTTGCGTGTCATCAACTGGCGTGGTCGCGCTGGGAAGACGTGGCCGAGGCCACCTACCAGCTCCAGCATGCCAAGGTGCCGATGGTGCTGACGCGCACGCCGCCGCTTGGCCTGGGCCACATGTTCACGGCCACCAACCGCGACTACTACGACGCCCACCGCGAGGGCCGGCTCACGCCGACCGCGCGCGGCGAGAACGGCATCGGCTGGACCTTGATGCTGATGGCCTGGTCGGCCGAGGAACTGGCGTGGAAGGAAGCGGTGCTGGACACCGTGCTCACCCGCACCGGCGGCCGCAAGCTCGGGCTGCAGCCGCAGGAGCGCGAGATCCTGGCGGCCAACTGCATCACCTCGCTGTACGTGGCGCGCTTCAACCGCATCGGCTCGGCGGCCGGGGTGAGCATGGGCGTGCTGGACTCCACCGCGCTCATCCCCAAGGCCGTGCGCGTGGGCGAGCAGCTGCTGGGCCGCGACCAGCAGCCCGGCGGCCGGCTGATGCAGTCCGACGCCGAGCAGAACTGGATGTGGATGTCCGAGGGGCGGCACTTCTGGACCGAGAACAACCCGCCGGCCAACCGCTTCGACGCGCGCAGCCGCATCGCCGCGGTGGAGTTCGTGCTGCGCTCCTTCATCGCCGGCGAGAAAGACCCGGTGGGTGTCACCTTCTTCCTCGGCGGGCCGGCCGCCGACCTGTTCGGTCCCGGCCTGGGCGGCGCCGACCTGTGGATGCGACGCGTCAAGAACAGCTTCGACCCGAAGAACCTGTCGGACTCCAAGCACTTCGTCGGCCCCGAGCCCATACCGCCGGCCAAGGCGTGGCCGGTGGCCAAGAAGGTCCTGTTTCATCCCTGGTTCGCTCCCTTGCTCAGGGCCGCTCTGGGCAAGCAGCTGAAGTGAGCGTCCAGATCCGATTTCTGCAGTACCACCAGAAGGAGACAACATGAAGCAGACACAAGCGCTACGCATGGCGCAGGCCCTGCGCCCCATCGCGCTGGCCGCCGCCGTCAATGCCGCGGCGGGCGGCGCCCAGGCCTTCACGATAGACACCGAAGTGCCCGACCTGCGCCTGCAGTGGGACACCACCGTCAAGTACAGCGCCGCCGCGCGCGTGCGCGACCCGGACGCGGTGCTGGTGGCCAACCCCAACCTGGACGACGGCGACCGCAACTTTGGCAAGGGCCTGATCTCCAACCGCCTGGACCTGCTGACCGAGGCCGACCTGCGCTGGCGCCAGTGGGGCGCGCGCATCAGCGGCGCGGGCTGGTACGACGCCGTCTACCTGGGCCAGAGCGACAACGACTCGCGCGCCACCTGGAACGTCAGCTCGCGGCCCTACCGCGAGTTCGCCGAGGGCACCCGCAAGCTGCACGGCCGCAAGGGCGAACTGCTGGATGCCTTCGTCTCCGGCAAGTTCGAATTGAGCGACGACGCGAACCTGACGATGCGCGCCGGCCGCCACACGCTGCAGTGGGGCGAGAGCCTGTTCTTCGGCGCCAATGCCATTGCCGGGGGCATGGCGCCGGTGGACGTGGTGAAGGCACTGTCGGTGCCCAACACCCCGTTCAAGGAATTGCTGCGGCCGGTGGGCCAGGTGTCGGCGCAGCTGCAGCTGGGTTCCAACCTGGCGCTGGGCGCGTATGCCCAGTACCGCTGGGAGCCCACGCGCCTGCCCGCCACCGGCAGCTACTTCTCGGTGGCCGATCCCACGCCCTCGGATGGTGAGGCCTTCCTGCTGGGCCCAGGCGTCCCGCCCGCAAGCCATGCGGCGGACGTGCTCGCCCGCAACGGCGGGCAGGGCGGCCTGCAGCTGCGCTGGCGCCCCGCGGGCCTGGACACCGACCTCGGCTTCTACGCCATCCGCTACCACGACAAGACGCCACAGCAGTTCATCACCGCCGTGCCACTGCCGCCGGGTGCGCCGGTGCCTTTCGTGCCGGTGAGCTATCACTACGAGTACGCGGAGGGCATCAATGCGTTCGGCGTGAGCGCCACGCGCAGCATCGGCGAGCACAACGTGGCGGCCGAGGTCTCGGTGCGCACGCATGCGCCGCTGGTGTCGTCGGGCTCGCTCAACGTGCCGGCACTGGGCATCAGCCACAGCTACGCACGCGGCACGACCTGGCATGCCAACCTCAACATGCTGAGTGCGCTCGGGCCTTCGTTCATCGCCCGCGAGGCCTCGCTGCTGGCCGAGATCGCCCTGAACTACACGCAATCCGTCAACGAGCACCCGGAGTCGGTGGACCCGAACACCCGGCGCTGGGGCGCGGCCCTGCGCGTGGCCTTCGAGCCGGTGTACCGGCAGGTGCTGGACGGCCTGGACATCAGCTTGCCGGTGGGCCTGGGCTACACGCCCGAGGGCCGCTCGTCGGCCGGCGGTGCCCTGGGTCCGCACCGCGGTGGCGACCTGTCGCTCGGGCTGAATGGCACCTACCTCGACGTGTGGCGCTTCAGCCTGAGCTTTACCCACTTCTACGGTTCCGCGGCGCCGTTCCTGGACGACGCCAACCACCAGACCTTCAAGCAGACCTCGAAAGACCGCGACTTCGTGGCCCTGTCGGTCCGCCGCACCTTCTAAGGAGGCACCATGTCCCTGCACCTCGCATCCCTCACGCTGGCCGGGCTGCTGGCCCTGGCCAACCTGCCGGCGGCCCATGCCGCCGTGTCCGCGGCCGAGGCCGCACGCCTGAAGTCCGAGCTCACCCCGCTGGGCGCCGAGCGCGCCGCCAACAAGGACGGCAGCATCCCGGCCTGGACCGGCGGCCTCACCACGTCCACGCCCGGCTTCGTGAACGGCGGCCGTCGGCCCGACCCCTTCGCGGCCGAAAAGCCGCTGTACAGCATCACCGCGAAGAACCTCGCGCAGCACGAAGCCAGGCTCACCGAGGGCGTGAAGGCGCTGTTCAAGCGCTACCCGGACAGCTACCGCATCGACGTCTACAAGACGCACCGCACCGCCGCCGCGCCGCAATGGGTGTACGACAACACCGCCAAGAACGCGCTGAGCGGCACGCTGGAGAGCGGCAAGCCCGGCCATGTGCTCGGCGGCATTCCGTTTCCCATTCCGAGTTCGGGTGAGCAGGTGATGTGGAACCACCTGCTGCGCTGGCGTGGCACCGACGTGCGCCTGGCGATCAACGGCATCCAGATGACGGCCGAGGGCCGTTCGGTGCTGACGGTGGACGGCGTCGTCGACCAGAGCTTTCCGTACTACATCGACGCGCTGCCGGCCGCTGCCCGCAGCGAGTACTGGCTGATCCGCCTGCTCAACATCGGCCCGCCGATTCGCGCCGGCGAGGCCATCGTCGGCCGCAACAACATCGACGAAGACAAGACCCAGAGCTGGGTCTATCTCACCGGCCAGCGGCGCGTGCGCAAGCTGCCGGTGACCTGCTGCGACACGCCCACGCCGGCCACCGCCGGGCTGATGAGCTTCGACGAGGTGGGCGTGTGGACCGGTCGCACCGACCGCTTCGACTGGAAGCTGATCGGCAAGCAGGAGATGCTCATCCCCTACAACTCCAATCGCTCGCTGGTGCCCGCCAAGGCCGCCGACCTGGTCACACCCAAGCACCTCAACCCCGACCACGTGCGCTGGGAACTGCACCGCGTGTGGGTGGTGGAGGCCAGCCTGAAGCCGGGCCAGCGCCACCAGGTGGCGCGGGCACGCTACTACGTGGACGAAGACAGCTGGATGGCCGTGCTGGGCGACCGCTGGGACGGCAACGGGCAGCTGTGGAAGACCACCTGGGCACTGCCTTTCGTGATGCCGGACCTGCCCGGCGTCTACATGGGCGCCAACGGCTTCTACGACCTGCTCACCGGCAGCTATTTCGCCAATGACGTGGCCAACGAGAAGAAGGCGCAGTTCGAGCTGATGCCGCGCTACAAGGACTCGGTGTTCACGCCCGAGGCGATGGCGGGGGAAGGGCTGCGCTGAGGCGGTGGGGCCGGGGCATCGCCGCCACGTCGCCATTTTCGAGGCCGCTCATGCCCCCTGCTAGAAATCAGCTTCGGGCCGACTCTTCTGGGGGCCGGCCTGGCCGGCGCCGCGACGGTAGGCCCGCGGCTGCTGGCCGGTGGCGCGTCGGAAGGCCGCGCGGAACGCGGCCTCCGAGCTGTAGCCCACGTCGTGCGCCACGGTGGTGATGGTCGATCGGCCGCCGGCCAGGGCCTCGCGCGCCAGGTGGATGCGCCAATCGCACAGGTAGCGCATGGGCGATTGGCCCAGCGTGTCGTGGAAGCGCTTGGCGAAGGCCGAGCGCGACATGCCGGCGGCCTGGGCCAGCGCGGCCACCGACCAGTCCTGCGCGGGCTGGCGGTGGACGCAGGCCAGCGCCCGCGACAGGCCGGCGTCGGACAGTGCATAAAGCCAGCCCTGGCCGCCATCTGACCTGAGCGCGAAGGTGCGCACCACGTGGATCAGCAGCAGCCGCGCCGTCTGCGTGGCCATGGCGCCGAAACCCGGTGCATGCTTCGCACCGCTGCTGACGGGAAAGCGCAGCAGCATCTCGACGAAGTCCGCTCCCGCCTCGTTGGCCCGCACCACCATCACGTCGGGCAGTGAATCCACCAGCGGGCCGCGCAGCCGGTCTTCGAAGGCAAAGGCCGTCGAGACGATGCGCGTCAGCGCGCCGCCACCGCCCCAGCGCAGCACGCCAGGGCCGTCGACGCGGACGCCGGGCGCGAAGCGCGGCAAGCGTGCCTCGCGCCAGAGATCCTCGGCCGGGTAGGCCGCCACGCCAGGGGCCGAAACGAAGTCGTAGCTCGCCTCGCCGGCGCCGCGCGGCAGCACCACCGTGTCGCCTGCGGCCAGCAGGCGGGCCTCGCCGCGCGGGCCGCGCAGCCAGACGCTGCCTTCGATGACGGTCCAGCTGAAGCCTACCTTGAAGCCGGCGATGCGCACGCCCCATGGCGCCGAGAACTCGAACACATGCAAGGCCGACGAATCGATGCGCAGCGCGTCCAGCATGTCGCTGAGCAGGTCCGGGTGCGGGCTGCCCGTGGGCGTGCGTGGCGCGGGGTCGGTCATGGGGCGGGCGGTCGCGGGAGGCGGCCCGTCAGTCTAGTGAAGCAAGGCGTCCGCATGCCCGGGGTTTTCCTGTCCGATCCGGGACGAGTGCGTCGATTCGGCGGACGGCAGGCGATGGTTGCGCGCGAGGGGTCCGTTCACCATGAACGCCGCACATTCCCCTGGAGACACGATGATTGCGACCCCCCATGCGCTGACGATCGACGGTCAGCGCGTTTTCGCTGACGACACCGCGCTGGCCATCAACCCGGCCACCGAACAGCCCATCTGCGAGGTGCCCATGGCCTCGCGCGCGCAACTGGAAGCGGCCGTGGCCGCCGCCCGCCGGGCCTTCGGCAGCTGGTCCCACGTCAGCCTCACCGAACGGCAGCAGACGGTGGCCAAGCTGGGCGACCTGATCGAGCAGCACCAGGCCGGCTTTGTCGAGCTGCTGATCACCGAGCAGGGCAAGGGTCGCGCCGCGGCCGAGTGGGAGATCGGCGGCTCGATCCATTGGTGCCGTGAGATTGCCAAGCAATCGCTTGAAGACGAGGTCGTCAGCCGCCAGGGTGACGACGAGATCGTCACCCGCTACACGCCCATCGGCGTGGTGGGCGGCATCACGCCCTGGAACTTCCCGCTGCTGCTGGCGGTGTGGAAGATCGCCCCGGCGCTGGTGGCCGGCAACACCGTGGTGCTCAAGCCCTCGCCCTACACGCCGCTGTGCACGCTGTGGTTTGGCGAGCTGGCGCAGCAGGTGCTGCCGCCGGGCGTGCTGAACGTGCTATCCGGCGGCAACGATCTGGGCCAGTGGATGACCGAGCATCCCGGCATCGGCAAGATCTCGTTCACCGGCTCCACCGCCACCGGCCGGCGCGTGATGCAAAGCGCCGCGGGGAACCTGAAGCGCCTGACGCTCGAACTGGGCGGCAACGACCCAGCCATCGTGCTGCCGGACGTGGACGCCAAGGCCATTGCCAAGGACCTGTTCTGGGCCGCCTTCGCCAACAGCGCCCAGTTCTGCGTGGCCTGCAAGCGCCTGTACGTGCACGAGGACGTCTATGACGACGTGGCGCGCGAACTCGTGGCCTACGCGAAGACCGTCAAGGTCGGCAACGGCATCGAGCCCGACACCCAGCTGGGGCCGCTGCAGAACAAGATGCAGTACGACAAGGTCTCCAAGCTGCTGGAAGACAGCCGCAACGCGGGCCTGACCTTCCTGCTGGGCGGCACGCCGACGCAGAAGCCGGGCTACTTCATCCCGGTGACGCTGGTGGACAACCCGCCCGAGCATTCGCGCGTGGTGGTGGAAGAGGCCTTCGGCCCGGTGCTGCCGCTGCTGAAGTACCGTGACATCGACGAGGTGATCGCCCGCGCGAATGACACGCCCTATGGCCTGGCCGCCTCGGTGTGGGGCAAGGACCTGGCGCAGGCTTCGGCCATCGCCCGCCGCCTGGAGGCCGGCACCGTGTGGATCAACCATGTGCACGTGTTCGCGCCGGACATCGCCTTCGGCGGCCACAAGCAGTCCGGCATCGGCATCGAGAACTCGCTGCACGGCCTGGCCGGGTACTGCAACCTGCAGACCGTGATGCGCAAGGCCCTGCCATGAGTGCAAGCACCCTGCCTTCGTCGGTAGGCGCCCTGCTGCAGCAGGCCGCGCGGCGCTTCGGCGACAAGACCGCGCTGGTGTTCGAAGAACAGCGCTGGTCGTTCCGCCAGCTCGACCACGCATCCTCCCAGGTCGCCGCCCAGCTGCAGCGGCTGGGCATCGCGGCGGGCGAGAATGTCACGCTGTTCTCGCCCAACTGCCCCGAATGGATCATCGCCTACTACGCGGTGATGAAGATCGGCGCGGTGGTCAACCCGCTCAACCTGATGCTCACGCCCGATGAGGCCGCCTACGCGATGAACGATTGCGGCGCGGTGGCCGTGTTCGGCTCCGACGACCGCGTTGCCAGCCTGGCCAGCGTGCGGGCCAAGACCGGGCTGCGCCACTGCATCGCCTTCGGCGGCGCCACACCGGCCGATGCGCTGGACTTCCGCACGCTGCTGGCGGGCGAGGTCGCCGAAGACGCCTTCCCGGTGCCGGGCATCGACGTCGAGTCGCCGTGCACCGTGGGCTACACCTCCGGCACCACCGGGCATCCCAAGGGCGCGGTGCTCACGCACCAGGCGATCCTGATGAACACCGCGATGACGGCCACGATGCATGTGCGCAGCGCGGCCGACACGGTGGTGAGCGCGCTACCGTGCTCGCACGTGTACGGCAACATCGTGATGAACGCCGCCGTGGCCTTCGGCATGACGCTGGTGCTGCACAAGGCCTTCGACGTCGAGCGCGTGCTCGCCAGCATCCAGGCCGAACGCGCCACGATGCTCGAAGGCGTGCCGACGATGTACATGTACATCCTGAACCACCCCCGGCGCAGCGCCTACGATCTGTCGTCACTGACACGCTGCACGGTGGGCGGCCAGGCTATGCCCGAAGCCAAGATGCGCGAGGTGGAGGCCGCCTTCGGCTGCCCGCTGATCGAACTGTGGGGCATGACCGAGCTCGGCGGCCTGGGCACCACGCACAGCGCCTACGGCCCGGCGCGGCTCGGCTCCATCGGCGTGCCGCTGCCGCACCTGCAGGCGCGTGTGGTCGCCGCCGACGGCAGCGGCCGCGTGCTGGGCCCGGACGAGGTGGGCGAGCTGCAGATCCGCGGCCCGGTCACGATGCGCGAGTACCTCGGCCGCCCCGAGGCCACGGCCGAGACGCTGGTCGATGGCGGTTGGCTGCGCACCGGCGACCTGGTGCGGCAGGACGCGCAGGGCTACCTGTACGTGGTCGATCGGCTGAAGGACCTGATCATCACCGGCGGCTTCAACATCTACCCCGCCGAGCTGGAGCGGGTGATCGCCGAGCACCCCGCCGTGGCGATGGTGGCCGTGGGCAGCGTGCCTGACGAGGTCAAGGGCGAACTGGCCAAGGCCTACATGGTGCCGCGCCAGGGCGCGCGCATCGACGTGGCCGATGTCGAACGCCACTGCCGCGAGCGGCTGGCCGCCTACAAGGTGCCCCGCGCCTACCAGGTGGTGAGCGACCTGCCCAAGACCAGCACCGGCAAGATCCTGCGGCGCATGCTGCGCACGCTGGATTGCCCATGACTCCCAGCCCCGGTCGGTGCCGCTTGTGCGTCCAACTGCAAGCCCATTCGCCGGAGCATCCTGAACTTCGGCGGCCCGCTGGCACGCCTGCCGCAACGCAGGGCACCCGAGGTGCGTCCTGCACCTGTCCCATCAGCGCGTGGCCCGGGACCATCAGCGCCGGCTTCAACGCCGCAACAGGCAGCGGCGCGATCTGAGGTTGCCCCTGAGATTCGGAGTGCATAGCCCAAGCCCGGACAATGCCGGGACTGGAGCAAGACACGGACGAGAAGCTCACGAGGGCCAAATACACGGCTGAGTTCAAGCAGGAGGCGGTCAGGCAGGTGAGGGCCGGCCGCTCCATAGCGGTGGTAGCCAGGGTGCTGGGCATTCCCACGGCGAGTCTGTCGAACTGGATGCGCACCGATGCGAGAGGCCAGGTTCCCAGAGCCGCCGAAGGCGAGTCAACGACGGTGCCGCCGGTCACGCCCGAGCAGGCGGAGATCGCTCGGCTACGCGCGGAGGTGGCGCGACTGAAGATGGGGCGCGACATCGCAAAGAAAGCCGCGGCGTACTTTGCACGGGACGTTCTGCAAGGTACGCCTGGATCCGGTCAATGAAAGGCCTCTGGCCGATCACCATGATGTGCGAGGTGCTCGAGGTCAGTCCCAGCGGCTACTTCAGCTGGTGCGCCGCTCAGCGCGGCACGGCAGCCGGCCCCAGCCGGTTCCTCAGCGACGAGGCGTTGCTAGCCCACATGAGAGCCATTCACGACGAGATCGGCGGCGAATACGGCTGGCCCCGCATGCACAAGCAGTTGCTGGCCCGAGGTCTGCGCGCGGGCAAGGAACGCGTGCGACAGCTGATGCAGCGCCACGGCATCCGGGCCAAAGGCAGGAGGAAGTTCGTGGTGACCACCGACAGTGCGCACCGGCTACCGGTGTCGCCTGATCTCGTGCAACGTCAGTTCACGCCGGCCGCGCCCAACATGATTTGGAGCGGCGATATCACCTACATCCCCACGGACGAGGGCTGGCTGTACCTGGCGGCAGTGCTGGAGCTGCACAGCCGCCAGGTTGTGGGCTGGAACCTGCAGGCGCACATGCAGACCTCGCTGGTGAAGGACGCGTTGTTGATGGCGTGCTTCCGCCGCCGCCAGGTGTCGGTTGGCCGCTCATGGCGAATGGATGAGGCCCATGTGCGAGTCGGCGGACGCCGGATGTACCTCTATCGAGCAGTGGATCGGCTGGGCCAGACCGTTGATTTCCTGCTCACGGCAAAGCGCGACGAGGCAGCGGCACGGCGCTTCTTCGTCCGAGCAATCGACGGGCATGACGAGCCCGAAAAGGTGACAAGCCGGATCGCCGATCGGCAAAGCTCGCAGAGCGGCCTCCCAGGAGGCCTTCGGGCTCATCCCTGATTTGGTCGTCGAGGCCACGGCGGCTGGTCGGCCCTGCGAATTTCAATGTCCTCAGGCAGCAATCTCCAAGCGAGGCCACGTCGCTTGGGTGCTAGTCCCAGGTGGCCGGCTTCGAAGTCCCAGTGCTGATCGCGCTGCGTAGCCCAATGACCACCTGAGGCCGTACACGGCCGCATGAAGGGCCTTCTGCCCCTTGCGCTGCATCGCTCGCAGCAGCAAGCGGATGTTGTGCCCCACGGCGCACAGCACGGCGTGAGATGCATCGCCAGTGGCTCCCAGCAGCCTGAAGTTCGGCGACTTTGTAAAGCCTGGCGACGAGTACTTGATCGACGTCGGCCACCTCATGCGAACGCGCACCAGCTACAGCATGACTAGCACGCACCTGCGGTCGCGCGAATGTCGCCTCGTCAGGATCAAGCGTGGCGTTGACCTGGTTCGCGCCGCCGCCGCCGAGCGAAGCCCTTTGTAGAGCGTCGCCGACCCCAATCCGTCTGGGCCGCACAGGTCCGCCACGCTCATGCCGGCGTCGGCCTGCTTGATGAACCCTATGACTTGCACGCCTGTGAATCTGCTCTTGCGTATCGCGCTTCCTCTCGGTTGCGCGCAGTTGGTTCGCTTGCAGTGGTACGGATTGCTGGGGGCCGGTCAGTGCCTCAGTCGACGACGATCTTGCGCTCGCGGATGATCTGCGCGTAGCGCTTGCGGTCGGATTCGATCAGCTTCGCGAACTGCTCGGGGGTGCTGCCGGCCGGCACTGCGCCCTGGCCGACGAGGCGCGCCTTGACGCTCTCATCGGCCAGCACCGCGCGGATATCGCTGCTGATCTTGTCGACGGCCTGCTTCGGTGTGCCTGCCGGAGCAAGGATGCCGATCCACGAGATGCTGTTGAAACCCGGCAGACCGCTTTCCGCGAGCGTCGGCACGTCGGGCAGCGCGCTGACGCGCTTGTCGCTGGTTACGGCCAGCGCACGCAGCTTCCCGCTCTTGATGTGGCCGCTGGCCTCGAACAGGGTCATGAAGCTCAGTTGCACGTGACCCGCTATCAAATCAGAGATGGCCGGGCCGCCGCCGCGGTATGGCACGTGCAGCACGAAGGTTTTGCTCTGGTCCTTGAACAACTCGGCCGCCAGGTGTGGCGCGCCGCCAGAGCCTGAGCTGCTGTAGCTCAGCTGTCCGGGCTTGGCCTTGGCCAGCGCGATGAACTCCGCTGGGGTCTTCGCGGGAAGCGACGGATTGACCATCATCGCCAGCGGCAGTTCGGCGACCAGGGACACCGGCGTGAATGCGCTGTCGGGATCGTAGGGGAGCTTTGCATAGAGCGCCGGATTGATGGCCTGCGTACCGATGTTGCCCATCAGCAGGGTGTAGCCGTCGGGCCGTGACTTGGCGACCATGTCGGCGCCGATCTGGCCCGCGGCACCGCCTTTGTTGTCGACGATGACCGTCTGGCCCCAGCGCTTGCCGAGTTGTTCGGCGATGATGCGCGCCCCGATGTCGGTGCCGCCGCCAGGCGGGAACGGCACCACCAGCGTCACCGGCTTGTTGGGATAGGTGCCCTGGGCAACGGCCGCCAGCGGCAATGCGAAGAGAAGTGCAGAGATGAGCAGCTTCATGGCAGTGTGTGGGTTGTCTTGACGGTGGTGAAGGACCAGGCGTGGTGGCACGTGGTCCTCGTGATGCTCTGGCCTGGCTTCACTCCGCGGGAATACCGGCCGCCTTGACGACCTTGCCCCACTTGACGAGGTCCGAATGGATCAGCGCGGCGTACTGTTCCGGCGTACCGCCCTGGATCTCGATGCCGGCGGTCTCGAGCTTCGCGCGCACGTCGGGCATCTTCAACGTGGCGTTGATCTCTGCATTGAGCTTGGCGACGATCGCCTTGGGTGTGCCGGCCGGCGCCAGGAAGCCGCCGTTGGTATTGGCGTCGTAGCCCTTGAGCCCCTGCTCGTCGGCGGTCGGCACGTCCGGCAGCGCCGACGTGCGCTTGATCGTCGACACGGCGATGGCGCGCACGGTGCCGGCCTTCACCTGGGTCTGAATTGCGCTGACGGTATCGATGTAGAGCGCGGTGCGTCCACCGATCAAGTCGGGCTGCGCGGCCGACGAGCCCTTGTAGGGGATGAGCAGCATCTCCACGCCGGAGGCCATGCGGAACATCTCGGCCGCCATCTCCTGCGCGCTGCCACGACCCGAGGTGGCGACCTTGGCCTGGTCAGGGTGGGCCTTCATCCAGGCCACGAACTCCGGCAGCGTCTTCGCGGGAATCTGCGGATAGATCGCAAAAACCAGCGGCACGACGTGGCTGTAGACAATGGGCTCGAAGCTTTTCTCCGGATCCCAGCCCAGGTTCTTGAACAGAAACTTGTTGATGTTGTGGCTGCCGCCGACGATGCCGATGGTGTATCCATCAGGCGCCGATTTGGCCAGTGCGTCGGTGCCGAGGTTGTTGGAGGCGCCCGGCTTGTTGTCGATGACCACTGGCTGGCCCATCGAGGCGGCCAGCTTCTCGCCGACGACGCGGGCGATGATGTCGATGGCGCCACCCGGTGGAGCCGGCACGATGATCTTGATGGGGCGGCTCGGATAGGCCTGTGCCGCCGCCAGCATGGGCAGCGCGGCCAGCCCCGCAGCGAGGGTGAGGGTCTTGATCAGGGCTCTGCATGGCATGGGGTGTCTCCTCTTGCAGGTGGATCGGGGTGAGTGGTGCAGGCTTGTCAGCCGCGGCCGACGTAAGGCATGGCGCTGGCCATCAACGTGATGCTCAACACGTTGACCGACAGCGGCAGCGCGGCAATCTGGCGAACGGCGTCGGCCACGTGCTTCACATCCATCATCGGTTCGGGTGCGACCGTGCCATTGGCCTGCAGTACGCCGCGCGTCATGCGCTCGGACAGTTCGGTCAGCGCGTTGCCGACATCGATCTGGCTGGCCACGATGTCGAAGGCGCGCCCGTCCAGCGCGAGCGCCTTGGTCAGGCCGGTCACCGCGTGCTTGCTTGCGGTGTACGGCGCCGTGAAGGGGCGCGGCGTGTGCGCCGAGACTGATCCGGTATTGACGATCCGCCCACCGCGCGGCGACTGCCGGCGCATCAGGCCAAATGCCGCACGCGCGCACAGGAACACGCCGGTGACGTTGGTGCTCAGCACGGCAAACCACTTGTCCAGGGGCAGTTCGTCCAGGGGCAGCGCCGGGGCGTTGACGCCGGCGTTGTTGAACAGCAGGTCGAGCCGGCCGAAGCGACTCTCGATGGTGTCGAACAGCGCCTCCACGCTGCTCGGGTCGCCGACATCGGTGGGGACGGCCAGTGCCTGCTGGCCGCGTGCCTGGGCGGCTTCGGCCAACGCCTGCAAGGGCTCGGCGCGGCGGCCGGCGAGCACGACGCACCAGCCG
The DNA here is from genome assembly GCA_044226465.1 of Burkholderiaceae bacterium. Taxonomy (GTDB): domain Bacteria; phylum Pseudomonadota; class Gammaproteobacteria; order Burkholderiales; family Burkholderiaceae_C; genus Ideonella. The sequence continues at coordinate 3,856 of JBGAGZ010000010.1, read as the reverse complement.
TCTTCGAGCAACCCGAGGGCTGCGGCGCGACCGATGCCGCTGCCGGCACCGGTCACGAGGGCAACGCGGTCGGCCTTTGGAGTGCTCAAGGGATAACTCCTGAAGGGAGTGGTTGACCCGCGCCTGCGGACACGGTCATGGAGAAGCGACCGATGCCGGCAACGCCGCCGGGCACGGCGTCATGCGCGGCTCAGGTGGTCAGGCTCATGGCCGGGCGGCCGCCGGCCAGGGCCTGCGCGATGCTGTCGAGCACCATCTGGCCCATCGCCGCGCGGGTCTCCCAGGTCGCGCTGGCGCGGTGCGCCTGCAGTGTCACGCGCTCGGACAGCCGCAGCGCCGCGGGAACGCGCGGCTCGTCGACGAACACGTCCAGGCCGGCGCCGGCAATGCGGCCCGCAGTCACCGCTGCCGCCAGGTCGTGCTCGTTGACCAGGCGGCCACGGGCGACGTTGACCAGGAAGCCTTGCGGGCCCAGCGCCTCCAGCACGGCCGCGTCGACGATGCCTTCGGCCTGGTCGGCGGCCGCACACAGGACCAGTGCATCGGAATCACGCGCGAGGTCGATCAGCGCCGGCACGAAGCGGTGCGGCACGTCGTCCATCGGCCGCAGGTCGGTGTAGCTGATCGGGCAACCGAAGGCGGCGGCGCGCGCCGCGACGGCCCGTCCCACACGGCCCATGCCAACGATGCCCACGCGCATGCCGCTGAACCGACGGGCCAGCGGAATGGCGCTGGGCTGCGGATGCAGCTCCCACTGCCCATCGCGCACGAAGCGGTCGCCGGCGCACAGGTTGCGACAAGCTGCGATCAGCAGGCCAATGGCCAGATCGGCCACGTCTTCCGTCAATGCCCCGAGCGTGGCAGTGACCGGCAGCCCGCGGCTGCGGCAGTACGCCAGATCGACGGCATCGGTGCCGACGCCGTTGACCGCCACCACTTTGACGTTGGGCAGCCGCTCGAGCATCGCACGTGAGATGCCGGTGTGCCCGCCGGTGATCACCGCATCGATGTTCGCGCCATGCTCGGCCAGCCAGGCGTCGGGGTCCGCCACCTCGAACAGCCTGTGCACGGCGTAGCGCGATGCCAGCGCTTCATTGATCGTCGGGATCAGGATCGGGTTGAGTTGCAGGACGCGTGGCTTCATGGCGATGTGGATCAACGGGAGTATGAACAGCATCGTATTCAATAGTTGATTGCAGACGCAATCTTGAGCAATACAATCAATATAAATAGAGGGCAGGGTGACGATGACCTCCTGGATGACATTGGACGAGGCGTGCGGCGTGCTCGGCGTGCGGCCGCAAACCGTGTATGCCTACGTCAGCCGTGGCAAGCTCGAAGCGACGGCCGATCCGGCTGACACGCGCCGCAGCCTGTACCGCCGCGAGGACGTGGTCCGCCTGGCCAAGCGAAACCAGGCCGGGCGCAAGCGCGAGACGGTGGCCACGAGCACCTTGTTCGGGGCCGAGCCCAGCATCCCGACGGCGCTGTGCACCTTCGTGCGCGGACGCCCGCACTACCGCGGGCTGGATGCTGTGACGCTGGCGCGCTCAGCCACGCTGGAGGAAGTGGCGCAACTGCTGTGGGGGGCCGAACAGGCGGTGGAGTTCGCCGCCGGCAAGGCCCTGCGCTCCAACGAACCACCCGGCCGGACGGCGGCCTTCGGGGCGCTGGCCGGGCTGGCCGCCGAGGGTCACTCCACCCGCGGCCGGCTCACGCTGGTGCTCCACGACGAAGCCCGCAGCCTGGTCGGCAGGCTGGCCACCGCCTTTGGCGCTCGGCCGGGGCGCGGGCCGCTGCATTTGCGCTTCGCCGAGGGCTGGGAACAAGCGCCTGCCGGGGCGGAACTGCTGCGTACGGCCATGGTGCTGCTGGCCGACCACGAGTTGACGAGTTCGGCCTTCGTGGCCCGCATTGCCGCGTCCACCGGCGCGTCGCTGCCTGCGTGCCTGCTCGCCGCGCTGAGCACGCTGTCGGGCCCGCTGCATGGCGATGCTTCGGTGCGCGTGCAGGCGCTGTTCAACGACGTGGAGCGGCTCGGCGCCGAACCGGTCGTGAGCCACTACCTGTCCGCCGGCATGGAGTTGCCAGGCTTCGGCCACCATCTATATCCCGACGGCGACCCGCGTGCGGCCGCGCTGCTGGGGCTGTTCGCACCGCCGGAGCCCATCGCGCGCTTCATCCGCAAGGCGACCCAACTCACCGGGCTGCAGCCCAACATCGATGTCGCGCTGGCCGCGCTGGTGGCGCACCTGCGTCTGCCCCGTGACGCGGCCTTTGGACTGTTCGCGACGGCACGCAGCGTCGGCTTGCTGGCGCACGGGCTGGAGCAGCTGAACGAACCCCAGGTCATCCGGCCGCGCGGTCGCTACGTAGGCCCGCCACCTGACCTGCCGGCGAGCGCCCGGGCGTCCCGGTAGCGCCCTCGCATTGCGCACGTCCGACCGCGCTGCGGCCGGCGAGCGCGTCACTCACACTCCGCATTGACACTAGGCCTGAACTGGTTCGCATTGATGGGGCACATCTGAACCTGTTCCGCGCCGAAGGCTTCACCGGCTGCCCGGCTGCGATCCCGGGCGGCGGTCGTGCGGCGGTTGGCCGTGCGGTGGCTGGCCGTGCGGCGGCTGTCCGTGTGGTGGCTGCTCGCGCGGCGGCTGGTCGCGCGGTGGCTGGCCGTGTGGCGGTCCGGGCTGCCGTGGCGGCGGTGCGGGTCGCACCGGTGGGGGCGGTGGGGCAGGGCGCACCGGCGGCGCTGGCGGGTGGGGCTGCGGTCCCGCGCCGGGTGGCTGCGGTCGTGGCTGCGGGCGCGGCGGCATGGGGGGCTGCGGCGGCCGCGGGCGGTGCGACCACTCGTCGCGCTGGCGGTACCAGGGCCGGTCGCGGTAGTGCTGGTTCCAGTATTCGCCCAGCACGAAGCCGAACACCAGCAGGCCGAGGGCCGGCCCGTGGTTGATCACCGGCACGGTCGCGCCCTGGTACGGCGAGCCGATGTTGGCCGCGTAAACCCAGCCGCGCAGGCCGTTCCCGATCACGTCGCACCAGCTGTAGTCCGGCAGGCAGCCCTGCACGTCGAGCGGCGTGCCCTGGGCCAGGATGGCCACCACCGGGTAGTCGCGCGCAGGGCCGGCGCGCAGGTGCACGTTCTTGACTGCCGTGGCTTCGTGGGCCGATGCGCCGGCCCCTGCGCAGACGCCGAGGCAGGCGGTGATGGTCAGGCGGGCCAGGCGGTTCATGGCATCTCGTCCCCCTGCGTCCAACGCGCAGGACGGGACACTCTAGGTCGCGGATTCCGCCGGCGCGTTGCGCTCCCTCAACACCGGATCGCGCTCCAGTCCATCCAAGGGGAACGACCCCGGCCGCCCATAGACGCTTCAATAGTGCGTTATCAGCGCGACAGTCTCAGCCATGCCTGCAGCGCCGGCAGCGGCCGTGTGTTCAGCACGTCGCCCTTGGCCAGCCATCCGCGGCGGGCCTGGCCGATGCCCCCGGCGAGGTGGTCGAATTCGTGCACCCCGTGCGCGTCGGAGTCAATCGCCACCAGCGCGCCTTCGTCGCGGGCCATGCGGCAGTGGATGTCGGTCAGGTCCAGCCGCTCGGGATGGGCGTTGAGCTCCAGCGCGATCGCGCGCTGGCGGCACTTGCGCACGATGGCCAGCATGTCCACGTCGTAGGGCGCGCGCCGGTCGATCAGCCGGCCCAGCGGGTGCGCGAGGATGCGCACGTGCGGGTTCTCCAACGCCGCCAGGATGCGCGCGGTCTGCTGCGCGCGCGGCAGGTCGAACTTCGAGTGCACCGCCACCACCACCAGGTCCAGCGGCGCCAGCGCCGTGTCGGGCAGGTCGAGCGTGCCGTCGCC
>JBGAGZ010000009.1:0-108862 GCA_044226465.1 Burkholderiaceae bacterium | reverse complement strand
AGCAACGAGAGGGTCGGAGTGGCGGCGTACTTGATCACGGATTGCTGATCAAAGGGCCAGGACGACAGCTTCAGAGTGGTCGGATCCATCTGCTGCAGCAGCTTGAGCCGGTCTGCCGCGGCCTTGGCCAGGGACGCATCGTCCCCGGCCAGCGTTGTCCGTATGCTCTGAAGCTCAGCTTCAAGCGCGTCGGAGTAGGCCAACTGGCTCTTTCGTTTGAACCGCTCAAGCCGCTGGTGGAGTCCCCAAAAGGGCAGGAGAACCATGACCACCGAGAGGGCAGTCAGGATGATCGAGAAGACAAAGGAAAACGGAATGATGAAGGTCAGGAAGGGGGGGTCATAGTCTCTGAATGCCACAAGGTGAGCCGAGTTTGCCCAGATGAGCGACAGCAGCATTCCCAACAGGACTGGCAGCGCGCTGCGCAGCGAGCAGGTTCCCAATTCCTGCAAGCCGCAGCATCCGTCGGCGTGCCCCACCTGGATGCGCAGCAGGTCCCCGTCGGCCAGCTGCCTCAACCACAAGGTGGCGCTCATCAAGGCCCAGACCCCTGAACCGATGCAGTAGCCCATGGCGGCGAATGCCAAGCTGTATGCCAATTGCAGGATATCGAGCTGCGAAGTGAGCAGCATGTGGGCTGCCGGTGCCAGCGCCGCCAGCACACCTATGCCGATGAAGGCAAACCGCCAACGGCTGCGAAAGCGCTCAGCCAATCGGCGCGACACTGCGAGGAACTCGCCGTCCTGGCTGTCAGCCACCACGCCGAGGTCGAACACCTCTGACATCGTACGAACAAGTTGGGCTTTCCAGTATTCGAACGAAGCAGCGCAAAGGATCAGGCCGATGACCAACGAGATCATGTAGGGATCCATCGCGCCTGCTGGTGAATGCCAACGAGCCCAGACGAGTGGCGGGCACATCGCCAGGATGAGCAAGGGCCATTTGCCGATGAGCCAGTCCTCGGTGGCACTGCCGTGAAACGGCATGTGATGCCAGGTGTTGCGCAAGTCTTCGCGCACGTTCTGGTGCTCCACGTTCGACCTCCCAGTGCTGGAAACCGGGGGGCGATCTGCGCCCGCCCGCCCGATTCTTCGGAAGAAGCTTCAACGCCGATTTGACGATATTGATCGGGTGCTGGTCATCAAGCTTGTGGCGGATGCCATATCGTGCGGCGCTGCGCTTTGCCGCAGTCGAATCGCTACGGCCACCGCCTTGGCTCGGAGGCCACGCCATCGCGCTCGCTTTGCAGCGTGGTTTCGTCGAACACCGCCCGCAAGACGCGAACGGGGCCGTAGTCTTGCCACTCGTCCTTCGGGGAGCACCTGATCTGCATCTGCTGGTACATCTCGACGCCGCATGGCAGCTTCGTCTTGCCTTGCTTGGCCATTCTTCGGTAGTACGAGATCCGGTCGGGACGCCACCCTATGGCGTCAACGCCCCACGAATTGTCTGTGACAGGCCACTTGCCCCCGCTCAGCCGGGTCCAGGGTTTGAATTTGGAGCCTGGAAAGTAGCAGGTGTCGACGGCCGCTGCTGCGTTCTTCTCCCGAACTTCGGTTCCACTGAAATCGGCATTGGACGGTTGCATCGTCATGCTGAAGTCGGCGTAGGTTGGCTGGCCAATGTCGTCTTCCCAGGAGGTGAACTGGGTGACTTCGGCGTCGGGCGTGCAGTCCGTCTTGACGTCGACCACGATGCTGCCCACGTTGTCGTTGTGCCAATCGTCATTGAAGCCCAGCAAGAGCAGTTTGGCTCTCTCGGGAATGATCACCTTGGTTGGCCCACTGCCCAGGATCACCGGATCGGCGACGAGCACGCCGGCGCTGTCCGTGAACGCGCCGATCAGTTGTTCAAGGTAGCTGACCTGATGGGTGTAACAGCCGGGCGCGTTGGTGCACGGTGGTTGATAGGGCGACCACCAACGCACACCGTCGCCACCGTCGCCGAAGATGTCAGCGTTCGCGCCCGCGGCACCGCTGATGTAGGTGACGACCAGTTGTCGTCCAGGCTGCATCGAGATCCCTTGGGCTTTGCCTACCGCCGTGGCCGGACTGGGCGTGTCAAACTGGCCGTTGATGAAGGTGCCGTAGGGATAGTTGACGAAATTGGCGACCGGGTCCCAAGGCCCGGCACGACCATCGACAGTGACCTGTACCTGCGCGGCCAGGGCGGTGCCGCTCAGGAGCCCCGCTGCGGCAAGCAGTACGCAAGGCGCGTTGGACGCGCGATTCCCAATGCGAATGGACATGGTTGCTCCTCAACGACTACCCGGCCATGGTCGATCCGTCTTGTGTAGTGCGTCATCCTGAAGATTGAGTATCTGCGCCCGGTGTCAACATACCGCGTTGGCAGAACTGCGTCGGGCGTTCCGGGGCGCTAAGGGGGCCATCAACCTGATCCGTCGAGGTGGCGGAGCGGGTCCGCATACCGGGGCGGACGGCGTCTACCCAAGCATCCAGCGTGATGGCCAGTGCTTGCACCAGCCCGCTGACGCTGGTCCACGGATTCACTCCCCAGATGGGTCTGGACCGGCTGGGAGATGGCGTGGCGCTGGGCGGAAGCGCCGCGCGGCCACGGATATGCAATCTTCGGGGAGGCATGAAACACACCTTCGCGACCTGCCGTCTTTGACCGAGAGTTGAATCTGCCGGCATCCTCCGAAATTGCTCATCCGTCGGGGGCTTCATTGGCTGCCTTCGTGCGAGCGGCCGACAAGGAATGCCAACTCGGCTTGGCTATGTACGCCGAGTTTGGCGAAGATATGCTTCAGGTGTACTCGCACGGTTGCGGGCGCCATGGCCAATGATTTCCCGACTTCCTTGGCTGAGAAGCCATGGGCCACCGCCTGCGCAACCTCGTGCTCTCGCACGCTCAGGGCATCAAATGAACTTCGCCGCCGAAGGCGTAGGAATAGCAGCCCCCCGACCAAGCGCGAACGCACGCAAAGTGTCCGACCTCGATAGGTACCGTCGGCGGAGGCCGCCAGCGCGGCCATCAGTTCAGACGGCAGACGGCCGTGCAAAACGTGACGCCACTCCAGGCGAACCAAGTCGTCGACTCGATCGGGCGGTGAATGCAGATAGCCTAAGACGTCGGCGATGGCGCCGACTTCCTCCTTGCTGCTTGCGTGGAGTGGGCCTTGCAGTTGACGATTGACCTGCTGAGCTTCGTTCAGATGCGCGATGATTTGCTGATAGATGCGCCGCTCGGACTCGCTGAAATGTGCGTCCGGATTGCTGCGATAGAGCGACAGCCACACGATGAAATCGTCATGCACCTCGTGGGTCAGCGCGCAGACCATGTAGCTCTGGCGTCCATACCGTTTCGCGTAGTTGCGCATCGGGCCGGCCGCAGGAGCCTGAAACAGAGTGGGCGCGTGGAACGCGATCGGCATGCCGGGTCTGGCCATACAGGCCGCTGCCACTGGGTCCGCGACGTTGATCTTCGCCCATTCCTCTACCGACTCTTTGGGCTGCTCGTGCATGTGAACAACATGGGGTGACACGCCACCATCGGGTCGCAATTCACCACACCCCCACATCGCCGATTCGAAGCCCAGCAGTCGCTTGAGAAGTGCGAGCGCGCGCTCTTCGAAAGCCCCTGTCGGCAACTCGCGGGCTGAACGGTACAGATCCAGGAGAAGGGAGGATTGATCCAAGGTGACCTCCTCGGCAAGCAGCCAGCGACGGCCAACGCAAACCGCCGCCAATACCCCAATTGGAGTATGGCGCCGCCGGTGATCCATCGCTACCTTTCACGATACCTGTCGGCAGCCCCGGACGGGCTGTGCCTAAGAGCCGCATTGGAGAGAACGCATGAAGCATGCTGCAGTTGCCCTCGTTGCGGGGAGCATCATCATTGCTGTCACAACTCTCGCGGTCAGCGAGGGCTCCTGGGGCGCGGAGGGCGTGGCGAGCCGCATCGAAGCCAACCCGTTGGAGGTTGTCCACCGGTTCAAGAACAACGTCTACCCCACCCGTGGGCTCGTGCGTGCCTCCGATGGGGCGTACTACGGTGCGACGTACAACGCTGGTGGCAAGTTCGGGTATGGATCTGTGTTTCGGGTAACGCTCGACTCGTTTGCAACCGTGCACAGTTTCGACGGGACGGACGGGTACGGGATCGGCGGTCCGTTGACCCAGGGCACCGACGGCTATCTCTATGGCGTTGCTGACCGAGGCGGCACCTTCTCAGGGGGAACTGCCTACCGGCTAACGCTGGACGGAAAGTTTCGCGTGCTGTATTCGTTCGGCGATCCGTCGCGCAACGCCAGCCCCGCCCGGACGCCCCAGACGCGCGTCATCGAGGGCCCTGACGGTGCCTTCTATGGCACGACGCTCTTGGGTGGCGGGAAATACGGCGGCGACTATGGCGCCATCTTTCGGCTGACGCGCCAAGGCAAATTCTCCGTTCTGCATTACTTTCGCGACAACGAGGATGATCCCAAATCCAAACGAGAGGGGCGCTACCCAAGTTCCGGATTGGTGCTGGGGGCCGACGGCAGTTTCTACGGGTGCACGAGCCAAGGCGGTCCGCAGCTTGGCGGGACCGTCTACCGGCTTGCTGCCGATGGCACCTTCACGGTCCTGCACCCGTTCGAGGGTGTCCAGGGCAACACCTATTGTTGGGGTGACTTGTTGCTCGATGGAACGAATCTCTTCGGCACCACGTGGAGCGGCGGTGAATACAACGGCGGCACCTTGTTCCGTGTCGCGATCTCCGGCGCGGATTTTGAGGTTCTCCACTCTTTCGCCCCGTACACCGGCGATGGCTTTTCGCCGATGGGGGGGATGGTGAAGGCTCCCGATGGAACGCTCTATGGCACCACCTACGAGGGCGGGGAACTGTGGTATCCCGGCGGCACCCTGTTCAGCTACACCGCGTCGGACGGCCTGGTGCTGCAGTATTCATTCGGCACCGACTACGACCTTCACCTTCATGGTGGATCTCAAGTCAATGGCGGCCTCGTGCTGGCGGACGATGGAAGTCTGTATGGCACGACGGTATCGGGCCTGTCCGGAGGGACCGTCTTTCGGTTTCATCCGTAGCGCCCGCGGATCCCGTCGGACTGGATCATTTAGGCCCCTGGGCGGCCCAGGGGACGCTTCTTCGCTGCTTTTCGCGGCCTCTGCGCCGCTGGCGCCTGCTGCGGCAGTGCGGTCGTGATCCGTCAAGGTGCGCTGCGACGCCGGGGAGTTTCCCCCCGCCCGCCTTGAATGCATTGTCGACATTGGCGTCGACGTGAATCTCGGGCTGCGCGGCCGGGCTGGGTTGAACCATCAGGCACGGTCGACGGTCCCGGATGCAGTCGAGCCATGCGGATTCGTGCCGCGGTTCGGGTGTCGTTCCAGTCGAGTCCGGACAGCGCAGCATCCACGCGGCGTTCGGACGGTGCCTGCAGTCGCCGCTGAAGTTCACGATCTCGGTGACAGGATCGACCCGTTTGTCGAGCTCACCTTCACGTTCGCGGGCAACGTCACGGGCCTTGTCGCACCTGGCACGCTGGATCGATGTAGATCATCTGATTCATCGGTGGCACGAGCAATCGCTCGACACAGACATTGGCCTTCCCGTGCAATGCCGGGCCTCCGGACGACGCATCGCTGCATGCAATTGGGTTTCGACGTGTTTGTTGGCCTGAACCAGGATGCGATGCTGATCGCTGCGCTGGGCGGCGCTCGTCGGCCATCCGCACTGAGCGTTACAGACTGCGGATATCCGAAACGCCGAGTGCGATCGGTTGAGTGCATCCGCCTTCGCCGAGTGCTGTGTAAGGCGCCTGGGGCGTCTCATCGACCATCGCCTGGAACTGCGCGTAGGCCGATCCGGCCGCGACAGCGATGACCAGAAGGATGTGCGCGCCGACCGAATTTTGACCACCCGTGCCGATCGAATGTTGACCAGGGGTGGAAGCTCGCTTCGATGGAAGCGAGTTGTGGATAAGTCTACGTGGTTGGTGGTTGTGGGCTCTCCCGCTGTCGTTGTTGATCCTGCGCGGGGCATGCCGCGAAGGGCGTAGCCCGTAGCGGCTTGCCCCGCGCGGCGGCCGGTCATTGCGGGTCGTCGTCAGGCGTCGACTTGGCTCGTCTTGCCTGCTCGCGCGCCCTGATGCGCGTCTTGGCGGTGGCGCTGGAGTGCCGGAACCGATAGCTCTCGTTGCCCGTCTCGATGATGTGGCAGTGATGCGTGAGCCGGTCGAGCAAGGCGGTGGTCATCTTCGCGTCGCCGAAGACGCTGGCCCACTCGCCGAAGGTCAGGTTGGTCGTGATCATCACGCTGGTGCGCTCGTAGAGCTTGCTCAGGAGGTGGAACAGCAACGCCCCGCCGGCCTGGCTGAACGGCAGGTAGCCCAGTTCGTCCAGGATGACCGCATCCATGCGCATCAGGTTCGCCGCGATCCTGCCCGCCTTGCCTTCGGCCTTCTCGCGCTCCAGCGCGTTGACCAGGTCCACCGTCGAGTAGAAGCGCACCCGCTTGCCGTGGCGCGTGATGCCGGCCACGCCGAGCGCGGTGCACAGGTGCGTCTTGCCGGTGCCAGGCCCACCGATGAACACCGCGTTATGCGCGGCCTCGGTGAACGACAGGTCGGCCAGCTGGTCGATCAGCGCGCGGTCGACCTTGGAGGCCTCGAAGTCGAAGCCGGCCAGGTCGCGGTGCGCCGGGAACCGCGCCGCGCTCATCTGGTAGCTCACCGAGCGCATCGCGCGGTCGGTGCTCTCGGCCTGCAGCAGGTGCTCGATCAGCCAGCGCGAGCTGTCCACGCCGGCGCTGGCGCCCTGCGCGGCCAGATCGGCCCAGGCGCCGGCCATGCCGTGCAGCCGCAACGCCTTGAGTTCGGCCACCACGTCACGATTCGCCTCACGCATGGTCCACCTCCTGGCCGGCGGCTTCGGCGCGCAGGCTGTCGTAGCGGTCGGTGTCCGCCCGCGGCGGCTCAGTCAGGCACAGCGCCGTCTCCACCTGGTCCGGTGGCGGGCTCGCGTTCAGCCTGCCGATCACGTTGAGCACATGCTCGGCGCTGACCGCCCCGGTCTCCAGCACGAGTTCAGCCGCCACCAGCACTGCGTCCAGGCCGGCCGTGGGCACTGCAGCCAACACCTGCGCCATCACGCGGTCGCCGCCGGGGCGCTTCAGCAGGGCCTGCTGCAAGCTCAGCAGCGGCGCGGGCATGTCGGCGAACGGCGCGCCGTTGCGCAGCACGCCGGGCTTGCGCTGCACCAGCGGGATGTAGTGCTGCCAGTCGTAGCTGGTCTGACCTCGATCGCTGAGCCGCCCGTGGCTGGCCACGATCTTGTCGTCGGCCACGACCACCACCCGCGTGGGATACAGCCGCGTCGAGACCATCTGCCCGGCCAGCTCGCACGGCACCGAGTAGCGGTTGCGCAGCACCGTCACCAGGCAGGTGCTGGACACCCGCGCCGGGTTCTCGACGTAGCCGTCGAACGGCTCGGGCATCGGCATCAGGTGCGGCAACTCGTGCTCGAGCATCTCGGCCACGCTGAACTGGCCGTGCTCGGGATGCCGGATCTCCTGCCACAGCCGCCGGCACCGCTCGGCCAGCCAGGCGTTGAGTTCGTCGAACGAGCCGAAGCGCTGCCGGTTCGCCTCGATCCAGATGCGCCGGCGGCTGTCCTGCACGTTCTTCTCCACGCGCCCCTTCTCCCAGCCGCTGGCCACGTTGCAGAAGTCCGGGTCGAACAGGTAGTGCGCGCTCATCGCCGCGAAGCGCGCGTTGACCACCCGCCCCTTGCCCTTCTTGACCTTGTCCACGGCCGTCTTCATGTTGTCGTAGATGCCCCGCCGCGGCACCCCGCCCAGCGCCGCGAAGCTGCGCGTGTGGGCGTCGAACAGCATCTCGTGACCCTGCGTCGGGTAGGCCACCAACCAGAACGCGCGCGAGGCACACAGCTTCAGGTGCGCCACCTGCAGCCGGTAGTACACGCCGCCCACCACCAGGCCTTCCTCGCTCCAGTCGAACTGGAACGCGTCGCCCAGCTCGAAGCTCAGCGGCACGAAGGCGCTGGTGGCGCTGACCTTGCCTTGTTCGCCGCGCCAGGCACGGATGTAGTCGGTCAGCCGCGTATAGCCGCCCTCGTAGCCCAAGGCCTGCAGCTCGGCATGCAGCGCCCGGGCCGTCCGCCGCTCATGCTTGGGGCGGTGCGCGTCGGCCTTCAGCGCCTTGTCCAGCGTCTCGACGAACGCCGCCAGCTTCGTCGGCATCTCCCGACGCCGGTACTTCGGCTGGGCACCCTGCGGCGCCTTCAGCCACTTCTTGATCGTGTTGCGCGACAGGCTCGTCAGCCGCGCGATCTCGCTGATCGACTTCCCCTGCCGGAAGTGCATCGAGCGAATCTTGCCCATCATGGCCATGGTGATCACTCCTGAATCCCCGCTGCACAAAAATGCAGCAGGGTAGGTTGAACACCCTGGTCAACTTTGAGTCGGCATCACCCGGCTTGGCTGGTCAATTTTCGGTCGGCGTCAACAGATACTCCACTTCAAGGAATCCAGTCGCTCCGCACGCTGCTTTGCGTCCAGATTGGCGGTGCTCGCATCGACGATGGCGACCAGTCTCTCCAAGCGTCGCAGGTTGTCCCGGCGCAGCGCCTCAAGGTCAATCGGCACGGGCTGGTCCGCTCTGAGCGCGGCGAACTTGCGTGCCCATTCGGCATGCAGAGCCTTTGCCTTGTCGTTAGCTTCCCGAAGGTCCGAGGTACCCAACGTACAACGCACCGCCCAAGCGCCGGGAAAGTGCTTGCGAAGGTCCTTCGGCGTCCTAAGGCCAAAGTAGTACGTCTTCGCGTCGGCTCGCGAGAGCACACCAGGAAAGGGCTTCACTTCGGGCTTGGTCACACGGCGAGGTTACACGGTCCGACCCTCGCGGCTGCTTCCCGATCACCCCCTCTCACGAGGAAAGCGAGCAAAAACAAAGGGCTGCATCGTTTCCAATGCAGCCCTTCTGAATAGGTGGCGGAGTGGACGGGGCTCGAACCCGCGACCCCCGGCGTGACAGGCCGGTATTCTAACCAACTGAACTACCACTCCGCGTGGTGCTGAACTTCGGCCTTGCAGCCCGGGCTTCAACCACCCGTGCCAAACACCGTGAAGGTGGCTGGCGTCCCCAAGGGGATTCGAACCCCTGTTACAACCGTGAAAGGGTCGTGTCCTAGGCCTCTAGACGATGGGGACCTGGTCCTTTCGTTTCACTCGACGACGCCACCATGTTTGGTGGAGGTAAGCGGGATCGAACCGCTGACCTCTTGCATGCCATGCAAGCGCTCTCCCAGCTGAGCTATACCCCCTACTAGACTCTCGTCACTCGCAACAGCAGACATCTGTCGATATCTGTTGTCGCTCGTCAGGTACGCCGTTGAGCGAAGACCAAGAGTATATACCGGATTTCAGACGTGCTGCAAGCGGGCGAGCACTTCGTGGCGTGCGAACAGCGACAGGACGGCGTCGATGGACGGTGTCTGCGCGCGACCGCAGACCAGTACCCGCAGGGGAATCGCCAACTGCGGCATCTTGAGCTTGTGCTCGCCGATGGTGTCCTTGATCGCCTGCTGGATGGTGGCCTTGTCCCAATCGACATTGGCCAGGCGTTCGCGAAGTGCTTCCAGGGCCGGCTTCACCGCGTCGGTCACATGGGCGGCCAGGTCCTCGGCCTTGGGCGTGACCGGCACGAAGTACATCTCGACCCAGTCGACCAGTTCGACCACCGTGGCGCAGCGGTCCTTGAACAACGCGCACATGGGAGCCAAAGCAGCCTCGTCGGCCGTCACGCCGCGGCCCTGCAACTGCCGCGCCACCAGCCCTGCGAGGCGGCCGTCGTCGGCCTGCTTCAGGTACTGGCCGTTGACCCAGGCCAGCTTGGCGGCGTCCCACTGCGCGGGGCTCCTGTTGAGGTGCGAGCCGTCGAACCAGCCCACCATCTGCTCGCGCGTGAACAACTCGTCATCGCCATGGCTCCAGCCCAGGCGCGCCAGGTAGTTCAGCATGGCCTCGGGCAGGTAGCCGCCTTCTTCGTAGTTGGACACGGCGACGGCGCCGCGGCGCTTGGACAGCTTCAGGCCGTCCTCGCCCAGGATCACCGGCAAGTGGCCGAACAGCGGCAGCGGCGCGCCCAGGGCCCGGTAGATGTTGATCTGCCAGGGCGTGTTGTTGATGTGCTCGTCGCCGCGGAAGACATGGGTGATGGCCATGTCCCAGTCGTCCACCACGACCGCGAAGTTGTAGGTCGGCACGCCGTCCGCGCGCTGGATGATCAGGTCGTCGATCTCCTTGTTCGCGATGACGATCTCGCCCTTGACCAGGTCGTTCCAGCGCACCTCGCCGTCACGCGGGTTCTTGAAGCGGATGACCGGTTTCACACCGTCCGGCACGGCGGGCAACTGCTTGCCGGCCTCGGGCCGCCAGCGACCGTCGTAGCCGGTCTTCTCGCCGCGCGCCTTCTGCTGCTCGCGCAGCGCGTCCAGCTCTTCGGGCGTGGTGTAGCAGCGGTAGGCGGTGCCGGCGGCCAGCATGCCGTCGATGACCGCCTGGTAGCGATCAAGCCGTTGCATCTGGTAGATGGGGCCTTCGTCGTAGTCCAGACCCAGCCAGTGCATGGACTGCAGGATCTGGTCGACCGAGTCCTGCGTCGAGCGGGCCACGTCGGTGTCCTCGATGCGCAGCACGAAGTCGCCGCCGTGGTGGCGGGCATAGGCCCACGAGTAGAGCGCCGTGCGGGCCGTGCCCAGGTGCAGGAAGCCGGTGGGCGACGGGGCGATGCGGGTGCGGACTTTGCCGTGGGTGGAACTCATGTGTTCAGTCATATCAGCGTGGACAGGCCGCGCAACAGGTCGTCGGTGATGTCGTCCACGTGTTCCAGGCCCACGGCCAGGCGGATCATGCCCTGCCCGATGCCGGCGGCCTGGCGCTGCGCCTCGGTGAGCCGGCCATGCGAGGTGGTGGCCGGGTGGGTGATGATGGACTTGGTGTCGCCCAGGTTGGTGGCGATGCTCAGCACGCGGGTGCTGTCGATCACGTGGAAGGCCGCGGCCCGCGCCGCCTCGGGGCTGTCTGCACGCATGTCGAACGACAGCACCGCCCCGCCCTGCCCCGACTGCTGGCGCATGGCCAGCGCATGCTGCGGGTGCGAGGCCAGGCCGGGGTAGTACACGCGTGTCACCTCAGGGCGCTGCTCCAGCCAGCGCGCCACGGCCAGCGTGCTCTCGCTCTGCGCCTTCATGCGCAGGGCCAGCGTCTCCATGCCCTTGAGCACCACCCATGCATTGAAGGGCGACAGGGTCATGCCGGCGGTGCGCACCACCGGGCCGAAGACGTCGACGATCAGTTCCTTCGAGCCGCACAGCGCGCCGGCCATCACGCGGCCTTGTCCGTCGAGGAACTTGGTGGCCGCATGCATGACCACGTCGGCGCCGAGTGCCAGCGGGCGCTGCAGGGCCGGCGAGCAAAAGGTGTTGTCGACCACCAGCCGGGCGCCGGCACCGTGGGCGATGCCGGCCAGGGCCTGGATGTCGCAGACGTCGGTCAGCGGGTTGGTGGGCGTCTCGGCGAACAGCAGGCGCGTCGTGGGGCGCAGCGCGGCGCGCCATTCGGCCAGGTCGGTCTGCGAGACGAAGCTGGTCTCGACCCCGAACTTGCCGAACTCCTTGGCGAACAGCGACATCGTCGAGCCGAACACCGAGCGCGAGCAGATCACATGGTCGCCGGACTTGAGCAGCCCCATGATGAGCAGCAGGATGGCGCTCATGCCGGTGGCTGTGGCCACGCAGGCCTCGGCCCCTTCCATGGCCGCCAGGCGCGCCTCGAAGCTGCGCACCGTGGGGTTGCTGGTGCGGCTGTAGGTGAAGTCCTGCATGTCGGCAAACCGGCGCGCCGAGGTGGCGGCGTCGGGCTGCACGTAGGCGCTGGTCAGGAACAGGCCCTCGGAGTTCTCGCCGTGCTGGCTGGGCGGCAACGCGGTGCGCACGGCCAGGGTCTCGGGGTGCAGGCCCGCGGGCAGGCCGCCTCGATCAACGGGCCCGTTGCCGCCGTGGTCGCCAGCGCTCATTGCGTATCCTCCGTGCTGCGCACTGCGGAATTCGCCTTGGGAACGGCCCTGCGGCTCATGCCTCGCCGTCCCTGCTCTGCAGCGCCAGGCGGCTGCGCTCGGGCGCGTCCTCCTCGTCGCCCTGAGAGGCACGCTGCGTCTGCATGATCTCGAAATCCTCGGCTGAGACGTCGCCGGTGATGTAGTGACCGTCGAAGCACGACGCCTCGAAGCTGGCGATGCGCGGGTTCAGCGCGCCAACCACGCGCTTCATCGCGTCCACGTCCTGATAGATCAGCGCGTCGGCACCGATGAACTGGCGAATCTCTTCCAGGCTCCGGTTGTGCGCGATCAGCTCTTCCTTGGTCGGCATGTCGATGCCATACACATTCGGGAAGCGCACCGGCGGCGCCGCCGAGGCCATGTAGACCTTGTTGGCGCCGGCCTCGCGGGCCATCTGCACGATCTCCTTGCTGGTCGTGCCGCGCACGATGGAGTCGTCCACCAACAGCACGTTGCGGCCTTTGAATTCGACACCGATGGCATTGAGCTTCTGGCGTACGCTCTTCTTGCGCACCGCCTGTCCCGGCATGATGAAGGTGCGGCCGACGTAGCGGTTCTTGACGAAGCCTTCGCGGTAGGGCTTGCCGATCTTCTGTGCCAGCTGCATCGCGCTCGGGCGGCTGGACTCGGGGATCGGGATCACCACGTCGATCTGCGACGGCGGCATGGTCGAGATCACGCGCTGGGCGAGCGTCTCGCCCATGTTCAGGCGGGCCTGGTAGACCGAGATGCCGTCCATCACCGAGTCCGGCCGTGCCAGGTAGACAAACTCGAACATGCAGGGGTTGAGCGTCGGCGACTCGGCGCACTGCTGAGCGTGCACCTGGCCTTCCAGGTCGATGAAGATGGCCTCGCCGGGTGCCACGTCGCGCACGAAGTGGTGACCCGTGCCCTCGAGGGCGACCGACTCGCTGGCCACCATCACCTCGGGGCCTTCCGGCGTGTCCAGCGTGCCGTAGCACAGCGGGCGGATGCCGAAGGGGTCGCGGAAGGCCAGCAGGCCGTAGCCTGCGATCAGCGCCACCACGGCGTACGAGCCCTTGATGCGGCGGTGCACCGCGCGCACGGCCTTGAAGATCTCTTCGGGCGTCAGCGGCAGGTCGCGGGCGGCCACCTCCAACTCGTGCGCCAGGATATTGATCAGGACTTCGGTATCGCTCTCGGTGTTGATGTGGCGGCGATCGATGTCGAACAGCTCCTGCTTCAACGCATGCGCGTTGGTCAGGTTGCCGTTGTGCACCAGCACCACACCGAAGGGCGCGTTGACGTAGAAGGGCTGGGCCTCTTCCTCGCTGTAGGCGTTGCCGGCCGTGGGGTAGCGCACCTGGCCCAGGCCCACGCTGCCGGGCAGCGCGCGCATGTTGCGGGTGCGGAACACGTCCTTCACCATGCCGCGGGCCTTGTGCATGAAGCACTTGGTGCCCAGCATGGTGACGATGCCGGCCGCGTCCTGGCCGCGGTGCTGCAGCAGCAGCAAAGCGTCATAGATCAGCTGGTTGACCGGGTGCTTGGAAATCACGCCGACGATGCCGCACATGGGAAGGTCCGTTCGTAGGGGAATGGGGGAATATCGGGTTCGCGAACCGCTGGTTCAAGCGTCACGCGTGCTGCGGGGGTCGACCGTCGGCACCCAGGGCTTCAGGCCGTGCAGGGCTGCCTGCAGCCAGGCCGCCCCGCGCGAGGACTGCCAGGCCACCGAGCGCGACGCTGGCGGGATCAGGCCGACCACCAAGGCCACCGCCAGCAGGATCAGCAGGCCGCGGGCCAGGCCGAAGGCCGCGCCGAAGGCACGGTCCAGCACGCTCAGCGGCGTGGCCGACACCAGCGCGCGCGCCAGCTTGGCCAGCAGCGTCCACAGGATCAGGGTGGCGAAGAAGGTCAGCGCAAAGGCCAGCGACAGGCGCACCCAGCTGTCCTCAGCCCCAACTGGCAGCCAAGGCGCCACCATCGCGCCGCAGACCTTGGCCACGACGAAGGCCACGAACCAGCCCAGCAGCGACAGCAGCTCGAACACCAGGCCGCGCCAGAGCCCCACCGTGGCCGAGATGAGCAGCACCGCGGCCAGCGCCCAGTCGACCCAGCTGAAGCCGGCGATCATGGCCGTCGACGCCGAGGTCACAGCTTCAGCACGGCAGCCTGCAGGCCGCCGGCCTTGATCTTGGCGGCCGCCTTGTCGGCTTCCGCCTTGGTGGCATAGGGCCCCACGCGCACACGGATGCGGCGGCCCGAGTCCGACTCGATGACCTGGGTGTAGGTCTTCAGGCCCATGCCCTCGACCTTCTGGCGCGCATCACGCGCGCCTGTTGCTTCGGCGAAGGCGCCGATCTGCACCACATAGCGGCCGTCGTCCTTGGTGGTGTCGTCGGCCTTGGCGGCCTCCGCGGGCTTCGCGGCCGGCTTGGCTTCAACAGGCTTGGGCGGCGTGGGCTTGGGCTCGGCAGGCTTGGTATCTGCGGGCTTGGCTTCGGCCGGCTTGGAAGCAGCGGGCTTGGGCTCGGCAGGTTTGGGCGCCGCCACGCTCGCCACCGTGGCTGCAGGCTTGGCCTCAGCCGGCGCGCTGGCACGGGGTGGCTCGGCCGGCATGCTGGCAGGTGGCTCCACCGGAGGTTTGGGCAGTGGGGCGACCACATTGCGGGCCGGGCGCGACGCGGGCGACACCAGCGGCGGCGCCGATTCGCGCGAGGGAATCTCGATCGGGATGTCGACCGCGATCGGACGCGGCTGGGTCTCGAACAGCAGCGGGAAGCCGATGATGCCCACACCGAGCAGCAAGGCCGCGCCGATCAGGCGCCGCCGGGCTCTGGTGCGGGCGTCGCGAACGATCTCGTTGGCGTCGGCGGGCGCCGCACCTGCGCGTGCGGGGGGCGCGTCCTTGGAACCGGATTTGAGTTTCGACAGCAGACCCATGCGTGGCGGCAAATGGCGACCGGGGCGGTCTCGGGGTGGCACCCCGCAGGCGCGCCGTTCGCCACCGGCTGGTGGCCCGCAACCCGGTCGTCAGGCCTGGTGCGGCGCGCTCAGCCGGGGCAAGCCTTGCTTCAGCACGCCGCCCACGGTATAGAACGAGCCGAAGACCACGATTCTACCAGTGGGGTCACTCGCCCCGAGGGCCGCAGCCAGGGCGTCCGACGGTGTCGCGTGGGTACTGCAAGAGGCCTTGTCGCCCAGCAACGCCCGCAGCTGCGCGGCCAGGTCGTCGGCCGTGGCGGCACGCGGCAATGGCAGGTCGGTCAGGTGCCAGTGGTCGATCAGCGGCGCGATGCGGCCGATGACGCCGGCCAGGTCCTTGTCGCGCATCGCGCCGAAAACCGCCACCGTGCGCGGGAAGAAGCCCATCTGGTCCAGGTTCAGGGCCAGGGCCGACACGGCCTGCGGGTTGTGCGCCACGTCCAGCACCAGCGCCGGCTGACCGGGCACGATCTGGAACCGGCCTGGCAAGTCCACCTGCGCCAGCCCCGTGCGCACGGCCTGTGCCGTGATCGGCAGGCGATCGCGCAGGGCCTCCAGTGCGGCGATGGCGCCCGACGCATTGAGGAGCTGGTTGGCTCCCCGCAGCGCCGGGTAGGCCAGCGCGTGGTAGCGGCGGCCGCGGCCGCTCCAGGCCCACTGCTGGCGGTCGCCCTGGTGGTTGAAGTCGCGGCCGTTCAACCACAGGTCGGCGCCCACTTCGCGGCCGTGGTCAAGGATGGTTTGCGGCGGCAACGGGTCGGCCACGATGCCCGGCCGGCCGGTGCGCAAGATGCCGGCCTTCTCGCGGCCGATGCTCTCGCGATCCGGGCCCAGGAACTCGGTGTGGTCGAGGTCGATGCTGGTGATGACCGAGCAGTCGGCATCGATCGCGTTGACGGCGTCGTAGCGGCCACCCAGGCCCACTTCCAGGATCACCAAGTCCAGCGGCTCGCGCGCCAGCCGGTGCATGATGGCCAAGGTGCTGAACTCGAAGGTGGTGAGCGCCAGCTCGCCGCGCGCCCGTTCGACAACGGCGAAGTCCTCGCACAGCGAATCGGCCGCCACCGCCTCGCCGTTGACGCGGCACCGTTCCTCGAAGTGAACCAGGTGCGGCTTGATGTACAGCCCGACGCGGTAGCCGGCGGCGCGCGCGATGGCCTCGATCATCGAGCAGGTCGAGCCCTTGCCGTTGGTGCCGGCCACGGTGATGACGGGCACCGAGAAATGCAGGCCCACCGCGTCACGCACCTGCTGCACGCGCTCGAGCGACAGGTCCATCGTCTTGGGGTGCAGGCTCTCGCTGTGCGAGAGCCATTCGGTCAACGTCTGGAACATGGCGTCGGGTGGAAAGCAAAACGGCCAGGCGGTAAGGCCTGGCCGCCTGAAGGTGGCCGGCGGGTCAGGCGACTGCGTCGGCGTTCTGGCGTTGCAGCATCGCCAATTGGCGCGCAATGGTCGGGCGCAGCTGACGGCGGTCGACGATCATGTCGATCGCGCCCTTCTGCATCAGGAACTCGGCGCGCTGGAAGCCCTCAGGCAGTTCCTCGCGCACGGTGTTCTTGATCACGCGCTGGCCGGCGAACCCGACGAGCGCCTTGGGCTCGGCGATCACCACGTCGCCCACGAAGGCGAAGCTCGCCGACACGCCGCCCATGGTCGGGTCGGTCAGCACGCTGATGTACGGCAGGCGCGCCTTGGCCAGGTAGGTCAGCGCGGCATTGGTCTTGGCCATCTGGAACAGGCTGAACAGACCTTCCTGCATGCGCGCGCCGCCGGTGGCTGTGAAGCAGATGAACGGCACCTTTTGCTCGATCGCGGCCTCGACGCCGCGCACGAAGCGCTCGCCGACCACCGAGCCCATCGAGCCGCCCATGAAGTCGAACTCGAAGCTGGCGGCAACCACCGGCACGCTCATCACGGCACCGCCGATCACGACCAGCGCGTCGGTCTCTCCGGTGGTTTCCAGCGCACTCTTCAGACGCTCGGGGTACTTCTTGCTGTCCTTGAACTTGAGCGGGTCGATCGGCAGCACCTCGTGGCCGATTTCGTAGCGGCCTTCCGCGTCGAGGAAGGCGTTGAGCCGGTCGCGGGCGCCGATGCGGTGGTGGTGGTCGCACTTGGGGCAGACGTTGACGTTCTGCTCGAGGTCGGTCTTGTAGAGCACCGACTCGCAGGAGGGGCACTTGATCCACAGCCCCTCCGGCACCGAGCGGCGCTCGGCCGGGTCGGTCTGCTGAATCTTCGGGGGCAGCAGTTTTTCAAGCCAGCTCATGGATCAAGGCTCCTTCTATCGACTCAGGAAGACGTTCGGCACTGGATCACAGCGCATCGAGCGCGGTGCGGATCTCCGCCAAGAAGCGGCGGGCCGCAGGGGGCGCATTGTCGCGCGTTTCGTTTTCCAGGATCTGGATCAGCCGGGAGCCGATCACCACCCCGTCCGACACCCGCCCCACGGCCTGGGCCGTGGCCGCGTCGCGGATGCCGAAGCCCACGCCCACCGGCACACTGACATGGTGTCGGATGCGCGGCACGGCCTCGGCCACGGCGGCCGTGTCCAGGTGGCCGGCGCCGGTCACGCCCTTGAGCGACACGTAGTACACGTAGCCACTGGCCAGCGCGCCGACCTGGGCCATACGAGCCTCGGTGCTGGTGGGCGCGAGCAGGAAGATCAGGTCCAGGCCGTGGGCCTTGAGCCTGGCGGCGAAGTCCACGCATTCCTCAGGCGGGTAGTCGACGACCAGCACGCCGTCCACCCCCGCCTCGGCTGCCGCCTTGACGAAGGCATTGCGACCATGCCGCTGATCGTAGCGCTCCACCGGATTGGCATAGCCCATCAACACCACCGGCGTCTGGGTGTTGAGCGCACGGAAGGCACGCACCATGTCCAGCACCTGGGCCATGCCGATGCCCTTGGCCAGCGCCCGCTCAGAGGCTTTCTGAATCACCGGGCCGTCGGCCATGGGGTCGGAAAACGGCACGCCCAACTCGATCACATCCGCACCGCCCTCAGCCAGGGCCAGCATGATGTCGACCGTGGCGTCGGCGAAGGGGTCGCCGGCTGTGACGTAGGGGATCAAGGCCTTGCGGCCGTCGCGCTGAAGCGCGGCGAAGGTGGTGGCAATGCGGCTCATTGCACGCCCCCCTTCACCATCTGGCCGCGGCACGAGGGGCGGCAGTAGAAGTCGGCGCCGGACAGGTCGGCCACGGTGCCGATGTCCTTGTCGCCCCGGCCGGAGAGGTTGACCAGCAGGTGCTGGTCGGGCCGCATCGTCGCGGCCAGTTTCATCGCATAGGCCACGGCGTGGCTGGACTCGAGCGCCGGGATGATGCCCTCGGTGCGGCACAGCCGGTGGAAGGCAGCCAGCGCCTCGTCGTCGGTGATGCCCACGTACTCGGCACGACCGGTGTCCTTCAGGTACGCATGCTCGGGGCCGACACCGGGGTAGTCCAGGCCGGCGGAGATCGAGTGCGTCTCGGTGATCTGGCCGTTCTCGTCCTGCAGCAGGTAGGTGCGGTTGCCGTGCAGCACGCCGGGCGAGCCGGCCGACAGGCTGGCGGCGTGCTTGCCGGTGTCCAGCCCCAAGCCTGCGGCCTCGACGCCGATCAGCCTCACCTTGTCGTGCGGGATGTAGGGGTAGAAGATGCCCATGGCGTTGCTGCCGCCGCCCACGCAGGCGATGACGGCATCGGGCTGGCGGCCGGTCATCTCGGGCATCTGGCCCAGGCACTCTTCGCCGATCACGCTCTGGAAGTCGCGCACCATTTCGGGGTAAGGCGCAGGGCCGGCCACCGTGCCGATGATGTAGAAGGTGTTCTCGACGTTGGTGACCCAGTCGCGCAGCGCCTCGTTCAGCGCGTCCTTCAGCGTCTTGCTGCCGGACTCGACCGGCACGACCTTGGCGCCGAGCAAATGCATGCGGTAAACATTGGGGCTCTGGCGCTTGACGTCTTCCGAGCCCATGTAGACCACGCAGTCCATGCCGTAGCGGGCGCAGATGGTGGCGGTGGCCACGCCGTGCTGGCCGGCCCCCGTCTCGGCGATCACGCGCGGCTTGCCCATGCGCTTGGCCAGCAGGGCCTGGCCGATGGTGTTGTTCACCTTGTGGGCGCCGGTGTGGTTCAGGTCCTCGCGCTTGAGGAAGATCTGCGCCCCGCCGATTTCGCGGCTCAGCCGGTCGGCATGGTAGACCGGGCTGGGTCGGCCCACGAAGTGCTTCAACTCGCGCTTGAACTCGGCCACGAAGGCCGGGTCGTTGCGGTAATGGGCGTAGGCGGCCTTGAGCTCGTCCAGCGCGTGGACGAGCGTCTCGGACACGAAGCTGCCGCCGTACGGCCCGAAATGGCCCGAGGCATCGGGCTGGTGGTATGTGGACATGATGGGAAAGTCTCGCTTCTTCAGGGTGCCTGAGGCGGCGAGCGGCTGGGCGTCGGGTCGGCCTGTTTCTAGCGACCGTCCGCCTCGCGCACCGCCTCGCAGAACCGGCGCATCAGCGCGGCATCCTTGATGCCTTTCGCGCTCTCCACGCCGGAGCTCACGTCAACGGCCCAGGGCCGGACGCGCAGCACCCCATCGGTCACGCTTGCAGGATTCAACCCACCAGACAAAACGACCGGACAGGGGACGTTGGTGGGAATGAGAGACCAATCGAACGCCTTTCCACCACCGCCATAGCCCTCGACGTGGGCGTCGAGCAAGAGGCCGGCGGCCCCCGGATGGCGGGACGCCAAGTCTAGCAAATCGACGCCGGGCGCCATGCGCGCGGCACGCAGGTAGGGCCGGCCAGGCGCCGTGCACTGCTCGGGGCTCTCGTCGCCATGGAACTGCAACAGCGCGTTCGGCACGGCCTGCAAGCCAGCGGCTATCTCACCCGGGGCGGAGTTCACGAACAACAGCACCGGCGTCACAAAGGGCGGCAGGCGCTTTGCCAGCACACCAGCGCGCTCGGCGTCCACATGGCGCGGGCTCTTGGCATACAGCACGAAGCCGATCGCGTCGGCGCCCGCGGCCACGGCGTCGTCGACGTCGGCTTCGCGGGTCAGGCCGCAAATCTTGATGCGGGTGCGGTGGGTCGTCATGCGCAAAGTCAGGGCAGCCAGTCCATGGCCGCCGTGGTGTCGGGCAGGCCGAGGTTGGCATCGTAGACCGGCCCGACGAAGTACAGGCCGTCGGGGGCAAAGGTCGGGGCGGCGGCGTCGCGGCTGCGCGCGGCCAGCACCTCGGCCATCCACGTCGGCGGGCGGCTGCCCTGCCCGACGGCGACCAGGCAGCCCATGATGTTGCGCACCATGTGATGCAGGAATGCACTGGCCTCGAAGTCAAAGCGCCAATAGGCGCCGCGGCGGGCGATGTCGAGCCGCCGCAGGCTCTTCACCGGCGACAAGGCCTGGCACTCGGACGAGCGGAACGAGCTGAAGTCGTGCTCGCCCAGCAGCAACGCGGCGGCAGCGCACATCGCGTCGCTGTCCAGCGGCCGGAAGACCCAGCCGCAACCGCCCTGCTCGATCGCCGGGCGCACCGGCGATTCCAGCAACAGGTAGCGATAGCGCCGACCACGGGCGCTGTTGCGGGCATGGAATCGGGCGTCCACCGGCTTGCACCATTGCACCGCGATGTCCTTGGGCAGGTAGCGGTTGGTGCCGCGCACCCAGGAAAACTCCGGGCGCTCCAGCGGGGTGTCGAAGTGCACGACCTGGTTCAGGCCGTGGACGCCGGTGTCGGTGCGGCCGGCGCAGATGGTGGCCACCGGCATCGCGGCGAATTCGCCAAGCGCGGCTTCGAGCCGGTCCTGCACCGTGCGCCCGCTGGGCTGGCTCTGCCAGCCGTGGTAGTGGTCGCCGCGGTAAGCCACACCCAGCGCGATGCGCCGGGCGCGGGCTTCATCATCAGCCAAGGTCGTCGAGCATCGCCTGGGCGCGGGCCTGCAGGGCACCTTCGGCCTTGCTCACCACTTCCTCGAGCAGGTCGCGGGCACCTTCCATGTCGCCGATGCGGCGGAACTCGTCGGCCAGCTCCAGCTTGCGCGCCAGCGGGTCGGATTCGTCGATCTCGGCCGGTTGCAGGCCGCCGCGGATGGTGTTGTCCTCGTCCTTGGGCGAATCCAGGTCCAGCGACAGGTCACCGAAGTCGAAGGACGACGGTGCCGTGTCGTGCGTGCTGTCCAGAACGGCGTCGCGCTTGGTGTCGCCCTCAGGCTCGGGCTCAGGCAGTTCCAGGCTCGGCAACTCGTCGAACGACGGGACAGGCGCGGGGGCCGGTGCCGGCGGAACGGGCGGCAAGCCGCCCGGCGCCGTCTGCTTGGCATCCAGCAGGCCCGAGGCCGTGTCCAGCGGCCGGGTGGGCTCGACGCCGACCAGCGACGAGGGCGCACCCAAGTCGATGTCCAGGTTGCCAGGCGCCGTGTCGAGCAACACCTGCCCCATGAGCGGGGGCTCGGCATCTTCTTCGACCGAGGCCGGAGCGGACGCCGCGGGCTGGCCGAAGTCTTCGCGCAGGTCGGGCGGTGGCTCGGACGAGGTGTCGATGTCCACCGCCACCACCGAGCCGGGGCCGCCGAACAGCGGATTGGTCGGGTCGATCGCGCGGCCGAGTTCGACCGCCTTCTCCCAGTCCTCGCCCTCGCCACCGGTCTGCTCCAGCAGTTGGCGCGCCTGGCCGTCGAAAGCCTTCACGTCCGCGCGCTTGGCATAGACCTCGAGCAGCTTGGTGCGGATCGCGACGCGGCCCGGGTCGCTGCGAAGCGCCTCTTTCAGGATCTCTTCGGCCTGCAGGTCGCGGCCGTACGCCAGGTAGACGTCGGCCTCGGCCACCGGGTCCACGTCGCCGATGGCGTCGAGCTGGCTCAGCGAGTAGCTCAGCGACGAGCTGCTGCTGGCACCGTCGCGCGTGTCCACGCGCTGGCCGCCACTGACACCGAAGAACGAGTCGGGCTGCAGCTTGCTTTCGATGAACGAGGTCTCGGCCGCGCCGTCACCTTGGCGGCGGCGCAGGCGCATCACGCCCAGGCCGGCCAGCAAGGCCACGAGGCCGGCCGCACCAGGCAGCACCCACGGGTTGCTGGTGAGCGACTCCAGGAAGCTGGGCTCCGGCGCCGGCGCCGGCGCAGGCAGCCGCTTGGCAGGCGGCTTGGAAACCGCTGCGGATGCTGCCGAGGCCACGGCCGGCGCGCTGGGCGCCGAGGCCGCAGCCACTGTGGCGGGCGCCGATGCAGTGGCTGGCGCCGATGCCACTGCGACCGGCGCGGGAGCGGGCGGCATGACCGGCGAGGCGACCGGGGCCGGCTTCGTGGCCGCAGACGGAACGGGCGCCGGCACTGGCGCGGTGGACGCGGGCTTCGCGGCCGCCAGCGGCGCGGGCGGCGGCGACGGCGGCGGGGGTGCGATCACCTTGACCGGCGGGGCAGGCACCGGTGCCGGGGCCGCCGGCACGGTCAGGCCAGGCTTGGTGGGCGTCGACGGGGCAGCCGCCACCGGCGGCGGCGCGGCGGGCTTGCCGGCAGGTGCCGCGGCCTTGGTGGCCTCGGACAGCTGCTTCAGCTCCTGCACGTTGCGCGACAGCTCGGCCACGCGGGTCTCGGCGGCCTTCTTCTCGGTGTCCTTCGAGATCTTGGCTTCGGTCGTGCCCGGCTTGGCGCTGCCTTGCGACAGCGTCAACTTGTCGGGCGACGCTGCGGACGTGTCGGTCTTGCGGTCCTTCACTGCTGCCTGCACCTGGCCGGTGGCCTGGCGGGCGGGCTCGCTGCCCTTCACGGTCGGCGCGACGCCGGCCAGACGCTGGCGGAAGCTCGCGAAGTCGGCGCTCTGGGCCTGGATGACGCGGCGGGCTTCGTCCGGAGCAATCTCCTTGGCCGAAGCCGCGTCGGGCAGGTTCAGCACCACACCCGACTTGAGCCGGTTCATGTTGTTGTCGATGAAGGCCTGCGGGTTGCCGCGGTACAGCGACACCAGCATCTGGTCCAGCGACACGCCACGGTTGTGGGCGGAGGCGATCGACGACAAGGTGTCGCCGCTCTTGACGCGATAGGTGTCGTCACCTGCGGTGGCGGCCGGTGCCGGCGGTGGAGACGGCGGCGGCGGGGCAACCACGGGCCGGGGCGGCGCCGGTGGCTTGGCCGCGGGCGTGCGAGGCGCCGCGGCCACCGGCGGCGGTGCGGCCGGCAGCGGCGTGGATTGCACCGGCGCGGGCGACATGGTGGGCGACGTGGCCGCCGTTGTCGGCGGGGCGGCTGGCTTGGTGGGCGGGTCGATCAGCAGCGTGTAGGCACGCTGCAGGCGGCCGCTGGCCCAGGAGAAATCGACGATCAGGTCGACGAAGGGCTCGGACACCGCACGGTCGCCGACCACGCGGATGTACGCCCGGCCGTCCGGCCTGCGCGACAAGGTCAGCTGCGCGCCGCTCAGCACCGGGTTGAAGTCGACCCCCGCCGCGCGGAACGCCTCCGGCGTGGCCAGCGTCGTCCGCAGTGATGCGGCTTCCTCCGGCGTCATGCTGGTGATGTCGATCTCGGCGCGCAAGGCCTCGCCGAGTGCCGACTGAACGGTCAAGCGGCCGAGCGACAGTGCCGAGGCCTCGCCAACGTGCAGCAGCAACAACGCGGCCGTGGCCACGGTGGTGAGCGATGCGCCTTTGGCCATGAATGAAGGGTTCTTCAAAGCGTCTCCCGAAACGCCATCGGCGGGCCTGCAAGCAGGTCCGCCGTCAACGACCGTTCTCTCCATCACAGTTTCCGGCGTCAACCGGCCCAAATATGAGAAAACACCATAGCATCAAGCATATAGGCTGACAAGCTCATCCAAATCCTGACATTTGGAAGATTTCGCGTTTTCACCGACAGCCCGCAAATGACTGCGTTGTCCGAGGGCAACGCAGTCGTAAGCAGCCGTATCAGGCGGCCAGCAAGATACGCAGCATGCGGCGCAGCGGCTCGGCCGCGCCCCACAGCAGTTGGTCACCGATGGTGAAGGCGCCCAGGTAGTCCGGCCCCATCGCGAGCTTGCGCAGGCGCCCCACCGGAATCGTCATCGTCCCGGTCACGGCCACCGGCGTCAGGTCGCGGATGGTCGCCTCGCGGTTGTTCGGTACCACCTTCACCCACTCGTTGTCGGCCGCGATCATGGCCTCGATGTCGGCCAGCGGCACGTCCTTCTTCAGCTTGAAGGTCAGGGCCTGGCTGTGGCAACGCATCGCGCCCACGCGCACGCAGAAGCCGTCGACCGGCACGGCGGCGCTGCCGAAGCCTTCGCCCTGGCCGAGGATCTTGTTGGTCTCGGCCATGCCCTTCCACTCTTCCTTGGATTGACCGTTGCCGAGGTCCTTGTCGATCCAGGGGATCAACGAGCCGCCCAGCGGCACGCCAAAGTTGGCCGTCTCTTCGGCACTCAGCGCGCGCTGCTTGGCGATCACCTTGCGGTCGATCTCGAGGATGGCGCTCTTGGGGTCGTCGAGCAGGGCCTTGACCTCGCCGTTCAGCGTGCCGTACTGGGTCAGCAGCTCGCGCATGTGCTGGGCGCCGCCGCCCGAGGCGGCCTGGTAGGTCTGGGTGCTCATCCACTCGACGAGGCCGGCCTTGTACAGCGCCCCCACGCCCATCAGCATGCAGCTGACGGTGCAGTTGCCGCCGATCCAGTTTCGCCCGCCCTTGGCCAGCGCGCTCTTGATCACTGGCAGGTTGACCGGGTCGAGCACGATGACGGCGTCGTCCTTCATGCGCAGCGTGGACGCGGCGTCGATCCAGTGGCCATTCCAGCCGGCGGCGCGCAGCTTGGGAAAGACCTCGGTGGTGTAGTCGCCGCCCTGGGCAGTGATGACGATGTCGCAGCGCTTCAGCGCGGCGATGTCATACGCATCCTGCAGCGTGGTCTCGTTCTTCGCCATCGACGGGGCCTTGCCGCCCGCGTTGGAGGTGGAAAAGAACAGCGGTTCGATCAGGTCGAAGTCGCCCTCGGCGACCATGCGGTCCATCAGCACGGAGCCGACCATGCCGCGCCAGCCCACCAATCCTACGAGTGCCATTTCCAGATACCTTTGAAAGTTGATCCTGGACCCCTGGAGCCTCGGCTCGCTTCGCCGGGGTCCAGAGGTGGGGCGAGACGAGACCGAGCTGTCAGCTCTTGGTAATCGTTTTGCCGGTGATGGCGGCCACGACCGCGTCACCCATCTCGCGCGTGCCCACCTTGCGGGTGCCCTCGCTCCAGATGTCCGGCGTGCGGAACCCGCCGGCCAGCACGGCGCGCACGGCCGACTCGATACGGTCGGCCGCTTCCGGCTGTTGGAGTGAGAAGCGAAGCATCATGGCAGCAGACAGGATTGTAGCCAGCGGGTTTGCAATTCCCTTACCGGCGATGTCCGGCGCGCTGCCGTGGCTCGGTTCATACAGGCCCTGGTTGTTGGCGTTCAGCGAGGCCGAGGGCAACATGCCGATCGAGCCGGTCAGCATGGCCGCCTCGTCGGACAGGATGTCGCCGAACATGTTGCCGGTGACCACGACGTCGAACTTCTTCGGCGCCTTGACCAGTTGCATCGCCGCGTTGTCGACGTACATGTGGTCCAACGCCACGTCAGGGTACTGGGCCGAGACCTCGGTGACCACGTCCTTCCAGAACTGGAAGGTTTCCAGCACGTTGGCCTTGTCGACGCTGGTGACGCGCTTGCTGCGCTTGCGCGCGGCCTGGAAGGCGACGTGGGCGATGCGCTCGATCTCGGGCCGGCTGTAGCGCATGGTGTCGAAGGCTTCCTCGGCGCCGGGGAAGTGGCCGTCCACGGCTGTCCGCCGGCCGCGCGGCTGGCCGAAGTAGATGTCGCCCGTCAGCTCGCGGATCAGCAGGATGTCCAGCCCCGCCACCAATTCGGGCTTGAGACTGGACGCGTGGGTCAGCTGCTCGTAGCAGATGGCCGGGCGAAAGTTGGCGAACAGCCCCAGGTGCTTGCGCAGGCCCAGGATGGCCTGCTCGGGCCGCAGCGCACGCTCCAGCGTGTCGTACTTCCAGTCGCCCACGGCGCCGAACAACACCGCGTCGGCGGACTGGGCCAGCTTCAGCGTCGACTCGGGCAGCGGGTGGCCGTGGGCCTCGTAGGCCGCACCGCCGACCTTGGCTTCTTCCATCTCGAAGCGCAGGTCGAGCACGTTCAGCACGCGAACGGCTTCGGCGACGATCTCGGTGCCGATGCCGTCACCGGGGAGGATGGCGATCTTCATGGTTCCAGGTTCCTTGCAAGTCGTGGGGGTTCGGGTTCGGTGATGCAGCGGGCGCGGGCCGTCAGCCCAGCCAGGTGACGCCGGGCAGGGCCTGCAGCGCTGCGATGGACCGGTCGTAGGCGGCGGACAACTCGGCGCGCTCGGTATCGGTCCAGGGGTCGAAGGCTGGCATGCCCGCGCCGGCCACCACCCGCTCGACCGACGGCCGCACGCGGGTGGCTTCGTCGGCGCCAATGCGCTGGTGGATGTCGTCCAGCAGGCGCACGGCCAGGCGCGACAGGGAGCGGCGGTCGCGCTGCTCGTCCGGCGCGGGCTGCGCCGCGGGCGCCAGGCCGACCAACGAGGCCGTGAGCCCCGTCCGCAGGCCGGGCATGGATTCATAGCGCCAGCAGCAGAGCTCGGCCTGCGGCAAAGCCTGCCGGATGTCGCGCACCACGTGTTCCCAGCCACGGGCGGTCAGATCGAAGCCGCTGTAGGCCTCGCGGAACGGACGGTACGGGCCGTGCCGCAGCGTCTCGCAATAGGCCGAGCGCAGGAATGCGCCGTACTCGCGCACCGACAGCCAGACGCGCAGCGTTCGGCCCTCCAGCACCGGCGCCAGGCGCTGCAGCCGCTGCAGCACGCTGGTGTAAAGCGCCTGCGTGGCGAACAGGCGTTCGCACGAGCCGACGAGGTTCTCGTCGGACAGCAACAGCGGTCGGTCGCCGGCGGCCAATTTCATCAACCAGGCTCGTGCGGCCGACAGGCGCCGCGCGTCCTCGCCCTGCGCCTTGCTCTTGGTCGTCGGGGCACTGCACACCGGCGTCAGCTGGCTGCGCACCTCGGCCAGCGGCGGGCAGACAGCCGTCGCACCGGTCAGCTGGCTGCAGGCCAGCCAATGGCGCTGCAGGTGGGTCGTCGCGGTCTTGTGGACACCCAGGTGCAGGTCAATGTGCATCGGTCGGCTTTGAATCGGGGCGGTGCGGGTCGGTCAGCCAGTGCGCCAGCCGGTATTCGCAGGCCTTGAAGACCACGTAGGCGGCCATCGACAGGTAGCCCGTCACCAGCAGCTCCAGCAGTTGCTGGGCACCGCCATCGGCCAGCGCCATCCAGCCGTTGTCGAGCACCAGGCTGGTGTTGGCGCGCAGCAGGTAGAACAGGTTCAGCGAGCCGACGCCGAAGCTGAAGAAGCTCATGCCCAGCACGACGAAGCTCAGCCACACCCGGCTGAGCACCACGCGCTGGAACCAGGCCGGCAGCTTCACAGTACGCGCTGGTTCAGCCAGGGCATGCGCGCCAGGCGCTCGGCCTCGAAAGCGCGGATCTTGTCGGCATGGCGCAGCGTCAGGCCGATGTCGTCGAAGCCGTTGACCAGGCAGTACTTGCGGAAGGCCTGCACCTCGAAGGGCAGCTCGGTGCCATCGGGCTTGACGACCACCTGGCGTGGCAGGTCGACCGTCAGTTGGTACCCGGGGAAGGCCGCCACCTCGTCGAACAGCCGCGCCACCTGCGACTCGGGCAACTGGATCGGCAGCAGACCGTTCTTGAAGCAGTTGTTGAAGAAGATGTCGGCGAAGCTCGGCGCGATCAGCGCGCGAAAGCCGTACTGCTCCAGCGCCCAGGGCGCGTGCTCGCGGCTCGAGCCGCAGCCGAAGTTGTCGCGCGCCAGCAGGATGGACGCGCCGGCTGAGCCGAAGGCGCCTGGCTGGTACCGCGGCTGGTTCAGCACGAAGTCCGGGTTGGCTTGGCGCGTGGCCGGGTCCTGCCCCGGCTCGCCGTGGTCCAGGTAGCGCCACTCGTCGAAGAGGTTCGGCCCGAAGCCGGTGCGCTTGATCGATTTCAGGAATTGCTTGGGGATGATCGCGTCGGTGTCGACATTGGCGCGGTCCATCGGGGCCACGAGGCCCTTGTGCAGGGTGAAGGCTTGCATGACTGGGTTCTCCTCGCTCAGGCCACGCGGCGCACGTCGACGAAATGGCCCGCCATCGCCGCCGCGGCGGCCATCGCCGGGCTGACCAGGTGGGTGCGGCCGCCGGCGCCCTGCCGGCCCTCGAAGTTGCGGTTGCTGGTCGACGCGCAGCGCTCGCCCGGCTCCAGTCGGTCGGCGTTCATCGCCAAGCACATGCTGCAACCCGGCTCGCGCCACTCGAAGCCCGCCGCGCGGAAGATCTTGTCCAGCCCTTCGGCCTCGGCCTGGGCCTTGACCAAGCCCGAGCCCGGCACCACCAGGGCCAGCCGCACGTTGCCGGCGATGCGCCCACCCACGCGCTGCACCACGGCGGCGGCCTCGCGCATGTCCTCGATGCGGCTGTTGGTGCACGAGCCGATGAAGACCTTGTCGATGCGAATGTCGCCGATCGGCTTGTTGGGCTCCAGCGCCATGTACTGCAGCGCGCGCTCGATCGCGCCGCGCTTGACCGAGTCCTTCTCCTTGTCGGGATCGGGCACGCGGTCTTCAATCGACAACACCATCTCCGGCGACGTGCCCCAGGTCACCTGCGGGCGCAGCTGGGTGGCGTCGATCTCGACCACCTTGTCGAAATGCGCGCCGGCGTCGGAATGCAGCGTGCGCCAGTAGGCCACGGCCTGCTCCAGCTCCACGCCCTTGGGCGAGAACGGGCGGCCCTTGACGTAGTCGATCGTGGTGTCGTCCACCGCCACCAGGCCGGCGCGGGCGCCGCCCTCGATGGCCATGTTGCACACCGTCATGCGGCCTTCCATGCTCAAGGCCCGGATGGTGGAGCCGGCGAACTCGATGGTGTAGCCAGTGCCGCCGGCCGTGCCGATCTTGCCGATGATGGCCAGCACCACGTCCTTGGCGCCGCAGCCGCGGGGCAGCGCGCCCTCGACCAAGACCCGCATGTTCTTCGCCTTCTTGGCCAGCAAGGTCTGCGTGGCCAGCACGTGCTCGACCTCACTGGTGCCGATGCCGTGCGCCAGCGCCCCAAAGGCCCCGTGGGTGCTGGTGTGGCTGTCGCCGCAGACCACGGTCATGCCCGGCAGCGTGGCGCCCTGCTCGGGCCCGATCACGTGGACGATGCCCTGGCGCTTGTCGCTCATCTTGAACTGCGTGATGCCGAAGCGGTCGCAGTTCGCGTCCAGCGTGTCGACCTGCAGCTTCGACACCGGGTCGGCGATGCCCTGCGAGCGGTCGGTCGTTGGCACGTTGTGGTCGCTCACCGCCAGGTTGGCCGACAGACGCCAGACCTTGCGGCCGGCGATGTCCAACCCCTCGAAGGCCTGCGGGCTGGTCACCTCGTGCACCAGGTGGCGGTCGATGTAGAGGGTGGCGGTGCCGTCCTCCTCGGTGTGGACGACGTGCTCGTCCCACAGCTTGTCGTACAGGGTGCGTGCGCTCATGTCGGCTCTCGTTGCGTGGGCCTTCGGGCCCGAGGGTGAATTGTCAGGGATTCGGTGTCGCCAAAGTGGTGTCAGCCGCCGCCTGCCGGGCCAGGGTGTCGACGAAACGCTGCACGACCGTGGGCAGCACGTCCTGCGCCTGGGCCGCCAGCAGGTAGCGCCGCCGGGCCCAGGGCTCTGCCAGCGGGCGCACCGTGATGGCGAAGAGCTTCGCGAAGCGCTCGGCCACCACCGCCGGCAGCACGGCGACGCCGAGGCCCTCGCCCACCAGCTGGGCGATGGCGTCGAACCCACGCACCTGCAGCCGGGCATTGAGCGTGCGGCCACGCTCCAGCGCCCGCTGCAGCATCAGCTCGTGCACCGAGGCGCCGATGTGCAGGCCCACCATGTCGTAGTCCAGCAACGCGTCGAAGCGCAAGGCGCCACGGCCCTTGGCCAGCGCGTGCCCCTGCGGCAGCACCACGGCCAGCTCGCCGGCGCGGTAAGGCCACGTGGCCAGGCGCTTGTCGACCAGCGGCGGCGCAAACACGCCCACGTCGGCCCGGCCCTCGGCCACGGCGGCCTGCACGTCGGCGCTGGTCAGGTCTTCCAGGCTGATGCGGATCTGCGGGTGCTCGCGCGAGAACGCCGCCAGGTCGGCCGGCAGGCATTCGGCGATCGCCGCGGCATTGGCCGCGATGCGCAGATGGCCCTTGATGCCGCGGCTGAACTCGACGACCTCGCTCTCCAGTGCATGCAGCGACGCGTTCAAGCTGCGGATGTGGCGCACCAGCGCGCGGCCGGCCTCGGTGGGCTCGACGCCGCGCGCGCGGCGCTCGAACAGCTGAACGCCCAGCCGCGTTTCCAGGTCCTTCAGCCGCTTGCTGGCCGCGGCCAGCGCCAGGTGCTCGCGCTCGGCGGCCCGGGTGATGTTGCCGGACTCGGCGATCGCGAGCACGAGGTTCAGGGTGACCAGATCGAAGCGCATGGCAGGCAGACGAAAGGGGTGCGACAGCCCGGGGCTAGCCCCACACCCGCGCCGCGCCGCCCCGGTCGGGCGGTCGGCCGGGGCTGGCACCGCACCGGTAAGCGCAGTCGCCAGCAGCTCGTCGCAGCCCCGATGCTGAACGAAGGCTCGGGCAAGCGTGCACGGGAGTTGTCAAGCGAGGCTTCGCTGAGCACGAAGGATAGCCCCTTCGAGCCACGCGTGCCTGCCGGCAGCGGCCACGCAGTGCCGCCACCCCGTCTGCCGGGCACCTGCGCTTTCACTACGTCCGCCACCTGCGCGAGGGTGGGACACTCGATCGGGAACAGACCGGGACGAGACCTTTCCGCGCGACTTCCCATGAGCCGACACGCCCTTTTCGCCGCCGCCCTGCTGGCCGGCTTGTCCTTGCCCACCGTGGCCGCCACGGCCACCGGGAACGCCGCCCAGCCCGGTGCCCGGCGCCCCATCGAGCTGGCCGACGTGCACCGCGTGCAGGACCTGAGCGAGCCGCGCTGGTCGCCCAGCGGCCAGTGGCTGGCCTACGTGGTCAGCAGCCACCACGCCGCGCGCGACGCCAGCATCAGCCGCGTCTGGCGCATGCGGGCCGACGGCCGCGAGGCGCGGCCACTCAACGCCCCACCCCCGGCCAGCCCGCTGGAATCGCAGACCTCGCTGCAATGGGGCCCACGCGACGAGCTGTTCTTCCTCAGCGACCGCGCCGGCGGCCTGCGCCAGGTCTACGCGCAACGCATGGGCGAGGCGCAGCCGCGCGCGCTGACGCACCTGCCGCAGGGCGTGGCCGATTACGCCGTCTCGCCCGACGGCCGCCGGCTGGCGCTGATCCTGGACGACCCCACGCCCCCTCCGAAGCCGGGCCAGGCCGAGCCGCCGCTGGTCACCGAGCGCTTCCAGTTCATGGACGGCGACGACGGCGTCTGGCTCGACGCGAAGCGCCACCACCTGTGGCTGCTCGACCGGCCCAGCGGCCGCCTCACGCTGCTCACGCCCGGCACGCACGACGAGTGGCTGCCCTCGTGGTCGCCGGACGGCCAGGCCATCGCCTTCGTCAGCAAGCGCGCGCCGGACCCGGACCGCAGCGTGGACTACAACCTGTTCACGGTCGAGGCGCACCCCGGCGGACAGGAGCGCCAGCTCACCGACTACCCCGGCGCGGACCTGGACCCGTACTGGGAATCGCGCCCCGCCTGGTCGCCCGATGGTCGGCGCATTGCCTTCCTGCGCGGTGGCGAGCCAAAGTGGCTGGCCTACGCGCCCTCACAGCTCGCCATCGTGGACGTGGCCACGCGGCAGGTCAGCGAGCCGGCGCATGTCGACCGCTTCTTCACCAAGCCGCGCTGGTCGGCCCACGGCGACGCGCTGTACGCGCTGCGCGAGGACGCCGAGGCCACCCACCTGGTGCGCGTGGACCTTGCCAACGACCAGCAGCACGACCTGACCAGCGGCCCGCGGCTGGACAGCGACTACAGCCTCGGGCCCGACGACCGCATCGTGGTGCTGGGCAACGGCTCCGGCGCACCGGCCGAGCTGGCCTTGCTGGACGGCGTGCAGCCACGCCCGCTCAGCCACGCCAACGACGCCTGGCTGGCCAAGGTGCAAGTGCAACCGGTCGAGCCGCTCGCCTACCCGGCGGCCGACGGCACGATGATCCACGCCCTGCTGGTCAAGCCCGTGGGCTACGAGCCGGGCAAGCGCTACCCCACCATCGTGCGCTTGCACGGCGGGCCGGTCTACCAGTTCAGCCACGAGTTCATGTTCGACTGGCAGCTCTATGCCGCGCAGGGCTATGCGGTGCTGGCCATCAACCCGCGCGGCAGCTCGGGCCGCGGGCTGGGCTTCGCCAAGGCCATCTATGCGGACTGGGGCCGGCTCGACGTGGCGGACGTGCTGGCCGGCGTGGACCACCTGGTCAAGCTGGGCATCGCCGACCCCGAGCACCTCGGCGTGGGCGGCCACAGCTACGGCTCGATCCTGACCAACTACGTGATCGCCAGCGACCGCCGCTTCAAGGCCGCCACCAGCTCGTCGGGCGGCAACAACAGCTTCGCGCTCTACGGGCTGGACATGTACGCCCGCGACTACGAGGTCGAGCTGGGCACGCCCTGGGCCAACCCCGAGGCCTATGCCCGCGTGAGCTACCCCTTCCTGCACGCCGATCGCATCGCGACGCCGACGCTGTTCTTCTGCGGCGGCGACGACTTCAACGTGCCCTGCGCCGGCGCGCAGCAGATGTACCAGGCGCTGCGCTCGCTGAACGTGCCGACCCGCTTCGTGCGCTTCCCCAACCAGGGCCACGCGCTCAGCGTGCCGAGCTACATCGAGTTCAGGCTGCGGCAGGGCCTGGACTGGTTCGACCGCTACGTCAGAACTTCAGCGACGCGCTGACGTAAGCGAAACGGGCTCGGGCGTCGTAGTAGGTCGAGTCGTAGCCCATCTGCCAGTAGTAGGTGTTGCCGGCCACGCGCGGCGGGTTGGTGTCCAGCAGGTTCTTCACGCCCAGGCCCAGCTTCAGGTCCTTGAAGCCGGTGTAGTCGGCGTGCAGGTCGTAGGTGGAGAACGCGGCCACGTGGTGCGGCTTGAAGGGCTCGCCGTTCCAGTAGTCGTTCACCGGTTGCGCGTCGTCGTAGGCGCTCTGGAAGTTCTGCGTCAGCGCCACGCCCCAGGTCGGCTCGGCGTAGGCGAGCGTCAGCGCATGGCGCCAGCGGAAGATCACGCCGCCGTTCTGCACCGCGTTCAGCGGCGCGTTGCTCTCGTCCACGCTCTTGCCCACGCTGGCCTGCTGGTTGCCAGCCGGGTCGGTCAGGTCGTACTGGCCCATCCAGCTGCCGGCCAGTTGCGCGGTCAGGGTGCGGGCGTCCCACTTGGCGATGCGCCACTTCAGGTCGATGTCGACGCCGCTCACTTCCATGCGGCCGCCGTTGCGCAGCCGGTTGTCGAAGCTGGCCAGCGCGCTGCCGTCGTCGGTCAGCGTGATCAGGCTCAGGAAGTAGGCGTCGCCCGCATAGGCGCGGTTGACGATCAGCTGGCTGGGCAGCGTCAGCACCGGGTTGTCGACGCGGATGTGGAAGTAGTCCGCGCTGAACGACAGGTTTGCCATCGGCTCGGACACCAGGCCCAGCGAGAACTGGCGCGATTTCTCGGGCTTGAGCGCCGGGTTGCCGCCGGTGACCGAGGGGAACTGGTTCGACGTGCCCGAGAACGGGTCGTCGATCAGCGGCGAGGCGCCCGAGACCTCGGGCGAGTAGAGCTCGGGCAGCGAGGGCGCGCGAAAGCCCGTGCCCACCGAGCCGCGCAGCACCAACGCCTTCATCGGCTGCGCGCGCAGGCTGAGCTTGGGGTTGGTGGTGGAGCCGACCGACTGGTAGTGGTCGTAGCGCAGCGCCAAGTCGCCCTCCAGCCCCTTGACGATGGGCAGCACCGCCTCGGTGAAGGCGTAGGCATGCTGGCGGCTGACCTTGAACGGCAGGTACGAGCCCGCATAGCCGGTCACGTCCGCGGTCTGCATCACCGGGTTGGCGGCGAAGTCCAGCCGCTCGCGGTCCACACCGGCCCCCAGCGCCAGGCTGGCCTGGCCGGCGGCGTTGTCGTAGAGCGCGCGCGAGCCGGCGAGGTCCACGCCGATCTTGGACTGCGCCACCTTCACCGTGGTGCCCGAGAAGTTGGCCGTGCGCATTGCCGCCTGGGTGGTGGCGTCCTGGTACTGCGCAAAGGGGTTGAACTCGCCGTTGGCCAGGTTGCCGTCCTGGAACGGCCCGGCCGGGTCGTTGAGCAGGTTGACCAGCAGGCTCTGGCGCTGGAAGCCGGCCTCGGCCACGTCGCGCACGCCGCTGCGGTTGTAGCCCAGCGTCGCGCTGTAATCCCAGTCGGACCAGGTGCCCTTGAAGCCCGAGGCCAGGTGGATCGAGTCGGTGTGGTCCACCTGCACCCTGTTGCCCAGGTCGAAGGCGCGGTAGGACACGGCCAGGTCGCCGTCCACCAGCGGGTCGGCGCCGCTCACGCCGTAGTGCGCATTGCTCGTGCGCAGCAGGATGGTCGGGATGGTCTCGGGCGGGTTGAACAGCTCGTCCTGCACCAGGAACACCGGCGAGTACGGTGACGGCAGCTGAGTCACCTTCTGCTTGCCCTTGGAGTAGACGGCATCGGCGAACCACTCCGTGTCCGGCCCGAGTTGCCAGCGGGCACTGGCCAGCACATTGGTGCGCTCGGTCTGCGGCAGGATGGACTGCACCGGGCTGCCGTTGTAGCGGCAGTCGCCCCAGAACCAGTGGTAGGTCGAGCCGGTGTCGGCGCAGTGGTCGGGCGCCTGCACCGTCTGGCCGTAGAAGTTGCCGCTGCCGACGACGGCCGGCTGCTGGCCGTAGGTGAAGTTCGGGTCCCAGTTGTAGAGCCGGCCGGAAGGCGTGGAGCTGTTCTCCCACAGGCCGGCGGGTGACGGGTCCCAGTCCCAGGCGGCGAAGTCGCGGTCGCGGCCGAAGAGCGCGTTGTCGCGCGAGGTGTCGGCCGCCACCATCAGGCTGTGGCCGTCCTTGGCAAACTCGCCCCAGCCGGCCACCAGGCCCACACGGGTGATGCCGCCGCCGCCCTGGCGCGTGGGGTTGCCGCTGTAGGCGTTGAGCTCCACCCCCTGCGCCTCGCGCCGCATGATGAAGTTGACGACGCCGGCCATCGCGTCGCTGCCGTAGAGCGCCGAGGCACCGTCGCGCAGCACCTCGACCTTGTCGATCGCCGAGGCGGGGATGGCGTTGATGTCCACCACCGACGACGAGCCGTTGGCGAAGTTGGGCAGGCGCTGGCCGTTCATCAGCACCAGGGTGCGCTTGTCGCCCAGGCCACGCAGCGACATGGACGCCAGGCCGAAGTTGGACGCGCCCAGCCCCTGCGTCGTCGGCGAGGCGTTGGCCTGCGACAGGTAAGGCAGCGACGAAACCAGTGTCTCCACGTCGGTGGCGCCGCTGCGCTCGATGTCGGCATGGGTGAGGGTGGACACCGGCAGCGCGCCTTCGGCGTCCACGCGCTTGAGCGCCGAGCCGGTCACCTCCACCCGCTGCACCGGCGGGTCCGCCGCCGGCGGTGTCTGCTGGGCCTGCGCGCCGGGCAGCGAGGCGCCCAGGCTCCACAGGGCGATGGCCCGGGCGATGGGGTGTGGCCTCATGCGTCGCGCTCCTGCAATGTTCGCATATCGAACATTTGTTTCGATTGCGAACACTGTAGGCAGCACGCCGCCGCTTGTCAAAGGCGTTGACCCGGACGGCGCCCGGGTGTGCGCGGCTCAGCCGAGCGCCGGGCCGCCCCAAGCCGGCTGAGCACCCGCTCGGCGGGTGGCGCCGGTACCCCGGCGCCGGGTGCCCCACTGCTCAGCGCAGGGCGGCGGCGCTCATCCGCTGGGCCAGCGCGCGCGAGATCGCCTCGGCCGTGGCCTTCAGCGCCGGCAGCACGTGCTCCTTCAGGTGGCTCTCCACCCCGCTGCGGTACTGCGTGCCCACGTTCAACGCGGCGAACACCTCGCCGTTGCGGCCCGCCACCGGCACCGCGATCGAGATCAAGCCCAGCTCCAGTTCCTGCTTGACCATGGACCAACCCTGGCGCGCATCGGCACGGATGCGCGTGCGCAGCGCGTCCGCCTCGGTCAGCGTGAAGCTGGTCAGCTTCTGGCGCTCGGCGCCGGCCAGGCGTTGCGCGAGCTCAGCGTCCACAAGGCCGCCCAGCAGCACCCGGCCCATCGAGGTGGCGTAGGCCGGCAGGCGCGCGCCTACCCCGAGCGAGATGGTCATCACCCGCCGCGTCGGCACGCGCGCCACGTAGACGATGTCGTCGCCGTCCAGCACCGACATCGAGCACGACTCGTCGATCTCGGCCGAGAGCCGCTCCATCGCCGGCAGCGCGAGCTCGGCGATGCCTTGCGCGCTGAGGTAGGCGTAGCCCAGCTCCAGCACCTTGGCGGTCAGGAAGAACAGCCGCTCGTGCTGGCCCACGTAGCCCAGCGCCTGCAGCGTGAGCAGGATGCGCCGCGCCGTGGCGCGCGTCAGCCCGCCGCGCTCGGCCACTTCGGACAGCGTCATCGGCCGCCGCTCCTGCCCGAACACCACGATCACCTTCAGGCCGTTGGCAAACGAGTTCACGTACTCGTCGCGCCGCGCGGGTGGGGTGTCGATCGTCTCCTCGGCCGCTGCCTTCTTCTTCATGTTTGTTTCAAGGTGCTTGCACCAGGGCATTGTGGCACCGGGGGATGGCAAAATGCGAACAAGCGTTCGTACAGCGAACAATTGATGGCCGACAGCCCTGACCTCGGGACCGCATGCTCACCGCCGACCGACCCTACGCCCCTCGCCCCCTGCACGACTGGCAACAAGCCGACCGCCGCCACCACCTGCACCCTTTCACCGACCACCGCGAGCTGGGCGACGAAGGCGCCCTGGTCATCGACCGGGCCGAGGGCTGCTGGCTCACCGACGTGACCGGCCAGCGCTTCCTCGACGGCATGGCCGGCCTGTGGTGCGTGAACGTGGGCTACGGCCGCACCGAGCTGGCCGACGCCGCGGCGGCGCAGATGCGGCAGCTGCCCTTCTACAACACCTTCTTCAAGACCAGCACGCCGCCGGCCATCGCGCTGGCCGAGGCCATCGCCGCCCGCGCGCCGGCGGGGTTGAGCCAAGTCTTCTTCGCCAACTCGGGCTCGGAGGCGAACGACACCAACATCCGCCTGGCGCAGACCTATTGGCAGCAGCGCGGGCAGCCCGAGCGCACGCACATCATCAGCCGCCACTACGCCTACCACGGCAGCACCATCGCCGGCGCCAGCCTCACCGGGCTGGCCAGCATGCACGACATCCCGGCCGTGCCGATGCGCGGGGTGTCGCACATCGTGCCGCCGCATTGGTACGCGCTGGGCGGCGCGATGAGCCCGGACGAGTTCGGCCTGGCCGCCGCCAATGCGCTGGAAGGCGAGATCCGCGAGATCGGCCCCGAGCGCGTCGCGGCCTTCATCGCCGAGCCGGTGATGGGCGCCGGCGGCGTCATCGTG
Organism: Burkholderiaceae bacterium; assembly: GCA_044226465.1. GTDB lineage: Bacteria > Pseudomonadota > Gammaproteobacteria > Burkholderiales > Burkholderiaceae_C > Ideonella. Next base: position 71,279 of record JBGAGZ010000009.1, on the reverse strand, counting down.
CCGCCGGCCAGCTACTGGCCGCGCGTGCAGGCCATCTGCCGGCAATACGACATCCTGCTGATCGCCGACGAGGTCATCACCGGCTTCGGCCGCACCGGCCACTGGTTCGCCTGCGAGGCCTTCGGCATCGAGCCCGACCTGATGACCATCGCCAAGGGCCTGTCCTCGGGCTACCAGCCCATCGCCGCCAGCGTGGTGGGGCGGCGCGTGGCGGACGCGCTGATGGCACGGCCCGGCCGCTTCCCGCACGGCTACACCTACTCGGGCCACCCGGTGGCCGCTGCGGTGGCGTTGGCCAACCTGGGCATCATCGAGCGCGAGGGCCTGGTCGAGCGGGTGCGCGACGACATCGGCCCCTATTTCCAGCAGCGCCTGGCCACGCTGAACGACCACCCCCTGGTCGGCGAGACCCGCGGCATCGGCCTGATGGCCTGCGTGGAGCTGAGCCCCGACAAGGCCAGCCGCCGCCCTTTCAGCCCGCAGGGCGAGGTGAGCACCCGCGTGCGCAACCTGTGCTTCCAGCGCGGCCTGGTCACGCGCGCGGTGTTCGACGGCCTGGTCTTCGCGCCACCGCTGACCATCGCCCACGCCGAGGTCGACCACCTGGTGAACACGCTGCGCGGCTGCATCGACACCGTCTGGCAACAACTGCAGACCGCGCCATGATGAAGCGGGTGCTCGCCGCGTTGCTGTGCGCCCTGCCCGGCCTCGCGCTGGCCGCCGAACCGCGTGCCCGCGACCTGGGCATCCCCTTCGACGGCGAGCCCGGGCTACTGAACGCGATCACCGACGTCGCCGGCGTCGGCGTCGGCTTCACCACGCTCGTCCGCGACACGGCCGACGGCCATGCGGTGCGCACCGGCGTCACCGCCGTGCTGCCGCGCAGCGTCGCCACGAAAGACCAGCCGGTGATGGCGGGCCTGTTCAGCCTGAACGGCAACGGCGAGTTGACCGGTGCGCACTGGGTGGAAGAAGGTGGCTTTCTCGAAGGCCCGGTGCTGCTGACCAATACCCACAGCGTGGGCACGGTGCGCGACGCCGCCATCGCCTGGCGCGTGCGCCAGGGCAGCGCCGACGCCAGCGGCTACTGGTGGAGCCTGCCGGTGGTGGCCGAGACCTGGGACGGCGAGCTGAACGACATCAACGGCTTCCACGTCAAGCCGGCGGATGTGGATGAGGCCCTGGCCGCGGCCGCCTCGCCCGCCGGCCGCGGCGCGGTGGCCGAGGGCAACGTCGGCGGCGGCACCGGCATGATCTGCCACGAGTTCAAGTGCGGTACCGGCACCGCGTCGCGCCGAGTCAAGGTCGGCACAGACACCTTCACCGTCGGCGCGCTGGTGCAGGCCAACTACGGCATCCGCAAGACGCTGCGCATCGCCGGCGTGCCGCTGGGCCAGCGCCTGACCAACGACCTGCTGTGGGACCACCCCAAGGACAGCGGGTCGATCATCGTCGTGCTGGCCACGGACGCCCCGCTGCTGCCGCACCAGTTGAAGCGCATCGCGCGCCGCGCGTCGCTGGGCCTGGCCCGCAACGGCTCGTATTCGGGCAACGGCTCGGGCGACCTCTTCATCGCCTTCTCCACCGCCAACCCGCAGGCCGGCCAGGCCACGCGCATGACCCTCGACGCCCTGGCCAATGACGACCTGGACGAGCTCTTCCTGGCCACGGTCGAGGCCACCGAAGAGGCGATCGTCAATGCGATGGTGGCCGCGCGCACCATGGTGGGCGAAAAGGGCCTGCGGGTCGTGGCCATCGACCACCGGGCCTTGCAGGACGCGCTGCGTACCGCAGGCCGGCTGTCACCTCCCCGCTGAGCGCCTGGCACGATGGCTGCATTCGGCCGGCGTGACAGTTCTTGACGACCCGCTGCCCGGCCCCGGATTGACGCGCCGCGCGCCGCAGACGATCGTTGCGCCACCACAGGAGGGATCCATGGGACACCCGGACGCAGGCCCGAGCCGCTGCCTGCTGCGTTTCGATTCGCTGTTCGCCCCGGGCCGCGGCCTGGCCTTTCCCTGCGACGAAGGCGGCCAGGTGGCGCTGGGCGACCTGAGCGAGCCCGCGCGGCGGAACTACCTGCAGGCCCTGGCCAGCGTGGGGCGCGAGCTCAGCACCCCCTACGTGTGGCGGCCCGCGACAAGCTGACGCGGCCACGGCGCTGAAGGCGCTACTTCACCATCAGCGCCCGCACGGCCAGCATCTCCAGGTCCACGCCGGCCGCGCGGGCCTCGAAGCGAGGCGGCACCACCACGTCTGGCACCACCGGGGCGTCGGGCGTCGTCGCCTCGTACGTGCTGGCCAGCAGCGGGATGTCCACCGCCGCCCCTGAGTTCGGCAGCACCACCCAGGCCAGCTCGCCGCCATTGAGGCCGCGCTGGTTGCCGCCGGTGGCCTGGCCGACCAGCGTGGCCAGGTGGTGGCGCTGCACCACGTCGGCGAAGGCGAAGGTGGCCGAGCTGTTCTCGCCGCCCACCAGCAGGAAGACGCGGCCCGCGTAGGGCCGGGCCACAGGCTCGATGCGCCGCACCTGACCGCGCTTGGCCGTGAGCGCGAACTGGCCCTGGGCCGTGCCCTCGGCGATGCGCTCGACCCGGCCCGTGCGGTCGAAGAAGCCGAAGTCCCAGGTGTCGAGGTGGCGGGCCAGGGCGTAGGGCACCCGCTCGTAGGCGGACACGAACTGCCGCAGCGGCTCGTCGATCGGGTGCTTGGTCAAGTGGGCGATCAGCCGGTTGCCGATGGCGCCGTCGCCCCCCTCGTTGGCGCGGATGTCGATGACCAGGTTTGGCACCCGCTCGCGGGTCAGCCGCTCGAACGCCTGGTCGATGTAGCCCGCCCAATCGAAGCGGCTGTTCCAGAACGACCAAGTCGGCATCGCCAGCACCGCGGTGTCGCCGTCGATGCGCAGGCTCCAGTCCTCGGGCGGCGTGACGTGGCCTTGCGCAGACAAGGCCGTATCGCGCGCTGCCAGGCCCATGGCGGGCACCGACACGGCCCGGGCCGGCCCGGTGCCCGATCGCAGCGTCAACGCGTAGCGGCCCTGCACTGGGGGCCACAGCAAGGGCAGCAGCATGTCCAACGGGCTGAAGTCGCCGCGGTCGTGGCTGAGCTGGCGCAGTCGCTTGTTGTCGCTGCCACCGTCGGCTCGCACATAGGGCATCAGGCCCTGCACCAGGCCGGCCGCGGGCACGCCATTGATGGCCAGCACCTCGTCGCCGGCCGCCACCTGCGGCGTGGCGCTGGCCAGCACCAGCCAGCGGCCTTCGACCAGGGTCAGCCACAGCGGCAGCTTGTCGGGCGCGTCGAACAGCGCCGATTTCACCGCCCCCTCCTGGTTGCGCACATTGGCCCAGGTGTGGCCGCAGCGGACGGCCACGGCCAGCTCGGCCGCCGCCAGGTACATCTGTGCCGGCGTGCGTGCCGCCCGGCCACGCTGCTCGAAGGCTGCGAACGCGGCGTCGATCTCGGCCGGGCTGCGGTACTTGGTCAAGGCCGGGTGCAGGCTGCGCATGGCCCTTTGCAGCACGCGCACGTCCTGGGCCGCTTGCTCGGCGGTCAGGGCTGGCGTCGGCGCAGGCGGCTCGGCGGCCAGCGCACCGGCCACAGGGAACAGCGTCAGGACGACGGAAAGACAAACAGCCGCCGCGGCGGCGTACAGGGGCTGGCGCATCGTGAGCCTCGGGGGTGTCGATGCACGGACCTTAGGCAGCGGTCGGTCGCACGGCGTCGCAAAGCCACGGACCGGATGCGATTCTTATGATTTGAGACGCCGGCTCAGGGTTTGAGGCGCCGCGCAACGGCCGCGTAGTCGCTGGGCGTCTGCCCGGTGTAGAGCTTGAAGGAGCGGTTGAAGCTCGCCTTGGAGCTGAAGCCCGCGTCCAGCGCGATGTCCAGCAGCGTCCGCCCGCCGGCCCCTTCGCCGGCGGCCAGCGCCGCCTTCACCGCGTCCACCCGCATGCGGTTGACGAGCTCGTTGAAGTTCTGCCCCAGCCCTTCGTTCAAGGCGCGCGACAGGTCGCTGGTGTTGGTGCCCAGGCGCCGGGCCAGGCTGGCCAGGCTCAGGTCCGCATCGCGCCACCATTGCTGGTCCTGCACCTGCTGCCGCCAGGCGGCGCCGCGCGCCGCCCAGTCTCGGGCGGGGTTTGCCGCCGGGGCGGCGGGTGCGGCGACAGGCACCGGGGCAGTCATCGGCTCGGGCAAGGTCTGCCGCTCGCCAGGCCAGACCGGGTAGCGGTGGCCGGCGTGGCGGTAGCCCTCGGTTCCCAGGTAGTACGACAGGATCGCGAACCACAGGTAGAGCGGGAACTCCTGGAAGTAGTCCAGCGGCGTGACCCAGCGCTGGAAAGCCGCCAGCCCAGCCCACAGCAGCAACGTGATGCCCAGCGCAATCAGGAAATTGCGCAGCCATTCGACATGGTGGTCTTCGCGGTCGCTGACGTTGTCGGCCAGCCAGGCCTGGTAGGCGCGGTAGCGCCGGATCGACAGCCAGCCATAGCCGGCGATGGACAACACCGTGCCCGCCTGCTCCAGCGGCAGCAGCCAGGGCACGTGCACCTGCTCGTTCCACTGGTTCTTGAAGGCCAGCGGCCGCACGAAGATCACCGCGTAATAGACCATTTGCACGGCCACCGGCAGGAAGTGCCAACCCCAGCGCGGCGGCAGCGCGGGCTGGGCCAGCAGCCGCGCGTGCAGGTACAGCAGCGGCCCGATCGCCAGCGAGGCCTCGTAGGGCAGGTAAGACAGCCACGGAAAGGCGTCGTAGAAGCCCGCGTAGCCGATGATGTAGGGCAGCATCTGCAGCGCGATCACCACCAGCAGCAGCGCCAGGCAGCGGTTGGCCGCCCGGTTGCGCGGCGCCCACCACAACAGCACGGCCACCAGCAAGCCATAGGCCGCGCCGAGCATCAGCACGATGCTCATCGGGCCGAAGCGGATCATCTCGGCCAGCGCCCGCGCGGGCTCAGAACGCGAAGGCGTTGCTCAGGTCGCCCGCGCCGGGCCGCGCGCCCGGCAGCGGCTCGAGCCCGTAGCGCCGGGTGATGAGCTTGATGATCGACGTCGTGTCGTAAGGCGTCTTGTCGACGTAGCCCTTCTTCGCGAACGGCGAGATCACCAACGCCGGGATGCGCGTGCCCGGGCCCCAGCGGTCGCCCTTCGGCGGCGGCAGGTGGTCCCAGTAGCCGCCGTTCTCGTCGTAGGTGACGATGACAGCCATCTTGGGCCAGAGCGGGCTGCGGGTCAGGCGCTGCAGCAATTCGTCGAGGTGGGCGTCACCCTGGGCCAGGTCGGTGTAGCTCGGGTGCTGGGTCAGCTTGCCCACCGGCTTGTAGAAGCTCACGGCCGGCAGCTTGCCGGCGTCGATGGCGGCCACGAAATCGTCGTAGTCCTTCAGGTGCTCGGCGCGGTCGGCGGTGCCCGGCGCGAAGCGGGCGTAGTAGTTGAAGGGCTGGTGGTGCGGCTGGAAGGCCAGGGCCTCGGGCGTGGCGCCGTTGTAGATCACGCCGCGCCGCTCGCCCGGCGGCTGGCGGCCGTCGGCCAGCGCCGCGTTCCAGCCGCCCGCGTACCAGGCCCACGAGACGCCCTTGGCCGACAAGGTGTCGCCGATGGTCCTGGCCGTCTGCGGCGGCAGCGGGTTCCTGGCCGGGTCGACCAGGTTCAGGTCACCGCCCGCGGCCGGCGCATAGCCGCTGGGCTGGTAGGCCGGCTGCGAGGTGTTCACCGCGTAGCCGTCGGGCGTGACCGAGCCATCGAAGACCTGCACCGGCCCGGCCATCACGCTGGGCGGCGAGCCGGGCTTCTTGACCAGCTTTCCGCCGGCGTCGAGCTGGGGCTTGAGGGCGTCCGGCGCGCTGGGGAAGGTGGGCGTGCAGGCGCAGACCAGCCATTGGTGGTTCAAGAACGAGCCGCCGAAGGCCCCCATGAAGAAGTGGTCGGCCAGCGTGTAGCGCTGCGCCCATTTCCACAGCTTCATGTCCGAGCCGTCCCAGTAGCCCATGACCCACGCGCCGACCGTGCTCATGGCCACGAAGCGGTTGTTCGCGCCGCCGGCGATCTGCTCCTGGTTCTGCCAGTAGTTGTGGATGGGGCTGGGCAGCACCTCGTCGAGGTGGCGGCCGATGGGCGGTTGGTCGATGCGGAACGGCCCGTTGGGCAAACCGGTGGGAAAGCGCGTGCTCGCCTTGCCGCCCTCGTAGACCGGCGGCAGCGTGGGCAGCGGCGTGCCGTCGTGGTCGAGCTGGGTCTTCTGTTGCGGGGTGGCCTGGGCGATGCCGTCGGCGCCGGGGAACAGGCCATAGAGGTGGTCGAAGCTGCGGTTCTCGGCGTAGATGACCACGATGTGCTCGATGCGGTCCAGCCCCGTGGGCGGGGTGGCCGGCATCGGCGCGCAGGCGGCGAGGATCGCGGCGACGGCGGCGGCGAGCGGGCCGGTGGCGAGGTGGTGGCGTCGCATGGTGTGTGTGTCTCCCGGGGGCCAGCGTCAGGGCGCGGGCCGGCGATGGTCGATCGGTACCTGGCGGAAGGGTAACGCGGTCAGGTCCAGGCAGGCAGGACCAGGGGCATCGACATCGATCATGGCCTCGAACGAGGGGGCGAAGGCGGCGCGGAAATGGTTCTTCGCCTTCACGCACAACAGCGCCAGCGAGGCGAGGTCCACCCCGTGCAGCCCGAACCAGGCCGGGTCGTTGGGCGACTCGCAGCTGCTGGTCACGATGAGGCTCAGCAGCGGCCGCTCGGTGTCCTGCAGCACCACGCTGGGCCCGAGGTCGCGCGCCTGCCCGGCCCACATCGGGCCGGTGTTGACGAAGCAGCCGTCGGTCACGCGCTGCACCCGCACCCGCAGGGGCACCGGCGGGCCCAGGCTGGGCAGCAGTCGGCCGCCCAGGTGCACCTGCAACTCGGCGCCGGTTCCGGCGGCGGTGGCGTGGTGCACCAGCGGCCGGTCGTGGAAGAACGCGAACACGGTGGGGCCCGGCAACGGCTCGGCGAGCAAGGCCCGCAGCAGCGCGGTGGTGTCGCCGACGCCGCCCGACAGCGGGTTGTCGGCCGGGTCCAGCACCGCCACGGGCCGGTGGGTGCCGCGGCCGCGCCGGGCGATCAGGCGCCGGGCTTCGGCCAGGCCTTCGGCCGGCGTGGGCAGGCGCGGGTAGAAGCGCGGCGCGCGGGCGGCCAGCGTGTCGCGCACGCGCGCCGCCCAGGGCTCGGGCGACAGGTGGCGCTCGTCCACACAGGCCAGGCCGGCGGCGCCGGCGTGCGGCACGTCGGCGTAGGCGAAGCCGCCCAGGGCCGACAGGGCGAGCAAGCCGGGCTGGTCGCGCTCCCAGAGCTGCAAGGCACCCATCACCTCGGCCATCGGCCCGCCCTCGTCGGGCGCGGTGCGCATGGCATGGCTGGGCAGCAGGCAGTTCAGCGGCGCCAGTGCGCTGCGCGGCCGGCACTCGCCGGCCAGCGCCTTCTCGATCAGCCGCAGCACGCGCGCCGCCGTGTCGCCCATGTCCACGTGCGGGTAGCTGCGGTAGGCCGCGAAGACCTGGGCCAGCGCAGTCATGGCCGGGTGCAGGTTGGCGTGCAGGTCCAGCGACACGCCGATCACCGCGCCCTCGCCCGCCGCCTCGCGCACGGCTGCCAGCAGCGCAAGGTCCGGCGCCGGCTCGTCGGCAGCGAGCAGCGCCCCGTGCAGCGAGAGGTAGACGGCATCGGGCCGCTCGCGCACGATGTCGGCCACGATCTCGTCGCGGATGCGCGCGAACAGCCCCGGCGCCAGCGGCCCACCGGGTGCGGCCGCAGCGCAGCGCGAGAACACCACCGAACCCGCCGGCAGGCCGTCCGCCCAGGCCACGGCCGCACCCATCTCGCCGTCCACCCCGCGGGCCGCCGCGGGCACCTCGTCCCCCCGCCACCACTCGCCCCGCGCAAAGTCGTCGGCCGTGGTGGCCCGTGGCGAGAACGAATTGCCTTCGTGCCACAACCTCGCAACCAACCAACGGGCCATCAAAGCGCTCCAACCTGCATCGGGGCGCGCGCAACGCCGCCCCAATCCAGTGGCGTGCGCGGATCCGGCTTGGCCGGTCCGCTGCGCGAGCCCCCTTGGGGGGCAGCCCCCGGAAGGGGGCGTGGGGGCCTCATTTTCCCCAGATGTCGTAGTCGAAATACTTCTTGCGGATGCGGTCGTAGCTGCCATCTGCGCGGATGGCTGTGATCGCCGCGTCCAGCTTGTCCCGCAGGTCCAGGTCGGACTTGCGCGTGGCGATGGACGCGCCCTTGCCGAAGTACTTGACGTCGTAGAGCTCGGGCCCCTGCAGCTCGAAGCCCGCGCCCAGCGGCGTCTTGAGAAAGCTCTCCTTGGCGGTCACCACGTCGGCCAGGGTCACGTCGATGCGGCCCGCCGCCAGGTCGAGGAAGACATCGGTCTGCCTGGCATAGCGCGTCACCTGCACGCCCTGCTTCTCGTAAAGGTCGCTCACGTAGCGGTCGAAGATGGTGGCGATCGGCACGCCGACGCGGTGCCCCGCCAGCCCCTCGGGCGTGAAGTCCCATTGGCTGCCCTTGCGGGCCACGAAACGGGCGGGCCCGTTGTAGTACTTGCCTGTGAAGGCCACGACGCGCTCGCGCTCGGGCGTGGACGCCATCGAAGAGATGATGGCGTCGAACTTGCGCGCCTGAAGCGCGGGGATCATGCCGTCCCACTCCTGCACGACGAAGACGCAGGTCGCCCGAATCTTGGCACACAGCGCGTTGGCGATGTCGACGTCGAAGCCTACCACCTGCCCGGCCGCGTCCTTGGCGCTGAACGGCGGGTAGGCGGCCTCGATGCCCACCCGCACCGTCGGCCAGTCCCGGGCCTGCAGCGACGGGTTGTCCAACAGCCCACCGGCCAGCAGACCACCGATCCATGCCATGGCGCGGCGGCGCATGTCAGCCTCCACCTTGCAGCGCCGCGGCCAGCGCGGCCTCGAAGATCACCATCGCCTCGTCGGCGGTCGCCCGGTCCACCGTCAGCGGCGGCATCAGGCGCACCGTGCTCTGGCCGCAGGTCAGCAGCAGCAGGCCGCGCTCGAAGGCGCGGTGGAGCAGCCGGTCGGCCAGGGCCTTGGCGGGCTGGCGGCTGGCCGCGTCGGTGACCAGCTCGACGCCGATCATCAGCCCCTTGCCGCGCACCTCGCCGATGGTGCCGGGGTACTTCGCCTGCAGGGCGCGCAGCTTGTTCATCAGGTGCTCGCCCAGCGTCGCGGCGTTGTCGACCAGGCCGCCGGCCACCAGGTCCAGCGTGGCCTGGGCCGCGGCGCAGGCCAGCGGGTTGCCGCCGTAGGTGTTGCCGTGCGCACCGCGCTTCCACTGCTGCATCAAGCGTTTCCTGGCCACGACCAGGCCGATCGGCAGGCCCGAGCCGAGGCCCTTGGCCAGGGTCATGATGTCCGGCGCCACACCCCAGTGCTGGCAGGCGAACATCTTGCCCGTGCGGCCGATGCCCGACTGCACCTCGTCGGCGATCAGCAGAATGCCGTGCTTGTCGCACAGCGCGCGCAGGCCTGCGAGGAAGCCGTCCGGCGGCACCAGGTAGCCGCCCTCGCCCTGGATGGGCTCGACCAGGATGCCCGCCACCTCGTGTGCCGGCACATTGCTCTGGAAGACGACGTGCTCCAGATAGTCCAGCACCGCGCGGCCCTGGTCGGCGCCGGCGAACAGCGGCCGGTAGGGGTTGGGGTAAGGGATGTGGGTGACGCCCGGCATCGTCGGGAAGAAGCCCGCTTGCTGGGTGTACTTGCTGGCGGTGAAGGCCAGCGAGCCCATGCTGCGCCCATGGAAGCCACCGTAGAAGCCGATGAACCGCGAGCGCCCGGTCACGTAGCGGGCCAGCTTGAGCGCGCCCTCGACCGACTCGGTGCCCGAGTTGGCGAAGAAGCTCATCGCCGGCTCGTCGCCGAAGGGCTTCTGCGCGGCGATGGTCTCGGCCACGCGCACCTGGCCTTCGTGCCAGTAGTCCGACGAGATGTGCAGGAACCGCTCGGCTGCGTCCTTCACCGCCTGCACCACGGCCGGGTGGCTGTGGCCGGTGGCGCACACCGCGATGCCGGCGGCAAAGTCGATGAAGCGGTGGCCGTCCACGTCCCAGACCTCGCAGCCACGGCCATGGTCCATCACGAAGGGGTAGTCGCGCGGGTACGAGGGCGAGACGACCTCGGCGTCGCGGGCCAGCAGCGCGCGGGCCTTGGGGCCGGGCAGGTCGGCGATGACGGGGACAGGGGCGATCGGAGCAGCGAGGTCGTTCATGGCGGGGCCTGGTCAGCGAACGGCGGTGGGGCGGCCGTCGGGCGGCAGCACCGGGCGCGCGTGGGCGGCCGCGGTGCGGCGGTGGATGTCGCGGAGCACGGCCAGTTCGTCGGCCGTGGGCGGTGCGGTTTCGTTCAGGTGCTCGGCCACGCGCAGCGGCCAGCCCGTGGCGCGCCGCGCCTGGTCCAGTGTGGCACCGGGGTGCAGGGCCACCAGCGTCAGCTCGCGCGTGTCCGGGGCGGGCTCGAGCACGCCGATGTCGGTGATGACACGCGTCATGCCGCGGCCGGGTGCGCCGCTGCGCTCGCGGTCCTGGCCGCCACGGCCGAAGCCGGCGCTGGTGACGAAGTCCAGCCGCTCGACGAAGCTGCGAGGCGACTGGCGCAGCACCACGTAGACCTGCTTGGCGTGGGCCGCGATCTCGGGCGCACCGCCGGCGCCGGGCAGGCGCGTGGCGGGCTGGCCGTAGGGGCCGATGACGGTGGTGTTGAGGTTGCCGAAGCGGTCGACCTGCGCGGCGCCCAGGAAGCCCACGTCGACGCGGCCGGCCTGCAGCCAGTAGCCGAAGATCTCGGGCATCGAGACGATGCACTCGGCGGTGGCGGCCAGCTCTTCGTCGCCGATGGACAGCGGCAACACCGAGGGCCGGGTGCCGATGGTGCCGCTTTCGTAGACCAGCACCAGGCCGGGCGCATGGGTTTGGCGCGCCAGGTTGGCGGCGGCCGAAGGCAGGCCGATGCCGACGAAGCAGACCTCGCCGTCGCGCAGCAGCCGGCTGGCGGTGATGGTCATCACCTCGTCGGCACTGTGGTCCATGCCCGTCATGCCGCTGCCAGTGCGCCGGCGCGCAGCTTGTCCAGGTGCTCGGCGAAGTCGGCCACGCCCAGCACGTGCTCGTCCATCCAGGCCAGGAAGCTGCTGCGCTCGCGCGAGATCTCGTCCCAGCGGATGTAGAAGCCGTTGTCGCGCGAGTAGTGGCCGTGGGCGTAGGACGGGTAGGCGCCGCCGGGCACCAGCGACACCGCGCTCACCACCCAGTGCGGCAGCAGCACGCCGTTCAGCGGCAGCTCGATGCGGTCGACCACACGCTCGACCGTGACCAGCAGGCGCTTCGCGGCCAGCGCCGCCTCTTTCTGCGCGCCGACGATGCCCTGGATCATCACGTTGCCCTCGCGGTCGGCGCACTGCGCGTGCAGCACGGTCACGTCCGGGTTCAGCGCCGGCACCGTGGCGAAGGTGCGGTTGGTGTAGGGGCAGCGCACATGGCGGATGCGCGCGTTGTGGCGCGGCAGGTCATTGCCGACGAAGCCGTGCAGCATCGCGAACGGCAAGCGCGAGGCGCCGGCCTGGTAGGCCGCGGCCATCGCGGCGTGGCTGTATTCCTCGATCTGCAGCGGCTGCGGCCAGCCGTGCTCGACCGCGTCGCGGAAGCGGTGCAGCGAGCCGACGCCGGGGTTGCCGCCCCACGAAAACACCATGCGGCGCGCGCAGCCCATGCCGATCAGCTGGTCGTAGACCAGGTCCGGCGTCATGCGCACCAGGGTCAGCTCGCGCCGCCGCTGCCGGATGATCTCGTGCGCCGCGGCGAAGGGGATCAGGTGGGTGAAGCCTTCGAGCGCCACACTCTCGCCGTCGTGCACGTGCTGCGCCACCGCGTCACGAAGGGGCAGGAGCTTGGCGCCGGTGGTGACCATGGTCAGCGTGCCGCGAGCAGGTAGCCTTCGCGGATCGGCGTCGCTCCGCTGACCTGGCCGATGGACGTGCCGCGGCGCAGGAAGCGGCGGTGTTCGCGGGCGTAGAACAGGCCGTCGTTGCGGGTGGTGATCTCGGCACGCTCGCCGGTCAGCGGGTCGATCAAGTCGGCGATCACCTCGCCGGCCCTCACCCGCTCGCCGACGGCGCGGCGGAACGACACGATGCCGCCGAACGGCGCCTTGATGTCGTCGGTGCCGGCCAGCGGCACGGCGTCGCCGGGGGAAAAGGCCGGATCGGCCGCCCCGCCCTCGCCCGCCGTCACCGCACCCACGGCCACCAGCCAGTCGGCCAGGTGGCGTGCGTCGGCCGCGGCCAAGGCGTCGTTCACGTCGGCCAGGCCACGCAGCTCCACCGTGGCCGCGTGGCAGCCGGTGGCGATGGGGTGCCGCTCGCCGTAGCGCGCACGCAGCTGGTCCCACGGCGTGCTGCAGGACTCGTCGAAGGCGTGGCCGCCGCTTTCGGAGGCGAGCAGCACCACCTGGGCGCCCAGGTGGGCCGACAGCTGCAGGCCCCAGTCGCGGCTGGCGTCGGTGGTGTAGAGGTGGCACACGGCCTCGAGGTCGCAGTGCAGGTCCAGCACCATGTCGGCGCCCAGTGCCAGGCCGAGCAGGGTCTTGCGCAGCGAGGCCAGCTCGGTCGTGGCCGGCGAGGCGGCCAGCGCGTCGGCCATGGCGCGGCGGATCAGCGCGGTGTTGCCCTGGGCGCTGTCGCCTAACTCGCCGTCGAGCGCGTCGCCCAGCAGCTTGACCAGGTCCGGGTAGTGGCGGTTGAAGTTCTCGCCCGCATGCATCTCGAAGCGGCCGATGCTGTCGTGCAGCAGGCCCTGCGCGAGACCGATGGGGTTGGCCACCGGCACGACCACCACCTCGCCCGCGATGCGGCCCTGCGCCTCGAGCGACTCGAGCAGCGGCAGCAGGTGGCGCGTGACCAGCATGCCGGGGATCTCGCCCGCGTGCAGGCCGGCCTGGATGTAGACGCGCGGCCGTGCGCCGGCGGGGCCGAAGTGGTGGCTGGTGACCTGCCGCGCGGTGCCAGGCGTGTCGCTGGGAAGGGGGTGGTGCTCGGTTCGCAAGGGGCTCACTCGACGTAGGTCTGGGACTGCTCGCGCAGGTACTGCGGCAGGTAGTGGAAGCTGGCCAGCGCCTTGCCGGTGCTGCCCGATCCCTTCCAGCCGCCGAAGGGCTGGTAGCCGGGCCAGGCGCCGGTGGTCGCGCCCTGCGGCCGGTTGGCGTAGGTGACGCCGGCCTCGATGTGCTCGAAGAACCAGGGCAGCTCGCCGGCCCCGCCGTAGAAACCGGCGGTCAGGCCCATGTCGCTGGCGTTGGCCAGGGCCATGGCCTGCTCGCGGTCGGCCACCGGCGCCAGCATGGCCACGGGCAGGAACATCTCGTGCTGCCACAGCGGGTCGTCCAGCGGCGCCTCGGCCAGCGTGGGAGCGCAGAACAGGCCGCGCTCCAGGCCGTCGGCTTGCAGGTGGTCGCCGCCAGCCAGGATCGTTGCGCCACGGTCGCGCAGGCCTTGCATGTAGCGGCCGAAGTCGCCGTGCGCCTGGTTGGTCGCCACCGGGCCCATCCAGTTCGCGCGCTGGGTCGGGTCACCCACCTTCAGCGCGCCAATCTGATCGACCAGCAACGCCTTCAGGTCGCCCGCCACGGCGCGGTCGACATAGATGCGCGACAGCGCCGAGCACTTCTGCCCCGACAGCCCGTAGGCCGAGCGCACGATGCCGGTGGCGGCACGCGTGAGGTCGGCGTGCCGCGTGACGATGACGGCGTTCTTGCCGCCCATCTCGGCGATCACCGGCCGCGGGTAGCGGCTGTTGGCGAACGTGCGCACCAGGTGCATGCCGGTCTCGTACGAGCCGGTGAAGGTGGCGCCGGCCGTCGCCGGGTGCTCGATCAGGCGCTGGCCCACGGTGCGGCCCGGGCCGATGACGTAGTTGACCGCCCCCGGCGGCACGCCCGCATCGTGCAGCAGCTGCACCAGCAGTCGGCCTGCCCAGGGCGTGTCGCTCGCGCCCTTGAGCACCACGGTGTTGCCCGCCACCAGGGCCGCGCCCACCGGCCCGCCCGCGAGCGCGAAGGGGAAGTTGTAGGGCACCACCACCAGCCAGGGCCCGTAGGGCTTCATCACGCTGCGGTTGTGGCTCTTCCAGCCTTCCAACGGATCGTCGGGCAGCGGGCGGTCGTAGCCCTCGTTCTTCTCCATGTGCTCGGCGTAGATGCGGAAGAAGTCGGCCACTTCCTGCACCTCGCCCAGCGATTCCATGCGGTTCTTGCCCACCTCCAGCGCCAGCGCCGCGGCCAGGTCGTAGACCCGCTCCTCGACCAGTTCGGCGGCCCGCTTCAGGATGGTCACGCGCTGCGGCCACGGCGTGGCGCGCCAGGCGGGGAAGGCACGCGCCGCCGCGTCCATGGCCTTGTCGGCGTCGGCCTCGGTGCCAAGCGCGAACTCGCCCAGCACCAGCTGCTGGTCGATCGGGCTGCGCTTGGTGGTGTAGCGGCCCGTCGTGTGGCATTGGCCCTCGATGAACATGCCGTGCCGCGCGCCCAGGCCGGCACGGGTGCGCGTGAGCGCCGCCTCGAACCGCTGGTGCATGTCCTCCGGCGGGTTGAACATGGTCGAGTAGGTCAGCTTGTAGTTCATTCGGATCCCTCGGGAAACAGCTCGCCCAGCAGCCGGTCGAGCACGTGCATGGCGGTGTCGAGCTCGGCCTCGGTGACGACCAGCGGCGGCGCCAGCACGATCAGGTTGCCGCGCACGGCGAACGACACGCCGGCCGCGCGCCCCTGGGCGACCAGGGCCTTGAGCGCCGGCGACGATTTCGTCCAGCCGACCAGCGGCGCACGGCTGGCGCGGTCGGCCACCAGCTCGACGATGGCGAACAGGCCGTCGCCGCGCACGTCGCCGATCACCGCGTGCCGCGCCATCAGGCCGCGCAGGCGTTCATGCATTTGCGCCCCCAGATGGCGCGAGCGTTCGACCAGGCCTTCGTCGGCATAGGCTTGCACCGCGGCCACGCCGGCGGCACAGGACAAGGGGTGGCCGCAGTAGGTGAGCCCGGTGTAGAGCATCTGGCCGGCCAGCTTGTCTGCCACCGCGGCCGACACCACCACCGCACCCAGCGGCGCGTGGGCACCGGTCAGGCCTTTGGCCAGCGTCATCATGTCCGGCCGGCCGGCCTCGCCATGGCGCTGCCAGGCGAACCATTCGCCGGTGCGGCCGAAGCCGCTCATCACCTCGTCGGCGATCAGCAGCACGCCGTTCGCGCGGCAATGCGCGGCCAGGCGCGGCCAGTAAGTCGGGGGTGCAACGATGCCGTTGGTGCCGGCGTGCGGCTCCATCAGCACCGCCGCCACGGTGTCGGGTGACTCCCAGGCGAACAGGTCGGCCACGTGGTCGGCGCAGCGCGTGTCGCAGGCCGGGTAGGCCTGTCCGAAGGGGCAGCGGTAGCAGTACGGTGGCAAGGCATGGACGACGCCCGGCATGGCCAGCGGCTGCGCCACCGCGCGCGAATCGCCCGACAAGGACATGGTGGCCGGCGAGGCGCCGTGGTACGAGCGGTGGCGGGTGATCACCTTGCCCGCGGGTTTGCCGCTGGCCCAGCGCGCGAACTTGACCGCGTTCTCGTTGGCATCGGACCCGCCGAGGGTGAAGAAGACGCGCCCACCCTCGAACCCGCTGCGCGCCAGCAGGGCTTCGGCCAGTGCAGCACGCGGCTCGGCGCCCCAGGCCGAGGTGACGAAGCACAGCCTGGCCGCCTGGTCCTGGATGGCCTGGACCACCGCCGGGTGCTGGTGGCCGAGGTTGCTGCACTCGGCCAGGCTGCTCATGTCGATCAGCGCGGCGCCGTCGGCGGTGAAGAAGCGCGCGCCCTGGCCGCCCACGACCTCGGGCGCGTTCCAGTCGCTCTGGACGCACCAGCTGTGCAGGACGGTGTCGCGTTCGGGCTGCATGGGCGGATCGTATGCCGTGGGCCACGGGGTCGCGGCTTGGTGAACAAGTTCGCTATACGAACTTGTGTTTCTATAGCGAACAATTCTGCCACCGAGCGGCTCTGCCTCTGCCCGGTGAAAGCCCCAACGAAAAAGCCGCCCCAATGGGCGGCTTGTCGCGACGTGCGCGTTGCGTGCCGGTGTCAGCCCTGGACCAGGGTCTTCACCTGCTGCAGCGCCGCCGGGTCTTCCATGGTCGTCAGGTCGCCCGGGTCGCGGCCTTCGCACACGGCCTGGATGGCGCGGCGCAGCAGCTTGCCGGAGCGGGTCTTGGGCAGGGTGCTGACGAAGCGCACGCGCGCCGGCCGCGCCACCGCGCCGAGCTGCTCGTCGACCACCTTCATGATGGCGCCTTCGAGCTTGAGGGCGTCCGCCTCGGTGGCCGCCTGGCTCGGGTCCTTCAGCACGGCAAAGGCCATGGCGACCTGGCCCTTGAGCTGGTCGGCCACGCCGACCACGGCCACCTCGGCCACGTTCGGGTGGCTGGAGATGCTCTCTTCGATCTCGCGCGTGCCCAGGCGGTGGCCGGCCACGTTGATCACGTCGTCGGTGCGGCCCAAGATGAAGAAGTAGCCGTCTTCGTCGCGGATGCCCCAGTCGAAGGTGGAATACAGCTGCTTGCCCGGGATGCTGGACCAGTAGGTCTTGACGAAGCGAGCATCGTCGCGCCACACGGTCTGCATGCAGCCCGGGGGCAGCGGGCCGGCGATGGCGACCACGCCCTTCTGGTTCGGCGCGGTCAGCTCTTCGCCGGTGGATTCGTCCAGCAGCTTGACGTCGTAGCCGTAGACCGCCTTGCCGGGCGAGCCGAACTTGCTGGGCGCCTTCTCGACGCCGTTGCAGATGGTGAGGATGGGCCAGCCGGTCTCGGTCTGCCAGTAGTTGTCGATGATGGGCTTGCCCAGGCTCTCGGCGATCCACTTCGCGGTCGGCTCGTCCAGCGGCTCGCCGGCCAGGAACAAGGCCTTCAGCGACGACAGGTCGTGCTTGTGCAGCGCCGCCGGGTCCTGCTTCTTGAGCACGCGCACGGCGGTGGGCGCGCTGAACATCACGGTGACCTTGTACTTCTCGACCAGGCTCCACCAGATGGCCGCATCGGGCCGGATCGGCAGGCCCTCGTACATGATGGTGGCCATGCCGGCGATCAGCGGGCCGTAGATGATGTAGCTGTGGCCCACCACCCAGCCGATGTCGCTGGTGCTGAAGTAGGTCTCCCCGGCGTTGCCGCAGAAGATGTGCTTCATGCTCGCGGCCAGGGCCACGGTGTAGCCGCCGGTGTCGCGCTGCACGCCCTTGGGTTTGCCGGTGGTGCCCGAGGTGTAGAGCGTGTAGCTGGGGTGGCCCGACTCGACCCACTCGCAGGGCACCTGCGCGTTGCGGTGCTGCTCGCGCAGGGCGGCGTAGTCCTCGTCGCGGCCCGTCACCTTGGTGAACGGCGCCAGGCCGCGGTCGACCATCAACACCTTGGCCGGCTTGTGCGCAGCGAGCGAGATGGCCTCGTCCAGCAGCGGCTTGTAGGGCACGACCTTGCCGCCGCGCGAGCCGGCGTCGGCGCTGACGATCACCGTGGGCTCGGCGTCGTCGATGCGGCTGGCCAGGCTCACGCTGGCGAAGCCGCCGAACACCACCGAGTGGATCGCACCGATGCGTGCGCAGGCCAGCATCGCAAAGGCGGCTTCCGGGATCATCGGCATGTAGACCAGCACCCGGTCGCCCTTCTTCACCCCCAGCGCCAGCAGGCTGGCGGCCATGCGCTGCACCTCGGCGTGCAACTCGGCGAAGCTGTAGATGCGCTCCTGGTTCGTCTCGGTGGAGACGAAGATCAGCGCATTCTGGTCGGGCCGGGTCTTCAGGTGCCGGTCGACCGCGTTGTGGCAGAGGTTGGTCTTGCCGCCGACGAACCATTTCGCGAACGGTGGGTTGGAGAAATCGCAGACCTGCTCGAAGGGCGTCTGCCAGTCGACCATGGCGGCCTGCTCGGCCCAGAAACCGTCGCGGTCGTCGATCGAACGGCGGTGGAAGTCGGCGTAGTTCGTCATGGTTTGTCTCCTCTGGCCAATGCTGCCGAGCATTGCAGCGCCGCAGGCTGACAGTGCCCTGTCATCGGCGGGCTCGTATGATGCGCCCGGTCAAGCTTTCCGCTGTCTCACCCCAAGGAGTGAACCCTTTGAAACCCTCTGAAATCGTTGCCACCCTGCGCTCCAAGGAACCCAAGCTGATGGAGGGCCTTCAAGACAAGAAGGCCGAGCAGTTCCTGAAGGCCGCGCTGGCGCTGGTGCGCGAGAGCGTGGTCGCTCTGGACAAGAGCGACATCACGGTCGCGATGCTGGGCCGCTTCAAGGCCACCGAGCACACCAAGGGTGAGGGCGCCGAAGCCACGACCGTGCGCAAGGTGACCTTCATCGCCGCCAAGCCGGCTGACCCCGCCAAAGCGGAAGGCAAGGCCGAAGCCAAGGCTGGCGCCAAGGCCGAAGGCAAGGCGGCCAAGGCCAAGCCCAAGGCCTGACGCGCCCCGGGGCGGGCGGCGCGAGCGTCGTCAGCCCAGCGCCGCCACCACTTCCGGCGGCGCCTGCACCAGTTCGATCAGCACCCCTTCACCGCCCAGCGGGAACTCGTCGTTCCCCTTGGGGTGGATGAAGCAGATGTCGTGGCCGGCGGCCCCCTTGCGGATACCGCCCGGCGCGAAGCGGACCCCGTTCGCGGTCATCCATTCGACGGCCTTGGGCAGGTCGTCCACCCACAGGCCCACGTGGTTCAGCGGTGTCGTGTGGACGGCCGGCTTCTTGTCGGGGTCCAGCGGCTGCATCAGGTCGACCTCGACCGCGGTCGGCCCGCTGCCCAGCGCGCAGATGTCCTCGTCGACGTTCTCGCGCTCGCTGACGAAGGTGCTCTTGACGGTCAGCCCCAGCATGTCCACCCACAAGGCCTTGAGCTTGCTCTTGCTCGGGCCACCGATGGCGATCTGCTGGATGCCCAGGATCCTGAAAGGCTTGGTGTCGGTCATCTCGGTGCCTCTCAATGGAACGCCAGGATGTGCTGGTCCACGGCCAGGCTCTCGCCCTTCCTGGCCAGCACGTCCTTGACCACGCCGTCCTGCGTGGCGACGAGGATGTTCTCCATCTTCATCGCCTCGATCACCGCCAGCTTCTCGCCGGCCAGCACCTTCTGCCCCGGTGCCACGGCCACGTCAACCAGCAGGCCGGGCATGGGCGACAACAGGAACTTGCTCAGGTCCGGCGGCGCCTTGTAGGGCATCAGCTTCATCAGCTCGGCCGCGCGCGGCAGCAGCACCAGTGCGTCGATCTGGGTGCCGTTGTGCGCCAGGCGCATGGCCAGCGGGTTCTTGGCCGGGCCGCGCTCGACCTGGGCGGCGAACGGCAGGCCGTTGCAGCGGCCGGTCATCAGCACCTCGCCCAGCTTGGTGTGGCTCTCGATCTCGTACTCGCGGCCAGCCACCTTCACGGCAGCGCGGCCAGCCGCCGCGTCGAAGCTCGTCACCTGCACGTCGTGGTAGCGGTGCTCACCCTGGGCTCCCAGCTCCACCACCACCAGGTCAGGCGCGTGCGCCACACCATGGCCCGGCAACTGCCCGCTGATGCCGGCCGCCCGCTCGCGGGCCTTGCGGCGCACGAAGGCGGCGAGCGCCACGAGAAAGGTCGGGTCTTCGTGCGGCACGTCCTCGGCGCGGAAGCCCTGGCCGTAGTGCTCGGCGATGAAGCCTGTGTTGAAGTCGCCCGCGACGAACTTCGGGTGCGCCAGCAACGCCGCCTGGAACGGGATGTTGCTGGAGATGCCGCGGATCACGAAAGCGTTGAGCGCCTCGCGCATGCGGCGGATCGCGTCGTTGCGGTCGCGGCCGTGCACGATGAGCTTGGCGATCATCGAGTCGTAGTACATCGGGATCTCGCCACCCTCGTACACACCCGTGTCCACCCGCACGCCGCCCACCGGCGCGCCATGCAGCGTGGGCACCGAGGCTTCCAGGCTCTGCGCCGGCGGCTGGTACTTCACCAGGCGGCCCGTGGACGGCAGGAAGTTGCGGAACGGGTCTTCCGCATTGATGCGGCATTCCATGGCCCAGCCCTCGCGCGGGATCACGCCCTGGGTGAAGCCCAGGCGCTCGCCAGCGGCCACGCGGATCATCTGCTCCACCAGGTCCAGCCCGGTGATGCATTCGGTGACCGGGTGCTCCACCTGCAGCCGGGTGTTCATCTCCAGGAAGTAGAAGCTCTGGTCTTTGCCAACCACGAACTCCACCGTGCCAGCGCTCTGGTACTTCACCGCCTTGGCCAGCGCCACGGCCTGCTCGCCCATGGCCTTGCGCGTCGCGTCGCTGATGAAGGGCGACGGCGCCTCCTCGATCACCTTCTGGTGGCGGCGCTGGATCGAGCACTCGCGCTCGTGCAGATAGACCACGTTGCCGTGGGCGTCGCCCAGCACCTGGATCTCGATGTGGCGCGGCTCCTCGACGAACTTCTCGATGAACACGCGGTCGTCGCCGAAGCTGTTGCGCGCCTCGTTGCGGCAGGACGAGAAGCCGTCGAAGGCCTCCTTGTCGTTGAAGGCCACGCGCAGGCCCTTGCCGCCGCCGCCGGCCGACGCCTTGATCATCACCGGGTAGCCGATGCCCTTAGCGATCTCCACCGCCTGCTCAGGGGTGTCGATCGCGTCGTTGTAGCCCGGAATGGTGTTGACCTTGGCCTCGTTGGCCAGCTTCTTCGAGGCGATCTTGTCGCCCATGGCCGCGATCGAGTAGTGCTTGGGCCCGATGAAGACCATGCCCTCCTCTTCCACCCGCTTGGCGAAGGCTTCGTTCTCGGACAGGAAGCCGTAACCGGGGTGGATGGCCTCGGCGCCGGTCTGCTTGGCCGCCGCGATGATCTTGTCGGCGACGAGGTAGCTCTCGCGGCTGGGCGCCGGGCCCAGCAGCACGGCCTCGTCGGCCAGCTCGACATGGCGCGCGTCGCGGTCGGCCTCGGAGTACACCGCCACCGTGGCGATGCCCATCTTCTTCGCGGTCTTGATCACCCGGCAGGCGATCTCTCCGCGGTTGGCGATCAGGATCTTCTTGAACATGTTCTGGTTCTCCTGCCCGATCACAGTGGAATGTTGCCGTGCTTGCGCCACGGGTTGTCGAGCTTCTTGTCCTTCAACATCACGAGCGAGCGGCAGATGCGCCTGCGGGTCTCGTGCGGCTGGATCACGTCGTCGATGAAGCCGCGGCTGCCGGCGACGAAGGGGTTGGCAAAGCGGGCCTTGTACTCGGCCTCTTTCGCGGCCAGCTTGGCCGGGTCGCCCTTGTCTTCGCGGAAGATGATCTCCACCGCGCCCTTGGCGCCCATCACCGCGATCTCGGCGTTGGGCCAGGCGAAGTTCACGTCGCCACGCAGGTGCTTGGAGGCCATCACGTCGTAGGCGCCGCCATAGGCCTTGCGGGTGATCACGGTGATCTTGGGCACGGTGCACTCGGCATAGGCGTAGAGCAGCTTGGCGCCGTGCTTGATGATGCCGCCGTACTCCTGGCTGGTGCCGGGCATGAAGCCGGGCACGTCGACGAAGGTGACCACGGGGATGTTGAAGGCGTCGCAGAAGCGCACGAAGCGCGCCGCCTTGATCGAGCTCTTGATGTCCAGGCAGCCGGCCAGCACCAGCGGGTTGTTGGCCACGATGCCCACGGTCGCGCCTTCCATGCGGCCGAAGCCGATGACGATGTTCTGCGCGTAGTCGGGCTGGATCTCGAAGAAATCGCCATCGTCGACCACCTTGAAGATCAGCTCCTTGATGTCGTAGGGCTTGTTCGGGTTGTCTGGCACCAGGGTGTCGAGCGAATGGTCTAGCCGCGTGGCCGGGTCACCGCTCGGCCGGGTGGGCGGCTTGTCCTTGTTGTTCAGCGGCAGGTAGTTGAAGAAGCGGCGCAGCATCAGCAGCGCTTCCACGTCGTTGTTGAACGACAGGTCGGCCACGCCGCTCTTGCCGGTGTGGGTGGTGGCGCCGCCCAGCTCCTCGGCGGTCACGTCTTCATGCGTCACGGTCTTCACCACCTCGGGGCCGGTGACGAACATGTACGACGAGTCCTTCACCATGAAGATGAAGTCGGTCATCGCGGGCGAGTACACCGCGCCGCCGGCGCAGGGGCCCATGATCATGCTGATCTGCGGGATCACGCCCGAGGCCATCACGTTGCGCTGGAACACGTCAGCATAGCCACCGAGCGAGGCCACGCCCTCCTGGATGCGCGCGCCGCCCGAGTCGTTCAGGCCGATCACCGGTGCGCCGACCTTCATCGCCTGGTCCATCACCTTGCAGATCTTCTCGGCGTGCGCTTCGGAGAGTGCGCCGCCGAAGACGGTGAAGTCCTGGCTGAAGACGAAGACCAGGCGGCCGTTGATCATGCCGTAGCCGGTGACCACGCCGTCGCCCGGGATCTTGTTGTCGGCCATGCCGAAGTCGGCGCAGCGGTGCTCGACGAACATGTCCCACTCTTCGAAGGTGCCCTCGTCGAGCAGCAGCTCCAGCCGCTCGCGCGCCGTGAGCTTGCCCTTGGCGTGCTGGGCCGCGATGCGCTTCTCGCCGCCGCCCAGCCGCGCCTTGGCGCGCTGCTGTTCGAGCATGTGCTGGATGTCGTGCATGTGTTGTTCTCCTCGGTCGGTCTCTCGAATGCGGTCAGTGGAAAAGGTCGAGCAAGCGGCGTGCGGCCACCGAGGCCGCCAGCGTGCCGCCGCGCACCTGCGCGGCCATGGCAGAAAGCTGCTCGCGCACGGCAGGGTGGGCGCGAAAGCGCTGCTTCAGCCCGGCGTCGATGCGTTCCCACATCCAGGCTTCATCCTGGGCGTGGCGGCGCGTGGCCAGGCGGCCGTTGGCGGTCTGCAGCGTGCGGTAGTCGGTGACGGCCTGCCAGAACTCGGCCAGGCCAGTGGCCTTCAGCGCGCTGAGTTGAAGGACCCGCGGATGCCAGACCTGCTGGTCGTGGTGTTGATGGTCCGGGTGGCCATGCAGGCCGAACAGGCGCAGCGCCGAGGTGATCTGGGCGCGCGCCCGGGTCGCAGCGGCCTCGTCAATGTCGGCCTTGTTGATGACCACCAGCTCGGCCAGCTCCATCACGCCCTTCTTGATCGCCTGCAGGTCATCGCCGGCGTTGGGCAGCTGCAGCAGCACGAACATGTCGGTCATGCCCGACACCGCGGTCTCGCTCTGGCCCACGCCCACGGTCTCGACGATGACGATGTCGTAGCCCGCCGCCTCGCAGACCAGCAGGCTCTCGCGCGTGCGCTCCGCCACGCCACCCAGCGTGCCGCTGGACGGGCTGGGGCGGATGTAGGCGGCCTCGTGCACCGACAGCTGCTCCATGCGGGTCTTGTCGCCCAGGATGGAGCCGCCGGACACGCTGGAAGAAGGGTCCACCGCCAGCACGGCCACGCGGTGGCCCTGCCCGATCAGGTGCAGGCCCAGTGCCTCGATGAAGGTGCTCTTGCCCACGCCGGGTACACCCGAGATGCCCAGCCGGAACGAGCGGCCCGCGTGCGGCAGCAAGGCATTGAGCAGCTCGTCGGCACGGGCGCGGTGGTCGGCCCGCGTCGATTCCAGCAGGGTGATGGTCTTGGCGATGGCGCGCCGCCGCGGCACGGCTTCGCCGCCGAGCAGTTGGTCGAGCAGGGCCTGATCGGCCACAGGCAGAGCTTCGCGCGGCGCGTTCATGCTCACGGCTCGCCAGGCACCGTGCCACCGCGCGCAGGGCGCAAGTAGTACAGGTCCCACTCGCCCTCGGCCTTGAGCACGAAACCGTGGCGCAGGTAGAAGCGGTTGGCGTCGCTGTGTTTGAGCGCAGTCACCGACACCGCCTTGTGCTGGGCATCGGCCTCGGCCAGCACCAGGGCCAGCACCCAGGAGCCGACGCCGTCGCCCTGCGCATTGGGGTGGATGTAGAGGTGGTCGAGCAGCCAGTCGTTCTCGCGCGGCTGCAGGACCACGAAGCCGACCAGCTCACCGCGGCGCAGGATGTGGCGCGTGTAGGCCGGCAGGTACCCGCGCGACAGGCGCTCGCGTGCGCGCTGCGGGTCGAAGCGGCCGACGCGCTCCAGGCTTTCGCGCATGGCGGCCAGGCGCAGCGCCAGCAGCGCTTCGAAGTCGCCGTCGCCGGCGGGGGCGAGCGAAAGGTCGCTGCGCTGCATGTCGTCGTGCGGCGGCGGCCCGGGTCAGGCGGCCTGCTGGGCCGCGCGGATCTGCTCCAGCACGTCCTTGGCGCTGGCGGGAATCGGCGTGCCGGGCCCGTAGATGCCCTTGACGCCGGCCTCGTACAGGTAGCCGTAGTCCTGCTGCGGGATCACGCCGCCCACGAAGACGATGATGTCGTCGGCCCCCTGCTTCTTCAGCGCGTCGATGATCGCCGGCACCAGGGTCTTGTGGCCCGCGGCGAGCGTCGAGATGCCTACCGCATGCACGTCGTTTTCGATCGCCTGGCGGGCGCACTCTTCCGGGGTCTGGAACAGCGGGCCCATGTCGACGTCGAAGCCCAGGTCGGCAAACGCCGTGGCCACCACCTTGGCACCACGGTCGTGGCCGTCCTGGCCGAGCTTGGCGATCATCACGCGCGGCCGGCGGCCGGCCTGGGTGGCGAAGGCGTCGATCTCGCCCTTCAGCTTGTCCCAACCTTCGGCAGAGTCGTAAGCAGCAGCGTACACACCGGTCACCTTCTGAATGTCCGCGCGGTGGCGGCCGTAGACCACCTCCAGCGCGTCGCTGACCTCGCCCACGGTGGCCCGCAGGCGGATGGCCTGGATGCTCAGGTCCAGCAGGTTACCCTGGCCGGACTGCGCGGCCTTGGTCAGCTCGGCCAGCGCGCCCTGGACCTTGGCCGTGTCGCGGCTGGCCTTGATCTGCTGCAGGCGCGCCACCTGCTGCTCGCGCACCTTGACGTTGTCGACCTCCAGGATGTCGACCGGGTCCTGCTTGCCCAGCTTGTACTTGTTGACGCCGACGATCACGTCCTTGCCTGAGTCGATGCGGGCCTGCTTTTCGGCGGCGCTGGCCTCGATCTTGAGCTTGGCCCAGCCCGAGTCGACGGCCTTGGTCATGCCGCCCATGGCCTCGACCTCTTCGATGATGGCCCAGGCCTTGTCGGCCATTTCCTGCGTCAGGCTTTCCATCAGGTAGCTGCCGGCCCAGGGGTCGACCACGTTGGTGATGTGGGTCTCTTCCTGGATGATGAGCTGGGTGTTGCGGGCGATGCGCGCGCTGAACTCGGTGGGCAGTGCGATCGCCTCGTCGAACGAATTGGTGTGCAGGCTCTGCGTACCGCCAAACACCGCGGCCATGGCCTCGATCGTGGTGCGCACCACGTTGTTGTACGGGTCCTGCTCGGTCAGGCTCCAGCCACTGGTCTGGCAGTGGGTGCGCAGCATCAGGCTCTTGGGGTTCTTCGCGTTGAAGCCCTTCATGATCCGGGTCCACAGCAGCCGGGCCGCGCGCATCTTGGCGATCTCGAGATAGAAATTCATCCCGATCGCCCAGAAGAAGGACAGCCGGCCAGCGAAGTCGTCCACGTCCAGGCCCTTGGCCAGCGCGGTCTTGACGTACTCCTTGCCGTCGGCCAGCGTGAAGGCCAGCTCCAGCGCCTGGTTGGCACCGGCCTCCTGCATGTGGTAGCCGGAGATCGAGATCGAGTTGAACTTCGGCATCTTCTGCGCCGTGTACTCGATGATGTCGCCGATGATCCGCATGCTCGGCTCGGGCGGGTAGATGTAGGTGTTGCGGACCATGAACTCCTTGAGGATGTCGTTCTGGATGGTCCCGCTCAAGCAGTCCTGCGGCACGCCCTGCTCTTCGGCCGCCACCACGTAGCCGGCCAGCACCGGCAGCACGGCGCCGTTCATCGTCATGGACACGCTCACCTTGTCCAGCGGGATGCCGTCGAACAGGATCTTCATGTCCTCGACCGAGTCGATCGCGACACCGGCCTTGCCCACGTCGCCGGTCACGCGCGGGTGGTCCGAGTCGTAGCCGCGGTGGGTGGCCAGGTCGAAGGCCACGCTCACGCCTTGCCCGCCGGCGGCCAGCGCCTTGCGGTAGAAGGCGTTCGACTCTTCGGCGGTCGAGAAGCCCGCGTACTGGCGGATCGTCCACGGCCGCACCGCATACATCGTGGCCTGCGGGCCGCGGATGAAGGGCTCGAAGCCCGGCAGCGTGTTGGCATGCGGCAGCGCGGCGGTGTCGGCCGCGGTGTACAGCGGCTTGACCGCGATGCCCTCGGGGGTGACCCAGGTCAGCGCGGCCACGTCGCCACCGGGGGCTGACTTGGCGGCGGCCTTTTCCCACTGGGCCAGCGTGGCGGGCGCGAACGCTTTCGAATCACTCATCGGGAACTCCTGCTTGCCACGCATGATACGTTATGCATAATTATGAATTCAAGCTTGACATCGATCTGACAATCCGTCCCCGCCCGTGTCCGAAGCCGCCACTTTGCTCGCCCCGCGCGCCCTGTACCAGCAGGTGGCCGAGCGCCTGCGCGAGCAGATCTTCAACCGCGAGCTCGAGCCCGGCAGCTGGATCGACGAGCTCCGGCTCGCGCAGGAATACGGCATCAGCCGCACGCCGCTGCGCGAGGCGCTGAAGGTGCTGGCCGTCGAGGGCCTGGTGACGATGAAGGTGCGGCGCGGCGCCTACGTGACCGAGATGTCGGCCGACGACGTGCACCAGGTCTACCGCCTGCTCGGCCTGCTGGAGGCCGACGCCGCGGCCGAAGTGGCCGAGAGCGCCAGCGACGACGAGATCGCCGAGTTGCGCGCCCTGCACGACAAGCTGGAAAAACAGGTCCGCCAGCGCGACGCCTTCTTCGTCACCAACGAGCAGTTCCACCTGCGCCTGCTGGCCATCGCCGGCAACCGCTGGCGCAGCCAGATCGTGGGCGACCTGCGCAAGGTCATGAAGCTCAACCGCCACCACTCGCTGTTCCGGCAGGGCCGCATTGCCGAGTCACTGGCCGAGCACCGCGCGGTGATGCAGGCGCTGGCGGCGCGGCAGCCCGCCGAGGCGGCGCGGCTGATGCGCGAGCACTTCGTCAACGGACTGGCGGCCGCGGCGCCGGTGCCGGCGCCGCGCTGATCGGGCTGACCGGGCGACCGCCCGGGGCGGCTCAGGCCGCCGCCATCTCCGCCGGCCGGGCTTCGAGCAGAGGCAGCAGTGCGTCCGCCACGCCGTCGTACCAGGCCTCGCTGCCGTGGATCCAGTCGATGCCGCCGGTGCGGTCCGGCTCGGGGCGGTAGTAGCGCGATTCGCTGCCGTCGAAGCCGCTGACCCCCATCAGGTCGCGCACCGAGTACGCCTCGCAGCCCATCTCGGTCAGCACATGGCGGGCCAGCGACTCGTAGGCGTCGACACTGGCCAGCAATGGTCGCATGCGGGGGCTGCGCGACTGCATCGGCGGGTCGGTCAGCACGACCACGCGGAAGCCACGGGCCAGCACCGCCTCGACGACGGCCAGCCGCTTGTGGTTCAGGCGCCGGTAGTGGGCCAGCGCCCGCGCGATGTCGATGTCGCCGTCGGGGAACTGGCTCTGGACCCACTGCGCGAAGGGCTCGGCCGCGACATGGGTGTGCAGGCCGAGGTTGCAGACCACCACGCGGTCCGCGACCGGCAGCGGGTGGTCCGGCGCAAAGAAGGGCAGCAGGCCCGCCCAGATGCGGCGAGACCTGGAGCCCTCCAGCGGCACGAAGAGCTCTTCGGCGTCGAGGTGGAACAGGTTCTTGTACCAGCTGGACCCCTTCATGACCATGCTGCCCAGGTGAGGCACGCCGCGCCGCTGCAGCGCGCGCGACAGAAAGCTCATGTGGCTGTCACCCAGCAGGCCGATGCGGGCGGTGATGCCCGCGCCCGACTCGACCGCGGCGGTGCCGGCGCGGGCGAAGGCTTCGAGCAGGGCCTCCTCGCAGGCGAGTTCGCCGTCGTCGTCGGACGCCGGTGCGGGAAGGGCCGTCGGTTGCGCTGCTGGCGGCGCCACGGGCGAAATCGCGGCCGGCGCTTCGCCGGTCGGTTCCGCCACGCCCAGCCCGGCGGCGAAGTGGTGCATCACGAAGTCGACCCCCTCGGGCCGCACAGAGCGCAGGTTGGGTTCGTAGAAGCGGCCGCCGCTCTGCAGGCCGGCAATCAACTCGTAGGACGGGAAGTAGTCGACATCGTCGCGTTGCGCGACCAACTCGCCCGCCGCCGCCCGCAGCACCGACTTGGAGTGCATGGTCGCCGTCAGCACGTGGCCGCCGGACGCGGTGGCGGTCAGCGGCACCGGCGAGACCGTCAGCAGGAAACGCATCGAAGGCTGCAACGCGCGCAGGCGGTCGATCGTCGCGGACAGCCGCGCCACCACCTCGTCGGTGCGGTGGTTCACGAAGCGATGCAACACCGGGTCGAAGCGCCCGCGCACGGTGCCCGGGCACATCGGGTAGGCGTGCCCGTCGACGTGCTCCCAGCCTTCGGTCAGGCCGAGGGTGAAGACGAAGACATCGATCGTCGGCAATGCCTCGCGGATGCAGCGCAGCGTGTGTTCGCGCGCCTGCCGCACCTCGTCGGCCGAGGCGTGGCCGTCGGCCGGAATGGTGGGACGGAAGGGATCGAAGAAGCGACCGCCCTCTTCCCAGACCTCGTCCGGTGGTTGGCTGTCACCCAGGGCCCAGGAGACCCATTGCTGCAGCAGCGCCACGTTGTAGATGTTGGCCGTGCGGAACGAAAACACGCCCCAGCCGCCGGCGTCGGTGTCGGCCGCGCTCAGCCCTGGCGGTGCCGGCTCGGCATCGACCCAGGCGTAGCCGTTCGAGCGCAGCCACCGGCTGATGCGCTGCGCGAAGCATGAGCCGGCGGTCGCGAACCGGGTGCGCTCGTCGAGCGAGAAGCGCGGCGTCCACAGCCGCTCGAAAGGCCGGCCGGCGCGGTCGGCGACCCCCGTCTTCCAGAAGGCGTGCGCCGGCAGGTCGCTGTAGGGGTGGGTGAGCTGGTCCATGGTCGGCCTCCAGCGTCCGAGTGTCACCAATCCGCGCCGGAGTGATCGCCTGAAATGCGGGGCTCAGGTCGGCAAATTGGCACGCGCCATGGCCAGCAGCGCGCGGTTGACGGGGTTGCGTTCGACGAAGGCTGGCCGCCAGGCCGCGGGCAGCGCCGGCA
Source organism: Burkholderiaceae bacterium (assembly GCA_044226465.1). Classification (GTDB taxonomy): domain Bacteria; phylum Pseudomonadota; class Gammaproteobacteria; order Burkholderiales; family Burkholderiaceae_C; genus Ideonella. The sequence continues at coordinate 42,114 of JBGAGZ010000009.1, read as the reverse complement.
ACACCTCGCCACTCAGCCACTCCAAGCCGCCGGCCAGTGCCCTTGCCGCCAGCGCGGGCGCATCGACCTGCCTCATCGCGCGGTGCAACTGCCACCACAGCTGCGGCTTGTAGACCACCAGCAGGCTCATGCCCTGCAAGCTGTGCAACGCCCTCTCGGCCTCGACCAGCGCCAGTGCGCGGCGGTCGGTGTCGACCAGCGCCTCCACCCAGGCCACCCGCGCCAGCAAGGCCAAAGGCGGCAACTCCGCGTCATGGGCTTCGGCCATCGCAGCGGCCAGGCCGATCAGCGCGGCCGGCCCCTGCCTGCGCGCGTCGGCCAGCCGCGCCATGCCCCACACCACCCCGCCGCCCAGCGGCTCGGCAGCCGCGCACAAGGCGGGCAAGGCCAGCGGGTCGGCGGCTTCGGCCTGCAACATGCCGCCGTGGCGCAGCAGCAACCGCAGCGCGCGGGAGGGTGGGGTCAGGCTCAGCCCTTCGGGATCGCCCGACAGCAGCCGTCGCACACGCGCCGGCTGCGCCAGGTGGGTCCAGGCAACGGCCAGCAGCGTGCGCGCGTGCTCGCGCAGCGCGGGCGGCGCATCGGGCTGCTCGGCACAGGCCTCGAGCGCCTCGACGGCGGCGGCGTAGTGGCCGACCGCCAGGCTGGCCATGCCGAGGTTCAGGCTGTCGATGGCCCTCTGCAGCAGCGGCAGGTCCAGTGCCTGCGACAGGCCCACCGTGCGCCGAACCGCGGCCAGCGCCTCGGCGCCCTGCCCGACGCCCAGCTGCATCGCCGCCAGGTTGCTCATCGACTCGTGCTGCCCGGCCAGGTCGCCCGCCTGCAAGGCCAGCTCGTAGGCCTGCTGCGCCGAGCGGGTCGCCTGCACCAGGCGGCCGCGATGGTGGTGCAGGAACGACGACATCGCGTGGTAGCGAAAGCGCAGCGCGCCGTCGCCCCGGCGGGACGACGCGGCGCCCATCTCCTCCAGCAATGGCTGCGCCTCGTCGAGCCGGCCCAGCATGGTCAAGGCCTGGGCGCCATAGCCCGCGGCCAGGGCGCGCGCCTCCTCGTCGCCGGACAGGCGCGCCGCGGCGAGGAAGACCTGGGTCACCGGCCAGGCGGCAGCGGCGTCGCGCGCGAACAGCAGCGCCTGGGCCTGCACGCGCCAGGCGGCGAGTTGCTGCACCGGCCCGTCGGCCTCGTCGACCAGCTGGTCGATCTCTCCGCGGGCGAAGGCCAGCCCGCGGCTTTGCACCCAGGCGTTGGCTCGCGCGCAGCGGGCGTCGAAGACGGCGTCGGCCACCCCCGCCGCACCGAAACAGGCCACCGCCTGGTCGAGCAAGGCCGCTTCGTCTTCGCGCCGGCCAATGCGGCGGGCCGCCTCGGCGGCAAGCAAATACAGCGGGCCGGCCCGTGCCGGCTCGCCCGCACGCTGCCAATGCCAGGCAAGGCGGGCCGGATCCGGTCCCTGCCTCGCCAGAAAGGCCGCAACCTGCCGATGCACGACCCTGGCGATCGCATCCGGCAAGGTGCGCAGCGCGGCCTCCTGCGCCAAGTCGTGGGCGAAGCGCTGCTCGCGCAGCAGCTGGGCCGCTTCCAGCTCGCGCCAGGCGTCGGCCAGGCGCAGCGCGCTGGCACCCAGCACCGACTCGGCGAGCGCCACGCTGAAATCATCCCCCGCCACGGCGGCGGCGCGCGCCAGCGCCAGCGCATCGGCCGACAAGGCCTGCAGCCGGCGCTCGATCAGCCGCTCCACGGTCTCCGGCAAGCCGAGTGCGCGGCCATCGCGCGGATCGCCCCCGCGCACCAGCAGGTCGCGCAGCGTCTCCAGCACAAACAGCGGGTTGCCGCCGGTGCGTTGCAGCAGCGCGGGCGCCAACGCGCGGGGGTCCACGTCCGGCAGGTCCAGCGACACGAGCAGGCTCTCGAGCGCCACCAGCCCCAGCGGGTGCAGCGGCAAGTGCACCAGCCCGGTCACCTCCCACAGTGGCCGCAACGCCGGCGGCGACTCGGCCGCCAGCCCGTCTGGCCGCAGGGCCAGCACCCAGGGCAGACCGGGCAGCGCCTCAGCGTCCACCAGCGCGTGCAGGCCCTCGAGTGAGGCGGCATCGGCGAAGTGCAGGTCGTCGACCACGAGGCCGCCGAGGCCGTGGCCGCGCGCGGCCACCAGCCATTGTTCGATCGCCCGCAGCAACAGCACGCGCTGCGCGTCGCCCTCACCCGGCGCGGCCGGGCCCAGTTCGGGCAGCAGCCTGGCGAGCACGCCCCGTTGCGCCTCTGGCAGCGCTGCGGCGTGCCGCCCCAGCAGCCCGCGCAACAGGCGGGTTAGCAGAGCCCAGGGCACGGCGCTGTCGCCCGGGCGGGCACGGGCGCCGACTTGTGCCGGCTGCACCGCCTGCCATTCTTCAAGCAACCGTGTCTTGCCCAGCCCGGCTTCGCCGAGCAGCAACACCACGCGCCCGGAGGACCAGGCCCACGAGACCGTGGCCAGTTCGGCGTCGCGGCCCGCCATGCGGGGCGGACGGCTCAATGCGGGCGGCACAAGCCTCGCCGGCAGCGACACCGGCGCCAGGCGCTCGACCTGTGCCAGCAGCGCCAGGGTCTCGGCCGACGGCTGCAAGCTCAGTTCATCCTTCAGCCGGCGCTCGCAGCGCTCGAACGCAGCCACCGCAGCGGCCCGGTCGCCGCGCAGGTAGTGCAAGCGCATCAATCGACGGTGCGCCAGCTCGACCAGCGGGTCGTCTTGCAGCAGGCGCTGGGCCAGGCGCAAGGCGCGCGGCCACTCAGCCTGCCGCTCAGCGTCATAGGCCAGGCTGGCCAGCGCGGCGGCGCGCCGGTGGCGCCAGGCATCGCGCTGCTGGTGCAGCCAGGCGGCGAAGTCGGGGTGGTCGTCGTAGTCGTGAGCACCCAGCAGGTCACCGTCCCAGGCGCCGGGGTCGTCGGCCAGCGCGTCGCGCGTGGGCAGCAGCAACCCGGCCAGGTCGGACGCCAGCACCATCGCGTCGGCCGCCTCGACCAGCCGCGCCGCTGTGCCGCGCCGCAGCCGGTGCAACCGCTGGCGCAGGTTGTTCACGGCGCCTGAGGCGCTGGCCTGCGGCCAGATCAGCCCGGCTGCACGGGCGGTCGGCAAGGGCCCGGCCAGCGCCACGAGCGCCAGCAGCGCCGCGTCCTTGCGCGACAGTGCCAAGGCCGGGAGCTCGGGATGCACGAGCTGAGGTGTGTCGAACAGCTGCAGCTGCCAGGCCGAACCAGGCATGGACCCTCCCTCTCGGTCGTTTCGCGCCGCCCTGTGCCGGAGCGCCAGGCTCGGATTGCAGCATCGCGGTCGGGCGGGGTCAACGATCAGGCGGCGTCACTGCTGGAGCGTGAACGTTACCCCGCACTTCTGGACGTTGCCCAGGTCGTAGCCGTTGATCGTGAGCTGGCTGCCCGCCTGAACCGCGCTGATGACCTCGCCGGTGTTCATGCAGCCCCACCAGCTGAACCCCCCGCTGGCGATCCCCAGCTTGCCCCAACCGTAGTTCAGGTAGCCGTCGATCTGGTCGATGCCCGCGGCGCGCAGATCCAGTTCGAAGGGATGCCCCGTGATCTCGCCGGTGGCCCAGGACGCCGACAGGTTGTAGCCATGCGGTGACTCCAGGCACATGAGGCTGGCCTGCTGCCGCCCCTGAAGCATCATCGACACGCCGAGCGTGCACTCGACGCTGCCATCGATGGTCTTGTAGGTGCCATTCACGAACTGGGTGCCCTGCACCGGCGGCGACTTGACGGCCAGCACCGTGGCCGTGCCGGCCACCTTGCCCTTGTCGTCGATCGCCAGGTCGATCGCCAGGTCGAAATACTGCCGCTTGCCGCTGAGGTCGGTGGTCGGCACCCGGTACGCATGGATGGTCTTGCCGGTCGGGACCACCTGCGAGCGCTCGAGGTAGGCGGCCGGGCCGGTCTGGGCGCGTGCTGCCGGGGCCAGGGCGGCGGCCAGGGCAAGGCCCAGCGCGAAACGGTGGGAAATGGCGTTCATGGTGTTCCTCCTGCAACGGTTGCCGAGCCGGGCGGCCCGGTGGTCCCGTTGTAGGCGGCCGCCATTACCGGCCAGTTACCGTCACCGGGCTCAGGCCCGCTGGAATCTCAAGCCCAGGTGCGCCTCGAGCAGCGCCAGCAGGCGCTCCAGTTCCACCGGCTTGGGCAGGAAGTCGTCGGCGCCGGCGGCCAGGGCCTCGGTCCGGTCATGCGCCGACGCGCTGGCGGACACGGCGACGATCGGCACGCGTTCGAGACCCGGGAGGCGCCGCAGCTGCCGCGTCGCCTCGATCCCGCCAAGCACCGGCATCGCGTTGTCGATCAGCACCAGGTCGGGCTTCTGGGCCTGCGCGCGGTCCAGTCCCTCCCGGCCGTCGCGCGCTTCTTGCACGTCGAAGCCGATCGGCCGCAGCGCATCAACGATCAGCGCCCGGTTGGCGTCCACATCGTCGATCACCAGCACCTGCTTGCGCGGCCCGTCGTAGCCCACCACCGGGCGGGTAGGCGCGTGCGGCTCGGCGGCGGCATCCGCCAGCGGCACCTCGATCTCGAAGGAGAACACGCTGCCCTGGCCGGGCGTGCTGGCCACCGCGATCTGCCCACCCATCAGGCGCACGATCTGCTGGCTGATCGACAGGCCCAGGCCCGTGCCCGCGCCGCGCCGGGCCACGTCGCCCACCTGCTGGAAGGGCTGGAACAGCTGGCCCAGGTCGGACTCGGCGATGCCGACGCCGCTGTCACGCACCTCGAAGTGCAGCCCCACGCGGCCATCCTGCGGCGCGGGTCGGGCCGTCACACGCAGCGCCACCTCGCCCTGGTCGGTGAATTTCACCGCGTTGCCCAGCAGGTTCAGCAGGACCTGGCGCAGTTGCTTCTCGTCCACCCACACCGCCGGCGGCAAGCCGGCCGTCGCCAGCTCGAAAGCGACCGGCTTCTGCCGCACGCGCACCCGGATCAGGTCGGCCACGGTGTTCAGGAACGGTGCCAGCGCCACCGGCGCCGGGTTGAGCTCGAGCTTGCCGGCCTCGATGCGGGCCAGGTTCAGGGTGTCGTCGATCAGGCTCAGCAGGTGGCGGCCGCTTTTCTCGATGACGCGCAGGCCGGCCTTGGTCTCGTCGCTGGTCTTCGAGTCCCACTGCAGCAGCTGGGCGTAGCCGAGCACGCCGTTCAGCGGCGTGCGCAACTCGTGGCTCATGCTGGCGAGGAACACGCTCTTGGCCCGGTTGGCCTCGGCCTGGGCGCGCGCCAGGGCGGCCTGGTGGGCGGCCTCGGCGTGGGCCATGGCGGCCCGCTTGCGCAGGAACAGCACCCAGGCCCCGAGCGTGAGCACGCTGAAGCCCAGGGCCACCCACAGTGCGTAACGGCGGGTCTGCGCCTCTTGCTGCTCTGCGCGCAGCACGGCGTTCTCGCGCTCTTGCAGTTCCACGCCGAACTTGACCTTGGCCTCCTCGGCCTGCTGCGCGTTCGACTCGTCGGCCAGCAGGCGCTCGACGTCGCGCAGCGCCAGCAGTTGCTGGTAGGCCAGCCGGTCTTCGCCCTGGCTGCCATAGACCTTGGCGGCTGCCAGGCGGAAGAAGGCTTCGAGCTTGGGGTTGTGGGCCGTGGGCAGCACCCGCTCGCCTTCGGTCAGCGCCTGCAGGCTTTCGGCCTTGCGCGACAGGGCCGACAACGCTTGGGCGCGCACGGCCACGGCGGCCACGTGAAACCCCTTGTCGCGCTGGCCGCGGAACACCGGCAGCGCCAGGTCGAGCTCGCGCAGGGCATCGGCGTAGCGGTCTTCCTGCAGGTCGATCTTGGCCAGGAAGTAGTGGCTCTCGGCGGCCCATCGCGGCAGTTGCAGGCGCTCGGCCAGCCCCAGCGCCTGGTCGAGCTGGGTGCGCGCCAACGCCAGCAACTGCAATCGCTGCATCGTGACCCCCAGCCGCACGTTCAGCGCCACGGCCATGTGGCGCTGGGCGGCGGGGTCGATCAGGGCCAACGCCCGGCGCATGTAGTCCTGCGCCAGGACCTGGGACGGCGCGTCCGTGCCTTCGGTGTGGGAGCCGGCAATGCCCATCAGCGCCGCGGCCATGCCAAGGCGGTCGTCACGGGCCTCGAACAGGTCGTAGGCACGGGTGTTGGCGCGCAAGGCTTCCGTGCGCCGCCCGACATTGCCGAGCGCATCGCCCTGGGCCGCGAGCAGCCACGGCAAGCGCCCGAGCGAGCGGCGCTCGGCGCCGTCGACCAGTTGCGCGAAGGCCGCCAGGGCCTGGCCCTGCAGGCCCTGCTCGGCCCAGGCACGGGCGCGCAGCTCGGCGAACCAGGAGCCGGCCTCCTCGTCGCCCAGGGTGCGGGCCAGGGTCTCGCCACGGCCGACCAGCTCGGCATGGCGGTCCAGCTCGTCCAGGCGATCGTAGGCCAGGGTCAGCGCCTGCAGCGCCTGCAACTCGGCGGCGGACGAGGGGCTGGCGCTGGCGAGCGCCACCTGGGCTTCGTCGGCGGCACGGTGCGGGTTGCGCTCGGCGTCCAGCAGGGCCGCCCGCCAGACCGCGTCGGTGCCGGCAAAGGCCGGGGGCCCGGCGACGAGCACCAGGGCCATCGCCAACGCCCGCGCCGGGGCCGACACCCACGGCAAGCCCGCGCCCAGGCGACGTGCGACGCCTGCCGTCGGGGCCTGATCCAGGGTACCTTGGGCTTGCTGCATGGATTCTCTGGCAGAGATTATCCGCTGCGGCCCACCACCAGTCCGGTCGGGCCGGCTTCGACCACGCCCACTTCGGCCGCCTCCGCAAAGCCCTGGCCGCAAAACACCGCCAGCACCTGGTCGACCGCTTCCGGCGCGCAGGCCACCAGCAGGCCGCCGCTGGTTTGCGGGTCGGTCAGCAAGGCGCGGTCGGTCGCGTCCAGCGACGCGTCCAGCGCCACCTCGTGGCCGTAGGCGGCCCAGTTGCGGCCGCTGGCGCCGGTGACCAGGCCTTGCGCGGCCAGCGCCTGCACGCCGGGCAGCAGAGGCACGCGGGCCCAGTCCAGCCGCACGCGGCAGGCGGCGCCGCGCGCCATCTCGAGCGCGTGGCCGGCCAGGCCGAAGCCGGTGACGTCGGTGATCGCGTGCACGCCGGGCAGCGCGGCCAACGCCGGGCCGGGCGTGTTCAGCCGCGTGGTGGTGTCGACCATGCGGGCGTAGCCGGCCGCGTCCAGCCGCTCTTTCTTCAGCGCCGCCGAGTAGATGCCCACGCCCAGCGGCTTGCCCAGCACCAGGCGGTCGCCGGGCTTGGCGCCGGCGTTGCGCTGCACCCGCGACGGGTGCACCAGGCCCAGCGCGACCAGGCCGTAGATGGGCTCGACCGAATCGATGGTGTGGCCGCCGGCGATCGGGATGCCGGCCTCGCGGCACACCGCCTCGCCACCCGCAAGGATGCGGCCGATGACGTCGGTACCGAGCACATTGACCGGCATGCCGACGATGGCCAGCGCCATGATGGGCGTGCCGCCCATGGCATAGACGTCCGAGATGGCGTTGGTGGCGGCGATGCGGCCGAAGTCGAACGGATCGTCGACGATGGGCATGAAGAAGTCGGTGGTGGCGATCAGCGCCTGCTCGTCGTTGAGCTTCCAGACCGCGGCGTCGTCGGCCGTCTCGATGCCCACCAGCAGCTCGGGCGGCACCGGCATGCGCGCCGTGCCGCGCAGGATCTCGGACAGCACGCCCGGGGCGATCTTGCAGCCGCAGCCGCCGCCGTGCGACAGCGAGGTGAGCCGGGGGGTGGTCGGGGTGGGCAGGGCGTCGTTCATGGGCCGAGGTTAACCCCGGCTGGCCGCGATAATCCGCGCCCACCGAGCCCACCATGAACGAACCGATCGAGACCCCATCGACAGCGGCCGTGACGGCCGCCACGCTGGCCGCCGCACTGAGCGCCAGCCGGCAGCGCACGCTGGCCCTTTTCCGGTGCCTGCAGGCCGCCATCGGTGCCAACGCCCTGCCCCGTTACCTGCCCGAGCTGAGCCCGCCGCTGTGGGACCTGGGCCACCTGGCCTGGTACGAGGGCTGGTGGATCGGGCGCAACCCCGGCCTGATGGCGGGCGACAGCGCCAACACCGCGACCGCCCGGGCACCGTCCACCCTGCTGCCGCAGGCCGACGCCTGGTTCGACGACCGGCGTGTCAACCAACCGGCGCGTTGGAACCAGCCGCTGCCCTCGACCGCAGTGATCGTCGACTGGGCGCGGCGCACACGGGAGCAGACGCTGGCCTTGCTGGCCGCCGCGTCGCGCCGGCCCGCTGCGCTGGCGCTGTTCGCACGCGTGCTCGATGCCGAAGACCGCCTGCACGAGGACTGGCTGGGCATCGCGCAGACCCTGGGCATCTGGCCCGGCGAAGCGGCGGACGACCCGGCGCCGATACCCGAGCCGGCCGGCACCGACACGCCGCCGGCGATCGACCCCACCCCGGTCTCTTGGGCGCGCTTCCTGCCTTTCGTGGACGCGGGCGGCTACGAGGAGCGCTCGTTCTGGTCCGACGCGGGCTGGGAGTGGCGCAAGCGCCAGGGCCTGGTGCGCCCGCGCCACCTGGCCGAGCCCGTCGAACCCGCCGAGCCCGGCAGCCTGCCGCGGCGCGCCCGCTTCGGCCAATGGGTGCCGCTGGACCCGGCGCAGCCGGCGATGCACTTGAGCGCCCACGAAGCCGAGGCCTGGTGCCGCTGGGCCGGCCGGCGCCTGCCCACCGCGGCCGAATGGCAGGCCGCGCAGGCCGCCGACCCGGGCTTCGCCTGGGGCGAGGTGTGGGAGTGGGTGACGGCGAACGAGGCCGACGCCAGTGCGGATGGCGCGGACGGCTCGGCGCTGTTCATCGGCGCGTCCTTCGCCACATCGCCGCGTCTGCGCGGCCAGCCCCGGCGCCGGCAACAGCCGGCCGAGCGCAACGACGGCTTCAGCGGCTTCCGTTCGGCGCCGGCCGCCGCAGCTTGACCGCCTCGCCGCCGATCATCGAGGCGAGCATGCGGCCCACCGCCATGGCGTCCAGGCCGGGGTCGTCGAACAGCATTTCCTGGGTCGCGTAGGCAGCCTCGATCGCCAGCCGCGCGAAGACCTGCACCTCGGCCCGGCGGGCGTGGGGGTGGGCGGCCATGAAGGCGTTCTCGATGACCGCTGTGACATGGCGGTGCGACGCGATGCGCACGTCCTGCAAGGCCGGCACGGCGCGCAACGCGCGGGTGATCCACACGCCGGCGGGCTCGGCTTCGGTCACCTCCAGCGTCTGGGCAAACACCGCCACCACGCTGTCTTCGAAGGCGGCGCGCGGCAAGGCCATGGTGGCCGGCGTGGCCCAGGCCTCGAGCAACTGGTTCTGCACCGCCATCAGCCGCTCGCCCAACTCGTGCAGCAGGGCGTACTTGTTCGGGAAGTAGCGGTAAAGCGCCGGCGGCGTGAGCCCGGCCCGCTCGCAAACCAGGTTGGTCGACCAGCGCTCGACCCCCACCTCGCCCAGCAGGTCGGCCGCCACGGCCAGGATGCGCTCGTAGGTCTCTTGCGCGCGGCCTTGCCGCGGCACGGCCTTGGGCCGCAGGTCGGGGCCTGTGTCGGCGCGGGCACGGCTGGTGGTGGTGGGCATGGGTGCAGTGTCGAACGGTGGCCTGACGGTGCATTGACGCCACCGCCGGCTCAGGGTTGACCCGGGCTGGAATTCTAGTGATGGCTATACGATAGTTTTAACTATGTTTTCTCGCAATCCATGGTTCTTCGCCATGCTGGCCGTGGCGCTCAGCCTCGCGCTGGCAGGTTGCGGGCGCCAAGGCGCACCGCAGGCACCGGCGGCGGCCGCTTCGGCCGCACCGCTCGCCGACGCCCGGCTGGCCGCCCTGTACGAGCGCGCCTGCGCCAACTGCCACGACGCCACGGGCACCGGCGCCCCAGCCCGGGGTGACCGGAAGGCCTGGGCGCCGCGCGAGGCCGCCGGCCTGGCCGCCCTGTTGGCCAGCGTGCGCGCCGGCAAGGGCGCCATGCCGCCGATGGGCTGGTGCCCGGAATGCACGGACGAGGACTTCGCGGCGCTGATCGCCCACCTGCGCGGGAGCGGCCAGCCATGAGCCGCCGCCGTTTGCTGCAAGGCATCGGCGCTGCGGGCGTCGCGTCGGCGCTGAAGCCTTTCGATGCGTTGGCTGCGGCGTCAGCTGCGGGCTCGGCGCCGGCCGCCGCTTCCGCCACCGCCCCATCCACGGCCGCCCCGCGCTGGCGCAACTGGTCCGGCCTCGAAGCCTGCCAGCCCGCGCGCTGGGCGGTGCCGGCCGACGAGGCCGAAGCCCTGGCCTTGCTGCGCGACGCCCCCGCGCCCCTGCGCTGTGTGGGCGCCGGCCACTCGTTCACGCGCCTGGTGCCCACCGAGGGCAGCCTCCTGTCGCTGGACCGGCTCTCTGGCCTGCGTGCCCACGACGCCACCGCAGGCACGGCCACGCTGGGCGCCGGCACGCGGCTGGCCGCGGTCTCGCGCGCGCTGGACGCCGCCGGCCTGGCCCTGCACAACCTGCCCGACATCGACGTGCAGACCCTGGCCGGCGCCTTCGCCACCGCCACCCACGGCACCGGCGCCACCCTGCCCGCGCTGCACGCCGAAGCGGTGCAGATCACCCTGCTCACACCACGCGGCGAACGCATCGTCTGCAGCCGGCAGGAACGGCCCGAGGTCTTCGCCGCCGCCCAGGTCTCGCTCGGCGCGCTGGGCGTGCTGAGCGAGGTCACGCTGCGGGTGCGGCCGCGCCATGTGCTGCACCGCCGCGTCTGGCTGATGCCAACCGACGAGCTGCTGCAGGCCGTGCCCAGCCTGGTGGCCCAGCACCGCCAGTTCGAGTGCTACCTGCTGCCCCACACCGGTTACGGCGCGGCCATCACCCACGATGAGGTGGCCGAGGCACCCAAGCCACGCGCACCGGCGCCGGACGAGGACGTGCTGCGCGACCTGCGCAAGCTGCGCGACTGGCTGGGGCGCTGGCCCACGCTGCGGCGCTGGGCCGCGCAACGTCTGGTCGACCCCAGCATGCACGAAGAGGCGACCGACTGGTCGTGGAAGCTGCTGTCCACCCAGCGCCCCACCCGCTTCAACGAGACCGAGTGCCACGTGCCGCGCGACCAGGGCGTGGCCTGCCTGCGCGAAGTGCTGGCCGCGCTGGAACGGCTCGACGACACCTACTTCCCGGTCGAGTTCCGCTTCATCGCAGGCGACGACGCCTGGCTCTCGCCCTTCCACGGCCGCGACAGCTGCTCGATCGCCGTCCATGCCGCGCACGACGAGCCCTGGGACTACCTGCTGAAAGACATCGGCCCGATCTACCGCCGCCATGCCGGCCGGCCCCACTGGGGCAAGCTGCACGACCGCAGCGCCGCCGAGCTGCGCACGCTCTACCCGCGCTGGGACGACTTCCAGCGCGTGCGGCGCAGCCTGGACCCTGCCGGCCGCATGCTGAACCCCTACCTTCGGCGCCTCTTCGGGGAGGCTTGAGCGCGATGGCACTGAAGCGACGTCACCTTCTCCTCGGCACGGCTGCTGTCGGCGCCGGCGCGGCCCTGATGCTGCGCCCGTCCGACCAGGGCGGCCCGCCCGAGGCCTATTTCCAGGCCCTGTCGCGCACGCTGGCCGGCCTGCCCGCGATGCCGACCCTGGTGGTGGACCGCGAGCGGCTGCGCGCGAACCTGGCCTCGGTCCGCCGCATCGCCCACCCCAAGCTGCCGCTGCGGGTGGTGGTGAAGTCGCTGCCGGCGCTGGGCCTGGTCGACGAGGCGATGGCCGCCTGGGGCACACAGCGTGCGATGCTGTTCAACGCGCCACAGCTCGCCCTGATCGCCAAGGAGCGGCCGGGCACCGACATCCTCCTCGGCAAGCCCCTGCCCGCGTCCGCCGCGCGCTGGGCGCTGGAGCAGCCCGCCGGCGCGGGCTTCGACGCCACGCGACAGATCCAGTGGCTGGTCGACACCCCCGCGCGCCTGGCCGAGTACAAGGCCCTGGCGCAGGCCCGCGGCCAGGCGCTGCGCGTCAACATCGAGATCGACGTCGGCCTGCACCGCGGCGGTGTCGAGAGCGAGGCCGAACTGGCGCAGATGCTGGCCACGCTGCGCGACGAGCCGCTGCTGAAATTCTCCGGCTTCATGGGTTACGACGCGCACCTGGCCGCCATCCCCGACCTCTTCGGCAACCGCGCCGACGCGCAGGCCGAGGCCCAGCGCCGCTACACCGCGGCACTGGCGCTGGCCCGCCACACGCTGGGCGACGGCAGCACCGGCTGGACGCTGAACGCCGCCGGCTCGCCCACCTTCCACCTGCACGATGACCAGCATGCGCCGAACGAACTGTCGGTGGGCTCGGCCGCGGTCAAGCCGGCCGACTTCGACAAGCCCTCGCTGGCCGCACTGGAGCCGGCGGCCTTCATCGCCACGCCGGTGCTGAAGACCATGGAACGCTTTCGCCTGCCGGTGGGCGCTGAAGGCGTGTCGCGCCTGGCCGGCTGGTGGGACGTGAACCAGCAGCGCGCCCTGGCCATCCACGGCGGCCACTGGCTGGCCGACCCGGTGTCGCCGCCCGGTGTGTCGCCCAGCGGCCTGTATGGCCCGTCATCGAACCAGCAGGTGCTGGTGGCCTCGCCCTCGGTGCCGCTGAAGGTGGGCGGCTGGCTCTTCCTGCGGCCGCGCCAGAGCGAGGCGGTGTTCCTGCAGTTCGGCGCGATCGCGGTGGTGGACCAGGGCCAGGTCGTGGGCCACTGGCCGGTGTTTCCGGCCTCGGCGTGAAGTCGGTGCTTCCGGCCTCGGCCTGATCGGCACGGGACCCGGCCGGCGTCAGAACCAGTCGACCAAGCCGGACTGCAAGGCGCCTTGCGGATTCGAGCCGGCCTCGCGCACCAGGCGCAGCGCGTCGGTGGCGGGCAGGCCCAGGCGCTTGAGCACGCAGGCCGCCGCCGTGCCGGTGCGGCCCATGCCGGCCGCGCAATGCAGCATCACTGAATCGCCGGCCTGCAGCGCCCGCACCACGGCGTCCACGGCCTCGCGCAGCGCGCGTGCATCGTCGGGCACGCCGAAATTGCGGATCGGCACGTTCAGCCAGCGCCCCGGCCATTGGCCGCGGTCGATCGCCGCGCGGTAGGCCGGCGAGAGCTGGCCGATCTCTTCGGGCTCGGTCAGGCACAGCGTGAGGGCCAGGTCGGTGCGCTGGGTCTCGTCGACGCAGTCCGTCCACAGTTCCCAACGGCCGGGCATCGAGGCAAGCCACAGGCGGCCACTGACTGATACGGGCAGTTGAACCGGACGCCAGGCCACGTCGCCAACCCGTTCAACGCGGCCGCGCGGCCCGGATGCCGGACTGCAGTTCCAGCATGCTCTGCTGGCTGACCTGGATCAGGCCTCGGCGAGGGCGGTCCAGGTCGAGGATCATGAACACGAGCACGACGATCAACGCCACCATCAGGTAGCCGACCAGCGAGGGCCGGTGGCCCGCCACGCCCGCGGCGAAACCCACCACCCAGCACGACATCAGCAGCGTGACGCCGAGCAACCCGAGCACCACCTCGGGCACGTGGCGCTGCAAGGCCGCCTCGCGCCGGCCCTGGCTGTCGATCAGCGCGTTGACGGCCTCGACGAACAGCGTGGGCACGTAGGCGTTGGGGTCGACCTCGACCGCCCGCCTGGCCAGCGCCCACAGGGCGGCCTGGGCTTGCGACTGCGCCTGCACCAGCGCAGGCCGCTCGGCACGCTCGACGACGCTGAGGCTGCTGGCCCGCACGCGCAGGTCGACATAGTCGCCGACCAGTTGGCGGCCCTGGCCACGCAGGTCTGCGGGCAACAGGTCGACTCGCAGGTAGGCGGTGCCGATGGCGTTGGCCTCGTCGACCACCGCTTCGCTGCGGCTGTCGAAGCGCTGCAGCGCCAGCGACAAGGTGAAGCCCAGCAGCAGCGCCAGGATGCCGAGGATGGTGGCCTGGATGCCGTTGATGTGCTCTTTCGACGCTTCGGTGGTTGCACGCGCGCGCAACGTGCCAGGGCGGTAGCCGAGTTCGATGGCAACCACCATCGTGACGAGCAGCGCCGCGGCCACCCACGCGCTGCTGATCTCGTACAGGAACTCTGCCATGCCAACGCCTCCTCCGCGTTGTCCGGGCCGTCCAGCGGCCGGGTTCAGCCCAGGCGCTTGCGCACGACCACTCCGTCGCCCACATTCTCGCGCCAGACCTCGAAGCCGGCACGCTGGTACAGCGTGAAGGAGCCGGTGTGGTTGGCGGTGGGCGAGGTCTCGCCGGGCTTGGTCCAGGCGTCCACGGCCTCGAAGCCCTCCGCCCGCAGCATGTCGCAAGCGGCGCGCAGCAGGGCCTGCGACACGCCCTGGCCGCGCCAGGCCGGCGCCACGACGAAGCAGGTGATGGCGCCCAGCCGGTCGGCCAGGGGCTCGGGCGTTTCGTCGTCGAGGATGGTGAAGCTGCGCCAGGGGCCGGCGTTGCACCAGCCGACCACCTGCCCCTGCGCGTCCAGCGCCACCACGCCCCGCTGCTGGCCTGCCGCGACACGCTGGCATGCACTGGCGCGGTTGTCCGCGGCGGTGCGGGCCTTCCACGACACGGTCGCGTGGTCGGCCATCGGGAACTGGCAGTAGCAGCTGGCCCAGCGCGGGTTGTCGGCAAAGGCCACGTGGTCGAAGAAGTGCAGCCAGGCCGTCTGGTGCGCCGGCGTCATGGGTTGGGCCACCACGGTGGCCGCTGGGCGATGCGTCGTCATGCCCGCGACGATGCCAAGGCCGTCGGCGCTTGGCAAGCGGCGGCCCTTGCGGCCACGGCTGCCGGCAGGATCAGCGCGCCAGGTCCGCCGTCGCGACGCTTGCGAGGCCCGGGTACTGGGCCCGCATGTCGGCGGTCGTGGCGTCGTAGTCGATCTTCACGTCGCGGATGCGCCAGCTCGACTGGATGCGGTTGTAGCCCGCCATGTGGGTGTCGGACGTGGCGAAGAAGTCGCCCACGTAGTGTGCGACGCCTGCCTTGAACTCCATACCCTGCAGGGCCGTCCCGCTGAAGGGCTTGCGGCCCATGACCTGGCCGTCGGCGTTGCTGTAGACCGTCTCGGTCACGCTGCAGGTCGCGGGGCTGACCTTGATCACGTGCACCGGCTTGTCGATGAAGAAGCGGATCAGGTAGTCCTTGCCGTCGTTGCACTTCATGCCCAGGCCCATGCTGGCGTGGCCGTCCAACCCGAGGAAGGCCTTGGGCGTGTCGATGTGGAAGCGGCCGTAGACGAATGCGTCGCCGGTGGCCGGCTTGGCGTCGGCCGACAGGCGCGGGGTGTAGTTGGCGCAGCCGGAGATGAGCGCGGCGGCCAGCGCGGCCAGGGCGAAGGTGGTGGGGCGGAGAAGGCGGTTCATGGAAACGCGGGGTGACGGAAAAAGCCCTGGATTTTCGCGTGCCGGCGGCTGGCGCCTGGGGCTGGCACAGCCGCGGCGTGACGAATCCCCGTGACGAGGGACACGGGCGGGCGCATGGCATGCTGTGCACTTTCGTGGCTTGAAAGGACGCGCCCGTGAGCCCGATCGACGACGCCTTCTTCCCCGGCTTTGCCAGCCACCGCATCGACACCGGCGACGGCGTGCAGATCCATGCGCTGACCGGTGGCCGCGGCACGCCGCTGCTGGTGATGCACGGCCACCCGCAAAGCCACGTGATCTGGCACCGCGTGGCGCCCGCACTGGCGCCGCACTTCAGCCTGGTGCTGCCGGACCTGCGCGGCTACGGCGATTCGTCCAAGCCCGCCGGCAGGCCGGACCACGCCAACTACAGCAAACGCAGCATGGCGCTGGACATGCTGCGCGTGATGCAGCACCTGGGCCACCACCGCTTTGCCGTGCTGGCCCACGACCGCGGGGCGCGGGTGGCGCACCGGCTGGCCGCCGACCATGCCGCGGCGGTGAGCCGCCTGGTGGTGCTGGACATCGCCCCCACGCTGGCCATGTACGAGCAGACCACCGAGGCTTTCGCCCGCGCCTACTGGCACTGGTTCTTCCTGATCCAGCGCGCGCCCATGCCCGAGCGGCTGCTGCAGGCCGACCCCGGCGCCTACGTGCGCGACCTGATGGGCGTGCGCCAGGGCGGCCTCGACATCTTCGACCCCCGCGCGCTGGACGAGTACACCCGTTGCCTGAGCCAGCCCGGCGCGGCGCATGCACTGTGCGAGGACTACCGCGCCGCCGCCACCATCGACCTGGAGCACGACCGGGTCGACCGCGCCGCGGGCCGCCGGCTGGCGATGCCGCTGCTCGCGCTGTGGGGCGCCAAGGGCATCGTGCAGCGCTGCTTCGACCCGCTGGCCGAGTGGCGCCGCGTGGCCGACGACGTGCGCGGCGCCGCCCTGCCCTGCGGCCACTACATCCCCGAAGAGGCACCCGAAGCCCTGCTGGCCGCGGCACTGCCCTTCCTTCAGGGCGGCTGAAGCCGGCACGGCGCATCGGCGATCATGCCGCCATGCGCTTGCAACTGGCCTCGGACCTGCACCTCGAACGCTACCCGGACTTCACGCTCGCCCCGGCCGCGCGGGCGGACACGCTGGTGCTGGCCGGCGACGTGGGCTCGTACCAGGAGAGCTCGCGCCTGGGCGGCGACGACTTCGGCCTGGCCCGCTTCGCACCAGGCCCCGGCCGCTGGCAGCGCGTGCTGTACGTGCCGGGCAACCACGAGTACGACGGCCAGGACTTCGAGGCCACGCACCAGCGGCTGCGCGAAGTCTGCGACCGCCTGGGCATCACCTGGCTGGAGCGCGAGGTGCTGGTGATCGACGGCGTGCGCTTCGTCGGCACGACGCTGTGGAGCGACTTCGACGCGCTGGGCGCCGGCAAGAGCACGGTCACGCAGCAGTTGCAGGCCCGCGAGAAGGCCTACCGCGCGGCCAACTTCTACCTGCGCCGCTTCACGGCCACGCGCTACGGCGAGCCCATGCTGGCCGAGCAATGGCGCGAGCAGGCCCTGCTCTGCCAGCAATGGTTGCGCGACGCACTGGCCCAGCCCCATGCGGGCGGGCCGACGGTGGTCGTGACGCACTACGCCCCCAGTCTGCTCAGCGCGGACCCGCGCTACGGCCTGACGCCGGGCACCGCCGGCTTCTGCAATGCGCTGGACGACCTGCTGGCCCACGCGGACCTGTGGCTGCACGGCCACCTGCACTGCCGCAGCGACTACGAGGTCGAAGACCGTGCGACAGGCCGCCGCTGCCGGGTGCTGGCCAACCCGCGAGGCTATTTCAGCAAGGGCGAGCAGGAAGGCTTCCAGCCCGACTGCGTGGTCGACCTTGCCGAGTTGTCTGCGGTCAGAACGCGAGCTTGAGCCCGGCGCTCCAGACGCGCGTCTGAGCAGCGTCGGTCGACGCGGCCAGGCCCAGGTTGAAGCTCCAGCGGTCGCTGGGCGTATAGCGCAGGCCCAGGCCCCACTGCGGCCGCGCATGCTGCTGGCCGAACCACTCCGCGCCGAGGTCGACCGTTTCGCTCAAGCTGTCTTCCAGCGCGACGTTCCAGGTGAAGCCGTTGGCATTGGCAGCGGCGTCGCGCGCCCAGCCGAGGTTGACATGGGTCGTCCAGCCGTCCAACGGCGAGAAGCTGCCCACCAGGTTCACGCTGCGGCCGCCGGGCTGGTAGCCGCGGCTGCCGGCGGGGCGGCCCTGGCTGGCGCCGTAGGCGAGCGTGAGGGCCAGTGGCTGGTCATCGCCTGCCAGCAACTCGGTCTTGCCGCCCAGCACCCAGGCTGGGTCGCTGTCACCGTCGCCGACCGCGACCACGTGCGCCAGCGCCAGCTGGGTGCGCCAGCCGACGCCACAGGCGATCTGGTTGGACCAGGCGCGCTCGGCCGCGTTGGCACGGCCATGGGCGGAGATCCCCACCGATTCCCACTCGCAATCGTGCGGCGACAGCACACCCGCGTCTTCGGTGACCAATGGGCGGGCCGCATGGGCCATGGGCAGCGCCAGCCCCGTGGCCAGGGCGCAGGCGCAGGCCTTCAGCCTGGCGGACAGGGTGGCGGTGTGAGGCATGCGAGGCTTTCCGTCGTCAGGCATCGGTGGTGAACGCCGCCATCTCGCCGGCCAGGCGCCCGGCCTGGTCGCGCAGGCTGTCGGCGGCCGCGGCGGTCTCTTCCACCAGCGCGCTGTTGCCTTGGGTCGTGTGATCCATTTCGGCCACCGCACCCGAGACTTCAGCGATCCCCGCGGTCTGCTGCCGCGTGGCCGCGCTGATCTCGGCCATCAGGTCGCTCACCCGCTGGATCGCGCCGACAATCTCGCCCATGGTGCTGCCGGCCTGGTCGGCCTGCTGCGCCCCTTGCGCGACCCGCTCGACGCTGTCGGTGATCAGCGACTTGATCTCCTTGGCCGAGTCCGCGCTGCGCTGGGCGAGGCTGCGCACCTCGTTGGCCACCACCGCGAAGCCGCGCCCCTGCTCGCCCGCCCGTGCCGCCTCGACCGCGGCATTGAGCGCCAGGATGTTGGTCTGGAAGGCGATGCCGTCGATCACGCCGATGATGTCGGCGATGCGCTGCGACGACTGGTTGATGCCCTGCATGGTCTCGACCATCTGGTTGACCAGCTCGCCGCCGGTGTGGGCCACCTGACTGGCCCCTTGCGCCAGCTGGTTGGCCTGCTGGGCGTTGTCGGCGTTGTGCTCCACGGTGCTGGACAACTGCTCCAGCGCCGCGGCGGATTTCTCCAGCGCCGCGGCCTGCAGGCTGGTGCGCGCGGCCAGCTCGCCATTGCCGGCGGCCACCTGGGCGGCGGCGCTGGCCACGCCGTCGGCATGGCTGCGCACCCCGCCGACGGTGCCGCGCAACTGCGCCGCCATCTGTGCCAGGCCGGCAAGCAGGCTGCCCCGGTCGCCCTCTTCAACGCGAATGCGCAACGCCAGATCGCCGGCCGCCACGCGCGCCATCAGCTTGCGCACGGTCACCGGCTCGGCACCGAGGGTGCGCATCAGGTGGCGGGTGATGGCCAGCGCCAAGGCCGCGAGCACCGCCGCCGCCAGCACCGTGGCCGCCACCATGGCCCACTGCGCCTGCCGGCGTGCGTCGGCCGACTGTTGCTGCAGATGATCGGCGTGCGCCTCGATCGCCTCGGACACCTTGTCCTGCGAGGCCTCGAGCTCCTTGAACAGGTCGATGAAGGCAGGCAACTGGTCGTGGACCGCCTTCGCGTCCTCGCTGGCCTGGCGGGTGATGGCCTTGCCCAGGTCCACATAGCGCTGGATCGTCGGGGTCAGCGAAGCCAGGCCGTCGTTCAATTCAGCCGGCAGCGAAAGGGCGCGCGCCGCTCGGTTGCGCTGCAAGAACGCGTCGCCATGCTCGACGGCCTCGTCTTGCGCCTGCTTGACGCCGGCGGCGTCGCCCGCGCCCGCACGCATCAGTGCGGCAAACACGTCGCCGCGCAGCGCGTCGTGCATCATGTCGCCCATGTTGGTTTCTTGGGTGGCATGGGTGGCCACCACGGATTCATCCATCAGTTGGCCCAGGCGAACGAACGCCACCGTGGCCAGCGTGCCCACCAGGGCCGTGGCGGCGACGCCCAGCGCGCCCAGGCCGAGCAGAATGTGTCGGGTTCTCATGCGGGTACTCCTCGTGGCATGCATACGTGCAGCGAGTGGCACAAGATGCGTGCCCCACTGCGGTGCCGCCATGATAGGGAGTGCAAGTGATCGATATGACTAGATATGACGATCAACTTCCGGCCAGTTCGACTTGATGGGTGTCAAGTGTTGCGAGGCATCCAATGCGACACTGAATAAGTCACAGCAAGGAGAGCCCAATGAAGATCCTGGTCGCCGTGGACGGCAGTTCCTACACCAAGCGCATGCTGGCCTACCTGGCCGCGCACGACGAATGGCTGGGCCCTCAGCACGACTACACCGTGGTGCACTCGGTCATGGCGGTGCCGCCGCGTGCCGCGGCCGCGCTGGACAAGGCGGTGCTGACGGCCTACTACGAAGCCGAGGCGGACAAGGTCTTCAAGCCTATCCGCACCTTCTTCGCCAAGCAGAAGATCGATGCCACCTTCGTGGCCAAGGTGGGCCATGCGGCCGACAACATCGCCGGCGTGGCGAACAAGGGCAAGTTCGACCTGCTCGTCATGGGCTCGCACGGCCACGGCACGCTGGGCAACCTGGTGATGGGCTCGGTGGCCACCAAGGTGATGGCCCACTGCGGCACACCGGTCCTGCTGGTGCGCTGATCTCCCGCGTGGCGCCCGCGGGCGCCCGTGGCTGCTAGCTGGCGCTCAGACGGCGCAGCCAGTTCGCATGGACCAGGCTGGCCCGCCCACTCTGCGCCAGCGTGGTGGCGGCCAACACCTCGGGCGGCGGCTCGTCGAGGCAGAAGTCCAGGCCCATCGCGGTGCCCATGTCGGCCGGGTCGATCTCGGCCACGGGTGCGGCGCGCAGGCCCATCAGACGGCGCAACAGGCTGGGTTGAGCGGCGTTCGACATGAGGGCCTCCGGGTTGGGTGTGTCCTCAGTTTCGTCCGCTTACGGTTTTTTGTTACCTCTATACAAACGTGGAAAACCAGCCATCTGCGTCATTTGGCACTTCATCAGTAATTCTAATGAAGTCGTAATTTTATGAGCATCACTTCACTCATGAGCAACACCTGCCGAGAATGCCGGGTCTTTGCAGCAATCCCACCCCCCTGGCATGAAAGTCATCGTTCTCGGCGCCGGCATCATCGGCATCTCCACCGCCTGGTACCTCGCCGAAGAGGGCCATGAGGTCACGGTGGTCGACCGCCAACCCGACGCGGCGCTGGAGACCAGCTTCGCCAACGGTGCGCAGATCTCGGTCAGCTTCTGCGAGCCCTGGGCCAACGCCGGCGCGCCGCTGAAGGTGCTGAAGTGGCTGCTGCGCGACGACTCGCCGCTGCTGTTCCGCCCCCGGCTGGACCCATACCAGTGGCGCTGGGGCGCCAGGTTCCTGACCCAGTGCACCGACGCGGCCTTTGCCCGCAACGTCGAGCAACTGGTCGCGCTCGGTGCCTACAGCCATGAGTCGCTGAAGGGCCTGGTCGCCAAGACCGGCATCGAATACGACCGGCTCGAGCGCGGCATCCTGCATTTCTTCTCCACCGCCAAGGACCACGAGGCTGGCGCCGAGGCGGCCGAGCTGATGCGCCAGCACGGCGTGGACCGCCGCGTGCTGAGCCGCGACGAGGTGCTGAAGGTCGAGCCCGCGCTGGCGGCGTTCGGCCCGAACATCCACGGCGGCACCTTCACGCCCAGCGACGAGTCCGGCGACGCGCGCGTCTTCACCCAGCAATTGGCCCGCCTGTGCCGAGAGCGCGGCGTGAGCTTCCTCTACGAGCACGACGTCCTCGGCTTCGACCTGGTGGGCAGCGAGATCAGCGGCGTGAACGTGGGCTGCCAGCGCACCGGCGAGCGCCGCACGCTGCGCGGCCAGCAGTTCGTGGCGGCCATGGGCTCTTTCACCGCGCCGCTGCTGCGCCCCATCGGCGTGGATCTGGACATCTACCCGGCCAAGGGCTACTCGGCCACGCTGCGGCTGAAGCGGCCGCAGGACGCCAGCGTCGTCAGCCTGCTGGACGACACCCGCAAGATCGCCATCTCGCGCCTGGGCGACCACATCCGCATCGCCGGCACGGCCGAGATGGCCGGCTACGACCAGGGCCTGGGCAGCACCACCGCGCAGGTGCGCTGCGCCGCGCTGGTCAAGCGCTACGAAGAGCTGTTCCCCGGCGTGGCCGACACGAGCGAGCCGAACTACTGGGCGGGCCTGCGCCCCAGCACGCCGACCAACATCCCCTGCATCGGCCGCAGCAAGGTCGCCAACCTGTGGCTCAACGCCGGCCACGGCACGCTGGGCTGGACGCACGGCGCCGGCTCGGGCCGCGCGCTGGCCGAGCTGATGAGCGGCAAGCGCCCGCAGCTGAACTTCGGCTTCTGCGGAATGGAGCCCCCACGCCCCCTTCCGGGGGCTGCCCCCCTGGCCCCGGCAGAGGCCTCTGCGAGGCCCTTGGGGCTCGCGCAGCAGACCGGCAAAGCCGGGTCTGCGCACGCCACTTGATGGGCGGCAACGCCTTCGGAGCGCCTGTCTCGATGCCTGGTTGATCGCCCGGCGGCCGTGATGGCAGAATCGCGCCCCTTTTGCGGCCGCGACATGCACCACGCCTACTGCGCCATCGACTTCGGCACCTCGAACTCGGCGATCGCCCTGCCCGATGCGCATGGCCGGGTCGACCTGGTCGAGCTCGAGCCCGGCCAGCGCACCATGCCGACCGCGGTGTTCTACACGCTCGAAGGCACGGCGCCGCACGAGGACCCGCGCCGGCTCTATGGCCGCCCGGCCCTGGCCGCCTATGTGGAAGGGCACGACGGGCGGCTGATGCGCTCGATGAAGAGCGTGCTCGGCTCGTCGCTGATCGACCAGGGCACCGACGTCGGCGGCGGCCGATCGGTGCGCTTTCTGGACGTGATCGCCGGCTACCTGAAGCACCTGAAGTCGCTCGCCGAGGCGCAGGCTGGCGAGACGCTGACCCGCGCCGTGTTGGGCCGGCCGGTTTACTTCGTCGACGACGTACCCGAGCGCGATGCGCAGGCCCAGGCGGCACTGGAGCAGGCTGCGCGCCAGATCGGCTTTGCCGAGGTCAGCTTCCAGTTCGAGCCGATCGCCGCGGCGCTGGACTACGAGTCCACCGTCGACCATGAGCAGCTCGTGCTGGTGGCCGACATCGGCGGCGGCACGTCGGACTTCTCGCTGGTGCGCGTGGGCCCGCTCCTGCGTCAGCGCGTGGACCGCGCAGATGACATCCTGGCCAACCACGGCGTGCACATCGCGGGCACCGACTTCGACCGCCATGTCGAGCTGGCCGCCATCCTGCCTTTGGCCGGCTACAAGTCGCGCGGGCCGGCGCCGGCCGAACGCGAGGTGCCGAACAAGGTGTACTTCGACCTCGCTACCTGGCACTTGATCAACACCGTCTACACGCCCGCGCGGGTGATGGAGCTGCGCCGCATGCGCACGTTCTACGCCGACCCCGAGTTGCACGCTCGGCTGATGACCATCGTCGAGCAGCGCCTGGGCCACGGCCTGATGGCGCAGGCCGAAGCGGCCAAGATCAGCGTGGCCGACGGGGCCGAAGCCCGCATCGCGCTGGACGTGCTGGCCCGAGGCCTGGTGGCCTCGCTGACCGAACCGCAGGCGCTGGGCGCGATCGAGGCCGACCTGGAGCGCATCGTGCAGGCCGGCATCGAAACCACGCGGCAGGCGGGCGTCAGGCCTGAGCAGGTCGAGGCGGTGTACCTGACCGGCGGCTCGACCGGGCTGGCGCCGCTGGCCCGCCGCATCGCCGCCCCCTTCCCGCACGCGCGCACCGTGCGCGGCGACCGCCTGGCCAGCGTGGCGCAGGGCCTGGGCCTGCATGCCCAGCGTGTTTTCGCCGGCTAGGCTTTCGGGTACAGCACCATCTGCGTGCAGCGGAACAAGGCGAGCGTGCGCCCGCTCTCGCGGTGGGTGACCACCGCATCCCAGACCTGCGTGGTCTTGCCCAGGTGCACCGCGGTAGCCACGCATTCCACGGTGCCGTCGCGTGCCGTGCCGAGGTGGTTGGACTTCAACTCCACGGTGGTGAAGCCCGATGCGCCTTCAGGCAGGTGCGCCACGCAGCCATAGCCAGCGCTGGTGTCGGCCAGCGTGACGATGCCGCCGGCGTGCAGGAAGCCGTTCGGCGCCATCAGCTCGGTGCGCACCGGCAACTCGGCCTTCACCATCGACGGGCCGACCTGCACGATGACGATGCCCAGGTAGCCTGGCAGGTTCTTGGCACCGAAGCCATTGAAATGCTCGGCTTGCAGCATGGGTGTGTTGCTCATCGCCAGTCAGTGCCGGCCACGGCCACCCGGCGACGGGCGGCGAGGCCGCGGTGCCGGTGCGCGACGGGGCTTGGTGCTGGCCAACGGCCGGGTCACGTCGGCCAAGAGCAGCACGCTGTTGACGAGGGCCTCCACCGCCTCGGCCAGGTCGGCCGGCGGCTCCAGTTCCTCGATCAGCGCGAGCAGGTCGTCGGCGTCTTCCAGGTCTTCGGGGTCGAAGCTGCGGTACAGCACGGCCAGGGGCTCTGCCACCTCGGCCGAATCGCTGCGCATCAGCGCGGGGAAGAACTCCATCGCCGTCGCGAAGCCGGCGACCCAGGGCATCACGGTCTGCAGCGGGTCCTCGTCGTCGTCCAGCTCGAAGACCCAGGGGTCGAACCACTGGCGCTCGCGGATGGCGCGGTCGAGCTCGTCATGGCGGCGGCGCACCAGCACGCGCAAAGGCTCGTCGTCGAAGCCCAGCGGCACCGAGCGGCCGTCCACGTCGACCACGTGGCGCCACCACTGGGCCTCGGGCACCGGGCGGGGTTGCAGCAGCACGCCGCAGAGGAAGCCGTCGAGCATCATCGCGTCCAGCGGCTCGGCAGGCGCGGGGATGCGGTCGAGCAGGCGCTCGAGTTCGGCGAGGTCGGCGTCGGTCAGCGCGGTGTCGGCAGGCATGGACCGATTGTCGCGCCCGCCGGGGGCTGCGCGCGTACCGAGAAGCAGTTCACAGGCCTTTGTCGCGCCGCCGACAGTCGCCTGAAGGTTTTGTGCAAGGCAAGGGGTGCACACTGCCCCCTATCCCCCGATCAGGGGATATCAGTGGTTACAGTGGCTCACTAGAGTGCACCTCATGCCCGGGGCCTCGCACCCAGATGCGAGGCCCGGCGAACGTCCCAACGACGTCCTCTCTGAGGACTTACCCGACCCGCTCCGCAAGGAACGGGTCGCTTTTTTTAGTGGACGTAATTCGCGTCGCGGCTCAGGCGGAACACGCTGACCAACTCCGCCAGACGCGCCGCCTGGCCCTTCAGGCTCTCGGCCGCAGCAGCCGACTGCTCGACCAGCGCGGCGTTCTGCTGTGTCATTTGATCGAGTTGCCCCACCGAGCCGCTCACCTGGCCGATGCCGGAGCTCTGCTCAGCCGCGGCGGCGGTGATCTCGCCGATGATGTCGCTGACGCGGCGCACGCTGTTGACGATCTCGTCCATCGTGGTGCCGGCGTCGTTGACCAGGCGGGCACCCGTCTCGACCTTGTCGACACTGGTGCCGATCAAGCTCTTGATCTCCTTGGCCGCCTCGGCAGAGCGTTGTGCGAGGCTGCGCACCTCGCCGGCCACCACGGCGAAGCCACGGCCCTGCTCGCCGGCACGCGCGGCTTCCACCGCGGCGTTCAGCGCCAGGATATTGGTCTGGAAGGCGATGCCGTCGATCACGCCGATGATGTCGGCGATCTTGCGCGAACTGGCGTTGATCTCGTTCATCGTCGAGACGACCTGAGCCACCACCTCGCCACCTCGCCGCGCCACGGCTGAAGCCGAGCCGGCCATTTGGTTGGCCTGTGACGCGGCATCGGCCGACTGCGTGACCGTGCTGGTCAGCTGGGTCATCGACGACGCGGTCTGCTGCAGGTTGCTGGCCGTTTCTTCGGTGCGCTGCGACAGGTCCTGGTTGCCCACCGCCACTTCGGTGCTGGCGGTCTGGATCGAGTCGGCAGCGTGGCGGATGTCGCCCACCAGCTCGCGCAGGCGGTCCTGCATGGCATGGATGGCCTGGAGCAGGCGGCCGATCTCGTCTTGCGAGGTGATCTCGACCGTCGAGGTGAGGTCGCCCTCGGCGATGCGCTCGGCCACCTTCACGGCGCGCGCCACCGGTGCGGTGATGCTGACCGTGGTGCGCCAGGCCAGCAGCACACCGGCAGCCAGGGCGCCGGCCAGCAGCACCAGCACCATGCCCACGGCACGTTGCTGCGAGGTGATCGTGGCTTCGGCGGCCTCGGCGTTCTGTTTCTGGACGATGTCGATCAGCTTGGCCACCTTCTGGCGCCACACCACTTCGACCGGGCGCACGGCCTCGGTCAGGGTCAGCGTGGCCTCGACGCCGGCGCCCTGCTCACCTTCCTTGGCGGCGCGCTCGATCAGCGGGATCGTCTTCTTGCCGCCGTCGACGATGTCCTTGGCCAGGGCCTTTTCCTCGTCAGTCGCGTCGGACGAGTCCAGCATGGCCAGCAGGGCTTTCTCGCCCTCGGCATAGCGCGACCTCGCATCGCCCATGGCCTTCATCTCGACGTCGATGGCCTTCACGTCGGTCAGCAGCGTGACCGTGCGGGCCTGGATCGCCATGCTGTTGATGCTCTCCAGCATGCGGTTGGCCAGCGCCAGCTTCTCGTTCTTGACGCCGACGATGTCCTGCACCCGACGGCCTTGCGAGCGCAACTCGACCACGCTGAGGCCGGCCACGACCAACAGCATCAACAAGAGTGCGCCGAAGCCGCCGCCGAGGCGCCGGGCCAGTGTCAAACGGGCGAACGAAGGTACTGCCATGGTGTTGTCTCCGAACATGGATAGGCGGATATCGGATTCTTCGCACCACCACTTGAGCCAGTTCGGAAGAAATGCAGCACGCCGACCGGCCAATTCAGAACGTCGCGGCGCCCATCCACTTCGACAACCAATCGACCAGGGCCCGCACGCCGCGCGGCACCTGCGCCGCATACGGCCGAATCGCCCATATATGAGTGCCGAACGCCCCGACCGGCTGCCAGCCAGGCAGCACCTGCACCAGCTCGCCCGCCGCCAAGGCCGGCTCGGCGCTGAAGTCGGGCAGCAGCGTGATGCCCAGGCCGGCCAGGGCCGCCTCGCGCAAGGCCTCGCTGTTGTTGGCCGCGAAGGGGCCCTTCAGCGGCACGCTGACGCGCCCGCTTCCTCCGCCGACCGGCTCGAAGCTCCAGACCGCCGTGTCGCCCGGGCGCGGGTAGACCAGGCATTCGTGGCCGCGCAGGTCGTCCGGCACGGCCGGCGCCGGGTGGCGCGCCAGGTAGGCGGGGCTGGCCAGCAGCAGGCTGCGGGTCTCGCGCAGCATCCAGGCCACGTGGGTGTCGGGCGGCGTACTGGTGTGGCGAATGGCCAGGTCGAAGCCTTCCTGCGCCAGCGGCCGCAACCGGTCAGACAAGTCCAGTTCCACCTGCAGCGCCGGGTATTCGGCCAGGAAGCCGGGCAGCAGCGGCACGATGCACTGTCGGGCCAGGGCCACCGGCGCGGTCACCCGCAGTCGGCCGCTGGGCGCGGCGGCCAGGTCACGCACGGCGGCAAAGGCCTGGTCGATGCTGGCGAAGGCGCCCTGCGTGGCGGCCACCAGTTGGCGGCCGGCGTCGGTGAGTTGCATGCTGCGCGTGGTGCGCTGCACCAGGGGCACACCGGCGGCGGCCTCCAGCTCCGCCACGCGCTGGCTCATCGCCGCCTTGCTCATACCCAGCCGCTGGGCGGCGGCGGTGAAGCTGCCGGCCTCGGCCAGCACGGTCAGCGCATGGATGGGCGACCACAGCCCACCGGTCGATTGGCTCTTGCTCATGATGGAGCATTGTTCAGCATCGTGAACAATGAATCCAGCCAGCCGGCATTGGCAGCGGCGGTGCGCCTGCCTAGACTGGCCGGATCCCTCTTCACGCGAGACACACCATGGGCGCACCCGAAGCCTTCACCGCCACCACCGAGATCGGCCACTTCATCGGCGGTCAGGCCGCCCCCGGCGGCTGCGGGCGTCGCCAGGCGGTCTACAACCCGGCCACGGGCCAGGTGGCGCGCCAGGTCGCGCTGGCCAGCGAAGCCGAGGTGAACGCCGCTGTCGCCGCCGCCCACGCAGCCTTCCCCGCCTGGGCCGAGACGCCGCCGCTGCGCCGTGCACGCATCCTGAACAACTTCCTGGGTCTGCTGAACCAGCACAAGGACACGCTGGCCGCCATGATCACCGCCGAGCACGGCAAGGTCTTCACCGACGCGCAGGGCGAGGTCACCCGCGGCATCGAGATCGTCGAGTTCGCCTGCGGTGCGCCGCAGCTGCTGAAGACCGACTTCACCGACCAGGTCGGCACCGGCATCGACAACTGGGTGCTGCGCCAGCCGCTGGGCGTGGTGGCCGGCATCACGCCGTTCAACTTCCCTTGCATGGTCCCGATGTGGATGTTCCCGATGGCGCTGGCCACCGGCAACACCTTCATCCTCAAGCCCAGCGAGCGCGATCCGTCGCCCAGCCTGTTCATGGCCGAGTTGCTGAAGCAGGCCGGCCTGCCCGATGGCGTGTTCAACGTCGTGCAAGGCGACAAGCTGGCGGTCGACACATTGCTGACCCATCCCGACGTGAAGGCGGTCAGCTTCGTCGGCTCGACGCCGATCGCGCAGTACATCTACGAGACCGGCGCGAAGCACGGCAAGCGCGTGCAGGCTCTGGGCGGCGCCAAGAACCACATGGTGGTGATGCCCGATGCGGATGTGGACCAGGCGGTCGACGCGCTGATCGGGGCGGCCTACGGCTCGGCCGGCGAGCGCTGCATGGCGATCTCGGTGGCGGTGCTGGTGGGCGACGTGGCTGACAAGATCGTGCCCAAGGTGGCCGAGCGCGCCAAGGCCTTGAAGATCAAGAACGGCATGGAGCTCGACGCCGAAATGGGCCCGATCGTGACGGCCGAAGCGAAGAAGCGCATCGAGGGCTACATCGGCATCGGCATCGAAGAAGGCGCCCAGCTCGTCGTCGATGGTCGCGGCTTGAAGGTGGCGGGCCACGAGGGCGGCTTCTTCACCGGCGGCACGCTGTTCGACCACGTGACGCCCACCATGCGCATCTACAAGGAAGAGATCTTCGGCCCGGTGCTGGCCTGCGTGCGCGTGCCCGATTTCGCCGCGGCGATCGAGCTGGTGAACGCCCACGAGTTCGGCAACGGCGTGGCCTGCTTCACCAGCGACGGCAACATCGCCCGCGAGTTCAGCCGCCGCGTGCAGGTGGGCATGGTCGGCATCAACGTGCCCATCCCCGTGCCCATGGCCTGGCACGGCTTCGGCGGCTGGAAGAAGAGCCTCTTCGGCGACATGCACGCCTACGGCGAAGAAGGCGTGCGCTTCTACACCAAGCAAAAGTCGGTCATGCAACGCTGGCCCGCCAGCATCGGCAAGGGCGCCGAGTTCGTGATGCCGACGGCGAAGTAGGGCCCCCACGCCCCCTTCCGGGGGCTGCCCCCCGAGGGGGCTCGCGCAGCGGACCGGCCAAGCCGGATCCGCGCACGCCACTTGATGAGCGGCGGCCGCTGCGCGGCGCCTCGGGTGCGGGCGTTATACGCCTGAGGGGAAGCGCCGGTCGAGCCAGGCATCGAGCTCGGCCAGCACCTCTTCCTTCTCGGGCTCGTTGAAGATCTCGTGGAACAGGCCGGGCCATTCGCGCGGCGTCACAGCGCTGCGTGGCGCAGCGGCGGCAAAGGCGGCCGAACCAGCGGGGCTGACGCAGCGGTCGGCGCCGGCCCACATCAGCAGCGTCTGCAGCCGCCACTGCGGCGCCAGTGACAGCACCAGCGGCCCGGCGTCGGCGATGAAGCGGCCCAGCAGGCCGCTGACGCGGTCGTGCACCTGCGGGTCGTCGACGTAGGCCCGCACCACGGCCCGGTCGCGCGAGATCCATTCCGGCTTCAGCCCGTTGCCGACCCGCAGGTGCGGCAGCAGCTTGGGCACCACGGCCAGCAGCAGCTTCTGAACGGCGTTCATGCCCGGGTCCAGCGCCGGCGACGACAGCACCAGCGCGTCGACGTGGCGCGACCAGGCGGCCGGCGACGGCTGCAAGGCCTCGGCCACGAAGCGCGCGGCCACCAGGCCGCCGAGGCTGTGGCCCAGCAGCACCAGCGGGCCGTGCGAGGGCACGCGCACCGCGTCCACCACCCGGCCCAGGTCGTCGAGCAGGCTGTCGGCGGCGGCGATGTCGCCCTGGGCACCGGCCGAGCCGCCGTGGCCACGCTGGTCGTACGAGAGCACCTGCCAGCCATGCGCGTTGAGCGCGGCGGCCACGTGTGCGTAACGGCCGGCGTGCTCGCCCAGGCCGTGCACGATCAACACCTGCCCGCGCGGCGCGGTGCCGGGGCTCCACTCGTGCAGGCGCAGCGCGAGCCCGTCACCGGTCTGGACATGGGTTTGCATGCCAGGCAGTCTAGTGAGCTGTCAAACCCGGCGGTATCGAGACGTTCACGGGCATCGGCGCCGCCGTCGGCCGCTGTCGCGCAGGTGATGGCAGCGGCCGTTTCTGCGGTTAGCCTTGGCGGCTCGCACCGAGGCCCGCCATGAACACGACCACCGAATCGACTTACTTCCAGCTCCAGCAAGACGCCGCCACCGGCATCGCACGGCTCACGCTGAGCCGGCCCGAGCGCATGAACACCATGGACCCGGGCTTCTTCCCGGCGTTGCGCGACGCGGTGCGCGCGCTCGACGACGCCGGCCGCACGCGCGTGCTGGTGCTGGCTTCGACCGGCAAGCATTTCTCGGCTGGCATGGCGCTGGACGTTTTCGCCGGCAGCAACATGCCGATGCTGGACCTGTCCACCGCCCGCCAGCGCCAGGCCTTCCAGACCGGCCTGCGCCGGCTGATGGCCTGCTTCGACGCGATCGACGAAGCACGCTTCCCCACGGTCTGCGCGGTGCAGGGCGGCTGCATCGGCGGCGCGCTGGACCTGGCCGCGGCCTGTGACATCCGCCTGTGCACGGCCGACGCCTTCTTCACCGTGCAGGAGATCCACATCGGCATGGTGGCCGACCTGGGCTCGCTGCAGCGCCTGCCCAAGCTCGTGCCGCAGGGCGTGGCGCGGCAAATGGCCTACACCGGTGAGCGTGTGGGCGCCGAGCGCGCGCTGGCGATCGGGCTGGTCAACGCCGTGCTGCCGGACGCGGACGCGCTGCTTCAGCATGCCCAGGAACTGGCTGCGCAGATCGCCGCCAAGAGCCCGCTGGCCATCGCCGGCAGCAAGCTGGCCTTGAACCAGGCCCGCGACCACGGCACCGCCGAAGCGCTGCAGCAGATGACGCTGCTGCAAAGCGCCATCTTCGACATCGGCGAAATGGAAAAGGCGATCGCCGCCTGGAAGACCAAGCAGCCGGCCGAATTCGCCCCCCTGGCCCCGCTCGACGCCCACTGAGCCCTCGACCGGCGCCGCCTTGCCGGCGCCGACTGTCGGATTTCGTGACGAATGTCAAGGCACGACGTAGCGGTGAACCCGATCATTTCCCACCACTTGACCGACACGGACTAACCTCTCACCCGGACCGGTCGTTCGAACCGGCCGGCTTGAGGGATGCATCCATGTTCGAGACTGTCCGCCACGACCGCTCGCGGTACGAGGGCGGCCTGAGGAATCCAGGCTTCTGGATCCTGGCCGTCTATCGCTTCGGTGTCTGGGCCAGCGGGCTTCGCCCGGCCCTGTTGCGCTGGCCCTTCTGGATCGCCTACCGCCTGGCCCGCCTGCCGCTGCTGCCCTTTCGTGTCCACCTGTGGGCAGGCGCCCACGGGGCCCGCGTCGGCCGCGGCCTGGTGCTCATCCACCCGAACCAGGTCACGATCGGCAGCGGCGTCGAGATCGGCGACGACTGCCTGGTCTTCCACGGCGTGACCATCGGCACCGGCCCCACGCCCGGTGTCCCCAAGATCGGCAGCCGGGTCGACATCTATGTCGGTGCCTGCGTGCTGGGGGGCGTCACCGTGGGCGACGACGTGATGATCGGCGCCAACTGCGTGGTCACGCGCGACGTGCCCTCGGGCTCGGTCGTGCTGTCGACCCCGGCGCGGATCATGCCGCGCTCCATGTCGCCCTACGCCAGCGCGGCCGACCGCCGCGAGGCGGCCTGAGCGCGCCATGTGCGGCATCGCCGGCATCCTGGCCCATGGGCCGACCGCCCCGGCGCCCACCCGCGACGAATTGCTGGCCATGGCCGGCCGCCTGCAGCACCGCGGGCCGGACGACCACGGCTGGTTCTGCGACCGCGAGGTCGGCCTGGCCCACACGCGCCTGTCCGTCATCGACCTGGCCGGCGGCCACCAGCCCATGGCAGATGCCGACGAGGCCACCTGCGTGGTCTTCAACGGCGAGATCTTCAACTTCGTGGAGCTGCGCGCCGAGCTCGAAGCGGCGGGCCGGCGCTTTCGCACCCGGTCGGACACCGAGGTGCTGCTGCAGCTGTACGCCGAGCATGGCGACGCCATGCTCGAGCGGCTGAACGGCCAGTTCGCCTTCGCGCTGTGGGACGCACGCCGGCGCCGCCTGCTGCTGGCCCGCGACCGGGCCGGCATCCGGCCGCTGTTCTATGCCTGGCACGGCGGGCGGCTGCTGTTCGCGTCCGAGATCAAGGCCCTGCTGGCGTTGCCCGGCGTGCCGCGCCGGCTGGACGCGCTGGCCCTGGCTGAAGCGTTCACCTGCTGGGCGCCGGTCGCCCCGCGCACGGTGTTCGAAGGCGTGCAGGCGCTGCCGCCCGGCCAGGCGATGGCGGTCGAGGCCGGCGCCAGCAAGACCTGGACGTACTGGGACTGGCGGTTCCCGCCGCGCGGGCACGAGGCCACCGGCAGCGCCGACGCGCTGGCCGACGAGCTGCGCGCCGGCCTGGTCGACGCGGTGCGCCTGCAGCTGCGCGCCGACGTGCCCGTGGGCGCCTACCTCAGCGGTGGCCTGGACTCGGCCGTCATCGCCACGCTGGTCCACCGCTGCAGCGACACCCCGCTGCGCACCTTCTCGATCGCGTTCGACGATGCCGAGTTCGACGAAAGCGAGCACCAGCGCGAAATGGTCCGCGCCCTGGGCACGCCCCACACCGAGCTGCGCTGCCGCCGGGCGGACATCGCCGCCGCCTTCCCGCGTGCGGTGCGGCATGCCGAGACACCGCTGCTGCGCACGGCCCCGGTGCCGATGATGCTGCTGGCCAGCGCGGTGCGGGCCGAGGGTGTCAAGGTCGTGCTCACCGGCGAAGGCGCCGACGAGGTGTTCGGCGGCTACGACCTGTTCAAGGAAGCGCGCGTGCGGCGCTTCATCGCCCGCGCGCCGCAGTCGCGCTGGCGCCCGGCCCTGCTCGGCCGGCTCTATCCTTACCTGCGCCATTCACCGGTCGCCGGTGGCGCGCTCGGTGCGCAGTTCTTCGCCGACGGGCATGAACGCCTTGGACAGCCCGGCTTCGGCCACGCCACGCGCTGGGCCAGCGCCGGGCGCATCACGCGCTTCCTCGCCCCACCGCTGCGCGACATGGCCGCCGGCTTCGACCCTTTCGCCGAGGTCGCAGCCGCGATGCCGCCCGGGTCCGAGCACTGGTCCACGCTGGCCACCGACCAGTACGTCGAGGCCAAGACTTTGCTGTCCGGCTACCTGCTCAGCGCCCAGGGCGACCGCATGGCGATGGCCGAGTCGATCGAGGCCCGCTTCCCGTTCCTCGACCACCGCGTCATCGAATGGGGCAACCGCCTGCCGCCGCGCTACAAGCTGATGGGGCTGGACGAGAAATACCTGCTGAAGCGGGCCATGGGCGGCTGGCTGCCCGAGTCCATCCGCCTGCGCCGCAAGCAGCCCTACCGCGCGCCCGACAGCCAAAGCTTCTTCGGCCCCGGCGGCCAGGCCGACGAGGCGACGGCCGAGCTGCTGAGCGAGTCGCGCCTGGCCGACGCCGGCCTCTTCGACCCGGTGGCCGTGCGACGCCTGGTCGCCAAGTGCGCCGCCGGCCGGGCCCAGGGCTTCGGCGACAACATGGCCTTCGTCGGCATCCTGTCGACCATGTGGCTGCACGAGCACTTCGTCCGCGGCCGCGGCCTGGCGGCCTGAACCATGCTGCTTCAGCACGACTTCGAAGCCATCGCCGGGGCCGACCCCGAGCGGACGGCGCTCGTGTTCGAGGGCCGCCGCACCAGCTACGGCGAGCTCGACCGCCGCTCCGCCGCGTGGGCCGCCTGGCTCCAGGCGCAGGGGCTGCAGCGCGGTGACCGCGTCGTCTGCCTGATGGACAACGGCGTGGCCTTCGCGCTGGCGCTGCTGGCCTGCCTGCGCGCGGGCGCGGTCTTCGTGCCACTGGGCCCGCAGACCCGGGCGACCCGCCTGCGGGCCGTGCTGGCCGACTGCGGGGCGCAGGCCCTGCTGTCGCAGCCCGACCTGCAACCGGTGGTCGACGCCGCGCTGAGCGACGGGCCCGCCCCGCGCGTGCGGCTGTGGGCGACGCCGGACGCGCCGCCCTGCGAGGCGGATGCGGTCAGTCCCACGCCGACCCCCGCACCCACGATCGACCAGGACCTGGCCGCGCTGATCTACACCTCGGGCTCGACCGGCGAGCCCAAGGGCGTGATGCTCAGCCACCTGAACATGCGGGCCGCCGCGGCCTCGGTGCAGGCCTACCTGGGCTTGCGCGCCGGCGACGTGCTCGCCGGCGTGCTGCCGCTGGCCTACAGCTACGGCCTGTACCAGTTGCTGCTCGCCTTCCAGGTCGGCGCGCGCGTGGTGCTGCAACGCTCGTTCGCCTTCCCCGTGCCGGTGCTCAAGGCGCTGGCGGCCGAGGGCACGACCGTGTTCGCCGGCGTGCCGACCATGTTCGCGCTCTGGCTGGGCCTGAAGAACGCCGCCGACCTGACCTGGCCGGCGCTGCGGCTGGTCACCAACGCCGCCGCCGCGATGCGGCCCGAGCACTGGCAGGCGCTGCAGCGCCTGCTGCCCCAGGCCCGGCTGTATTCGATGTACGGCCAGACCGAATGCAAGCGCATCAGCTACCTGCCGCCCGAAGAACTGGCCCGCCGCCCTGGCAGCGTGGGCCGTGGCATGCCCAACCAGGCGCATTGGCTGGTCGACGAGCGCGGCCAGCGCCTGCCCCCCGGCGAGGCCACTGGCGAGCTCGTCGTGCGCGGCAGCCACGTGATGCGCGGCTACTGGAACAAGCCCGCCCTCAGCGCCCAGGTGCTGCGCCCCTTTGCCATCGCCGGCGAATCGGTGCTGCACACCGGCGACGTCTTCCGCAGCGACGCCGAGGGCTGGCTCTACTTCGTCGGCCGGCGCGACGAGATCATCAAGTGCCGAGGCGAGAAGGTCGCGCCGCGCGCGGTCGAAGAGGCGCTGTGCCGTGTCGACGGCGTGCTCGAAGCCGCCGTCGTCGGCGTGCCCGACCCGCTGCTCGGCGAAGCGGTGATCGCCTTCGTCGTGCCACGGCCTGGCAGCAGCCTGCACGAGCGCGCCTTGCAGCGCCATTGCGCCGACGCGCTGGACAGCGGCCTGGCGCCGCAGCGCGTGCTGTTCGTCAACAGCCTGCCCCGCACCGAAACAGGCAAGGTCCGCAAGCAGGACCTGGCCGAGACCCTTCACCCATCCACGCAGGACAACACCGCATGAAAGACACCAAGGCCCTGGTGCGCCGCTACATCGAGGAGGACATCCTGATGGGCGGTGGCACCGCGTTCGCCGACGGCGACTCGCTGATCGAACACCGCGTCGTCGACTCGACCGGCTTCCTGGAGCTGATCGCCTACCTGGAAGACGAATTCGGCCTCACCGTCGACGACGACGAGATGGTGCCCGAAAACCTTGGCAGCCTGGACCGGATCGAGACCTATGTGCGCCGCAAGCTCGCTGCCTGACCCGTCGCGCTGGATGGCGCTGGACTGCGCCGCCGAAGTGGGCCGCGTGGGGGCCTGGATGGTCGACACGCTGGCCAACCGGCTGCGCCGCCGCGGTGTCGTCGTCGGCCTGTCCGGCGGGGTGGACAGCTCGGTCTGCGCGGCACTCGCCGTCGCAGCCCTGGGGCCCGAGCGGGTCTACGGCCTGCTGATGCCCGAGCGCGCATCGTCGGGTGACAGCCTGGAGCGTGGCGGCGCGGTCGCCCGGCAGCTGGGCATCGCGCACGAGGTGGTCGACATCGCGCCGGCGCTGGACGCGCTGGGCTGCTACCGCCAGCAGGACGAGGCGATCCGCGCCGTCTTCCCCGCCTACGGCGAGGGCTGGCGCAACAAGATCGTGATCGCCGGCGGCCGCACCGGCGGAGTGAACTTCTTCCGCCTCGTGGTGCAGGCGCCGGACGGCACCGTGTCCCAGGCCCGCCTGCCGCCGAAGCAGTACCTGCAACTGGTGGCCGCCACCAACCACAAGCAGCGCGTACGCAAGGCGCTGGAGTATTACCACGCCGACCGCCTGCACCACGCCGTGATCGGCACGCCGAACCGGCTCGAGTACGACCAGGGCTTCTTCGTCAAGGGTGGCGACGGCGCGGCCGACCTGAAGCCCATCGCCCACCTGTACAAGACCCAGGTCTACGCGCTGGCCAGGCACCTGGGCCTGCCGGAGGCGGTGTGCTCGTCGACCCCCACCACCGACACCTACAGCCTGCCGCAGGGGCAGGACGAGTTCTACTTCGCCCTGCCCTACCAGCAGATGGACCTGGCGCTGTGGGCCTTCAACCACGGCCTGCCGGCCGAGGCGCTGGCCCCGGTGCTGGGGCTGACGGCCGACGAGGCCGGCCATGTCTACGCCGACATCGAGGCCAAGCGCCGCGCCACGCAATACTTGCACGCCCGGCCGGTGCTGGTGGAGCCGGTGACCGAGGTCGAGCGCTAGAGTCCGGCATCGCCGGCCTGCACGATGAACCTGAAGACCCGCCTCAACATCGCCCTCGGCGCCTGCGCCGTGGTGGCGGTGATGGTCGCCGGCGTGGTCATGCAGGGCCAGATGCGCCAGCGTGCGCTGGCCGAGGTGCAGCGCGAGGCCGAGCTGCACATGGAAGCCGCCATCGCCCTGCGCAGCTTCACGGCCGAGCACGTGCGCCCACTGCTCAACCGCGACCCGGCGCAGTTCCAGCCGCCCGGCGTGCCCTCGTTCGCCGCCACCACCGCCATGCGCGAGCTGCACCGGCGCTACCCCGGCGTCAGCTACCGCGAGGTGGCGCTGAACCCGATCAACCCGGCGAACCTGGCCACCGGCATCGCCGCCGAGATCGTGCACAGCCTGCGCGAGCAGCCCGCCGAGACCATCCAGCGCGAAGCCGTGGTCGACGGCCAGCGCCTGCTCTTCGTCGCCAAGCCGATGCGCGTGCAAGAGGCCAGCTGCCTCACCTGCCATGGCGACCCGGCGCAGTCGCCCCCGGCCATGCGCGTCATCTACGGCGACACGCACGGCTTCGGCTGGCGCATGGGCGAGACGGTGGGCGCGCAGATCGTGGCCGTGCCGATGGCGCCGCCGCTGGAGCGCGCGCACCAGTCGCTCGTCCAGTTCCTGATCGGCGCCGTGGCGGTGGTGCTGGCGGTGTTCCTGGCCTTGAACGCCATGCTGCGCCGCGTGCTGCTGAACCCGATCGCCAGCCACCACGGCGAGCTGCAACGGCAGGCGCGCGAAGACGAGCTGACCGGCGCCATCAACCGCCGCGGCTTCCTCGAGGCAGCGCAGGCCGGCCTCGACCGCGCCCGGCAATGCGGCGAACCGTTGTCGCTGGCCATGCTGGACGTGGACCGCTTCAAGCAGATCAACGACCAGCACGGCCACGCGGTGGGCGACGCCGTGCTGTGCGAGCTGGTGCGGCGCGTGCAGGCGCGTGCCCGCGCGACCGACCTGCTGGGCCGGCTGGGCGGCGACGAATTCGCCCTGCTGCTGGTCGGCGACGGCCTGGCCCAGGCCCGCGCCCTGGCCGACGCCCTGCTGGCCCGCCTGCAAGGCGAGCCCATGGCGCATGGCGAGGCGCTGGGCGTCAGCATGGGCCTGGCGCAGTGGGACGGCCAGGAAGACCTGGCCGCGCTGCTGGTGCGCGCCGACCGCGCGCTCTACGAGGCCAAGCGCGCCGGGCGCGGCCAGGTCATCGGCTGAGAGGCCGCCGACAGGGCGCCCAGGTCAGCCAAGCGCCGGGCCGCCCCAAGCCGGCTGACACCCGCCCGGCGGGTGGCCGCGGTACACCGCGGCCGGGTGCTCCACTAATCTCGCTCGAACTTGAACACGGCCACGCTGGCCATCAGGTTGGGCCAGCGGCGCACCACCTCGCCGGACTGCAGGCCGAAGCTGTCGAGGATGTCCAGCCCGTTCTTGCGCGCCAGCACCTCGAAGTCGGCAAAGGTGCCGACGCGGATGTTCGGCGTGTCGTACCACTCGTAAGGCAGCGCCTTGGTCACCGGCATGCGGCCGCGCAGCACAGACAGGCGGTTGGGCCAGTGGGCGAAATTGGGGAAGCTGACGATGCCGATGCGGCCCACACGCGCCGTCTCGCGCAGCATGTGCTCGGCGTTGCGCAGGTGTTGCAGGGTTTCCAGCTGCAGCACCACGTCGAAGCTGCGGTCTTCGAACAGCTTCAGCCCTTCTTCCAGGTTGAGCTGAATGACGTTGACCCCGCGCCGCGCACAGGCCAGCACGTTGGCATCGTCCAGCTCGACGCCGTAGCCGCTGCAGCCGCGCGTGTCGCGCAGGTAGGCCAGCAGCTCGCCGGTGCCGCAGCCCAGGTCCAGCACGCGGGCGCCTTGCGGCACGAGGCGGGCGATCACCTCCAGGTCCTTGCGCTCGCTCATGCTGCGAACCCCTTGGCCTGCACGGGCTGGGCCGCCGGCTCTTGCCGTATCCGCTCGAAGTAGGCCCGCATCACACCGTGGTAGCGCGGGTCTTCCAGCAGGAAGGCGTCGTGGCCGTGCGGGGCGTCGATCTCGGCATAGCTCACGTCGACCTTGTTGTCGACCAAGGCCTTCACGATCTCGCGCGAGCGGGCGGGCGAGAAGCGCCAGTCGGTGGTGAAGCTGACCAGCAGGAACTTCTTCTCCCGCGCCACCTTGAAGGCCGCCGCCAGGTCACCGCCATGCTTGCGCGCGGGGTCGAAGTAGTCCAGCGCGCGGGTGATCAGCAAATAGGTGTTGGCGTCGAAGTACTCGCTGAACTTGTCGCCCTGGTGGCGCAGGTAGCTTTCGATCTGGAACTCGATGTCCTGCGTGGTGTAGCCCAGCTCGGCGGCGCGCAGCTCGCGGCCGAACTTGGCCTCCATCGAGTCGTCGCTCAGGTAGGTGATGTGGCCGATCATGCGGGCCACGCGCAGCCCGCGCCGCGGCACCGCGCCATGGGCGTAGTAGTGGCCGTCGTGGAAATCGGGGTCGGTGACGATGGCGCGGCGCGCCACCTCGTTGAAGGCGATGTTCTGTGCCGAGAGATTCGGCGCCGTGGCCACGGCCACGCAGTGGCGCACGCGCTCGGGGTAGCGCAGCGTCCACGCCAGGGCCTGCATGCCACCCAGGCTGCCACCCACCACGGCCGCCAGCTGGTTGATGCCCAGACGCTCGACCAGGCGGGCCTGCGCGTCGACCCAGTCTTCCACCGTCACCACGGGGAAGTCGGCGCCGTAGGGCTGGCCGGTGAGCGGGTTCAGGTGCATCGGGCCGGTGGAGCCAAAGCACGAGCCGGGGTTGTTGACGCCGATGACGAAGAAGTGGTCCGTGTCCAGCGCCTTGCCGGGGCCGACCAGGTTGTCCCACCAGCCGGTGCTGCCGGGCTGGTCGGCGTACTCGCCGGCCACATGGTGCGAGGCGTTGAGCGCATGGCACACCAGCACCGCGTTGCTGCGATCGGCATTGAGCGTGCCGTAGGTCTCGTAGACCAGCGTGTAGTCGACCAGCCGCGCGCCGCTTTGCAGCGGCAAGGCCTGGTCGAACCGCATCTGCTGCGGCGCCACAAAGCCGACCGAACCCTTGATGTGTGCCATGCACCAACCCAAACGAAAAAACCCGGTGCCGCCAAAACGCGGCCACCGGGTCGGGCCCCGCTTTAGCTGCATTTGTTGGCAGCGCCCGCAATCGGAACAAATCGGCGCTGTGGGCCACGATTCTATCAGCCGAGGGTGCGCTCGCAGCCGGGCAGACAGCGCCTGGCGTCTGTGCTGGAATCGGCCTCGCCCCCACTCCCGCAAGCGAGCGCCGTGAAAGCAAGACTGCTGCACCTGGCCCAGCTGGCCGCCGTCGTCGCCCTCGTCGTCGGCTGCTACCAGGTCCTTCACCCGTTCATCCCGGCGCTGCTGTTCGCCGCGGTGGCTTGCGCGTCCAGCTGGCCGCTGTACCTGCGCCTGCGCGCTGCGCTGGGTGGGCGCGCCGCCTGGGCCGCGCTCGCGATGACGCTGCTGCTGGTGGTGCTGGTGATCGGGCCGACGACCGCATTGGCACTGAGCCTCACCGACGACGTGGGCTCGCTGGTGGACACCGTCAAGGGCCTGCTCGACCATGGCCCGCCCCAGCCGCCTGAGTGGCTGGCGCAGGTGCCCCTGATCGGCGACGCGCTCACCGCCTACTGGCACCGCCTGATGGCCAGCCGCGAAGAGGTGGCGGTGCTGCTCAAGAGCCTGGTCGAGCCGGCCAAGGCCATCGTCGTGGGCGGGGGCAAGGCCCTGGGTGGCGGTCTGCTGCAGCTCACCTTTGCGGCCTTCATCGCCTTCTTCTTCTACCGCGACGGCGACCAGCTGGTCCAGGCCGCGCGCACCATCTTGCACAAGCTGGCCGGCGGCCTGGCCGACCAGCTGCTGGCCACCATCGCCGGCACGGTGACGGGCGTGGTGAACGGCATCTTCGGCACCGCGCTGGCCCAGGCCCTGGTGGCGCTGATCGGCTTCTTGATCGCCGGCGTGCCCGGCGCGCCGGCCCTGGCCGCGGCGACCTTTCTGCTCTCGATGGTGCCGGTGGGGCCGCCGCTGGTGTGGGGCGGTGCCACGCTGTGGCTGCTGTCCCAGGGCTCGGTCGGCTGGGCCGTCTTCATGGCCGCCTGGGGCCTGCTGGTGATCAGCAGCATCGACAACTTCATCAAGCCCTACCTGATCAGCCGCAGCAGCAGCCTGCCGCTGCTGTTGATCGTCTTCGGCGTATTCGGCGGCATCGTCGCCTTCGGCTTCATCGGCGTCTTCATTGGCCCGCCGCTGCTGGCCGTGGGGTTGACGCTGCTGCGACTGTGGACGGACCCGCCGGAGGAAGCGGCGCCGTAGACAACTCAGCTGCCCAGTCGGAACAGCCTGCTGCCGTTCAGAGACGGAATCTGGTGCATACCGGAAGTTGAGGATGTCGACAGGATTGGCTGAGCGCAAACTCCCAACGTTCATCGCCGGGAGCAACTGTGACCATCGAACGCTGGGGATCGCTGTCCGTCGCGGACCACATTGATGCCGCCTCGCTTGCCGCCAACGTGTTGCTCTACGACCGTCTGATATTGCCTGTCATGGCCACTCAGCCTGAGCGGGACGAACGGGCGTATTGGGAATCACGCGGGTGGAACCCCGAACTGCAGAGGAAGCGGCTGGATCAACTGGAGGAACTGGCGGTGTGCAGACCTTGGAACTCTGCGCGTCGAAGCAGGTTCAAGACCAGGCTGGTGGAACTGAAGGCTGAAGCACACGACGTTCAGAACCTCGATGCGTATGGGGTGACACGCATGATCCTCGCGCAAGAGCAGATCGTCGAGAGGCCGGCGGGTGTTCACCATGTTGATGTCATCGCGGCGTACAACTCGAGCGTCGCTTGCGCACATGACTTCTTGTTGAACGACGACACCGGTAATGTGGCCACGCAGGCTGTTCTGTTGACTCGACGATTGGCAAGTCCGGACCTGAAGGACCCGGAAGAATTGCTTGTCCTCGCGTGCGCCTTGTCGCGGGACGGCGGGTTCAGAGAAAAGAGAGCTGCTTTGTTCGATTGGCAGCAACTGGCCGCCGCGCAAGGGCGACCGCCTGCGGCTACCGTCGAAAGCGTCGTCGAGATGACCGATGCCTACAACGCGGCGGTGCTTGCTGCGACGAAGAAGGTCTACTGGAAGTTTGCCTTTACCGTCTTTGGAATTGGGTTGGGCTTCGCGACCGGAGGAGCGGCAGGCGCGGCAGCGTCCGCTGCACTCTCTCTGATTCAGTTTGCGGCCCTCGACAGGACCCCTGCCATTGATCCTGGTCGTTCAGCCCCGGCGGCGATGTTTCATGACGTCGAAACGCGCGTCGGAATCAGGCTGAAACGCTGAGAAGCCCCCCCGCCCTCGCCCGCGCTGCACGCCTGCTGCTCCTCAGGCACCGATCACTTGAGCGCCGCCGGCCGAAGTAGCCGGTGAACGTAGGGGGCCACCCCCTACGGCAAGGGGGTCAGGGACATGATCGACCGATCGGTTGGCGATCCGTTGGTGGCTCGGTTG
Source organism: Burkholderiaceae bacterium (assembly GCA_044226465.1). Lineage (GTDB taxonomy): Bacteria > Pseudomonadota > Gammaproteobacteria > Burkholderiales > Burkholderiaceae_C > Ideonella. Next base: position 161 of record JBGAGZ010000009.1, on the reverse strand, counting down.
CGCAGGCACCTAGTCTCGCGCCAGGGCTTCGATTGCGAGGCTTGTCAACCGAAGGACTTCACCATGCGCACTTCGCTCACCCGCTTCACCACGCTCGCGCTGGCCGCCGCGGCCAGCCTGGCCTGGCCGACGTTCGGCGCGGCCACCCCGCCGACCAACCA
>JBGAGZ010000109.1:0-11809 GCA_044226465.1 Burkholderiaceae bacterium | reverse complement strand
GTGGCCGGACCGGCGGGCCGCCGTTCCGCGGGCAGTGCCAGCCAACGGCCGACGGCCTCGGTGCCGAGCAGCGCATGGTGCGGTGCGTGCGCACCAGCATCGGGCGTGGCCGGCCAACGCATGGCGGCTGGCAGGCCGGCGTCGGCCAAGGCCACCGCCAGCATCGGCGCCAGGGGGTCGGCATCCCACAGCAGCAGCGGAAGGCTCACCACCCCGCCGTCGGGTGGCATGTGCTGGGACGTGTCAGGGGCTTGGTCGGGCAAGGCGGTGGCGCGGCGGTAGGGAGGAACGGATCAAGCATAGGCGATGCCCGGCCGGGTCGAGCGGGCACGGCGCTTGCAATGGTCTGCTCGCGGTGTGACGACGCACCGCCGTGGTGAGCCCTCCCCCCCGCCGGCCGACATGCGCCGGCCCAGCGCTGCCGCCACGCCCCCGATCGCCGCGTTCGCCGCGATCCACCCCCTTTGAACCTGAGCCTGCCCGAGCACCCCTTCGTCCGGGCAGGACATTGCCATTGCCGAATCCGAAAAGGTCTGCACGCCATGAAAAAGATGAAGCTCGTGATGGTCGGCAACGGCATGGCCGGCGTGCGCACGCTCGAAGAGCTGCTGAAGATCGCGCCGGACCTGTACGACATCACCGTCTTCGGCGCCGAGCCGCACCCGAACTACAACCGCATCCTGCTGAGCCCGGTGCTGGCCGGCGAGCAGACGATCGACGAGATCATCCTCAACCCACTGAGCTGGTACGAGGACAACGGCATCACCCTGCACCTGGGCAAGAAGGTGGTGCAGATCGACCGCATCAAACGGCTGGTGGTGGCCGAGGACGGCACGACGGCCCCGTACGACCGGCTGCTGATCGCCACCGGCTCGACGCCCTTCGTGCTGCCGGTGCCGGGCAAGGACCTGGACGGCGTGATCGCCTACCGCGACATCGCCGACACCAACACGATGATTGAGACCGCCAAGACGCATTCGCACGCGGTTGTCATCGGCGGCGGCCTGCTGGGCCTGGAGGCGGCCAACGGCCTGATGCTGCGCGGCATGCAGGTCAGCGTGGTGCACATCATGCCGTGGCTGATGGAGCGCCAGCTCGACGACGTGGCGGGCAAGCTGCTGCAGCAGTCGCTGGAAGACCGCGGGCTGAAATTCGAGATCGGCGCGCAGACCGATTCGCTGCTGGGCAACGAGGCGGGCCGCGTGCGCTCGGTGAAGTTCAAAGACGGCCGCGAGATCCCGGCCGACCTGGTGGTGATGGCCGCGGGCATTCGCCCCAACACCACGCTGGCTTTGAGCGCCGGCCTGCTGTGTGCGCAAGACGGCCGGGGCGGCATCGCCGTCAGCGACACGATGCAGACGGTGACCGACCCGCGCGTCTACGCGGTGGGCGAGTGCGCGGCGCACCGCGGCATCGCCTACGGCCTGGTGGCGCCGCTGTTCGAGCAGGGCAAGGTCTGCGCCACGCACCTGGCCGAGTTCGGCATCGGCCGCTACACCGGCAGCCAGACCAGCACCAAGCTGAAGGTCACCGGCATCGACCTGTTCTCGGCCGGCAACTTCATGGGCGGTGAGGGCACGGAAGAGATCGTGCTGTCGGACCCCACCGCGCCCAACGGCGGCGTCTACAAGAAGCTGGTGATCAAGGACGACAAGCTGGTCGGCGCCTGCCTGTACGGCGACACGGTGGACGGCAGCTGGTACTTCAAGCTGCTGCGTGAGGGGCGCACGGTCAACGACATCCGCGACCGGCTGATGTTCGGCGAGTCGAACATCGGCGACGCCGGCCACGAGGGCCACAACAAGGCCGCCGCGATGGCCGACACCGACGAGGTCTGCGGCTGCAACGGCGTCAGCAAGGGCGCGATCTGCAAGGCCATCAAGGACAAGGGCCTGTTCACGCTGGACGAGGTGCGCAAGCACACCAAGGCCAGCGCCAGCTGCGGCTCGTGCACCGGCCTGGTCGAGCAGCTGATCATGTTCACCGCGGGTGGCGACTACTCGGCCACGCCGAAGAAGAAGGCGATGTGCGGCTGCACCGAGCACAGCCACCAGGACGTGCGCGACGCGATCTTCAAGGAACACCTGACGAGCATCCCGCAGGTGCAGCAGTTCCTGGGCTGGAAGACGCCCAACGGCTGCGCGAGCTGCCGCCCGGCGCTGAACTACTACCTGATCTCGTCGTGGCCGAAGGAGGCCGAGGACGACCCGCAGAGCCGCTTCATCAACGAGCGTTCGCACGCCAACATCCAGAAGGACGGCACCTACAGCGTGATCCCGCGCATGTGGGGCGGCGAGACCACGGCCGACGAGCTGCGCCGCATCGCCGACGCGGTGGACAAGTACAAGATCCCGACGGTGAAGGTGACCGGCGGCCAGCGCATCGACCTGCTGGGCGTGAAGAAGGAAGACCTGGTCAACGTCTGGAAGGACATCGGCATGCCTTCGGGCCATGCCTATGCCAAGGCACTGCGCACCGTGAAGACCTGCGTAGGCAGCGAGTGGTGCCGCATGGGCACGCAGGACTCGACCCAGATGGGCAAGGACCTGGAGCGCGCCATGTGGCGCATGTACGCGCCGCACAAGGTGAAGTTCGCCGTCTCGGGTTGCCCGCGCAACTGTGCCGAGGCCGGCATCAAGGACGTGGGCATCATCGGCGTCGACTCGGGCTGGGAGATGTACATCGCCGGCAACGGCGGCATCAAGACCGAGGTCGCGCACTTCTTCTGCAAGCTGAAGACGGCCGAAGAGGTGCTCGAGTACACCGGCGCCTTCATGCAGCTCTACCGCAAGGAGGGCTGGTACCTGGAGCGCACGGTGCACTACGTCTCGCGCGTTGGCCTGGACCACGTCAAGAAGAAGATCCTCGACGACGCGGAGGGCCGCAAGGCACTGTGGGCCGAACTGCAGTTCGCGCTGGACGGCGAGCCCGACCCGTGGTTCGAGTTCGACAAGGCGCGCGTGGACGTGCGGCAGTTCGATGCGGTGGCGGGGGCCTGAGGTGCTCAGGAACTTGGCTCGGCGACCGGCTGAATGCCGGTTCCCGCTGGGGCTCAGGTGTCCGCGCCCTCGGCCTGCGGCCAAGGGTGCCCTGCGCTGCTCGCGGCACGGGGCGGCTGCGATGACTCCGCATCGGGCCTGGACGGCCCGCTGCCTAGAGCCTTCTCGCTCGGTCCACGGCTGCGCCGTGGACTTCCCCCGCGCCGCTGCGCTGCTCGGCGCTTCCAACATCGCCCCAGCGGAAACCGGCATCCAGCCTGGCATGGTTGGCGGTGGTGCCGAGCGTCTGAATTTCAGCGTCGCTGAGGCACCCGGATGGCATCGGCAGGGGACGGGCAGGCGATGGGGCGATGTTGGAAGCGCCGAAGCGCGCAGGCTTTGTGGCAGCGAGCGAAGCGAGCCTCGTGAACTGACTCGCTGGCGATTGTCTGAACGAAGCGAGCGCAGTGAGCGAAGTGAGTTCGACAGCGGCCACAAAGCCGAGCACTGCAGGGAACCCTCGCCAACGGCGAGGGCGCGGACACCTGAGCCCCGGCGCCTGCCTGCCGCCGGCCGCACCGCGATCGTTGTTGACGAAATGGAGCCATCGACATGACCACCTGGAAGACCGTCTGCACCGTCGAGGACATTCCCGTCCTCGGTTCCCGCCGCGTCACCCGCCCGCAAGGGGCCGCCGTCGCCGTGTTCCGCAACGACGCCAACGAGGTGTTTGCGCTGCTCGACCGCTGCCCGCACAAGGGCGGCCCGCTGAGCCAGGGCATCGTCTTCGGACAGAGCGTGGCCTGCCCACTGCACAACTGGACGATCGGCCTGTGCGACGGCGTCGCGGCGGCGCCGGACGTGGGCTGCACACCAAAGTTCGCGGTCCGCGTCGTCGACGGCGACGTGCAGCTCGACGCGCACGAGCTCGCCACGCTCGGCGTCGACCTGGCCGTGCCGGTGGCTGGGCCCAAGCTGCGCGCCGCCCACGCCGGCTGAACCAGGGCCTGCCGCCGTGCCGGAAACCCGTTCCACCTGTTGCTACTGCGGCGTCGGCTGCGGGGTGATCGTCGAGCACGACGGCGTGCAGATCACTGGCGTGCGCGGCGACCCCGAGCACCCGGCCAACTTCGGCCGGCTGTGCAGCAAGGGCTCGACCTTGCACCTGACCGCCAGCGCCTCGGTCACGCGGCAGACCCGTTTGCTGCAGCCCATGCGTCGGGCCGCGCGCGGCGGCGCGCCGCAAGCCGTCGGCTGGGACGCGGCACTGGACGAGGCCGCCGGCCGCCTGGCCGACATCCACCGCAGGCACGGCGCGGACGCGATCGGCGTCTACATCTCGGGTCAGTTGCTGACCGAGGACTACTACGTCTTCAACAAGCTGGTCAAAGGCCTGCTGGGCAGCAACCACGTCGACACCAACTCGCGGCTGTGCATGAGCAGCGCGGTGGCCGGCTACAAGGCCACGCTGGGCGCCGACGCGCCACCGTGTTCCTACGAAGACTTCGCGCACGCGCAGACGGTGTTCATCACCGGCAGCAACATGGCCTGGGCCCACCCCATCCTGATGCGCCGGCTCGAGGACGCGAAGCGCGCCAACCCGGCGCAGAAGTGGATCGTCGCCGACCCGCGCCGCACCGAGACCGCAGCGGCCGCTGACCTGCACCTGCCGCTGCTGCCCGGCAGCGACGTGGCCCTGTACCACGGCCTGCTGCACCTGCTGCTGTGGGAAGGCCTGACCAACACCGCTTACATCGCCGCGCACACCACAGGCTTCGACGCCCTGCGCGACCGGGTGCGCGAGTACACACCACGCGAGACCGCGCGACTCACCGGACTGAAGGAAGCCGATCTGGTCACGGCGGCGCGCTGGTTCGGCGCCGACACACCCACGCTGTCACTGTATTGCCAGGGTCTGAACCAGAGCAGCGCCGGCACGGCCAAGAACGCCGCGCTGATCAACCTGCACCTGGCCACCGGCCAGATCGGCAAACCGGGTGCAGGGCCTTTCTCGCTCACCGGCCAGCCCAACGCGATGGGTGGGCGCGAGGTGGGTGGCCTGGCCAACCTGCTGAGCGCGCACCGCGATCTGGCCAACCCCACGCACCGGGCCGAGGTGGCCGCGCTCTGGGGTGTGCCGGACGTGCCCGCCACGCCGGGCAAGTCTGCGGTCGAGATGTTCGAGGCCGCCGCCGACGGCGAGATCAAGGCGCTGTGGATAGCCTGCACCAACCCGGCCCAGTCCATGCCCGACCAGGCCATGGTGCGCCGCGCGCTGGAGCGGGCCGAGTTTGTCGTCGTGCAGGAGGCCTTCGCCACCACCGCGACCTGCGCCTTCGCCGACCTGCTGCTGCCCGCCACCACCTGGGGCGAGAAGGACGGCACGGTCACCAACAGCGAGCGCCGCATCAGCCGCGTGCGGCCGGCCGTGCCGCCGGTGGGCGAGGCCCGCCACGACTGGGTCATCGCGCGCGACGTCGCGTGGCGCCTGGCCGCGCGCATCGCACCCGAGCGCGCGGCGATGTTCGACTATCCGACGCCTGAGTCGGTCTGGGTGGAGCACCGTGAGTCCACCCGTGGCCGCGACCTGGACATCACTGGTCTGAGCTACGCGATGCTCGAAGCCCAGGGGCCTCAGCAATGGCCGCTGCCCGAGGGCGCGGCGGCGGGCAAGGCGCGCCTGTACGAGGACGGCGTGTTCCCCACCGCCGACGGCCGCGCCACCTTCGCCGACCTGCCGTTCGCGCCGCTGGCCGAGCCCCGCGATGCGCGCTTCCCGTTCAGCCTGAACACCGGCCGCCTGCGCGACCAGTGGCATGGCATGAGCCGCACCGGCACGCTCGGCCGGCTCTACGGCCATGACAGCCTGCCCTGTGTCGACCTGCACCCGCAGGACGTGCAGCGCCTGCGCCTGGCCGATGGCGAGCTGGTGCGCGTGCGCTCGCGCCGCGGTCAGGTCGTGCTGCCGGTGCGCGCCAGCGACACGGTGGCGCCCGCGCAAGCCTTCATCGCCATGCACTGGGGCGAAGAGGTGCTCTCGGGTCACGATGCCCAGGGCCGGCCGATGACGGGTGTGAACGCGCTGACCACGCCGCGCTTCTGCCCGCAGTCCAGGCAGCCCGAGCTGAAACATGCGGCGGTGGCGATCGAGAAGGTGAGCCTGCCCTGGCGCCTGACCGCGATGGCCTGGCTGCCGGCCGACCAGGCGCTGGCCCTGCGCGAGCGGCTGAAGCCCGCGCTGGCGCGCTTCGGCCACGCCAGCCTGCTGCCCTTCGGGCGTGAGCCCGATTCACTGCCGGGCCGCGAGCCCGACGCGGGCGGGCGACTGGGCCTGCTGCTCCGCGCCGCCGCGGTCGAGGCGCTGGACGAGGCCTTCCTCGCCCCGCTGCGCGCCGCCTTCGGGCTGGACCAGCCCGGCGTGCTGGCCTACCAGGACGCGCGCCGCGGCCAGCAGCGCGCACTGCGGGTGGCACGCGATGCCGGCGGTGCCGAGCGCCTGCAAGGCTTCTGGGTGGCGGGCGACGCCAGTGGCGAGGCCTGGCTGCGCTCGCTGCTGGAAGCCGACCAGACCCTGCCTGGCCCGGGCCGGCAGTTGCTGGCCCCGGGCGCCCTGGCGAAGAAGACCGTGGCGCCGCGCAGCCCGCAGGTCTGCACCTGCTTCAACGTCGACGAGGCCGCGATCCGGGCCGACCTGGCCGGGCGCGCCGGCACGCTCGACGAGCGCCTGAGCGCGTGCCAGGCGGCGCTGAAATGCGGCACCAATTGCGGCTCGTGCCTGCCGGCGTTGCGCAGCTTGGCCAAGATCATCCCGGTGCAGGTGGCCGCATGACGACAATCGCGGCCATGAGCATTGCACCGTACCTGCGCGAGATCGGCCGCGGCAAGGAGGGCGCGCGCGCCCTGCCGCGCGACAAGGCCTTCGACCTGATGAGCCAGCTGCTCGACGGCCGGCTGAGCGACGTCGAAAAGGGCGGCTTCGCGCTGGCCATGCGCATCAAGGGCGAGACGCCGGAGGAGCTGGCCGGCTTCATGGACGCGGTCGTGCCGCGCACGCTGGCGCTGCGCGCACCGTCACCCGCCATCGTGCTGCCCAGCTACAACGGTGCACGCAAGCTGCCCAACCTGACGCCGCTGCTGGCGATGCTGCTGGCGCGCGAAGGCGTGCCGGTGCTGGTGCACGGGCCCCTCACCGATGCCGCGCGCACGACCAGCGCCCAGGTGTTCGGTGCGCTGGGCCTGCCGCCGGTGGACACCGCGGCCGAGGCCGAGGCGCGTTGGTCCGCGGGCCAGCCGGCGTTCATGCCGATCGCGGCGCTGCACCCCTCGCTGGCTGATCTGCTCGCGCTGCGCGCGGTGCTGGGCCTGCGCAACTCGGGCCACACCTTGGCCAAGCTGCTGCCGGCGGTGCCGGGCGCGCTGCGGGTGGTCAACCACACGCACCCGGAATACGCCGACAGCCTGGGCCAGTTCCTGGCGCTGACAGGCGCCACCGCGCTGCTGATGCGCGGCACCGAGGGTGAGCCCGTGGCCGACCCGCGGCGGCTGCCGGCGCTGCGCTGCTTCGTCGGTGGGCGGCTCGACGATGCGCTGTCGGTCGATGCGCAGGAAGGCGCCCTGACCGCTCTGCCCGAGCTGCCCGGCGGCATCGACGCCGCCGGCACCGCCACCACCACCCGCGCGATGCTGGACGGCACGCTCGCCGTGCCCGCGCCGATTGCGCGCCAGGTGCAATGCCTGCTCGCGCTGCGCAATCGCCTGGCCTAGGAGACTTTCCCGATGCGCCCACTGCACCCCGTCCACCTGGTTGGCGCCGGCCCTGGCGACCCCGAGTTGCTGACGCTGAAGGCGGTGCGCGTGATCCGCGAGGCCACGGTCGTGCTGGTCGACGACCTGGTTGGCGAGCAGGTGCTGGAAAGCGTGTTGACTGATGTCGACACGAGGCCACGCATCGTTCAAGTGGGCAAGCGCGGCGGTTGTGCCTCGACGCCGCAAGCCTTCATCGAGCGGCTGCTGGTGCGCGAGGCGCTGGCCGGCGAGAAGGTGGTGCGCCTGAAGGGCGGCGATCCGCTGGTCTTCGGCCGCGCGGGCGAAGAGATCGCGGCGCTGCGCGAGGCGGGCATCGAGGTGCAGGTCGTCAACGGCATCACCGCCGGCCTGGCCGCGGTGAACGCGCTGGGCACCGGCTGGACCGACCGCCGCTGTGCGCAGGGCGTGATGCTGGTCACCGGCCATGCCCAGCCCGGCCACCCGGGCCCGGACTGGGACGCGATCGGCGCGGCCGCGGCCAGCGGCCTCACCCTGGTGGTCTACATGGGCGTGGCGCAGGCGCCGCGCATCGTGGCGGGCCTGGTGCAGCGCCTGCCGGCCGACTGGCCCGCCGCCGTGGTGCAGGGCGCGAGCACAGCCGGCGAACGCTGCGCGCAGACCACGCTGGCCGAGTTGCCGGGCTTGCTGCGGCGCGAAGGCTTCGCCAGCCCCGCGGTGCTGGTGATCGGCCAGGTGCTGGCGGCCAGCGCGCTGGCCCAGGCCGCCGACGCGCTCAAGCGCTGGCCGGCGTCGTCGGCAGGCTGACCCGGAACACCGTTCCCGGCCCCTCGGTGGCGGCCAGGGGGTGGGCGCTCAGCTCGCCGCCCATGGCCTGGACAAGGGCATGCGACAAGGCCAGGCCCAGGCCCGAGCCCTCGACGGCCCCGCCTTCGCGGCCCAGGCGCTGGAAGGGCAGGAAGAGCTTGTCCAGCTGGCCGGGCGGCAGGCCGATGCCGGTGTCGCGGATGTCGATCTGCAGCCGGCCCGGCAGCGCGGTCGCGACCAATTCGACGCGACCGCCCGGCCGGTTGTACTTGATGCCGTTGGTCAGCAGGTTGATCAGCACCTGCTTCAGCCGCATCGGGTCGGCCCGCAGTTGCAGGCTGGCCGGCAGCGGGCCCAGGGCCAGCGTCACGCCGGCGGCGGTGGCCTGGCCGCGCACCAGGTCCATGCAGTCCTGGGCGAGCGGCGCCAGGGCCACGGCCTCGGGCTGCATCGGCAGCCGGCCGGACTCGACCAGCGACAGGTCGAGCAGGTCGCCGATCATCGCCAGCAGGTAGTCGCCCGCCTGGCGAATCAGTTGCACGCGGCGGCGCTGCCCCGTGGTCAGAGGCTCGGCGGTATCGATCTCCAGCAGCTGGGCAAAGCCCAGCACCGCGTTCAGCGGCGTGCGCAGCTCGTGGCTGACGCGCGACAGGAACTGGGTCTTGGCGGCACTCGCGGCCTCGGCGGCGAGCTGGTCCTGGCGCGCCTGCTCGAGCGCGTGGTGCACGGTGGCGTCGGTCTGGGTGCCGAACATGCGGGTTGGCCGACCGGCGGCATCGCGCTCGACGATGCGGCCGCGCTCCTCGATCCAGCGCCATTGGCCGTCCGCTGCCTTGGCGCGGTAGACCGCGCGGTAGCTCTCGATCTCGCCGCGGGCATGGGCCTGGTAGGCCGCCTCGACGGCGTCGAAGTCGTCCGGGTGGATCAGCAGGTCCCAGTCGGCCTGGGTGTGGCCGATCGCGTCGGGCGGGTAGCCCAGCATGCGGCCTCCCTCGTCGATGTCGCCCAGCGAATCGGTGGCGAGGTCCCATTCCCAGACGAAGGTGCCGCCTTCGCGCATCGCCGTGCGCACCAGCGAAAAGGCGTCGGTGCGCAGCTGGTCGCGGGTGGCAAGCCAGGCGGCCACCAGGGCCGCTGCGGCGTCGAGCAGAGGGCGCAGACGCTGGGCGGCTTGCTCGGCGCTGGCGGCGGCGGGCCGCTGCGCGAGCAGGCGGCCAACGAGAGCACCGTGGTGGTGCAGCTCGGTCTGCCATGGCGCGAGGGCCGGCGCTCGGACGGTGGCCGGATCGCGCGTGGCCTCGAACACGCCACCGGCCACGGGCTGGCCGTCCAGCAGGGCCTCGATGCGGCAGCCGCAGTTGCCCAGCAGGTGCACCGCAGCGCGCGCCAGGCGGCGCAGCGCATGGTCAGCGTCGGCGCGGCGCAGGTGGTCCAGCAGCGCCGCGTTCGCCTCGGCCCAGACGGTCGTCTCGGCGGGCAGCGGGTCAGCAGGGGCCGGCGTCATCGCATGAACCGGCGCGCCGGGCTCAGTGGCCGCCGATCTTCTCGCCGGCCTTCAGTCGGTAGACGGTGCCACAGTAGGGGCACTTGCCCTCGTGCCGGCCCTCGTGCTCGTGGGCCAGGTCGATGAAGACGCGCGGGTGGTTGCTCCACAGTGGCATCTTCGGGTTGGGGCAGAAGACGACGCCGGGGCCCTGCAGGTCTTTGGCGGTGACTTCGACCGCGGCGGCGGCAGGCGTGGTGACGGAACTCATGGTGCGGTGGTCTCAGGGTGGTTCAGACGCGGGTCAGCCACTCGGCGTACTTCGGGTTGCGGCCGTTGACGATGTCGAAGAAGGCCGACTGGATCTTCTCGGTGATGGGGCCACGCATGCCGGCGCCCAGCTCGATGCGGTCCAGCTCGCGGATCGGCGTCACCTCGGCGGCAGTGCCGGTGAAGAAGGCCTCGTCGGCGATGTAGACCTCGTCGCGGGTGATGCGCTTTTCGACCAGCTTCAGGCCCAGGTCCTGGCAGATCGCGAAGATGGTGTTGCGGGTGATGCCGTTGAGCGCGCCCGCCGACAGGTCCGGCGTGTAGACCACGCCGTTCTTGATGATGAACAGGTTCTCGCCCGCGCCTTCGGAGACGAAGCCCGAGGCGTCGAGCAGCAGCGCCTCGTCGTAGCCGTCGTCGGTGGCTTCCATGTTGGCCAGGATCGAGTTGGTGTAGTTGCTCACCGTCTTGGCCTGCGTCATCGTGATGTTGACGTGGTGGCGGGTGTAGCTCGAGGTCTTGACGCGGATGCCGCGCTTCATGCCCTCTTCGCCGAGGTAGGCGCCCCAGGGCCAGGCGGCGACCATCAGGTGCACGGTGTTGCCCTTGGGGCTGACGCCGAGCTTCTCGGAGCCGATCCAGATCAGGGGCCGCAGGTAGCCGCTGGCCAGCTTGTTCTCGCGCACGACGGCGCATTGCGCGTCCATCACCTGCTGCATCGAGAAGGGGATCTTCATGCGCAGGATCTTGGCCGAGTTGAACAGCCGCTCGGTGTGCTCGCGCAGGCGGAAGATGGCCGTGCCGCCGACGGCGTCGTAGGCGCGAACGCCTTCGAAGGCGCCGCAGCCGTAGTGCAGCGTGTGGGTCAGCACGTGGATCTTGGCGTCGCGCCAGTCCACCATCTGCCCGTCCATCCAGATCTTGCCGTCGCGGTCGTCCATGCCCATGGCCGTGGTCCTTGTGGGTGAGGCTCGATTCAATCGAGCGGGTAGGCGATTTTAGAGGCCGGCCCCAAGTGATCCCCACGGGCCGCGGCGGGCGTTGATCCGCGTCATCGAAAGCCAGCGGCATGGCTCGTTCGATGCCAATTTGTGCACTACGTCACGCGTTTGGAATCGCACTGCACCATTCCTCCAACAACCCCCTAAATCAAGCGGTGCTTACACCTTCTAACACTCGGGGCTTTTCAGCACACTGGGAACCAGACAAGCGAATCACATCACTCAGAGCGCCGCCTGAACGGCGCCTTCCAGAATCACGTGGAGGTATCAATGCGTTCCATCCTGCATCGCGCCGTCGGCGGCCTGGCCCTGGCGGCTGGCATGCTGGCGACCGTGCCGGCATCGGCCGAAACCTATGATTTCGGCTCCCTCATCGCGGGCGAAGGCGCTCCAGCCACCGCCAGCTTCGCCTCGCTGACCGCCGAAGTGGTGGGCAGCGACGTTCAGTTCACGCTGAACGCCTACGGGCTCGACATGTTCAATGGCGGCGCCCCCTGGATCGGTGC
>JBGAGZ010000108.1:0-12130 GCA_044226465.1 Burkholderiaceae bacterium | reverse complement strand
TCGTGCTCGTGCTAGTGCTTGTGCTCGTGCTCGTGCTCGTGCTCGTGCCCGCGGCTGCAATGAAGACGCCTCTGGCCATCCATCCTTCTTGCTCTCATCTCCAGCCGTGTGCCTGCGCAGCCATGACACCTAACCCCTCCGCCAAGGGGGCCTGCTGTTGGCTGCTCTTATCGCACGGACTTCCCAGACAATGCCATAGCAGAGCGCTTTTTTAGAAGACCGGTAGGTTGGCAATTGGCGCCCATGGTTGAACATCGATTCCGAATCGCTGATGATGATGGTCCAGAAAAAGCGAAGCCATGACGCCTCTTCTTGAGGCCTCACCGGGATTCTCGCAGGCATGGTCAGAGCATCTTCAGGCCCATGGCAACGACGCCTTGTATGTCGACGCGGGAGAGTTTGCATCTCACCTTGTCTCACTCTGTCAAGCCGGTGATCTTTCAACCCTGGACGCTGTTGGCAAAGCCATTGAAAAGCTTCACGTCAATGAGTCCGCTGGGGTCAAGGAGTTCGCCACCGCCGGACTGCTGGAAGGAATTCAGAATGCCCATGGAGACAGCGGTGTCGATCCTGAGCGATTTCTCGCATTTCTCGCCCCCGAGAGCCATCGCTGCTGGGCGGTCTCAACGAGTTCCGGTCTGGTCAGGCGCCTCTTGATCGGGTGAACGGTCGGGATGATGGGTGACAGCCGTCTTACACCTCCGTCAAGGAGGCACCTGCAGCAAACCGCAGGGCGCTTCTTACGGCGAACGTCAAACCTCAGACAGAATACGCATTCACCTGGTGAGCGTGCGTGGTCCGCGACCGTGCTCACCATTCCAAGTCCAGCGGAGGGAGAGTTGAAATGCAGATTCGATCCACTATCACTATTGCCCTGGCCATTGCCTGCACGGCGTGCGCAACCATCGTTGGTCAGCCAACGCAATCCATTCCCATCTCGAGCACTCCCAGCGATGCTGCCATCACCATTGTTGATGAGGCTGGGGCTGAGGTGTTCAAGGGAACCACGCCTACCTCGGTGACCCTGCAGAAAAGCACGGGCAAGTACTGGGGCAAGAAGAGCTTCACGGTCACGATCTCGAAGGCCGGCTTCCAACCCCAGACCATTCCTGTCACAGCGTCGGCCAATGGATGGTACATCGCTGGCAACTTCTTCTTTGGTGGCCTGATCGGCTGGTTCATCGTTGATCCGCTCAACGGAAACATGTATACCTTGTCCCCGGAGGCCGTGGCTGCGTCGCTCAGCACCGTCGCTGCGCACAACAACTCCGCCACCGACGGCAGCATCGCCATCGTTCTGCTCCAGGACGTGCCCAGCTCGCTCCGCAACCAAATGGTCCAGGTTCGCTGAGGTCCAACCCGTCGTCAAGGGACCTGCCTTCGGCGGGTCCCTTGCGTCGAACGCTGGGCGTCAAATGGTCTCCAGAGCCGAGGCGGTTCGAATCAAGGCTGTCGCTTTGGCTGTCGCCTTGGCGAGCTGGTTGTCTGCAGTCTTTGCTGCCGTCTTTTTCGTGCTCCGCGTTCATGCAGCATCGATCGTCGTCCTTGGTCTTGCCCTGGCTGCGTGGATCGTCTCTCTGCTGCTGGCCTGGTCGATCTACTGCCCTTGGTGCTGCAAGCCGTTGTTCTTCGTCGCCCGAGTGGCAAATTCACCCACTTTGAGCCAACTGCTTCAGCAGTTCTTCCCGCGCGAGATTGTTGTCGGTGGAAGGTTCAAGTGCCCCCACTGCCGTTCGCGCTTTGCCTTGCCAGAGAGATGAAGGCCTTGGTTGTCACGACGCGGCGCCAGTCGGCCCGCTGTCTTTCTGCGCCGCTGCCGCACAGGCCCGTCACCGCAACACACTTGCAGCTTCTGTCAAGGGCTTGACAAGGTGACCGACACCATTCAGGTCGGATGAGCCAACCTGCCTTGGTCAGAGGTTTGCCCTGTAAGCTTCAAGGCTTGTGCTCAACTCCTTTAGAGGCTTGGAAAGCATGATCAAGCTCGTGAGGCTCTCCGTCACCATTGCCGCCGTCGCACTGACGGGCTGTGCGGCCACCGTCAACAGGGCGCCCGCTACCGAGGCTCGCATCCTCGCCCCTGCCGTGCCGTCCACGAAAGTTGCCGTCGTGATCACCGGGACACCGACAGTACAGGCCTCTGCCGACTGGAACACGTTCTGCGCCGAGTGGCGCACGGCGTTCAGCTCGGCGGCAGCGGCCGCAGGCTTGTCTTTCGCGTACTTCGAGTCTGAGCCCGCTGATCAGCCGGTCGGGACGACCTTGGTCAAGATCTCGGTGAACGACTATCGCTACCTGACGCCCGGGGCAAGGTTTGGTTTTGGCATCATGACCGGCAATGCCTTTGTCGACGCCGATGCCGAGTTCCTTGAGATGCCTTCCAAGCGTCGCTTGGGCAGCCAGAAGTACTCCACCACCTCCACGGCCTGGCAGGGCGTCTTCTCTGCCATGACGGACAAGCAGGTGCTGGCCCTGTCCAACGAGATGGTCCAGGAAGTCAAGAAAAGGTGACCGTCTTCAACCCGCATCGGAGTTCCCCATGAAGAGAGTCACAGGCATCGGCGGCATCTTCTTGACCGCCAAGGACCCTGCAACGCTGCGCGACTGGTACCAGAAGCACTTGGGCATAGATGTCCAGGCCTGGGGCGGCACGGCTTTCACCTGGACCGATGCCGCTGGCAACCCGACCAGCGGGACGACGGTGTGGTCCATCGGCCCCGCGGGCGGCAATCACTTCGCCCCGAGCCAATCGACCTTCATGGTGAACTATCGCGTCGACGACCTGACCGCGCTGCTGGCTGCTTTGCGCGCGGAAGGCTGCCAAGTGCTCGACAAGACCGATGACTCCGAATACGGCAAGTTTGGCTGGGTAATGGACCCTGAGGGCAACAAGGTCGAACTCTGGCAGCCGCCGCCGGGGCAATGAGGCTCTACCGCTGGTCGCCTCAGCGCAACGCGGCGTTGAGCCTCGCCAGCGCCTCGGCTCCCGGGCTCAGCTCGGACTCTCGCAAAGCGTTCAGCGGCCTGGCCGCCGTGCGTAGCGCGTGGTGCAGGTCGCGGGCCTCGGGGTCCACGTAGAGCAGGCCGGAGACGATCTCGCCCTTCTCGTGCTGGGCCATCAGGTGGTTCATCGCGCCCACGCGGTCCGTGGGGTCGTAGTCGGCATGCAGCTTGCGCAGGCGCATGACCGAGCCATCGGGCTGCGGCAGGTCGATCGCCTCGCCCGGCGCGGGCTCGGCCTTGCGCTCGGGCGCGGGGTCGATGAAGTCGATGCGGCTGACCGCCTCGTTGTGCTCGCGCACGTAGTCGTAGCTGCGCGTGCTGCCCGCATGGTTGTTGAAGGTCACGCAGGGGCTGATGATGTCGATGAAGGCTGCGCCGCCGTGCGCGATCGCGCCCTTGATCAGCGGCACCATCTGCGCCTTGTCGCCGCTGAAGCTGCGCGCCACGTAGGTGGCACCAAGCTGCAGCGCCATCGCCACCATGTCCACCGGCGCGTCGGGGTTGGGCACGCCCTTCTTCGAGGTCGACCCGCGGTCCGCCGTGGCCGAAAACTGCCCCTTGGTGAGCCCGTAGACGCCGTTGTTCTCAACGATGTAGACCATGCGCACCCCGCGCCGCATGGCATGGGCAAACTGGCCCAGGCCGATCGAGGCCGAATCGCCGTCGCCCGACACGCCCAGGTACAGCAGTTCGCGGTTGGCCAGGTTCGCGCCGGTCAGCACGCTGGGCATGCGGCCGTGCACGGTGTTGAAGCCGTGGCTGGCACCCAGGAAGTAGTCCGGCGTCTTGCTCGAGCAGCCGATGCCCGAGAGCTTGGCCACGCGGTGCGGTGCGATGTCCAGCTCCCACGCCGCCTGCACGATTGCGGCCGAGACCGAGTCGTGGCCGCAGCCGGCACACAGCGTGCTGACCTTGCCTTCATAGTCGCGCCGGGTGTAGCCGACGGCGTTGCGCTCCAGGGAGGGGTGGTGCAGCCTGGGCTTGGCGAGGTAGGTCATGCCTTTTCTCCCTGAGGCGCGACCGCCATCTTCAGCACCCGCTCGGTGATCGCCTGCGTGATGAACCGCGCCGTGATCGGCGTGCCGTCGTAGTGCAGCACCGGCGGCAGGCGCTTGGGGTCGATCTCCAGTTCGTCGACCAGCAGGCGGCGCAGTTGCCCGTCGCGGTTCTGCTCGACCACGAAGACCTGCTCGTGCGCGGCGATGAACTCGGCCACCGACGCCGGGAACGGGAAGGCGCGCAGCCGCATCGCGTCCAGGTGGATGTGCTGGCCGGCGAGCGTGTGCAGGGCCTCGTCCATGGCCGGCGCGGTGGAGCCGAAATACAGCACGCCCAGGCGCGTCTTCTGCGCCGCCGCCTTGACGACCGGTGCCGGCACCAGCGTGGCCGCGGTGGCGAACTTCTTCAGCAGCCGCTGCACGTTGTAGACATAGTCCGGCCCGGCTTCCGAATAGCGCGCGTAGGGGTCGCGCGTGGTGCCGCGGGTGAAGTAGGCGCCCATGGTCGGGTGCGTGCCCGGCAAGGTCCGCCAGGGGATGCCGTCGCCGTCCACGTCCTTGTAGCGGGCGAATTCCTTGCCGGCCTCCAGGTCGGCGGCGGTCATCACCTTGCCGCGGTCGTGGCGGCGCTCGTCGCTCCAGGCCAGCGGCGGCGCCAGGCGCTGGTTCATGCCGATGTCCAGGTCCGTCATCAGGAACACCGGGGTTTGCAAGCGGTCGGCCAGGTCCAGCGCGGTGGCGGCGAAGTCGAAGCACTCCGCCGGGTCCTGCGGGAACAGCAGCACGTGCTTGGTGTCGCCGTGCGAGGCATAGGCGCACGACAGGACGTCCGCCTGCTGGGTGCGCGTGGGCATGCCGGTGGACGGCCCGCCGCGTTGCACGTTGATGATCGTGACCGGGATCTCGGCGAAATACGCCAGGCCGATGAACTCGGTCATCAGCGACACGCCGGGGCCCGAGGTGGCGGTGAAGGCCCGCGCGCCGTTCCAGCCCGCGCCGGTGACCATGCCGATCGAGGCGATCTCGTCCTCGGCCTGCACGATGGCGTAGCGGTGCTCGCCCGTCTCCGGGTCGACGCGGAACTTCTCGCAATACTTCTGGAAGGCCTCGGCCACCGACGACGACGGCGTGATCGGGTACCAGGCGCACACCGTCGCCCCGCCGTACACGCAGCCCAACGCCGCCGCGCTGTTGCCGTCCACGAAGATGCGGTCGCCCACGGCCTCTGCCCGGCGCACCCGCAGGCCCAGGCCGGGGCCGCGCGGCGCGCTCAGGTGGTCACGCGCGAATTCGCGGCCGGCATGCAGGGCCCGCACGTTCGACTCCATCAGCCGTTCCTTGCCGCGGTACTGCTCCGAGAACAGCTTCTCGATCACCGCGGCGTCGATGTCCATCAGGCCCGACAGCGCCCCCAGCACCATGATGTTCTTGAACAGCGTGCGCTGGCGTGGGTCCTCGTAGGTGGCATTGCAGATCGCCGTCACCGGCATGCCGATGACCGTGATGTCCTTGCGAAAGGCGCTCTCGGGCATCGGCCGCGTGCTGTCGTAGAACAGATAGCCGCCCGGCTCGACCTCGGCCACGTCCTGCGCCCAAGTCTGCGGGTTCATCGCCACCATCAGGTCGACGCCGCCGCGCCGGCCGAGCCAGCCTGCCTCGCTGACGCGCACCTCATACCAGGTCGGCAGGCCCTGGATGTTGCTCGGGAAGATGTTGCGCGGGCTGACCGGCACGCCCATGCGCAGAATGGCCTTGGCGAACAACTCGTTGGCCGAGGCTGAGCCCGAGCCGTTGACGTTGGCGAACTTGACGACGAAGTCGTTGACCGCCTCGATGCGATTGATCATTTCGCGTGCACCCCCACGTGCCGGCCACCATGGCTGCGGCAGGCCGCACCGGCCTGCGTCGTCTGCAGCAGGAACTTCTGCATGTCCCAGGCCCCGGTGGGGCAGCGCTCGGCACACAGGCCGCAGTGCAGGCAGACGTCCTCGTCCTTCACCATCACCCGCGCCGTCTTCAACGGCGGGCTGACGTACAGCGCCTGCGTCGCATTCAGCGCCGGGGCCTGCAGCCGCCCGCGCAGATCGGCCTCGTCGCCGTTGGCGGTGAAGCTGATGCAGTCCATCGGGCAGATGTCCACGCACGAATCGCACTCGATGCAGGCCTTGGGCGCGAACACCGTCTGCACGTCGCAGTTCAGGCAGCGCTGGGCCTCCTTGAACGCGGTCGCGGCGTCGAAGCCCAGCTCGACCTCGACCTTGATGCTGGCCAGCGCCTTCTCGGCGGCCGTCCACGGCACCTTGAAGCGCAGGTCGTTCGACACCGCGTTGTCGTAGCTCCACTCGTGGATGCCCATCTTCTGCGACATCAGGTTCACGTGCGGCGGTGGCCGCTCGGTCACCGGCTCGCCGTGC
This sequence comes from Burkholderiaceae bacterium, assembly GCA_044226465.1. Taxonomy (GTDB): domain Bacteria; phylum Pseudomonadota; class Gammaproteobacteria; order Burkholderiales; family Burkholderiaceae_C; genus Ideonella. Next base: position 5,715 of record JBGAGZ010000108.1, on the reverse strand, counting down.
AGGAACTTGTCGATCGACACCGCCGCCTCGTGGCCATGGGCGACCGCGGTGATGATGTTCTTCGGGCCGAAGGCCGAGTCCCCACCGAAGAAGACCTGCGGCAGGCTGGACTGCATGGTGTCGGCGCCAAGCACCGGCAGGCCCCACTGATCGAAGGCGATGCCGCAGTCCGGCTCGATCCAGGGGAAGGCGTTCTCCTGGCCGACGGCGATCAGGACCTCGTCGCAGGGCAGCACCACGTCCGGCTGTCCGGTGGGCACCAGCTCGCGGCGGCCCCTGGTGTCGTAGCGAGCCTCGACGATCTCGAAACGCATGCCCACCAGTTGGCCGCCCTCGACCTCGAACGACTTCGGCACGTGGTAGTTGAGGATGGGGATGCCCTCGTGCATCGCGTCCTCCTTCTCCCACGGCGAGGCCTTCATCTCGTCGAAGCCGCTGCGCACCACGACCTTCACGTCGCTGGCACCCATGCGGCGCGCCGAGCGGCAGCAGTCCATCGCGGTGTTGCCGCCGCCGAGCACGATCACCCGCGGCGACACCTTTGTCACGTGGCCGAAGGACACCGAGGCCAGCCAGTCGATGCCGATGTGCACCTGCGCCTGGGCCTCGTCGCGGCCGGGGATCTTCAGGTCGCGCCCGCGCGGCGCGCCAGAGCCGACGAAGACCGCGTCCCAGCCCTCGGCCAGCAGCGCCTTCATCGAGCCGACGTAGGCACCGCCGCGGAATTCGACCCCCAGACCGAGGATGTAGCCGCACTCCTCGTCGATCACGCTTTCGGGCAAGCGAAAGCGTGGCACCTGGGTGCGCATGAAACCGCCGGGCTTGGCATCGCCCTCGAACACGGTGACCGCGTAGCCCTGGGTCGCCAGGTCGCGGGCCACCGCCAGCGAGGCTGGCCCGCCACCCACGCAGGCGACGCGCTTGCCGTTCTTCGCCTCGGGCCGCGGCATGCGGGCGCGCACGTTGTCGCCCTTGAAATCGGCCGCCACGCGCTTGAGGCGGCAGATGGCCACCGGCTCGGGCTTCTCGGCATTGTGGTCTTCGACGCGGCCCCGGCGGCACGCCGGCTCGCACGGCCGGTCGCAGGTGCGACCGAGGACGCCGGGAAAGACGTTGGACGCCCAGTTGACCATGTAGGCGTCTTCATAGCGCCCCTGGCCGATCAACCGGATGTACTCCGGCACGGGCGTGTGGGCGGGGCACGCCCATTGGCAGTCGACAACCTTGTGGAAGTAGGCCGGGTCCGCCACGTTGGTGGGTTGCACGCGCGCAGTCTCCTGTTGACAGGACACGCCCGCGGTCAGGATCACTGCCGCTGTCGCCGCACCCCGTTCCTTGTGGTGCGAACCAGTCTACTCCCGCCCACCGGGCGGCCGGCCCAGGGGGAAGCCCGGGGACAGGCCCGCGCTGGCACGGGCCTGCGCTGGATCAACCCGCCATCACCCGCATCGGCTTGGGGAAGCCCTCGACCTTGTGCCCCTTGCGGGCGCGCTTGCCCTGGTGGCCGGCCAGGGCGGCGCCCTTGAGCAGCTCGTCCTTGGCCTTGCCGCCGCGGCCGGTGCCCAGCACGCGCAGCGCGTCGGCGCAGGTGGCCACCGAGAGCAGCGGGTCCTTGGCGTCCACGTCCATCAGCGTCAGGCCGCGGCCGCCCTTGGCCTGCAGCTTCAGCTCGGTCAGCGGGTAGACCAGCAGCCGGCCGGTGAGCGACAGGCAGGCCACCTGGCCATGCGCCGGCAGCACCACCGCCGGCGGCAGCACGTGTTCCTTGTCTTCCAGCGCGAGGAAGCTCTTGCCGCCGCGCTGGCGGGTGGCGAGGTCCGCGCAGCGGGCCAGCAGGCCGAAGCCACCGGTGTTGGCCAGCAGCAGCGTGGTTTCGGGCGCGCCGGCAAAGTAATGCGCTGGCTGGCTGCCGGTTTCCAGCTCGATCAGCGACGTGATCGGCTGGCCGTCGCCACGCCCGCCGGGCAGCGTCGCCACGGCCGCGTTGTAGACCCGGCCATTGCTGCCGAAGACATACAGCGTGTCGACCGAGCGGCAGGGGAAGGCGCCGTAGAGCGCGTCGCCGGCCTTGAAGGTCTGTGCCGCCACGTCCACCTCGTGGCCCTTGAGGGCCCTCACCCAGCCCTTCAGGCTGACGATGACCGTGACCGGCTCGTCGACGATCTTCACCTCGGCCACGGCACGCTTTTCTTCCTGGATCAGGGTGCGGCGCTCGTCGCCGAACTGCTTGGTGTCGGCCTCGATCTCCTTGATCAGCGTGCGCTTGAGCGCCGCCGGGCTGCCCAGGATCTCTTCAAGCCTGGCCTGCTCTTCGCGCAGGCCCTTCAGCTCCTGCTCGATCTTGATCGCCTCCAGCCGGGCCAATTGGCGCAGCCGGATGTCGAGGATGTCTTCCGCCTGCCGCTCGCTCAGGCGGAAGCGCTCGATCAGCGCCGGCTTGGGCTCGTCCGCGTTGCGGATGATGTGGATGACCTCGTCGATGTTCAGCAGCACCAGCTGCCGGCCTTCGAGGATGTGGATGCGGTCCAGCACTTTCTGCAGGCGGTGCTGGGTGCGGCGCTGCACCGTGGTCTGGCGGAAGGCGATCCACTCGGCCAGCATCTGGCGCAGGCTCTTCTGCGTCGGCCGGCCGTCCAGGCCCACCATGGTCAGGTTGATGGGGGCGCTCGATTCCAGGCTGGTGTGGGCCAGCAGCGTGGTGATCAGCTCCTGCTGCTCGACCGTGCGGCTCTTGGGCTCGAAGACCAGGCGCACCGGCGCGTCCTTGCTGGACTCGTCGCGCACCGTGTCCAGCACGGCCAGCACCGCCGCCTTGAGCTGCACCTGCTCTGTGGTCAGCGCCTTCTTGCCGGCCTTGACCTTGGGGTTGGTCAGTTCCTCGATCTCTTCGAGCACCTTCTGCGCGCTGCTGCCCGGCGGCAACTCGGTGACCACCAGCTGCCACTGGCCGCGGGCCAGGTCCTCGATCTTCCAGCAGGCGCGCACCTTGAGGCTGCCGCGCCCGCCGGCATAGGCCGCGCGGATCTCGGCGGCGCTCGAGATGATCTGCCCGCCGCCGGGGAAGTCCGGCCCTGGCAGCAGCGAGAAGAATTCGTCGTCGCCCAGCTTGTCGTTGCGGATCAGGGCGACCGCCGCGGCAGCCACCTCGCGCAGGTTGTGGCTGGGGATCTCGGTGGCCAGGCCGACCGCGATGCCCGAGGCGCCGTTGAGCAGCACGAAGGGCAGGCGTGCGGGCAACTGCTTCGGCTCTTCGAACGAGCCGTCGTAGTTGGGCACGAAGTCCACCGTGCCCTCGTCCAGCTCGTCCAGCAGCAGCCGGGCGATCGGCGCCAGACGGGCTTCGGTGTAGCGCATGGCCGCGGCGCCATCGCCGTCGCGGCTGCCGAAGTTGCCCTGGCCGTCGATCAGCGGGTAGCGCTGGCTGAAGTCTTGCGCCATGCGCACCAGCGCGTCGTAGGCCGCCGTGTCGCCGTGGGGGTGGAACTTGCCCAGCACGTCGCCCACCACGCGGGCGCTCTTCACTGGCTTGGGCGCGCCGCCCGAGCCGCCGAAACCCAGGCCCATGCGCTGCATCGAATACAGGATGCGGCGCTGCACCGGCTTGGCGCCGTCGCACACGTCCGGCAGGGCACGGCCCTTGACGACGCTGAGGGCGTATTCCAGGTAGGCGCGCTCGGCGTAGTGGGCCAGCGTGATCGCGTCGCTGCCGCCGCCGCCACCGTCGGGCGGCGAGAAGGTCAAGGGGGTCTGTTCCATGGTCATCGTTCTTGAGGTGCTGCCAGGCGCATCGCCCTGGCCTGCCCGAGCTGGCGCTGCTGCAGCAGCGCCCAGTACAGCTCGAGCACCAGGTGCACATGGGCACGGGTTTCGGCGATCTCGGGCATCTGCCCGCCGCTCTGGCGCACCCGGCCCTCGCCCGCATTCCAGGCGGCCAGGGCCAGGTCGACGCCGCCGAAGCGGCGCCAGAGGTCGGCGAGCATGCGTGCGCCGATCAGGATGTTGCTGCGCGGGTCACGCAGTTGCTCGTCCACCGAGCGGGCGGCGGCCTCGCCGCGGGTCAGGTAGCGCCCGGCCGTGACCGGCGTGATCTGCATCAGGCCCACCGCGCCGCGCGGCGAGACGCTGTCGCCCCGGTAGCCGGACTCGACCGTGATCACCGCCTTCAGCAGCTCGGCGTCGACGCCGGTGGCGGCCTCGGCCTCGCGCAGCAGCGGCTGCACGGCCTTGACCTCGGGCGCGAACTCCAGCCAGGTCAGCAGCTTGGAGCGGGCCATGGTCTTGCCGGGCACGTGGTCGTGGCCGTCAGCCAGCTCGCCGCGCAGCACCGCGGTGTAGCGCGAGTCGACCGCGTGATCGGCGAAATGCGCCGTGCCGGCCGCGTCCACATAGCCCCACAACTCGGCGTGGGCGGTCGAGGCGGCGGCCAACAGCAGGGTCGCTAGCAGCACCCTCATGACAATTCTTCCAATGGGGTTTCGAGGCCCATCGCCTTGCGCGCCTGGTACTCGCGGTCCAGCAGGCTCATCACCACCAGGCTGTCATAGCCGTCGGCGCCATCGATGGCCACGCGCACGCTCTCGCGCAGGCGGCCTTCGACGACGAAGCCCTCGCTTTCGTACAAGGCGAGCGCCCGGGTGTTGAGCGACTTCACGTCGAGCCAGAAGCGGTGCGCGCCCAGGTCGCCGAAGGCCATGGCCTTGAGCCGGCGCACGCAGGCGCGGCCCAGGCCCTGGCCCTTGGTCTGCAGCACGATGCGCTTCAGCTCCACGCTGCGGTGCGGGTTGCGGCAGCCCTGCAGGATCACGAAGCCCAGCCGCTCGTGGCTCGCACCGGCATCCGCCGCCTCGACGATGAAGTGGCGGAAGTCCGGAAAGCGGATCGCCCCCTCGTGCTGGGTGCGCTCCCACGGCGTGATGAACGGCAGGTTGTGCTGGTCGCGCTCGATCGCCACCACGGCGTCGAGATCCGACGCCATCGTGGGCCGCAGCAGCACGCGAGACACCATCAAACATCCACCTCGACGGAGTCGCCGTGCAGCTCCATCAGGTCGCGCCGGGCCTGGGCCTCGCCCTTGCCCATCAGCTTGGTCAGCGACTCCGTGGTGGCCGCGCCGTCAAGCACGCCGTAGCCCACACGCAGCAGGCGGCGGGTGTCGGGGTTCAGCGTGGTGTCCCACAGCTGCTCGGCGCTCATTTCGCCCAGGCCCTTGAAGCGGCTGATGCTCCAGCTGCCCTCGCGGGCGCCTTCCTTGCGCAGCTTGTCCAGCGCGGCTTCGAGCTCGCCCTCGTCCAGCGCGTAGATCTTGGCCGCCGGCTTCTTGCCGCGCGCCGGTGCGTCGACGCGGAACAGCGGTGGCTTGGCAACGAAGATGTGGCCGGCCTCGATCAGCTTCGGGAAGTGGCGGTAGAAGAGGGTGAGCAGCAGCACCTGGATGTGCGAGCCGTCCACGTCCGCGTCCGACAGGATGCAGACCTTGCCATAGCGCAGGCCGGACAGGTCCGGCGTGTCGTTCGGCCCGTGCGGGTCCACGCCCACCGCCACCGAGATGTCGTGGATCTCGTTGTTCTTGAACAGCAGGTCGCGCTCCACCTCCCAGGCGTTGAGCACCTTGCCGCGCAGCGGCAGGATGGCCTGGGTCTCCTTGTCGCGGCCCATCTTGGCCGAGCCGCCGGCCGAGTCGCCCTCGACCAGGAACAGCTCGTTGAGCGTCAGGTC
>JBGAGZ010000107.1:0-12210 GCA_044226465.1 Burkholderiaceae bacterium | reverse complement strand
CTCGGCACGGTGCGCGCCGCCGAGCCCCCGATCGTCGTCGTCACCTCGAACCGCACGCGCGAGATCCACGACGCGGTCAAGCGCCGTTGCCTGTACCACTGGGTGGCGTTTCCGGATGCCGAACGCGAGCGCGCCATCCTGGCCCGCCGCGTGCCGGGCGCGCCGGCGGCCTTGTCGGCGCAGATCGTCGACTTCGTGCAGCGCCTGCGCCGAATGGACTTGTACAAGTTGCCAGGCGTGGCGGAGACCATCGAGTGGACGCGCGCACTGATGGAGCTCGACGCCCTGGTGCTGGACCCGCAGACCGTGCAGCACACGCTGGGTGTGCTGCTCAAGTACCAGGACGACATCGCCCGCATGCAGGGCGGCGAGGCCGCGCGCATCCTGGTCGAGGTGAACGAGGCGGTGCGCATGGCGGGGCGTGGTTGAAATGAAGCTCCTTCCTGGGTTCGATCACGTCCCTGTGCTGCGGCTCGATCCGTTGCTGCTTTTCGATGTGGGATGCATGCCTGTGTTGGCGCGCGGCAGGGCGGCGGCGGAGCCCCCGTTCTCCGGCCCACTCGTGGTCGACTGTCCAGGTGAGCTGAGGGCACCCGCATCTTCAGCGTGGTGCCCGGCAACCGTCGGGGCGGCCGCGAATACGGCCTGCGCCCGGGGGCACCACCACCGCCGTGCTGCATCGTGGATGGCGTGGCACGCGGTGCCCTGCGGCGCGGGTGCCGGGGTCGGTGGCTTGGGGTGCGTTCGCAGGCCTTCATTCGCGGTCGCCCGGACCGCTGAAAGCGAACACGCTGCCGACCGAGAGCCCTTGGCAAGCGCAACCCGGTGCCCCGCGGGCGAGGCCGGAGAACGTGCCCCGAGCTGCCGACCCACGCGCCACCGTGCCACCGCGACGGACACCCATTGACATGCTCGCGGCTGCCTCCGCACCCGACACGCCCGGCCGCCTGGCCGACAACGTGATGCACTTCGCCCGCGTGCTGCGCGACGCGGGCCTGCCAGTGGGCACCGACCGGGTGCAGCTCGCCTTGCAGGCGGTGATGGCCGGGGCGCTGGAAAGCCGGCGCGACTTCAAGGCCGCGCTGGCCGCCTGCTTCATCGACCGTGCCGAGCACCGCGCGCTGTTCGACCAGGCTTTCGCCCTCTTCTGGCGCAACCCCGAGCTGCTGGCCCGCATGATGGCCATGATGCTGCCCACCGTGCATGCCCGCGACGGCGGCGCCACCCTGCCCACGCACGAGAACCGTCGTCTCGCCGAAGCCATGTTCCCTCAGGGCAGGCAGCCGCCCCCTGGCGACGAGCCGCCACCCGAGCAGGTCGAGGTGCAGGCCACCTTCAGCGCCAGCGACCGCGAGGTGCTGCGCCAGCGTGATTTCGACACCATGACCCCGGCCGAATGGCGCGAGGCCAAGCGCCTGGTCGCCCGCATCGCCACCTTCACCGAGCCGCTGGCCACGCGCCGCTTCGAGCCCGCCTCGCGCCCGCTGCGCGTCGACTGGCGCGCCAGCCTGGCCGCGATGGCGCGCCACGGCGGCGACCTGGCCGCGCTGCGCTGGCGCCGGCCGCGCGAGCAACCCTCGCCGTTGGTCGTGCTGGCCGACATCTCCGGCTCGATGAGCAGCTATTCGCGCATGCTGCTGCACTTCACCCATGCGCTGGCGCAGACCGACCTGCGCGTCGCCGGCTTCGTCTTCGGCACCCGGCTGACGCCGATCACCCGCGCGCTGCGCCAGCGCGACCCCGACCTGGCCGTGGCCGAGGTGGCGCGCCGCGTGCAGGACTGGTCCGGCGGCACCCGCATCAGCGCCTGCCTGCACGACTTCAATGGGCACTGGGCGCGCCGCGTGCTCGGCGGTGGCCGCGCCACGGTGCTGCTGGTCACCGACGGGCTGGAGCACGGCGACACCGCCGCCCTCGCCTTCGAGGCCGACCGCCTGGCCAAGAGTTGCCGCCGCCTGGTGTGGCTGAACCCGCTGCTGCGCTATGCCGGCTTCGAGCCCAAGGCGGCCGGCATCAAGGCGCTGCGGCCACTCGTCGACCATTTCGTGCCCGCCCACAACCTGGCCAGCCTGGAACACCTCGCCACGCTGCTGGCCCACGCCGGCCCGCGCCGCGCGCCGCCGCCGATCCGACCCACCCCACACCCGGCACCCTCATGGAACTGACCGCCCAGCAAACCCTGCCCGTGTCCCAGGCCCAGGCCTGGGAGGCGCTGAACGACACCGCCATGCTGCAGGCCGCCATCCCCGGCTGCGAGAGCATCACACCCACCGAGCCGCAGCACTACGAGTTGGCCATCCTCGCCGCCATCGGCCCGGTGAAGGCCAAGTTCAAGGGCAAGCTGCGGCTGGAAGACCTGCAGCCGCCGACGAGCTACACGATCCACTTCGAGGGCCAGGGCGGCCAGGCTGGCCACGGCAAGGGCCACGCCGCCATCCGGCTCGAAGCCACCGGCCCGCACGAGACGATGCTGCACTACACCGCCCACGCCACCGTGGGCGGCAAGATCGCGCAGATCGGCTCGCGCCTGGTCGACATGGCGGCACAGAAGATGGCGACCGACTTTTTCGCCAACTTCCAGCAGGCGCTGGTCGACAAGTACGGCGCGCCCGCACCGGCCGCGCCCGCGGCCGCGCCAAGCCTGCTCGCGCGCATCGCCGCTTGGCTGAAGAGACTGCTCGGCGGCTGACGCCCGCTCTGGTCGCCGGCCGGGCCCACAATGGCGGGCCACCACCGGCCAAACCGCGCCCGCCATGCCCACGACCCTCGACACCGACGTGATCGTGCTGGGCGCCGGCATCGCCGGCGCCTCGGTGGCCTACTTCCTGGCGCCCATGGCCCGCGTCGCCCTGCTGGAGCGCGAGGCCCACCCGGGCATGCATTCGACCGGCCGCTCGGCGGCGATGTACCACGCCAGCTACGGCTCGCCCCAGGTGCGCGCGCTCACCCGCGCCAGCCGGCCTTTCTTCGACACGCCGCCCGCCGGCTTCGCCCGCCACCCCATCCTGTCGCCACGCGGCGCGCTGGTGGTCGGCAACGCCGGGCAGGCCGACGCCGTGCGGGCCCTGCACGACAGCATCCGCCCGCAATCGCCCGAAGCCCGCCTGCTGGACGCCGCCGCGCTGCGCGCCCTGGTGCCGGTGCTGGAGCCCGCCTTCGCCCACACCGGCCTGCACGAGGCCGACGCCGCCGATATCGACGTCAACGAGCTGCACCAGGGCTACCTGCGCGGCTTCAAGGGCCACGGCGGCGCGCTGCACTGCGGCGTGGCCACGCAGGGCATCGCACGGGCCGAAGGCCGCTGGGTCGTGGCCGCGGGCGACGCGCACTTCCGCGCGCCGCTGCTGGTGAACGCCGCCGGCGCCTGGGTCGACGAGGTGGCGGCGCTGGCGGGCGTCTCGCCGCTCGGCATCCAGCCGCGGCGGCGCTCGGCCTTCCTGTTCGCCCCGCCCGAGGGGCTGGACTGCCGCCACTGGCCGCTGGTGATCGACAGCGCCGAAAGCTTCTACTTCAAGCCCGACGCCGGCCTGCTGCTGGGCTCGCCGGCCAATGCCGACCCGGTCCCGCCGCAGGACGTGCAGCCCGAGGAGCTGGACATCGCCACCGGCATCCACCGCATCGAGCAGGCCACCACACTGCGCATCCGCCGGCCCACGCGCACCTGGGCCGGCCTGCGCTCCTTCGTGCCCAGCGGCGACCTGGTCGGCGGCTTCGCGCCAGGTGCCGAAGGCTTCTTCTGGCTGGCCGCGCAGGGCGGCTACGGCATCCAGACCTCGGCGGCCATGGGCGAGGCCTGCGCGCACCTGCTGCTCGGCCGGCCGCTGCCCATGCACCTGCAGGACGCCGGCCTCACGGCCGGGCTGCTGGCCCCGCGGTGACTACTTCCCGTTCTCGATCACCGGGTCGACGCTCAGCGGCTGGTTGTTCGACAGGTTGACCAGGTGGACCGAATACTTGTAGCTGTTGCCGTCGGTGTTGGCGTCGTACAGACACACCTGGCCTGACGACGGGCTCCATGGGCCATAGGGAAACTGGTTCGACGGGCTGATGACCACCACCGGGTTCGTGGCCGCAAAGGCGTAGCCGCTGGTCTGCAGCTGGAAGTTGATCAATGCACTCGCGCCGCTGATCGGCACCGGGTCCGGCGAGCAGACGATCTGCCCCAACGAATTGACGGTGACATTGACATTGAAGGTGGCCATGCGAATCTCCCTGTGGTTGTGAAATGGCGCCGCCATCTTGCCGAGTTAGCATCGTTTCGTCCATGTCCACTGACCCTCACCCAGGCGACACCACTGGCAACTACTGGCAAGCGGACGCCGGCGCGCTGTTCGCCGAACTGGGCAGCAGCCCGTCCGGGTTGAGCACGGCCGCCGCCGCGCAGGTTGCGCGCCGCACCGGCGCCAACCTGGTGATCGAGGCGCCGGTGGCCACGCTGTGGCACCTGCTCTGGCGCCAGTTCTCCAGCCCCTTGGTGCTGATCCTGGTCGTGGGGGCGTTGATCTCGCTGTTCATCGGCGACTGGATCGAGGCCAGCACCATCCTGGCCATCGTGCTGGGCAGCACCGTGCTGGGCTTCGTGCAGGAAGCGCGTGCCAACACCGCGGTGGCCGAACTGCGTGGCCGCCTGGCGCTGACCTGCCAGGTGCGGCGCGACGGCCGCCTCGCGCGCCTGCCCGCCAGCGCCCTGGTGCCGGGCGACGTGGTCGAGCTCTCGGCCGGCAACCTGGTTCCCGCCGACGGCCGTGTGGTCGAGGCGCGCGACTTCCTGGTCACCGAGGCCAGCCTCACCGGCGAGTCGTTCCCGGTCGAGAAGCAGCCGGGCACCGTGCGCGCCGACGCGCCGCTGCGCGAGCGCACGAACTGCGTCTTTCTCGGCAGCTCGGTGCGCAGCGGCACGGCCACCGTGCTGATCGCCCGCACCGGCCGCGCCACGGCCATGGGCGACGTGGCGGCACGCCTGGCCACGCAGGAAGAGGAGACCGAGTTCTCGCGCGGCGTGCGCCATTTCGGCGGGCTGCTGATGCGCGTGATGATGGTGGTGGTGGTCGCGGTGCTGGTGGTCAACCAGGCGCTGGGCCGGCCGATGATCGACTCGCTGCTGTTCGCCGTGGCGCTGGCCGTGGGCCTGTCGCCCGAGCTGCTGCCGGCCATCGTCAGCGTGCTGCTGGCGCGCGGCACGCGGCGGCTGGCGCAACGCGGCGTGCTGGTGCGCCGGCTCGACGCGATCGAGAACCTGGGCAGCATGGACGTGCTGTGCACCGACAAGACCGGCACGCTCACCGGCGGCGTGCTCGCGCTCGACAGCGCGCTGGACACCGCGGGCCGGCCGAGTGCCGACGTGCTGCGCTGGGCCTTCCTCAACGCCCACTTCGAGACCGGCATCGACAACCCGCTGGACCAGGCCCTGGTGGCCGCCGGTGAGCAGGCGGCCTTGAGCGGCGCCGGCTGGCGCAAGGTCGACGAGATCCCCTACGACTTCAGCCGCCGCCGGCTGGCGATCGTGCTGGACCAGGAAGGCCAGGAAGGCGCGGCCGCCGGCGAGCACCACCTGATCGTCAAAGGCGCCTTCGCCCAGACCCTGGCCGTGTGCAGCCACTGGCGGCGCGACGGCCAGGCCGTGCCGCTCACCGACGCCGACCGCGGCCAGCTGGACGCCTTCGTGCAGGCCCAGGGCGGCCAGGGGTTGCGGGTGCTGGCCGTGACCACGCGCACGCTGCCGGCACGCGAGCGCTACACGGTCGCCGACGAGGCGGGCATGACGCTCGATGGCTTTGTCTGCTTCACCGACCCACCCAAGCCCGGCGCCGCCGAGGCCGTGGCCCAGCTCGCCGCGATGGGCGTGACGGTCAAGATGGTGACCGGCGATAACCGCCATGTCGCCGCGCACCTGGCTGGCCAGGTCGGGCTGGACCCGGCGGCCCTGCTGACCGGCGAGGCCATCGCCGGCATGAACGACGAGGCGCTGTGGCACCTGGCCGAGCGCACCGCCCTGTTCGTCGAGGTGGACCCGGCACAGAAAGAGCGCATCGTGCGCGCGCTGCAGCGCACCGGCCACGCCGTGGGCTACCTGGGCGACGGCATCAACGACGCGCCGGCCCTGCACGCGGCCGACGTGGGCATCTCGGTCGACGACGCGGTGGACGTGGCGCGCGAGAGCGCCGACGTGGTGCTGCTCAAGCCCGACCTGGGCTCGATCCGCCAGGGGGTGGAAGACGGCCGCCGCACCTTCGCCAACACGCTGAAGTACATCTCGATCACCACCAGTGCCAACTTTGGCAACATGGTCAGCATGGCGCTGGCCACGCCGGTGCTGCCCTTCCTGCCGATGACGGCGGCGCAGATCCTGCTCAACAACTTCCTGTCCGACCTGCCGTCGATGGCCTTGTCCACCGACCGGGTCGACGCCGAGCACCTGCAAAGCCCGCAGCGCTGGGACGTGGCCCGGGTGCGCCGCTTCATGGTCGTGTTCGGCCTGGTCAGCTCGGTGTTCGACCTGCTGACCTTTGCCGCGCTGCTGCTCGTCTTCCATGCTGCGGAGGGCGAGTTCCGCACCGCCTGGTTCCTGGCCTCGCTGCTGACCGAACTGGGCGTGGTGCTGGTGCTGCGCACCCGCCTGCCGGCCTGGCAGAGCCGGCCCGGCACGCTGCTGCTGTGGGCCACGCTGGCGGTGTTCGTCGTCGCCTGCGCCTTGCCATGGGTCGCGCCGCTGGCGGCAGCGCTGGGCTTCGTGGTGCTGCCGGCCGGGCTCTGGGCCGCGCTGGCGGCCATCGTGCTGGGCTACCTGGCGGTCACCGAGGCGGTCAAGCGCGTGGTGCTGCGCCCAGCCAGCCAGGCCCGGTAGCGGCGGGTCAGCCTGGCCATGCGCAGCCGGTCCAGCACCAGGCTGGTGACGGCCGCGTAGCCGCCCAGCGGGGCGTGGCGCCCGGCGCCCAGCACCCGCAGCCGGCGCTTGACCATCGCCATGGTCGCCACCGCCGCCAGCGTCTTGTCGCGCCAGGTCGCCGGGGCCTGGTCGGCGCGCACGTCCTGGCCCGCCGCCCAGCGCTGCGGCAGGTCGGGCATCACCGCCAGCGCGGTCGCCAAGCCGACCACGGCCACGCCGCCGGCAAGCACCTGCTCGGCCACGGCGCGGCTGCGGATGCCGCCGGTGGTCATCAAGGGCATGCGGGCCACGCCGGCGAGCGTGCGGGCGAAGTCGAGGAAGTAGGCCTCGCGGGCCAGCGTGCGGCCGTCCGCGGTGCGGCCCTGCATGGCCGGGCTTTCGTAGCTGCCCCCCGACAGTTCGACCAGGTCCACCGGCAGCTCGTTGAGCCACTGCACCACCTGGCGGGCATCGTCTTCCGAGAAGCCGCCGCGCTGGAAGTCCGCCGAATTCAGCTTGACGCCCACGCCGAAGCCGGGCGACACCCGGGCGCGGACGGCCCGCACCACGTCCAGCAGCAGGCGGGCACGCTGGGCCAGGCCGCCGCCCCAGGCGTCGGTGCGGCGGTTGCTGAGCGGCGACAGGAACTGCGACAGCAAATAGCCGTGCGCGGCGTGGATCTCGACCCCGTCGAAGCCGGCCTGCTCCGCGGCATGCGCGCTGGCGGCAAAGCGCTCGACGACCTCGTGGATGTCGGCCTCGGTCATCGCGCGCGGCGTGGCGAAGCGCTTGCTGTGCTTGCCCAGGTCCAGCGCCACCTCGGACGGTGCCCAGGCCTCGCCCCCCATGGCCGCGTAGACCTGGCGGCCGGGGTGGTTGATCTGCATCCACACCTGGGCCCCGTGGGCACGCGACGCGCGGGCCCATTCCTGGAACGGCGCCAGCGGCGTGCCGGCCTCGAGCACGATGCCGCCCGGGCCGGTGAGCGCCCGGCCGTCGACCATGACGTTGCCGGTGATGATCAGGCCCGCGCCGCCAGCGGCCCAGGCCGCGTAGAGGCGGTGGATGGCCGGGCCCGGCAGTTGGCCGGCGTCGGCCATGTTTTCTTCCATCGCGGCCTTGGCCAGGCGGTTGGGCAGGCTGCGGCCGTTGGGCAGGCGCAAGGGGCTGAAGAGGTCGTTGTCCATGGTGGTGGTGTTCGTGAGGCCTGCATGCTAAGTTTCAAGCTCACTTGAAGGTCAAGCGGCCGCAGCTCGGCGGCTGGCACGGCGCGGCTAGAGCGTGAAAGGCTTGGCATGAAGATCGGCGAACTGGCGGCCGCCACCGGGCTCAGCACCTCGGCGATCCGCTTCTACGAGCAGAGCGGCCTGCTGCCGCGCACGGCCCGCCACGCCAACGGCTACCGCCACTACACCGAGGCGGCGGTGCAGCGGCTGCGCGTGATCCAGATGGCGCAGCGCCTGGGCTTCTCGCTCGAATCGCTGCGCAGCGTGTTCACGGTTGAGTCGGGCTTCTCGAAGGCCGAGCTGCTGCAGCGGCTGGACGGGCGGCTCGCCGAGCTCGACCAGTTGATGAGCGACCTGCGCAGCCAGCGCCAGGAGCTGCGCAGCCTGCGCGCCACGCTGGACCGCGCCTGGGCCGCCGGCGAATGCGTGCAGGTGGGCGCGCTGGCCGAGCAGTTGCCGGCCAAGCCGCGACGGCGCAGCGGCTGAGCAGACTCAGCGGATCACCGCGGCGCGAAGCGCCGGCAGGCGCGCGCCGATCTCGCGCGCCCAGCCGTCGATCATCGCGGCGAAGCGCTCGCCCTCGAAGTCATCGAGCACCCGCTCGCTGGTGGCGTTCAGGGCCGTCAGCGTGTAGCTCACCTGAACTTCCGTGCGTCCGGTATCGAGCGCCGTGCAGCGCACCTCGACGATGCTGGTGCGCGAGGCCGGCGTGCAGCGCAGGTAGCGCGAGCGGTGCGCCACGCGGTCGAAGTCGGCCATCGTCCAGAAGGTCACCTCGTCGCCTTGGCCGGTGGTGAACACCATGCCGGCCTCGGTGCGGCCGTCCGCGGGGTGGACGTAGGCGGGTTGCCAGCCCTCGACCCACAGCTCCTCGCCCGCCGGCGTGAAGAACATGAAGGCCTGATCGACCGGGGCGTCGACGACGATGCGGTGGCTGGCATGCACGTGGCGTGGCATGGGGGGTCCTTTCCTCGTTCAGGTGATCAGTTGACCCAGCTGCCACAGCCCCAGCCCGGCCAGCAGCGCGGCCGAGCACAGGTTGACGGCGCGCTGCCAGCGCTCGTCGAAGCGGTCGCGCAGCCAGCCCACGCCGGTGGCGAGGATCAGCCACCACAGCGCCGAGCCGACCAGCACGCCGGCCACCATGGCCCAGGGCGAGGCCGCCGGCGCGCGGCCGGCCAGCGCGCCGAACACCGCCATGAACGACAGGATCGTCGTCGGGTTCGACAGCGTCAGCACGAAGGTGCCCGACACGTAGCGCAACAGCGTGCCCGGCGGCGGGTGGCCACCGGCACTGCGCACCACCGGCTTGGTGGCGATGCGCCAGGCCAGGTAGAGCAGGAAGCCGCCGCCGAACAGGCCCAGCCACAGCTTCAGCCCCAGCAGCCAGGCGATCAGGCCGGTGACGCCAAAGGCGCCGATGGCGCCGTACACCGCGTCGGCGAAGGCCGCCCCCAGCCCGGTGGCCAGGCCCGCGGCGCGGCCATGGTCCAGCGTGCGCTGGATGGCCAGCACGCCGATCTGCCCGACCGGCGCGGCGATCGACAGGCCGATCAGCAGCGACTGGGCGAACAGGACCAGCACGGGAGATGAGGCAGCGGCGTCCATGCCCAGGATTTTCGAGCCGCGGCCCGGGGCTTGCCCAGCGGCCCCGTCAGGCGAAAATCGAATCCACCGACGATTTTTCAGGCCAAAGCCCGCCATGACCGAAGCGACACTGCAACTCGACACCAAGGCCTGGGCGCTGCTGATGGCGCTGCAGGAAGACGGCCGCGCGCCGCTGAAGACCCTGGCCCAGGCGGCGGGCCTGTCGGTGCCGGCCACGGTGGAGCGGCTCAAGCGCCTGAAGGACGCGGGCGTGGTGCGCTCGGTGGGCGCCGAGCTGGACCCGGCGCTGGCCGGCTACCCGGTGCGCGCCATCGTCGGCATCACCGTGCAGCAGCCGGGCAAGAAGGCTTTTCTCGACAAGCTGCGCCGCGCGCCCGAGGTGCTGGAATGCCACCACGTGGCCGGTGCCGATTCCTATGTGATGACCGTGGTGGCGCGCAGCCTCGCCGACCTGGAACGCTTTCTCGCGTCGGTCAACGGCTACGGCGAGACGCGCACCTCGATCGTCTTCTCCACGCCCATCTCACGCCGCGGCCTGGTGGCGCCGGGCACGTCACGCTGATCCAGCCATGCGTCAGACGAAGGCCTTGAGCCGCTCGTAGCCGGCGCGGCTGATCGGCACGCGCTTGCCGTTGCGCAAGCGCGCGGCGTGGCCGTCGGCACCGAAGCGCTCGATGGATTGCAGCGCCGCGAGGTTGACGATGAACGAGCGGTGCACGCGGATGAAGTTGCGCGCGTCGAGCTGCTCTTCGATGTCGGACAGGCGCTGCCGCTTCATCAGGCACTGCGCGCCGGCCTGCACCGCCAGGTAGTCGCCCTGGGCCTCGATGCAGTCGATGTCTTCCACCGGCACCACGTGGACCTGGTCGCGGTCGCGGATCAGCAGGCGCTCCAGCGGCTTGCCCGCGCGCTCGGCCACCAGGCTGTCCAGCGCGGCCGGCGCGTCGTGGCCCAGCAGGGTGCGGGCGCGCGCCAGCGCCTCGTCGAAGCGGGCACGCGAGAAGGGCTTGAGCAGGTAGTCCACCGCGTGCAGGTCGAAGGCCTTCATCGCGTGCTCGTCGTAGGCGGTGGTGAAGACCACGCCCGAGCGCCGGCCGGTCAGCTCCAGCACTTCCAGCCCGGTCAGCTTGGGCATCTGGATGTCGAGGAAGACCAGGTCCGGCGCCAGCGCGCCGATCTGGCGCACCGCGTCCAGGCCGTTGTCGCACTCGCCGACGACCTCGATGTCGGCATGCGCCGAGAGGAACTCGCGCACCAGGCGTCGGGCGAGCTCCTCGTCGTCGACGATCAGGGCGCGCAGGGTGGCTGTCATGGCGGGGTCTCCGTGTGGGCAGGCAAGGTGATCTCGACGCTGAAGCGGCCGGGCTCGCGCCGCACGTCGAGCCGGGCGCGGTCGCCGTGCAGCACGGCCAGGCGCTGGCGGATGTTGGCCAGGCCCAGGCCCAGGCCATGGGCGCCCTGCGCAGTGGCGCGGGCTGGCGCGGCGTCCGCCGCCACCGGGTTGGCCACGGCCACGTGCAGCCAGCCATCGCGCACCACGGCGTCGACCTCGATCACGCCGCCCTCGTCCAGCCCGCGCAGGCCGTGCTTGATGGCGTTTTCGAGCAAAGGCTGCAGCGTCATCGGTGGCAGCAGGCAACGCTCGGCCTCGGGGGCGATGCGCAACGCGTGCCCGAGCTTGGCGCCGAAGCGCCGGCGCTCGATGGCCAGGAAGTGCCGGCACAGCGCCACCTCGTCGGCCAGCGCGATGTGCTCGCGCTCGGCCAGCGCCAGCGTGCGGCGGAAGAACTGCGCCAGGTCCACCGTCATCTCGCGCGCCTCGGCGGGGTCGATGGCCGTCAGCGCGCTGATCGAGTTCAGGCTGTTGAACAGGAAGTGCGGGTCGATCTGGGTGCGCAGCATGCGCAGCTCGGCGTCGCGCGCCAGCACGCGCGATTCGGCCTCTTTGCGCGCGGCCTCGCGCACCCGCTCGAAGGCGACGAGCACGTCGTGCGCCAGCAGCGAGACCATGTAGAGCACCACGCCGGCGATGAAGAACAGCACCCAGCCCGCCGGCCGCATGTCGACGAAGGGCCGCCCGCCCGGCAGGCAGGTGCCGACCAGGTTCCAGGCCGCGCCCATCGCCCACCAGGCCAGGCCGGCCACCACGGCCGCGCCACCGAAGCGCCACACCACCGCGGCGCCTCGACGTTGCTCGTGCGGCAGCGCACGGCACAGGTAGTAGGCCGACAGCGCGATGAAGCCATACAGCACCGCCAACGGCACCGCGAAGGCCATGGCCTCGATCGCGTCGGCCTGCTCGGTCATGCGCAGCAGGCCGGCCAGCGCAGCGCCCAGGCCCACGCAGGCGAGCAGGTAGGCGAGCAGGCGGCGGACGGCGGCGAAGATCGGGTGCATGGGCGCTGGCGCGAACCAACTCAGTTCTTGATCTCGACGCCGCCCATGATCACGTAGCCGTCGATCACCAGCCGGTGCGTCGCCGCCATGCCCGGCACGGTCTTGTCTTCCAGC
>JBGAGZ010000008.1:0-115533 GCA_044226465.1 Burkholderiaceae bacterium | reverse complement strand
GGCACGTTCCGATGCATTACTCACCCGTTCGCCACTCGTCGCCAGGTTGCCCCGCGTTACCGTTCGACTTGCATGTGTAAGGCATGCCGCCAGCGTTCAATCTGAGCCAGGATCAAACTCTTCAGTTCGATCTTGAATTTAAGCTCAAAGAATTGAAGTGAACTTCACTTCCATGAGCATTCGAAGCCTTGCGACTTCAGGTCCTTGCGAACCCAAAGCACTCATCCTCAAACACCCACGCTTATCGGCTGTGAATTGTTAAAGAGCTCTGCACCCAGCTTCTGGCAGCAGCGCTGATCAGCGATCAGCAAAGAAGGTTGATTTTGACTTGCCTTTAAGACCTTGTCAAGCGCTCTGCCTTTGGCGCTTTCGCTGACTGCCACGCCTGTTTTCGAGTTGCAGTGCTGTTGACACCGGCCCTCCCGAAGGACGCATCGCGATCAGCGAAGCCCACGACTATAGCAGAGAAATTTATGGCTGGGCAAGAGACTTCTGCTTTGCTTTCGGGTCAGTGCAGTCGCGGCCGCATCAGGGCTTGGCAGACATCCTGGGGCGAGTCGGCTGCAAGCACCGCGCCCAGCTGGCCGCGCAAGGCACGAACGTCGGCGCGCAGGACGCGCTGCTTGATCGACGCCACTTGTGCGGGGTGCATCGAGAAGCTGCGCAGGCCCATCGCCAGCAGCAACTCGGTGAAAGCCGCATCCCCCGCCATCTCGCCGCACACGCTGACGCCCTTGCCCATGTCATTGGCACAGGCGATGGTGCGCTCGATGAGCTGCAGCACGGCTGGGTGCCACGGGTCATACAGGTGCGCCACGGCCTCGTCGGCGCGATCGATCGCCAGCGTGTACTGAATCAAGTCGTTGGTGCCAATTGACACGAAGTCGAAGTGGCGCATCAGGCTGGGCATCATCAACGCGGCGGCAGGCACCTCGATCATTGCGCCCAATTCGACCGCCGAGTGCGGTTGACCCGCTGCATCAAGCTCCCGGCTTGCCTTGTCCAGCGCCTCGCGCACCTGTAGCACTTCGGACAGGTGGGCCACCATCGGCACGAGAACGCGCACCTTGCCGAACGCGCTGGCGCGAAGAATGGCCCGCAGTTGCTGCCCGAACATCTCGGGCTCAGCCAGGCTCCACCGGATCGCGCGCAGCCCGAGGGCGGGGTTCAGCGAATGCTCGTGGCGCAGTTCATTGGCCGACATGCGGTCCAGCGGCTTGTCGGCCCCCACATCGACCGTGCGGATGGTCACCGGCAGCCCGCCCATGGCCAAGACGACCGCTCGATACGCCTCGAACTGCTCGTCTTCGTCCGGCAACTGGCCGTTGCGATTCATGAACAGGAACTCGCTGCGGAACAGGCCCACTCCCACCGCCCCGGCGTCGATGGCCGCCGCCGCGTCCGATGGCAGCTCGATGTTGGCGAGCAACTCCACCGGCTCGCCATCGAGCGTGACCGACGGCGTGTGCCGCAAGCGGTTCAGCTTGGCCCGCTCGAGCTCGATCTGGCGCTGCCGGAAGCGGTATTCCTCCAGCACGATGGGCGACGGGTTGACGATCAGCACCCCCGCGTCGCCATCGATGATGATCCAGTCGTCCTGGCGAACGATGCGGCTGGCCTCGCGCGCGCCGACAACCGCGGGAATGTCCATGCTGCGGGCCACGATGGCCGTGTGCGATGTGCGCCCACCCACATCGGTGACAAAGCCGGTGAACACACTGCGCTTGAATTGCAGCATGTCTGCCGGCGCGATGTCGTTCGCCACCAGGATCAGCGGGTCCTCTCCGGCAAAGTCTCGCGGGCCACTGGCGCCGCCCCCTTCCGGCGCGATTTGGCGGGACAAGGCCTTGAGCAGACGCTCGACCACCTGCTCCAGGTCGGCCTTGCGCTCGCGCAGGTACTCGTCCTCCATCTCGTCGAACTGCCGCGCGATCACCTCGAGCTGGGCCGACATCGCCCATTCGGCGTTGTAGTGACGCTCGACGATCCATTGCTTGGTTGCATCGGCCAGCAGGTCGTCGTGCAGCAGCATCAAGTGCACGTCGAGCAGCGCCACCAGTTCGGCGTGCGCCTCTTCGGGCACCTCGCTCTTGAGCGCGACCAGTTCGGCGGCCACCTCGTTGCGCGCGTCCCGCAGCCTCGTCACCTCGGCCTCGACGCGCTCGGGGTCGATGAAGTAGTGCGCAACATCGACCCGGCTGGACGCGACCAGCACCGCACGCCCGATCGCCACTCCGCGCGATACCGGCAAACCGAAGACCTGGATGCTCATAGCTTCACTGTAGCGCGTTCGTGCAGGCTTCATCGGCAGGTGTCATGCACCCGTCACGACGCCGTCATGCCTGGGTCACTGCCCGAGAAGAGTATGGCGCCCACAGACGACGAAAGACCCGCCGATGAAGGAACTGCCTTCCCCCACCTGGCCGCTGATGAGCCTGTTCGACCTCCGGCTCGGCCGCTCCTCGCCCCGCCGCTCACCTGGGCCGAAGCCGTTGCCCCCTGTGCTGCCGGCACCCGCGTTGCCGGCCCCAGCCGCGCGCGAGGCAGAGTTCGAGGTGCGCTGGGCCCGTCACCAGGACGAGGTGCGCGCCGCCCAGCGACTACGCCACGACGTCTTCGTCGGCGAGATGGGGGCCCGGCTGACGGCACCCGCGGGCACGCCAGCGGCGCACGACGCGGACGTGTTCGACGACTTCTGCGAACACCTGCTGGTACGCACCCTGCCCAGAGGCGACGGCCCCGCCGAGGTGATCGGCACCTACCGTGTTCTGACACCGTCGGCGGCCCGCCGAGCGGGCGGCTACTACAGCGACACCGAGTTCGACCTCACGCGGTTGCGTCCGCTGCGCGAGCGCATGGCGGAACTGGGCCGTTCCTGTGTCCACCCGGACCACCGCTCGGGCGGCGTGATCCTGGCCCTGTGGGGCGCACTGGCGGCGTTCATGAGCGACAACGGTCTGGACACGGTCGTGGGTTGTGCCAGCGTCGGCATGCGCGATGGGGGCCACAGCGCCGCGAGCCTGTGGGCGCGTTTGCGCGACACCCATCTGGTCGGCCTGGAGCACCAGGTGCGGCCGCGACTGCCATTGCCGGTCGACGAACTCGACCAGACCCTGAACGTCGAGGCGCCCGCCCTGGTCAAGGGCTATCTGCGGTGCGGCGCCAAGCTGCTTGGCGCCCCGGCGTGGGACCCGGACTTCAACACCGCCGACCTGCCGCTGCTGCTGCGCCTGGCCGACCTGCCGCCGCGCTACCGCAAGCATTTCCTAGGTGAAGGCGCGGCCTGAGCGCCGGCATCCAGCAGCGGCCTCGAGGCTTTACTGGCCTTCGCCGAACTTGTCGTTGACCAACGCGACGATCGCGTCCATGGCCTGGGCTTCGTCGCCACCATCGGTTTCGACCTCCACCTCACTGCCCAGGCCGGCGGCCAGCATCATGACCCCCATGATGCTCTTGGCATTCACGCGGCGGCCGTTGCGGCTCATGAAAACCTCGCACTGGAAGCTGCCCGCCAACTTGGTGAGCTTGGCCGAGGCGCGGGCGTGCAAGCCCAGCTTATTGCTGATGGTGACGGTTCGACGGATCATTCGAGGTCGAGTTTAGTGTCTGGTCCTGCGGCCGCTGGGGCGAGGCTGGCATCACGCCCTGCACCCCGCCGGCCAGCGCCCGCTCGACCAGGGCGTCGATGGACAACTCGGCGTGGGCCAGGGTTCGCCACAGCATGGGCACGTTGACGCCCGCTACCAGGCGGACGGCCGCTCCATCCGCCACGCGTTGCGCCGCATTGCAAGGTGTCGCACCGAATGCATCGGCCAGGATCAGCACCTGCGGCTCCGCGCCTTGCTCGGCCCCACCGCGGCGCACTTGGTCGACCGCGTCGCGCACGGCCTGCTCCGCCCGTTCGACCGACCATTGCGGCGGCACGTCCACCACGGCCAGTGCATGGGCCCGGTCGGCGAACACGTGCGTCGCCACTGCTTGCAAGGCAGTGGCCAGCGGCGCGTGGGCAACGATCACCAGATTGGGCATGGGAGTCGATTATGTGGGGCTACGCTGACCACTCGATGTTCACGGGCCAAATCGCAGGGCTTCGAAGAAGGCCGCCGCATCGACCGGTCCGATCACCGTGGCCTGGACCACCCAGGTGCCTCGGGCGAAGACGGCCGTGTCGACATGCAGCGCTGCCCCATCGGTGCGCCGGCCCTGGAACACCCAGCGGCCCGCTGCTGGCTGGGGCGTCGCGCCGTCCACTGCCAGAGCCTTCGCCTGCGCGGGTGCTGCCCGTTTGTCCTGCTTGGCTTCGCTGGCAGCCCGCAGTTCGGCCAGGGCAACGCCGACCTGGGCGGGATCCTTCACGTCGGCCACGACCACTGCAAAAGTGGCTCCGCCGGTTTCGCAAGCGCGCAGTGTCATCACCACAGGATGGCCACCCAGAGGCAGCTCACGCGTCTGCGCCGCGGGACGGCATGGGAACCAGGTCACCAAGCCGACCTGGTCGATGGGCACCTCGCGCCAGTCCAGCGCCGGCGAACAGGCTGGCAGGGTTGGTGCCAGAACCAGCGCCAATGCCAGGCCAAGCACACCATCCCAAACCGAAGGCTGGCCATCGCACCCGCTTGCCGAAACAGCTTCGCTCATGGCGGGCATTATCCGAACGCGAGCCCGAGCAGAATCCAGGTACCACTCAACCTCATCCACAAGGATCGAGCGATGGCCGATATCGTCCTGGTGCACGGCGCCTGGCAGGGCGCCTGGTGCTGGCAGCGGGTGCTGCCGGCCTTGTGGTCCGCGGGCCACCGCGCCTTCGCCGTTGATTTGACGGGACTCGGCGCGCGCCGCCACCTGTTCAGGCCCGACATCGGTTTGGCGGACCACGTCGAAGACCTGGTGCAAACCCTAGAAGCCGAGGAACTGCAGCACGTGGTGCTGGTCGGCCATAGCTACGGCGGCATGGTGATCACCGGCACGGCCGAACGCTGTTTCGGGCGCTTGTCCGCACTGGTCTACCTGGACGCCGTGGTGCCTTTGCCGGGCGAGTCCTGGTCCAGCACGCACAGCCCCGCCACCCAAGCCGACCGCCGTGCCCAGATCGCAGCCCATGGCGCCCTGGCGCCACCAGACCCCGCGGTGTTCGGCCTGGCCGGCGGCGACCGCGACTGGATCGCGCGACGCCAAGTGCCCCAGCCCGGCGGCTGCTACGACGCCTCGCTGTCCTTCGACGTCGATCGCTGGCAACGCCTGCCAAGGCACTTCATCGACTGCCACGCACCAGCCCTGCCCACCATCGACGGCAGTCGCGCCCGTGCACGCTGCCAGCCTGGCTGGCAACTGCACCGGCTGGCCACGGGGCACGACCCGATGATCTCGATGCCAGCGGAACTGGCGCAGGTGTTGATCGGCATCGCCTCGCCGGCGCATTGAAGCGCGAACAATTTCACGCTTTGCATCGCTGCGGCCGCTCGCCTCCCAACAACCGTGGGATGGACGGTCTTGTCACAAACGGTCACCATTCGCGGCAAGAAATCACGCCCCCAGCCACCGGCCAGTAGGGCGCCCACCGAACAGCCATGAACGCGCCAGACCGCCTCTCCACCATGCGCGCAGCGAACGCACCCTGGCCCCCGGAAGGGCAGGAAGAACACTTCCGCGCGCTGCTTGCCCAGATCGGCAGTGAGATCGGCTCGTCGTTGTCCAGCGCGCTGGAGCGCGTGACGACACTGGCCACCACCGGCAAGATCGACCGGCCCGGCCTGCGTGCCTTGCGCGAAGAGATCGAGCTGGCGCGCCGAGTCGGCATGATGGGCCAGCAACTGGCCCGCTTCGCCTCCGGCCGCATCCGCCAGTCACCCGAAGCACTGAGCCTGACGCAGATGACGCGCGACGTGCTGATGCAGCGCGGGCGCGAGCTCAGTGCTCGCGGCCTGGACGTGCGGCAGTCGATGCGGCCGATCGATGTCATCGTCGACGCCACCTTGCTGCATGCCTTGCTGCAGTCGCTGGTGGACTGGTCGGTCGAGCATGCCCAGGCCAGCCTCGAGTTCCGCATCGACATGCGGCCCTGGCCACAGCATGCACGGCTGAGCTGCCTGTTCGCCCACCAGCCGCCCGCCGAGGTCCATGCAGACATGTCGGCGGCTGGCGACAACGACGGCACCGCACCCAACCAGTTGGACACGCTGAGCTGGCGCCTGGTCCAGCAGATCGGCTGGGCGCTCAAGCTCAACGTGGAACGGGTCGACGCACCCGAAGGCACGGTCGCCGTCACGATCGAGTTCCCCAACACCCTGACCGAGCAGGTCGAGGGCATGACGGCCATCGAGATCGATCAGGGCTTCGGCGTGTCCGACAACTCCAAGCCGCTGGCCGGCAGCCAGGTGCTGGTGGTGGCCGTGCGGCGCGACTTGCGCACGGACATCCGCGAGGCCACGCGGCACATGGGGTTGGTGGTGGACTTCGTCAGCTCGGTCGACGAAGCCGAAGAGTTCTGCCGCGACGCGCTGCCTCAGGCCATCATTTACGAATCGTCGCTGGGCGGCCAGCGCTTCGAGAAGCTGCGGGCCAGCATCGAGGCCGACGTGCCCAACTTTGCCTTCATCGAGATCGCCCAGGAGGGCAACAGTTTCGCCCTGTCCAACGAAGGCGAGCGCCAGCACGCCACGCTGGGCCGCGACGCCGTGCTGGCCTCGCTGCCATCGGCGCTGATCTTCGAGCTCTCGCGCAGCCTGTGACGCGCCCGCCCGCTAGCCGAACACCTTCTTGAGGATGTCGCTGCCGGTGCCCACCGGATCCTTGCGGATCTTCTTTTCCTCTTCGCCGATCATCCAGTAGAGCCCGTCCAGCGCCTTGCGCGTGACGTAGGTCTGGACATTGGCATCTTCCTTCTTGACCAGGCCCAGCCCGCTGGCCCTGCCGGCGACCGCGTTGTACTTGTCGGCCAGCGAGACCTTCTCGGTCGCCTCGGTCACGATGGGCAGGAACTTCTCGCCCAGCGGTACGCGGGTCTTGCCGGAAAAGTACTCGGTGACCGAGGTGTCGCTGCCGCGCACAATCTTGACCGCGTCGGCCACGCTGAGCGATTTCACCGCGTCCAGCAGCAGGGCCTGCGCCTCGGGCACGGCGGCCTCTGCGGCACGGTTCATGGCCGTGACCAGTTCATCGACTTTCTTTTGCTGGCCGCTGAACTTCAGGATCTGGGCTGCGTCTTTCAGAAAGCCGGGCAGCGGGATCATCACCTTCGGGTTCTTGAGGAAGCCATCGGTGCGGCCCAGCAGGCTCACCGCCGACGTGGCACCACGCTCCAGCGCGGTCTTCACCCCCAGCGAGGCGTCGCTCTCGCTGAGCAGGCCGCCCAGGGCGGCCCAGGCGGCCGGGCTGAGCCCGCCACCCACCACCAGCACGCCACCGGTCATCGTCGTAAACTGCCTGCGTTGCATTGCATACCCCTTATGGACATCGAACGTCGTCGGCATCTTGCGCTTTCGCTGGGCCTCGTGGCAATCGCGCCGCTGGGCTCGCTGGCCCTGGGCGCTTGCTCGTCGCGCGAAAGTGCGCCGGACGTCACCTACACGTTGCTGAACGGTGCCACCACGCACCTGAAGGCGCAACAAGGCAAGGTGATGCTGGTCAACTTCTGGGCCACCAGTTGCACGACCTGCGTGCACGAGATGCCGCAGATCGTGGCCACCCACGAGAAATTCAAAGGGCGCAACTTCGACACCCTGGCCGTGGCGATGAGCTACGACCCACCGGCCTACGTGGCGAACTTCGCCGAATCGCGCCAGTTGCCCTTCGGCGTGGCGATCGACAACACCGGCACCGTGGCCAAGGCCTTCGGCGAGGTGCGGTTGACGCCGACCACCTTTTTGCTCGACAAGCGCGGCGGCATCGTCAAGAAGTTCGTCGGCGAGCCTGACTTCACCGCCCTGCACGGGCTGATCGAAGATCTGCTGAAAGAGGCCTGAGCGGCCTTTTCGCCTTCAGGCCACGCCGGCCTGCGCCGCCTGCTTGTCGGCGTGGTAGCTGGACCGCACCATCGCACCGACGGCGGCGTGGCTGAAGCCCATCTTCTGGGCCTCGGCCTCGAACATCTTGAAGGTGTCCGGGTGCACATAGCGGCGCACCGGCAGGTGGTGTCCAGACGGCGCCAGGTACTGGCCGATGGTCAGCATGTCCACGCCGTGGCTGCGCAGGTCGCGCATCACGCCGACGATCTCCTCGTCCGTTTCGCCCAGGCCCACCATCAGGCCGCTCTTGGTCGGCACATCGGGCACCGCGTCCTTGAAGCGCTTGAGCAGGTCCAGGCTGTACTGGTAGTCCGAGCCGGGGCGGGCTTCTTTGTACAGGCGGGGCACCGTCTCAAGGTTGTGGTTCATCACGTCTGGCGGCGCAGCTTTGAGGATGTCCAGCGCCCGGTCCATGCGGCCACGGAAATCGGGCGTCAAGATCTCGATGCGGGTGGCGGGCGACAGTTCGCGCACCTGGCGGATGCAGTCGACGAAATGCCCGGCACCACCGTCACGCAGGTCGTCGCGGTCGACGCTGGTGATGACCACGTACTTCAACTTCAGCGCGGCGATGGTCTTGGCCAGGTTGGCTGGTTCGTCCACGTCCAGCGGGTCGGGCCGGCCGTGGCCCACATCGCAGAAGGGGCAGCGCCGCGTGCACTTGTCGCCCATGATCATGAAGGTCGCCGTGCCGTGGCCGAAGCACTCACCGATGTTCGGGCACGAGGCTTCTTCGCAGACCGTGTGCAGCTTGTGCTCGCGCAGGATCTGCTTGATCTCGTAGAAGCGGGTGCTGGGCGAGCCCGCCTTGACGCGGATCCACTCCGGCTTCTTCAACACTTCGGCGGGCACCACCTTGATCGGGATCCGTGCCGTCTTGGCCTGGGCCTTCTGCTTGGCGGTGGCGTCGTATTCGGCGCCGGTCTTGGCTTCGTGGGTGGTGTTGGTCGTGGCCATGGCAGGTCCAGGTTCAGCGGCTCAGGTGCTGGATCAGCCGCTCGGCCAGTTGGCCCGCGACGACTTCAGGGTTTGCACGGATGCCCAGTGTAGCGAGGTCGACCGTGCGCAGGCCTGCGTAGCCACACGGATTGATGCGCTGGAAAGGCTCCAGGTCCATGGCCACGTTCAAGGCCACGCCATGGTAGGTACAGTGGTTGCTCACTTTGACGCCAAGCGCCGCGATCTTGCCCAGGCCGGCAAAAGGGTCCAGCCTCGGCCCGGCCGGCAGGCCGGCATTGAACGGGTCGGCCAGGTTCACGTAGATGCCCGGCGCGCCGGCCACGCGAAAGCCGGTCACGCCCCAGGCGTCCAGGGTCTGGATCACCGCCGCCTCGAGCCGGAACACGTATTCCTTGATGTAGATGCCCAGCCGCTTCAGGTCGACCAGCGGATAGGCCACCACCTGGCCGGGGCCATGGAAGGTGACCTGGCCGCCGCGGTTGCTGGGCACCACCGGGATGTCGCCTGGCGCCAGCAGGTGCTCGGCCTTGCCGGCGATGCCTTGGGTGAACACCGGCGGGTGCTCGACCAGCCACAGTTCGTCCGGCGTGCCGGGGCCGCGCTCGGCGGTGAAACGGCGCATCGCCTCGTAAGTTTCCTCGTAGGGCTGCCGACCCAGGAGATGCAGGTGCGGCGCGCTCGGCATGTGGAGCGGCATGTTGACGGGCATGGCGTCGATTGTCGGCGACGGCCGCATCGCCCCGCCCGCAACGCGGCAGGTCCTTTGGCGTATGGTGAAACGATGACAAGACGATCGACCTTGATGCGCTCGACCCGGCCTTTGGGCCTGGCCCTCGCCATTGCCGTCCTGTGCTGCGGCCCGGCGGCCCGGGCAGACGAGGCCAGCCGCGCTGCGCTGGAGCAGGCCGTCGCCGTCTACGCCCGCGGCGACTGGCCTGAAGCCCGGCAGCGCTTCGAGCGATTGGCCGCCGACGGCGAACCCGCCGCGCTGCACAACCTCGCGGTGATGCACCTGCGCGGCGAGTTGCCGGGCGCCAGCGTCGAGCAGGCCCGCGCGCTGCTGGAACGCGCGGCAGGTCAAGGCTTCGTCACCGCCGACATGGCGCTGGGGGAGCTCTACGAGAGTGGCCGCCTGGGGCAGCCGGACCTGGCCCGGGCCCTGGCCTGGTACCAGCGCGCGGCCGAAGCCGGCAGTGTGGACGCCCAGGTCGCCACCGGCACCGCCTTCTTCATGGGCCGCGGCACGGCGGCCGACGCGGCCCAGGCCGCGCACTGGTTCCGCCTCGCCGCCAACGCGGGGGATGTGGGGGCCCAGTACATCCTGGGTTCGATGTACGAGAAGGGCGACGGCGTGGCCGCCGACCTGCGGCTGGCGCGCTACTGGTACGCGGCCGCCGCGCGCCAGGGCGACGAAGCGGCTCCGGCCAAGCTCAAAGACATCGACGCGCGGATGACCGCGCAATGAACCTCCGTTCCCGGTGAGCTCCGCGGCTACAGCACCACCTTGACCATCGGGTGGGTCGACAGCGTGCGGTACAGCTCGTCGAGCTGTTCGCGGCTGGTGGCGGTGACGGTGATGGTCACGCCCAGGTAGTTGCCGCCCTTGCTCGGGCGCGTCTCGACCGTGCTGGCGTCGAAGCCCGGGTCGAACTGCAGAGCCACCGAGACGACAGCGTCGACAAAACCTTCAACGTGCGCGCCCATCACCTTGATCGGGAAAGCGCTGGGGTACTCGATCAGCGATTGCTCGGGCGGGATCTCGGGCAACTCGGCAGGGCCCGGTGTCTTCTTGTGGTCCATCAGATCGACTGCTCCCGCTTGGCGCGCTGGTAAGCCTCGTACAGGCGCCCGTACACCGGGCCCGGCTTGCCACGCAAGGCGCCGTGGCCGACCAGATCGCCGTCGAGCTTGGTCACCGCCAGCACTTCGCGGCCGGCCGAACTGAGCAGGATCTCGTCGGCGGCATGCACGTCGGCCTCGCTGATCGGGCGCAGATTGAAGGCGATGCCCTCCTCCTCGCACAGCTCGCGCAGCAGGCCGACTCGGATGCCCTCGAGCACGTGCTCGTTCATCGGCGGGCCCAGCAGCGCGCCTTCGTGGACGATCCAAACATTGCTCGACGAGCCCTCGGTCAGCCAGGGCCCGCCATGGGCGCCCTCGCGGAAGAGAATGGTCTCGGCCGCACCCTGGTCCGCGGCCATCTGGCGGGCCATCACGTTGCCCAGCAGCGAGGTGCTCTTGATGTCGCCCCGCTCCCAGCGAAAGTCGCGCGCACTCACGCAGGCCACACCCTGGTGGCGCAACTCGGCCGGCACCGGCCGGTAGGGGTTGCTCATCATGAACAGCGTGGGCGCGATGCCCTGCGGCATCACGTGGTCGCGCATCGCCACGCCGCGGGTGAGCTGGATGTAGACCATCTGGTCGTCGGCTGGCTGCGCCTCCACCAGGCGCCGGACCCGCGCCAGCCAGTCGTCGCGCGTGCGCAGCTCGGCCGGCGCCGACATGCGCATCTTGTCCAGGTTGCGTGCCAGGCGGGCCATGTGCTCGTCGAAGCGGAACAGCCGCCGCCCGTAGACGGGAAGGGCCTCGTAGATGCCGTCGCCGAAGATGAAGCCACGGTCCAGCACGCTGACCTTGGCCTGCGACAGCGGCACGAGCTCGCCGTTCAGGTCGCACAAGGTGTCGGGCAACAAGGCGCTCATCGGAACCTCCGGCGCGCGAAACCGCACGCACAAGTACAGATTACTTGATCCATAGGCGAATGGCATCCCAGGCGCGGCCGAGCAGCCCGGCCTGGGGCACCTCGGCCTGCACCACCAGCGGCACCGCGGCCACCGGCGCGCCGCCCGCGGTGCTGACCTTCAGCGTGCCCACGCGCTGGCCCTTGGCGAGAGGCGCGACCAGCGGGTCGGTGCGCTCGATCGTGGTCTGCAGCTTCTCGCCTTCGCCGCGCGGCACGGCCACGTAGATGGCGCCTTCGCTGCCGAGCTGCGCCTGGTTGACCTGGCCCTTCCAGACCGGCACCGTGGCCACGGCCTTGCCGGCCTCGAACAGGCGCACCGCATCGAAGGCGGTGTAGCCCCAGTTCAGCAGTTTCTGGCTCTCGTTGGCACGGCTGACGCTGGAATCGGCGCCCATCACGATCGACAGCAGGCGCCGCTTGCCGTTCGGAAAGTCGCGCTGCGCCGACGCGATCAGGCAGTAGCCCGCGGCGTCGGTGTGGCCGGTCTTCATGCCGTCGACCGTGGGGTCGCGCCGCAGCAGCAGGTTGCGGTTGTCCTGCCGGATGTTGTTGTAGGTGTACTCCTTGAAGGAGTAGTAGGGGTAGCGGTCGGGGAAGTCGCGGATGATGTGCTGGGCAATCGTCGCCAACTCGCGCGGCGTGCTGCTGTGGCCCGGCTCGGTCAGGCCCGTGGCGTTCTTGAAGCTGGTGTTCTTCAGGCCCCAGGCCTGGGCCTGGCGGTTCATCATCGCGACAAAGTTTTCCAGCGTGCCGCCCACGGCCTCGGCCAGGGCCACCGACGAATCGTTGCCCGAGACGATGATCGTGCCGCGCAGCAACTCGTCCACCGTCGGCGTCATCGTCGTGTCGATGAACATCAGCGAGCCGCCGCCCTTGCGCTCGGCCCAGGCGCGCAGCGACACCGGCAGGCGCTGCTCCAGCGTCAGCTTCTTGTCGCGCAAGGCCACGAAGGTCAGGTAGGCCGTCATCAGCTTGGTGAGCGACGCGGGGTCGGCCGGCGCGTCGGCGTTGCGTTCGGCCAGCACCTGGTTGGCGGTCATGTCGACCAGCAGGTAGCCACGCGCTGCGATCTCCGGCGGCTGCAACGTCTGGGCGGCCTGCGCGGCTGGGGTGGTCTGCGCGGCTGGGGCGGGCTGCGTCTGGGCGTTCAGGCTCAGGCCGGCGGACAGCATGGCCAGGCACAGGGTGCGAAGGAAACGGGTCATCGATCAGTCAGTGAAACGGTAGGGAAAAGACAGAGTCGTCTGGCGCCGCGGTGGTTCAACGGTGCCACGCGCCGACGACGATGGACTTGAGCAAAGTAAGCTGGCCGTGAAAGAAATGCCCGACACCGGGCACCACGGTCACCGGCAGGTGCTGCGGGCGCGCCCAGTCGAGTGTGGCCTGCAGTGGCACCACGTCGTCGACCTCGCCGTGCACGACGATGGTGTCGGGCGGCACGGGCGCGACGTCGAAATTCTGCGTCGCCGGGCCGACCAGCACCAGGCGCTCGGCCGGCGCACCGGCCTCGGCCAGGCGGCGCGCTGCTTGCGAGGCCACGTAGCCGCCAAACGAGAAGCCCGCCAGTGCCAGCGGCAGCTGCGAGTCGCGCTGGGCAGCGACCACGGCGAGTGCGTCGTCGATCTCGCCCTGGCCATGGTCCCAGTCGCCTTCGGAGCCACCGGCCCCGCGGAAATTGAAGCGCACCGCCCGGTAGCCCAGTTGCACGAAGGCGCGCGCCAGCATCTGGGCGACCTTGTTGTCCATCGTGCCGCCGTGCTGTGGATGCGGGTGGCAGATCACGGCCACGCCACGCGGCGCGGTGCCGTCCGCGGGCAGATCGATGGCGATCTCGATCACCCCGGCGGGCCCGGGGACGCGCAGGCGCTGGGTGTTGGAATTCATGACGGAAAGGTGGCCGGTGAACGGCTCTCAGCGGCCCACGTTCGGCGCGAGCAGCAGGCGTTCGACCGGCTTGCCGTTCTTCAGGTGCGATTCGACGATCTCGTCGATGTCCTGCTCGTCGACATAGGTGTACCAGGCCCCTTCGGGGTAGACCACCGCCACCGGCCCTCCGGCACAGCGGTCCAGGCAACCGGCCTTGTTGACGCGCACCCCGCCCGGGCCCATCAGGCCCGCCGCCTTGACCTGCGCCTTGCAGCGCGCGAAACCCTCTTGCGCGGCGTGCTGGGAGCACGAGGCCTCGCCGTTGTCACGCTGGTTCAGGCAGAAGAAGACGTGGTGCTTGTAGTAGCTCATGGCGGGATTGTAGGAGCCACCCCCGGGATGACCCGGATACGGCACCGCCGTCAATCGTCACGCGATGCCAGGTGCAGCACCAGCCACAACGCGGCAGCCACTGGCCACAGCCAGCCCAGCCACTGCGCCAGGCCGTGGAAATGGATGAAGCGGCCCTGCTCCCAGGCCTGCAGGCTGAGGGCGAAGTACGGGTCGGACGGCGCCTGGGCCACCAGCATCATGCCGGCCGACAGCGCTGCCAGGCCGAGCGCGGCGGCCACCCGCACCGGCGCGCGCACCAGCAGCGCGGCGGCCAGCAGGGCGCTGCCGCAGGCCGGCGCCACGGCGGGTGTGAACCAGGCCAGCGCGTGCGTGGGGCCGAAGTTGGTGGCTGCCGACAAGGTGGTCGTCGCCAAGCCCAGGGCTGCTGCCCCGGCCGCGAGCACCAGCCGGCGCCAGCCCGGCCGCGTGACCGCGTAGGCCAGCAGGCACGGCCCGAGCAGGCCCAGCGCCGTGCCGGCGGATTCGGCCAGCGCCGACAGCTGGCCTACCGGCGGCGGCGTGTCCTCCAGCCAGGCCAGCAGGTCTTCGGCCCAGCGCACGTCGACCAGCACGTCCACCAGGGCCTCCTGCAAGCGGCCCCAACTCGGGCCCAGGCCCAGCGGCACCGGCGCCGGAAACAGCAGGCCCAGCGGCCAGGCCAGCAGCAGCGCCAGCGCCCCGCCACTGCGGCGGATGAACCAGCGGTCGCGCGCCGCCTGCCAGCGGTCCACCCAGCCCAGGCGCAAGGCCAGCGCCGACAAGGTGGCGCCGAAGAAGGCCCCGCTGGAGTTCAGCAGCCAGTCGAGCTGGGAGGGAAAGCGCGGCGGCAGCCACTGCTGGGTCAGCTCCATCGCATACGACAAGGCCACAGGCATCAGCACCGCGAACCACCAGCTGCGCTTCGGGTCGTGCCCGCTGCGCACCGCCGCCGCATAGATCAGGCCGGCCACCGGGATGTAGCCGAGAAAGTTGGCCCAGATGTCGAAGCGGTAGCGCTGTGGAGGCAGCGGCAGCCACATCAGCTCCCACACCGAGGCGCCGCCGGGCCACTGCCAGCCCGTGAAGGGATACAAGCTGGCATAGACGACCACCGCCACCGCCAGCCAGGCCAGCGGCAGTGCCGAGCTGCGGTGGCGTTTCGCGGCGCTCAGGCTGGCCACGCTGGTGCCGCCGTCAGAAAGGCTTGACGACCACCAGGATGACGATGAACGCGAACAGCAGCACCGTCACCTCGTTGAACACGCGGAACCAGCGCTCGCTGCGCCGGTTCTGCAGTTGCTCGAACTTGCGCAGCAGCGACAGGCAGGCGTGGTGGTAGCCCACCGCGCCCAGCACCAGCACCAGCTTGGCATGCAGCCAGCCGTTGCCGGGCCCGCGGCCGATGCCAAAGCCCAACCAGAGCCACAGGCCCAGCAGCAGCGCCGGCACCATCAGCACGGTCGAGAAACGGTAGAGCCGCCGCGCCATCAGCAGCAGCCGCTCGCGCTCGGCGTGGCTGTCGCCCGGCACGCTGGCCAGGTTGACGAAGAAGCGAGGCAGGTAGAACAGGCCCGCGAACCAGCTCGCCACGAAGACGATGTGCAGTGCCTTGACCCAGAGATAGAGACCCGTCATGCAGCCGATGATACGGGCCCACAAGAAAGAGCCCCGGCCAGAGGCCGGGGCTGAAAAGCCTTGACGCTGTCATCACGTAAAGGCACCTGCTCAGGGAGGAAAAGCAGGGAGCCACACCCTCACGGGCACGGCTCAAGATTGACTTTAACACCGCTTGGCGGCTCTGTACCATAGGCGTTCGTCACAAATTTTTTCATTCGATCCGGCCTGCCGCCACCGCCGTCGCGGCCTGCGCCTGGGGCACGATGGCGCCCCGCGCGCTGCCTCCGATCCACCTCAACGACTGCCCTTGCGATGCTGCCCCCCTTTCCCGCCAGCCGCCCGCGCCGCCTGCGCCGCGATGCCTTCAGCCGTGCCCTGGTGCGCGAGCACGCGCTCGACGCGTCCGACCTGATCTACCCGGTCTTCGTGCTCGACGGCGACAACCGCTGCGAGGACGTGGCCAGCATGCCCGGCGTGCAGCGCCTGAGCGTGGACCGCCTCTTCGCCCAGGCCGAGGCCTGCGTGGCCCTCGGCGTGCCGGTGATGGCCCTGTTCCCGGTGATCGACCCGTCACTCAAGACACCCGACGGCCGCGAGGCCACCCGCGCCGAGGGCCTGGTGCCGCGCGCGGTGCGGGCGCTGAAGGCGCGCTTCCCCGAGTTGGGCCTGCTGACCGACGTGGCGCTGGACCCGTTCACCAGCCATGGCCAGGACGGCCTGCTCGACGCGAACGGCTACATCCTCAACGACGACACCGTAGCGGTTCTCACGCAGCAGGCGCTGGTGCAGGCCGAGGCCGGCGTCGACATCGTCGCCCCAAGCGACATGATGGACGGGCGCATCGGCGCCATCCGCACGGCGCTCGAAGCCCGCGGCCACATCCACACCAAGATCATGGCCTACAGCGCCAAGTACGCCAGCGCCTTCTACGGTCCGTTCCGCGACGCGGTGGGCTCGGCCAAGAACCTGGGCAAGAGCGACAAGAAGACCTACCAGATGGACCCGGCCAACAGCAACGAAGCCCTGCGCGAAGTGGCGCTGGACATCGCTGAGGGTGCAGACATGGTAATGGTCAAGCCCGGCCTGCCGTACCTGGACATCGTGCGCCGCGTGAAGGACGAGTTCCGCATGCCGACCTTCGCCTACCAGGTCAGCGGCGAGTATTCGATGATCAAGGCCGCCGCCGCCAACGGCTGGCTGGACCACGACGCGGTCATGCTGGAAGCCCTGCTGGCCTTCAAGCGTGCCGGCGCCGACGGCGTGCTGAGCTATTTCGCGCTCGACGCGGCGCGGCTGCTCAAGGCCCGCGGCTGACCCGCTCGCGATGCGCATCTTCCACATCACGCCCGAGCGCTTCGACGAGCTGAGCGACCTGCCCGAGGCCCTGCCGCCCACCGGCTTCCTGTGGGTCGGCAGCGGCCGGCGCGAGTTCGAGGTGCAGCGCGAGATGCTGCAGGCGCGGCTGCAGCGCTGGGTGGGCGCCGGCGTGGTCGACCTGCATGTGAGTGACCTGCTGAACAACCAGTTGCCCTCGCATTTCGAGGACACGTCGTGGTACGACATGCTGGTGTTCCGGCGCCTGGCCGCCACGCCGCAGGGCAAGGGCCTGTTCCTGGACGACGAACATGGCACGCTGGCCTCGGCCAAGCAGGCCATGGCGGCCATCGACACCAGCCCGGTCGGCTTCGTCGTCTTCGACCGCGTGCTGCTGACCGTGCACCCCACCGACTGCGCCGTGCGCGAGCACTTCGCCCACCGGCTGGCGCAGCACTCGCAAGAGTCCGACCTGCGCGGCACCGGCCGACTGCCCACGAGCCCGGCCGACCTCATGCTGCGCATGCTCAACCACATGGTGGACAGCTACCTCGAGCTGCGCCGCTTGCTGACGCGCCAGCTCGCCACGCTGCAGAGCGAGCTGCTCAACCCCAAGAGCCATTTCCAGGACTGGCAGGTGCTCCTGGCCAGCCGCAACGCCCTGCACCTGCTGGAAGACACCTGCGAGGACCAGCGCAGCGCCGTGCAGGAATGGATCGACGCGCTCGACGAGTGGCCGCCCGAGGCCGACGAGCGCGCCAAGCGCGAACGCGAGCTGCTGCGGGTGCGCTCACGCGACGTGCTGGAGCACATCGAGCGCGTGCTGACCCACGTGCGGCGGCTGGAATCGTCCGCCGAGGCGGCGGTGCAGATGCACTTCTCGGCGCTGGGCCACCGCACCAACGACATCATGCGCACGTTGACCGTGCTGACCGCCATCTTCCTGCCGCTGAACCTGATCACCGGCATCTTCGGCATGAACTTCGAGGTCATCCCGCTGACCCACGCCGTCACCGGCTTCTGGGTCGCCATCGGGATCATGCTCGCGGTGGCGATCGGCCTCGGCGGGTTCTTCTGGCGCAAGCGCTACCTGGGCACGCACGTGCGGCCTTGAGCCCCCACGCCCCCTTCCGGGGGCTGCCCCCCGAGGGGGCTCGCGCAGCGGACCGGCCAAGCCGGATCCGCGCACGCCACTTGAAGGCGGCGGCTCCTGCGGAGCGCCAGAGGGTCAGCGCTTGCGCTGCCGGTACGGGTCCTTGAAGCCCAGCCCGAGCAGGATTTCGGTCTCGCGGGCCTCCATGGCCTCGGCGTCCTCGTCGCTGGTCTCATGGTCCCAGCCTTGCGCGTGCAGGGTGCCGTGCACCAGCAGGTGAGCGTAGTGGTCGGCGACGGGAACGCGCAGCTCGCGCGCTTCCTTTGCCACCACCGGCGCGCACAGGATCAGATCGGCGCTGACCACCGGCTGCTGGGTGTAGTCGAAGGTCAGCACGTTGGTCGCGTAGTCCTTGCCGCGGTACTCGCGGTTCAGCGCGCGGCCCTCTTCCTCGTCGACGATGCGCACCGTGAGCTCGCCGGGCAGGTCCAACGCAGCCCGGATGCAGCGCGCCACGCGGTGGCGGGGCAACTGGTCGCGGTGGCGCGCGTCGGCGAACTGCAGGCTCAGGCCCAGCGTCGGGCGGGCAGCGCGGCTCAATCGGCCACCTTCTGGCGAGCCAGGGTTTCCGGACGAGACGCTTGCTGCGCCTCGTAGGCCTCGACGATGCGGGCCACCAGCGGGTGGCGCACCACGTCGGCCGAGCTGAAGCGTGTCATCGCGATGCCCTTGACACGCTTCAGGATGTCGGCCGCCTCGATCAGGCCGCTGGGCATGCCGCGCGGCAGGTCGATCTGGCTCACGTCGCCGTTGACCACGGCCTTCGAGCCGAAGCCGATGCGGGTCAGGAACATCTTCATCTGCTCGGGCGTGGTGTTCTGCGCCTCGTCGAGGATGACAAAGGAATGGTTCAGCGTGCGCCCGCGCATGAAGGCCAGCGGCGCCACTTCGAGCAGACCCTTCTCGAAGGCCTTGGTGACGCGGTCAAAGCCCATCAGGTCGTACAGCGCGTCGTACAGCGGGCGCAGGTAGGGGTCGACCTTCTGCGTCAGGTCGCCCGGCAGGAAGCCCAGCCGCTCGCCGGCTTCCACCGCCGGCCGCGTCAGCACGATGCGCTGCACGCCGCTGCGCTCCAGCGCGTCCACCGCGCAGGCCACGGCGAGGAAGGTCTTGCCGGTGCCGGCCGGGCCGATGCCGAAGGTGATGTCGTGCGACAGGATCTGGCGCAGGTACTGCACCTGGTTCGGCGTGCGGCCGGTCAGGTCGGACCGGCGGGTGTGCAGCACGATCTCGCCGTCCTCGCCGGGCGCAGCGGCCACCGCCGACTTGGCCGGCCCGCGGCGCAGGTCATCCAGCGCGAGTTGCAGCGTCTCGGCGTGGATCGGCTTCTTCGCCCGCTCGTACAGCGATTCGAGCAGAGCCAGCACGCGCTCGGCGTCGCGCTTGGCGCCGTCGATGCGAAACGCGCCCTGACGCCGCACGATCGTCACCGGCAGCACCGCCTCGATCGCGCGCAGGTGCTCGTCCAGCGCACCGCACAAATGGCCCAGGCGCGTGTTGTCGAGCGGGGAGAACGTGTGGCGAAGAATCAAGCGCGGCTCGTCGGCAAATCGAAGGTCGCGATTGTGGTCCAAACGATAATTCGCCGCATGATCGGCCGCCTCACGGGTTTGCTCGCGGAAAAAACCCCCCCGCATGTGCTGGTCGACGCCAACGGCGTCGGCTACGAGGTCGACGTGCCGATGAGCACGTTCTACAACCTGCCGGGCCTGGGCGAGCGGGTGGTGCTGCTGACGCACCTGGTGGTGCGCGAGGACGCGCACCTGCTCTACGGCTTTCTCACGGCGGCCGAGCGGGCCACCTTCCTCGAGCTGATCAAGATCTCGGGCGTCGGGCCGCGCACCGCGCTGGCCATCCTGTCGGGCCTGTCGGTCGACGACCTGGCGGCCGCGGTGTCGCGGCAGGAGGGCGCGCGGCTGCAGAAGGTGCCCGGCATCGGCAAGAAGACCGCCGAGCGCCTGCTGCTGGAGCTCAAGGGCAAGCTCGGGCCCGAGCTGGGCACGCCGGCCGCCGCGGTGGCCAACGACGCCCAGGCCGACATCGTGCAGGCCCTGGTCGCGCTGGGCTACAGCGAGAAGGACGCCGCCACCGCACTGAAGAAGCTGCCGGCGGATGTGGGCGTCAGCGAGGGCATCAAGCTCGCGCTCAAAGCCCTGGGCTGACCACGCCTGCCCGGACGCTCACTGGCCCAGCGCCTTGACCGGCACGGCCAGCTGCAGCGTTTCCTTCTTGCCGTCCTGGCCTTCCACGGTCAGGGTCAGGGGCACGGTGTCGCCGCCCTTGAGCTGCTGCTTCAGCCCCATCAGCATCAGGTGGTAGCCCCCGGGCTTGAGCTCCACCGCCTTGCCGGCGGGCAAGTCCAACCCGGTCACCGGCGCCATCTTCATCACACCGCCGTCCATCTTCATCTCGTGGATCTCGGCCACGCCGGCCACCGGCGTGCTCACCGCCACCAGGCGGCCGCCCTGGGCCGAAGTGATCTGCATGAAGGCGCCGGACGCCTGCTGCTGGGGCACGGTGCCGCGCACCCAGGCGTCCTTGACGGTGGTCTGGGCGAAGGCGGGGGCGGCCAGCGCCAGGGCGGCCAGCAGGCCGAGGGTTCGGTTCGATCGCATGGTCATGTCTTCCTTCTCGAAACACAGGCCGGTCGAGTCGGCCGGCGCCGGGCGGCCTGGCAAGGCCCGGCGGCCGGTGGGTCAGTGTGCCGCGTGGCGCTCACATCGGGGCCGCGGCCTGGAGCGCGCCTTGCGGGGCGAGGCTGAAACACACCCCTTGTCGGTCGGTCCGATGTCCAGCAGTCGTTCAGAACGCATGGGTCCACCCCAGCGCCAGGCTCCATTGGGGCACCAGCTGGATGCCGTTGACCTTCTGGTAGACCGGCACCTGGACGACGCCATAGACCGTGTCGTCGTGGCCCAGCGACAGGCTGGCGCCCGGCGACAGGCTGAGCGTGGTGGAGCCGCTCATCTCGGGCTCGGCCTCGGCACCGCTGTCGCGCCCGCGCTGGCTCCAGTTGGCCTGCAGCAGCAGGCTCCAGTCCGGTGACATCGCATGGGCCCAGCCGGCCGACAGCTC
Organism: Burkholderiaceae bacterium; assembly: GCA_044226465.1. Classification (GTDB taxonomy): domain Bacteria; phylum Pseudomonadota; class Gammaproteobacteria; order Burkholderiales; family Burkholderiaceae_C; genus Ideonella. Next base: position 94,430 of record JBGAGZ010000008.1, on the reverse strand, counting down.
CAGCCGGCGGCCAGGCTTGAAGCCGTCCTTTTCCCCCAGCGCCTGGGTCCAGGTGAACTGCAGGTTCAGGGCATCGGCCATGCCCAGCACCTGGCGCACCGACGCGCCGACGATCCAGTCCGTCGTGCCAGTGCCCGGCTGCAGCGCGCGCTCGGCCACAGTGCCCTCGCCATTGGCCACGGTGTGGCTGCCGGTGGGCAGCTTCAGGCCGCCGGTCAGGGCCCAGCGGAAGTCGGGGTCGGACGACGGCGCCTGCCAGCGCAGCAAGGCCTGCACGTCGCCCACCCGGCTGAAGCGCCACTGCTCGCGCGCGCCGGGCTCGCCGGTCTCCTCGTCCAGCAGTGTGTGGGCATGGTCGCGGTGCAGCACCGGCACGCGCCAAGCCAGCGACCACTGCGAATCGATGACGTAGTCCAGCGTGGTGATGAGGCTGCGATTGCGGGTGTGGTGCTCGATGGCCTCCTCGCCCTCGGGCAGGTCGGCGGGCGACACGGTCGTGGTGCCTTCGCGCAGCCGGTCCTGGGTCAGCGCTTCCAGGCGAAGGTCCACGGTCCAGCCGCCGTGGTCCCAGGTGCCGAGGGCGAAGCGGTCGTTGAGCAGGTTGCAGGTGCTGGCGCCACAGGAGGCCTGGGCCAGCGGGGCGAGGGAAATCAGGCAGGCGGCCGCGATCAGCGGGCGCGCCCATGCGGGTTGGCGTGACGACATGGTCAAGGGTCTCGGTACAGGACAGGGTGCGCCCCCACGCCGTGGTCGAAGCCAGGGCTGGTTGGCCGCACGGGCGCTGCGCGGCGAGCGCAGCGGCGTTCAAGGCACTGTCAGGCCGAGAGGGGCGGGCCGCGCGGGCGAGCGGCGGCCCAGGCGAACAAGGGCCGCGGCGCACTCGCGAAGAGCGGCAGGGTCGTTCGCACCGGCGCGTCACCAACCACTGCCGCCGCGGCCGGCGGCGGCGCGAAGGGCGATGCCGACAGGCCGCACAGCGGGCAATGGTCCAGGTGCATCGCAGCGGCCGACGCCGGCGCGGAAGACTCGCCATCGACGACCGCCGAAGCCAGCAGCTTCGCGCCCTGCGGCGTGCAGATCTCGGCCCAGGCCGGGATGGCCTGCTGGGACGCCAGCAACCGCGACACCGTGGGCACGACCACGAGCGCGAAGATCGCCATGAAGGCGACCCAGCTCCAGCGGCGCGACAGGTGTCTGATGCTTTGCACGGGGCCGATTGTAGGGAAGGCCCTGGGCGGCGCCTTGTGACAGATTAGGTTAAGGGGCGTCCGCGATGGGGCCGCAGCCGCGATAATCCCTGTATGTCCATCCAGACTGACGATTTCGGCCTGCCTGAGCGAGCGACATCGCGCGTGGTGACGGCGAGCGCGGCCTCGCCGCAGGAAGAGGCGCTCGAACGCGCACTGCGGCCCAAGGGCTTGGCCGAATACGTCGGCCAGGCGAAGGCGCGCGAGCAGCTGGAGATCTTCATCGGCGCGGCCAAGAAGCGCAGCGAGGCGCTGGACCACGTGCTGCTGTTCGGCCCCCCGGGCCTGGGCAAGACGACGCTGAGCCACATCATCGCCAATGAGCTGGGCGTGAGCCTGCGCCAGACCAGCGGCCCGGTGCTCGAAAAGCCCAAGGACCTGGCCGCGATCCTGACCAACCTCGAAAAGAACGATGTGCTCTTCATCGACGAGATCCACCGGCTCTCGCCGGTCGTCGAGGAGATCCTCTACCCCGCGCTGGAGGACTACCAGATCGACATCATGATCGGCGAAGGCCCGGCCGCGCGCTCGATCAAGCTCGACCTGCAACCGTTCACGCTCGTCGGCGCCACCACCCGCGCCGGCATGCTCACCAACCCGCTGCGCGACCGCTTCGGCATCGTCGCCCGGCTCGAGTTCTACACGCCGGCCGAGCTGACCCGCATCGTCACCCGCTCGGCCGGGCTGCTCAACGTGCCGGTGGACGCCGACGGCGCGATGGAGATCGCCCGCCGCTCGCGCGGCACGCCGCGCATCGCCAACCGGCTGCTGCGGCGGGTGCGCGACTACGCGGACGTGAAAGGCTCTGGCCACATCGACAGCGCCACCGCCGACGCCGCGCTGAAGATGCTCGACGTCGACCCGGTCGGCTTCGACGTGATGGACCGCAAGCTCCTCGAAGCCGTGGTCCACCGTTTCGACGGTGGCCCGGTCGGGCTGGACAACGTGGCCGCCGCCATCGGCGAAGAGCCCGGCACGATCGAGGACGTGATCGAGCCCTACCTGATCCAGCAGGGCTACCTGCAGCGCACCCCCCGTGGCCGAGTGGCCACGCTGATGGCCTACCGCCACCTCGGCCTGACGCCGCCGCAACGCGAGGGCGGCGACCTGTTCGGCGGCTGACGCCGCCGCGGGGCGGTGTCTCGTTCGCGCCCCCGGCCATGGGGCGCAATCTTAGGGGGCCATGCCCCCAGCGCCCCCCTTGCTCATGGTGGGTCAGCCTGGCACCTGGCGGGTGACGCCCTGGCGGCCCGTATTCCTCGGTGCGGTGGCAAGGTGCGTCGTGCAGCCACCGCGGCCGATCGGCCGCCGCGGTGGTGGTCGGGGCCAGTACGGCGCACCCGCATTGGAGACTGCCATGACCTTCATCCCCCGTATCGCCAACCGCCTGGCCGCCCGCCTCGTGCGCACCTCGTGCGCCCCCGCCCTGCTGGCCCTGCTGTCGGCAGCGCCCGCCCATGCTTTCGAGGCCTGGGCCACCCCCGGCAGTTCCGGCATCGTGGACGAAGGCAGCACCAACCTCATCGCGTTCTCTCTGGGTAGCGCCGCCTTTCGCAGCGGGCAGGTGGGTACCGTCACGCTGCGCTACCCTGTGACGGACGTTTTCCCGGACACTGCCAACCCCTCGCCCAAATGGTTCGGTTTGGGGTTCATCGACAACGGAAGCGAAGCGCGAGTGACCGCCCGGCTCGTGCAGCAGAGCCGCTCGACTGGGACCATCACCTACGTGTCGCCCAGCTTCGACAGCGACGCGCTCACCGCCTCGGGCTCGTACCAGTTCGGCTGGACACACAACTGCGCGATGGCCCTGGACTTCTTCGAGAACGCCTATTGGGTGGAGGTCACGCTGCGCCGCACGTCCACTGCCGGCAATGCGAGCGTGCAGCAGGTCCGCCTGGACAACTACACCTGCACCGGCTTCGCCGACACGGAAGGGGCCAATCTGCGGTAGCCCCCTTGCCGCAACCCGCATTGGGGTAGAGCATCGGCGCCGACACTCGCCCGAGGGAGACAACCGATGACCGAAGTGACCGAGCTTTTGGCCGCAGCTCGTGCAGGGGGCGAACCCGCCATCGGGCGCCTGTTCGAGCTGCTCTACCCCGAGCTCAGCCGCATTGCCAGAGCCCGGCTGCGCCAGGTCGACCAGCGCATGATGCTGGACACCGTGGCGCTGGTGAACGAAACCTATCTGCGCCTGCTGAAACTGAACCAGCTGAGCCTGCAGGATCGGCCGCATTTCCTGGCCTACAGCGCGCGGGTCATGCGCAGTGTGATCGTCGATCTGGCACGCAGCCTCCAGGTCGAGCGACGCGGCGGCGAGTTGGCGTTCGTCACCCTCGACACCGCGGCCGACTGCATGCCCAGCCGAACGGACGAGGTCGTCGAGGTGCACGAAGCCTTGCTCGACCTGGAGCGCATCGAGCCCCGCCTCACCCGCGTGGTGGAGATGCGCTATTTCGTGGGCATGGAGTGTGCCGAGATCGCCCAGGCGCTCGGCGTGGGTCTGCGTACCGTCGAACGCGATTGGGAGAAGGCCCGCGGCTTCCTGTACCGCGCGCTCAATGCGCGCTGACCTCCCTAGGAGCCAGCCACCGTGACCGTTTCCACCGCCCATTGGTCAACCGCCCTGGACTTGTATGCGCAGGCGCTGGACCTGCCGCCAGACGTGCGCCACGCCTGGGCCAGGGCACTGCAGGTGCCCGAGCCGGTGGCCGTGGTGCTGCAGCAGATGCTGGACGACCGGCGTGCTGTCGAAACCGGCCATTTCCTTGATCGGGGGCCGGCCCTCACCGGCCCCGAAGCCCAGGCAGGCCCAGGGCCTGCGGCCGCTGCCGCGGGAACCTCGATCGGCCGGTACCGGCTGATCCGAGAACTCGGCCGGGGCGGCATGAGCGTGGTCTATCTTGCCGAGCGTGACGACCAGCAACTGCGGCGGCAGGTGGCGCTCAAGCTGCCGCATGCCGGCCCAGGCCAGGACGCACTGGCCAGCCGGTTGCTGCGCGAACGCGACCTGCTCGTCGGCCTGGAGCACCCGCACATCGCGCGCCTGTACGACGTCGTGTTGACCCCGCAGGGCCTGCCCTGCCTGGTGCTGGAGTACATCGAGGGCGAGCCGATCGACGTCCATTGCACCCGGCAGGCGCTCGACGCGGCCGCCCGACTGCGCTTGTTCGACCAGGCATTGCGTGCCGTGCAGTTCGCGCACTCGCGCCTGGTGCTCCACCGCGACTTGAAGCCGTCCAACATCCTGGTCGACGTCAACGGCACGGTGAAACTGCTGGATTTCGGCATTGCCAAGGTGCTGGACACACAGGGCGAGGGCCGCGCCACGGCGCTCACCCGGCTCGGTGGCTCGCCGATGACGCCGGACTATGCCGCTCCAGAGCAGGTGGCCGGCCAGCCGCTGGGCACGGGGTGCGATGTCTATGCGTTGGGTGTCGTCCTGTATGAGCTGCTGACCGGCGAGCGGCCCTACCGCCTGCCGCGCGGCACCCGGGGCGAGCTGGAGGAAGCCATCCTGGCCGCCGAGCCGGTGCGCCCCAGCGAGCGCTGGCGACATCGCGCCGATGCCGACGCCGCCGCATTCGGTGCCTCCCCGCTGGCCCTGCGCCGGCAGCTCGCCGGCGATCTGGACGTCATCGTCCTGCATGCATTGCGCAAGCAGGCGGCGCAGCGATACGCGTCCGCCGAGGCGCTGGCCTCGGACCTGCACCGCTGGGCGAACCACGAGCCCATCGCCGCCCATGCCGACAGCCGCGTCTACCGCCTGCATCGTTTCGTTCAGCGCCACCGCCTGACCGTGGCCTCGGGTGCGTTGGTCTGCGTGTCGCTCATGGGCGGGCTGGGTGCGGTGCTGTGGCAAGCCGAGGTGGCGCGGGCCGAGGCGCGCAAGGCCGAGGCAATCAAGACCTTTCTCGTCGGGCTGTTCGAGGCGGGCAGCCTCAACCAGGACGACGCGGCGCGCAAGAGCCGCCAGACGATCGGCGAGTTGCTGGAGCACAGCGCGCTGGCCCTGCACCACGGGTTTGACCGGCAACCAGCGCTTCGCAGTGAGCTGCAGGGTGTCGTGGGTCGGCTGCTGAGCGATCTCGCCCTGAACCAAAGCGCCCTGGCGCTTCGCCAGGCCCGCGTGGACCAGCTGCTGGCCGCCGCCGATGCGCCACCTCGTGATCTCGGCGAGGCCCTGCGCGATCTGGCCGAAACGCACGAGCATCTTGGGCATGCCGAGGCGGCACGGGCGGCACTGAATCGTGCGGTGGACTTGCTGCGCCGCGACGCTGACCGAGAAGCCCAGATCCAGCGCTGGGCCGCCGAAGCCACGCTGGCCCACATGGATCTGTTCAGCGGGCGCGAGCAAGACGCACTCAGGCGCATCGAGCCCGCCAGCATGGCGCTGGACCGGCTCGTGCCCGACTCCGTTTTGGCCGCACAGGCCTGGTCGACACTGGCTCAGCTGCGCCGGGAAGAAAACCGCATGGACGAATCCCTGGCCCTGCAGCGCAAGGCCCTGGCCATCGTCACCCGCGTGTATGCCGGCCAGGGCGCCCGCCTGGCGCGCGAGCGCTTTCGACATGCGATGGTGTTGTGGCAACCGCTGGGTGACCTGGCAGGCGCGGAGCCCGAGATTCGCCAGGCATTGACCGAGATGCGCCAGGCCGCCGGCGACGACCACGTCGAAACCGCGCTGATCGAAGAGCAGCTGGGTCTGGTGCAGCTGTATCGCGGCGACGAAACCGGCGCAGCGACTGCCCTCGCACATGCCCGCGGCGTGCTGGAGACCCACGCCTCGTCGATCAACCCCGAGTTGCTCGTGGCCGCGCGACTGCATCTGGTCGAGAGCCACTTGCAGGCCGGGCGCTTCAGCGATGCGGCCCCCCTGCTGGCGAGCGCGCGCGAAGCCTTGGCGGCGCAGCCTGCGGGCGGGTCATTGGAATGGCTTCGCTACGCCGACTATCAAGAAGCCGAGCTGGCCAGCCAGACCGGCGACGACCGGCGCGCGCTGGAGCGCCTCGCGCCCTGGCGAGAGCGGTTCGCACCGCCCCCCGCAGAAGCCCCCAACGGCGACTACATCGATCTGGCCATCCGCGAGATCAGCCTCCATCAAGCCGCGGGGCGCAGCGCTCAAGCCCTGCAGATGCTGGACGACCTGGACCGGCAGGTGCGTGAGCCCGAACTGCGGCGCGGGTTTCGCGCCCGGCGCAGCAGCTTGTTGCTCGACCTCGGACGTGCGACAGAGGCCTTGCCGCTGGCGCAGGCCCAATTCGACGAAGTGCAGGCGACGCCCGCGGCGCAGCGCTTGATGGCCGATGTCGTCGACGCTTCGCAACGCCTGGCCCGTGCCTGGGTGGGCGCCGGCCAGGCCGAGCGCGCCTTGCCCTTGCTGCAACAAGCCCTGGCGCTCTACGACCGCGTCGGCAATGAGCGCCATCTCTACCGCGCCGCGCTGCACAGCCACTACGCCCAGGCCCTGGCGGCAGCCGGGCGCGAAGGCGCGGCGCGGCGCGAGCTGGCCGTGGCCGTGGCGACACTGCACACCGAGCCTCGCCTGGGCCCAGCCTGGTGGATCGCCGTTCGCGACACCGAAGCGCTGCTGGCCCGCGATCCAAGCGCCGGCCTCAAGCGCTGAGGTCGACAAGAGCCATCCAATCAAAGGAGACCCATCGTGCTCGGCAAATTGAAGAAGTCCATCTTTGTGCGCGCCCTGATTCGACTGGGCCATTGGATCCTCCTTGGGCAGGGTGGCACCTTGCCCGGTGGTGGACGTGGGCCACGCACGGACATGGTCGCCTTCCTCGCCGGTGCTGCAACCGTCGCCGCCGTTGTGGTGGCCGTGTGGGCTTTCGCCCGTTGGCTGCATTGACGGTCCGGCATCTGGTTGTCGAGCGCCCTTCATTCAAGGGGGTGGTGGCGGGTGAGGGCGCAGGGGCACGTGTTCTTGATCGAAGCACCTGCCATCGGGCCCGCGGAGCTTCCGGCAGGTGCAGATGTCAGCGCGTGCCGCTCTGGGCGCCCGGCAACCTAGGAGACCTGTCATGAACACCCCAACCCGCCCGCTCATGGGCCAACTCGGCGCCCGCTCGTCGTTGAGCGTTCACGCCGGCACCACCCGCGCTCGCAGTGGCGCACACCACGCGCGCCTGGCCTTGGCGGCCACGGCCTTGTCGCTGCTCGCTGCGTCCGCCCAGGCCTACCCCTGGACCAGCCCCGGCTCCGCCGGCACGCTGGACGAGACCGCGACCGCCACGGACCTCCTGCCGTCGCAGCTCACCATGAGCGGCCCGTATGCCACGCTCAAGAGCACGGCGACGCTCAATTCGCCAGTGTCGATCCGCTACAACGTCACCGATGTCTTCGACAAGAGCTACATCTTCACGCCCAGCCTGGAGATGCGCTTCCTCGACAGCGGCGACACCACCCGCGTCCAGGCTGCACTGCGCGCCTACAACACCGTCACCGGTGCCCTGCGCACGCTGGCCACGCTGGACAGCAACGCCTTTGCGGCCTCGGCCGGTTATCAGACGCAGTGGTCCTGCTCACCGAACAACCTGTGGATCAACGACTTCATGAAAGAGGTCTACTACGTCGAGGTCACGATGAGCCGCAGTGCCACAGCCGGGTCGGCGGCCGTTGCTGCGCTGCGCGTGGACGAGTGCCTCTGGTAACTCGGCCGCCCCGGGGCCGGCTTTGACCTGCCCCGGGACGCCTTGGCCACGGCAGGCGCCACAATGCCGGTCAGCGAAGACTGACCGAGCGATCCGTTGAACCGAGACCCCGATGCCTCCGACGACCGCGTGCTGGTGGAGCGTTGCCGTGCCGGCGATGCCGCCGCTTGGTCCATGCTGGTGGCGCGCTACCAGCGCCTGGTCTATGCAATCGTTACCCGCATGGGGCTGGACGAGCACACGGCCGCGGACGTCTTCCAGACCGTCTTCGAACGGCTGACCCAGCACCTGGCCACACTGCGCGAGCCCGATCGGCTGCAGGCCTGGATCGTCACCACCGCCAAGCGCGAGGGCCTGGCCGCGCGGCGCCAGGGCCAGCGCCATGTGTCAATGACACGGGACGACGACAGCGACCCCGACGCCACCGACCAGTGGGATTTCGCCGACGAGACGCCACGCGCCGAAGAGCAACTGGAAGAACTGCAACAGTTGCACCGGCTGCGTCTGGGACTGGACCGGCTGGACGATCGCTGCCGCGACCTGCTCTTGCTGGTCTTCCGCGCCGACGACGAGCACCTGGGCTACGACGAGATCGGCCAGCGACTGGGCCTGCCGGTCGGCAGCATCGGGCCGACCCGCTCGCGTTGCCTGGGCAAATTGCGCAAGCTGCTGCCCTGACGGCGCAAGATGTATCCAGGCTTGTATTTATCTGCAACCGACGCGCTCTGTCCGCCATGCCTGCCGAACCTTTGACCCCCGACCCCCTGCTGGCCCTGGGCGACGACGCACTCGGTGCCAGGCTGGCCCGCGCGGCCGCCTTGCCCGATGCACCGCCCGCCTGGCAACAGCGCGCGCTGGCCGCCTGGCGGGCGCCGGCCGCCGGCCCATCCCTCCTCGAGCAGGTGGCCGAGGCCGGCCGGCGCCTGCTGGCCAGCCTGAGCTTCGACAGCTGGGCCCAGGCCCCGCTGGCCGCCGGCCTGCGCTCGGCCGTCGCCTCGCCGACCCGGCAACTGGTGTTCAGCGCCGAAGGCCGCGACGTGGACCTGCGCATCGCGCCGGCCGGCCTGGGCTACACCGTCAGCGGCCAGATCCTGGGCCCTGAGGAATCGGGCACGGCGGTCCTGTCGCCGGCCGGCACGGTTGCCAGCAACGACGCGAGCGGTGCCCTGCAAGCCACGGTCGACCCGCTGGGCGAATTCCGCCTGGCCGCGGTCACGCCGGGGCGCTATGAACTGCGGCTGCTGCTGGGCCGCGACGAACTGGTGCTGCCGCCGTTCGAGGTGGGCGCCGCGCCCGAGGGCCGCCACGCTGGCTGAGCCCGCCGCTCCGCCGCCGGGCATGCCGCCGGCGGACGCGCCAGCCGGTGCGCTGGCCGAGCGTTGGCTGGCCGGCGAGTCCATCGCCCCCGAAACCCTGGGCGCCGAGGCGGCCCGTGCCGTCGCCTGGGCGCTCAAGGACGCCTGCTACGCCGCCTGGCACAGCGAGCCGCGCCAGGCGGCCGAGGCGGCCGACGCGCTGGGCCGTTGGGCCAAGGCCTGCGCCGGCACCGTCGGCGCAACCACCACGGGCCCGGGCGAGATCGACGCCCTGGCGGCCTGGACCCAGGGCATCGCATGGGTCACGCGCGGCCAGATGGTGCAGGCGGTCGAGGCCTTCGACGCCGCCGACGCCCTGTTCCGCGGCATCGACCGGCCGGGGCTGGCGGCCCAGACCCAGGTGCCCAAGATCATGGCCTTGTCGATGCTCGGCCGCCACGACGACGCCGTGGCCTGCGCCGAGCACACCTTCCAGGCATTGCTGGCAGCAGGCGAACGCCGCGCCGCCGGCAAGGTCAGCCTCAACCTGGGCAGCCTGCACCTGCGCCACGACGACTACCCGCGCGCCGCCACCTACTACCGCGAGGCGGCCCGCCTGCTCGCGCAGGAGGGCGATCGCGAGCATTCGGTGATGGCCGACATCGCGCTGGCCGACGCACTGACGGCCATGGGCGACCTGGACGAGGCCGGCCGCATCTACCAGCGCGCCAGCGTGCGCGCCACCGCGCACGCGCTGCCGATGTTGCAGGCCCTGGTGCACGAGTCACTGGCGCTGCTGGCCCTGTCGCGCGGCCACTATGGCCAGGCCCTGGCCCATTTCGAGCAAGCCCGCAGCGGCTACGACACGCTGGGCATGCCGCAACACCTGGCGATCGCCGAGAAGCAGCTGGGCGACGCCTACCTGGAGCTTCATCTGTGGCCCGAGGCCGACCGCCTGTACGCCGCGGCCCTGCCCCGTTTCGAAGCGCTGGGCATGCCCGCCGACCAGGCCTGGACGCTGACCCAGCGCGGCCGCGTGCAGGCGCTGCGCGGCGACACCGCCGCCGCCGATGCCCACTTCGCCGAGGCGGGGAAAGGCTTCGCGGCGCTGGGCAATGGCGCGGGCGGCGCAGCCGTGGCCCTGGCCCGCGCCGAGCTGGCCTGCACCACCGGCGGCGACCCGGCCGCCGCCCTGGGCTGGGCCGACCGGGCCGCGGCCGCCTACCAGGCCGTGGGCTCGCTCGACGGGCTGCTGCGCGCCCAGCTCGCGCGCGGCCGTGCACTGGCGCTGGCCGGCCGGCACGCCGAGGCGCGGGCCGCCTTCGACACCATGCTGGCCCAGGCCCGCCAGGGCGAGCGCCTGGCCATCGAGGTGCGCAGCCTGAGCGGGCTGGCCCTGGCCGACCAGGCCCTGGGCCGGCATGCGTCGGCGCGAGCCGGCTTCGCCACCGCCGTGGCGCGTTTCGAGGCAATGCGCCAGGCCCTGCCGGGCGACGACGTGCGCAGCGCCTTCCTCGCCGACCACCTGGCGCCGTTCCGCGCCCTGCTGGGCTATGCGCTGCAAGACCACGAGACCGAGCCTTCGCCCGCTCATGCGGCGGCCGTGCTGGCTGCTGCCGACCGCCTGCAGTCGCGGGCGCTGAGCGAGCGCCTCGCGGGCGCCGAGCCGGCCCCGCCGGCCTCGGACGACGACGCCGACATCGGTCGCCTGCGCGCACGGGTGAGCTGGCTGGCCCGGCGGGTGCAGGGGCTGGAGGACGAAGACGACCAGCCCAGCGCCCATCTGGTCGACGAGCTGCGGCGCAGCGAGCACGAGCTGATCGAGCGCAGCCGGCGCCTGCGGCTGCTGCGCTCCGGCGGGCCGGCCGCGGCCGAGGTGCAGCCGGGCGACAGCTTGGACGCCGCTGCGCTCGCCCAGCATCTGCGGGCGGACCAGGCCTTGCTGCAGTACGCGGTGCATGGCGACGAGTTGCTGGCCTGCGTGGTGCGGCACGACGGCCTCGGCGTGCAGCGCCGCCTCGCCGCCTGGCCGGACGTGCTGCAGGCGATCGAGGCCGCCCGCTTCCAGCTGGGCGCGCTGGGCCATGGCGCCGCGGCCCCGCTGTCCAGCCACCTGCCGGTGCTCGCCGCCCGCTGCGACGCCCGGCTGCGGCAGCTGCACAACCTGGTCTGGGCCCCGCTGGCGCCGCTGCTCGCCGGAGCCACCCAGGTGCTGCTGGTGGCGCCCGCGCCACTGGGCATGCTGCCTTTTGCGGCACTGAACGACGGCGCGCAGCGGCTGGCCGACCGCCACGAGCTGGCCTGGGCGCCCAGTGCGCAGAACGCCGCCCAGGCCTTGTTGGCCTCACGCTCGGCGCGGCCCCGCGCGGCGCCTGCGCTGGTGCCGGGCGGCGCGCCCCACGCCGTGCCGCCCCGCAGCGCGCTGGTGCTGGGCGAGTCCAGCCACTTGCCGCATGCCGGCGACGAGGCCCGCGGCGTTGCCGCCTGCCACGCGGGGGCCGAGCTGCGCCTGGATGAAGCGGCCACGGTGGCCGGCCTGCGCGAGGCCGCCGCCGGGGCAGGCCTCGTTCACCTGGCCTGCCACGCCCAGTTTCGCGGCGACAACCCGAGCTTCTCGGCGCTGCACCTGCGTGACGGCGCACTCACCGCCGAGCAGGTCGAGACCCTGCGCCTGGACGCCCGGGTGGTCGTGCTGAGTGGCTGCGAGACCAGCGGCCAGCAGCCCGGCGACGCCACGCTGCGCGGCGACGAGTGGGTGGGCCTGGTGCGGGCCTTCTTGCTGGCCGGCGCCGACCAGGTGGTGGCCAGCCTGTGGCCGGTGGATGATCGCGTGACCCGAGAATTAATGATCAACTTCCATCATTCTCTGGCGTCCGGCGCCTCGGCCGCCGCGGCTTTGCGGTCCGCGCAGCTCGCGCTGCGCAAGAATCACCCTCACCCGTTTCACTGGGCGGCTTTCGCGCTTTACGGCGTGGTTTGAAATATTCGGCCAGCCTCGGACGTATCTGCTGTATCTGCAATAGGGCGGCTTCCTCTGTTGCGCTCCCGACGCAGGAGGTTATTGCCATGACGACCCCACTTTTCCGCCGGCCCCGCCCGGCCCTTCGGCTGCTGGCCCTGGCCGCCGCAGCCGTGCTGGCGGCCCCGCCGGCCAGCGCCAAAGACCCGAAGGACCCCTACCTGCCCGGCGAGGTGCTGGTGCGCCTGCACAGCACCGGCGCGCTTGGCGGCGTGCTGGCCCGGCACGCGCTGACGCTGGTCTCGCAATCGGGCGCGCGCCCGCTGTACCGGCTGCAGGTGGCCGACGGCGCCAGCGTGCCGGACAAGGTGACCGAGTTGGTGGCCGACACCGACGTGATCGCCGCCGAAGCCAACGTCAAGTCGCAGGCCCCCGAAGCCCGCCGCAACGTGATCTGGGCCATCGGCACCGAGGTCGACTACCGCGAGCAGTGGGCGCCGGCCGCCATGCACTTGGCCGAGGCGCAGGCGCTGTCGCGCGGTGCCGGCGTGCGTGTGGCGGTGCTGGACACCGGCGTCGACGCGAGCCACCCGGCCTTGGTCGGCCACCTGCTGCCGGGCTACGATTTCGTCGACAACGACGCCAACCCGAACGAGGAAGGCACGACCGACAACGCCGGCTACGGCCACGGCACCCACGTCGCCGGCCTGGTCGCGCTGACCGCGCCGGACGCCAAGATCGTGCCGTACCGCGTGCTGGACCCGGACGGCCGCGGCGACATCTGGATGCTGCAGCGGGCCCTGGCCTACGCCCTCGACCCCGACGGCAACCCGGCCACCAACGACGGCGCGCAGGTGGTCAACCTGAGCCTGGGCACGCTGGACCGCACCCGCATCATGCGCGCGCTGCTGACGCTGACCACCTGCAGCATCCCCAAGCCCGGCCCCAACCCCGACACCGACTACACCGACCCCGGCTACGACGCCGACAAGGCGCGCTGCGCTGCGAGCGGCGGTGCCGTGGTCGTCGCCGCGGCCGGCAACGACGGCAGCCAGCGGGTGAAGGAATACCCCGCGGCCGAAGGCGTCTACGGCCTGATGCCCGCCGGTGCCAGCGCCGAGAACCACCGCTTTGCCGACTTCAGCAACACAGGTTCCTGGGTCGACCTGGCCGCCCCCGGCGACCACATCACCAGCAGCGTGCCCGGTGGCCAGTACGGCACGTGGAGCGGCACCTCGATGGCTTCGCCGCTGATGGCCGGCGTGGCCGCGCTGCTGCGCGCCAAGGCCCCGGCGATGAAGCCGGTGGACGTGGCCAAGCGGCTCGAGAAGACCGGCGCTCGTTTGTGCGGCGGCACGAACACCGTGCAGGTGGACGCGCTGGCCACGCTGCGCAACAAGGTGTCGCCACCGCTGAACTGCCCCTGAAGGGCCGGCTTTCACCAACGAAAAAGGGCCTGCGGGCCCTTTGCTTTTGGCTGCCGATCTTGGCGGCTGCGAACCTTGACGGCCCTGACAGCGGCCACGAGAAAACGGCCCACTAAGGGGCCGTTCCAGAGGCTGTTCCAGCAGGGTTCGCCAGCCGGCGGCGAGGTGGCAGCGGCACCTGCCGCCCCGCCACCGGCCGGCGAAAACCGGCGATCAGCGGGCGCGGCAGTTCACCGTCTTGGTGGCCACCGTGTTGCCACCGGCGTCCAGCAGCGAGCCGGTGACCGAGCCGCCGACGATGAAGTTCTTGGCGATCGGGGTGGCGCCCTTCTTGATGTCACGCGGGTTCGAGTCGAAGTCGAACTCGACCTCGTCGCCCACCGTGTGGGCGGGCTTGCTCTGGGCGCTGTTGGCGCCCGAGGTCAGCATCGCGGTGTAGTCGCCAGACGCGAGGTGGGTCAGGGTCATGATGTTCTCCGGTACGGTGGGTGGTGAGCCCGAGGTCAGCGCCTCGGTAACCCACAGAGCCGGAGCCAGCCCTGCTGATACGCGCGATTCGAAAAAAATCAGCGCATGGCCGAAGTCGATGCACCGACGGCCGTGACCGGGCCTTCCTCGGTCGCCCCGCGGGGGCTGCAGATCCAGCCGGCCGCCAGCAGCAAACCGACCACCGCCACCGCGCCGGCCACCAGGGCGGACGCGGCCATCACATGGGCAAACCACAGCAGCGCCAGCGTGCCGCCCATCGCCGCCAAGAAGACCCCCGCGGCCAGCGCCTGCCGCGCCGTGCCGAGCGGTGGCCCGTAAGCCTGGCGCTGCAGCACGAAGGGCTCACCGGGAAACCGGGCCGCCACGTCGGCCGGCCGCCAGCCGGGCGGGGCGAACCAGCGCTTGAGCTTGTCGGCCCATGAACGCGTGTGCCAGCAGTCGCGCAGGATCTCGCCGTAGAAGTTGACATTGGCCCAGACCGGGTTCCAGCTGCGCAGCGGCTTGATCGTGCCGTAGACACAGGGCTCGGCATCGTCCTCTTCGACGAAGCTGCCGAACAGCCGGTCCCAGACGATCAGGATGCCGCCGTAGTTCTTGTCGAGGTACTTCTCGTTCACCGCGTGGTGCACGCGGTGGTTGCTGGGCGAGCAGAACCAGCGGTCGAACCAACCCAGCTTGCCAATCTGCTGGGTGTGGACCCAGTACTGGTACAGCAGGTCGATCAGCGCGACCACGCCGAACACCAGCGGCGGAAAGCCGGCGATCGCCATCGGCAGGTAGAAGACCCAGCCGGCGATCCAGCCGCTGCTGGTCTGCCGCAGCGCGGTGGACAGGTTGTAGTCCTCGCTCTGGTGGTGCACCGAGTGCGCCGCCCACAGCAGGGCCATGGTGTGGCCGAAGCGGTGCAGCCAGTAGTAGCAGAAGTCGTAGAACAGCAGGCCGACGACCCAGACCCACAGCGCGTCGGCAGGCAATTGCGCCAGCGCAGCGTGCTCGTAGACCCAGGCGTAGATGCCGATCGCCGCCAGCTTGGTGAACAGCCCCACGACCTGGCTCATCATGCCCAGGCCGATGCTGTTGATCGCGTCGGCCAGGCGGTAGGTGTTGCGGCCTCGGGCCAGGCCGACCAGGAACTCGACGGCGATCAGGCCGAGGAAGACGGGCGTCGCCAGGACAATGACTTGGGCGGGGGTCAGGCTCATCGCAATTCGTCGAGGGCGGCGTCGTCGTTCAGGTGCTGGGTGTCACCCCAGCCGACGAGTGTGAAGCCCTGCGGCGAATACAACAATCGGTTGATCCCCGTGTTGGCCAGCTCCCAGGTGCGCGGCGCGTCCAGCGCGATGCGCGAGGCGGCACGGTACAGGCAGTCCAGCACGCCGCCATGCGCCACCAGCAGCAGGGTGCCGCCGGCGTGGGCCTCGGCCAGCCGGGTGGCGGTGGTCACGCAGCGGTCGTAGAAGGCCTGCAGCGTCTCGCCGCCCTCGGGGCCGTAGGCCGCCTCGCGGCGCCGCCAGCGCGCGCTTTCCTCGGGCCAGCGGCGCTCGACCTCGGCGTAGGTGTGGCCCTCGAAGATGCCGAAGCAGCGTTCGCGCAGGCCGGGGTCGGTGCCCAGAGCCAGGCCGGTGCGGTCGGCCACGGCCTGGGCGGTGTCGCGGGCGCGGACCAGGTCGCTGCAGACGATGGCGTCGATGTCCTGGTCGGCCAGCGCCTCGGCCAGGCGGCGCGCCTGGTCCTGGCCGACGGCGTTGAGCGAGATGTCGGTCTGGCCCTGCAGCCGGGTGTCGGCGTTCCAGGCCGTCTCGCCGTGGCGCACGGCGAGGATGCGGGTCACCGAGTCCACGGTCAGACGCCCCAGGTGATCGGGGCGTCGGCGGCGTGGGCCCGCTTCATCATCTCGACCAGCGGCCAGGCGCGCTGGCGCAGCGAGATCGCGTCGCGTGCACCGCTGCTGGCGGCCTCGTCGTCGCCGTCCTGGCCGTCGGCGGCGGCGCGTGCCGCGTCGTCGGCCGCGATCGCATCGGCCAGCGCCTGGATGGCGGCGGGCATCTGCGCCGGCTCGATGATGCCCTGGGCGGACGCGCTCTTGCCGATCAGGCCCAGCACCTTGTCGCCGGTCGGGCCCATCATGATGACGTCGCCCGCGGCCTTGCTCTTGAACTTGTAGATCATGGCGCGGCGATCATCGCACGCGCCGGGGCCGGCGGCTCAGGGCTTGGCCGGGGCCTGCGTGGCGGGGCTGCCGGGCTTGTCGCGCGCCAGGCGAGCGTGCATGCCCGCCGCGTCCAGCGGCCGGCTGCACAGGAAGCCCTGCCAGGCCTGGACGCCGATGCCGGCCAGCGGCAGGCGCTGGGCTTCGGTCTCGACGCCCTCGGCATAGACCGCCAGGCCAAAGGCCTTGGCCGCGCCGGCCAGGGCTTGGGCCAGGCTGGACTCGGGCTGGCTGCCACGGCCCAGGCCCTGCACCAGGTCACGGTCCAGCTTCACCGCGTCCAGCGGGAACTGGCGCAGCAGATTCAGGCTGGCATCGCCGCTGCCGAAGTCGTCCAGCACCAGTTGCACGCCCAGCTGGCGCAGGGCCAGCAGTTGTGCCCGCGCCAACTCAGGGTCGGCGCGCAGCGCGGCCTCGTTGATGTCCAGCTCCAGCCGGTCGGCCGGCCAGTCCAGCGCCTGCAGCACCGCGGCCACGCGGCGCGCGAAACCCGGTTGCAGGCATTGCCAGCCGCTCAGGTTCAGGTTGATGCGGCCGTCGAAGCCGGTGGTGCGCCAGCGGGCGGCCTGGTGCAGTGCGCGTTCCAGCGCCCAATCGTCCAGCGGGCCGGACAGGCCGGCGCGCGCCGCCAGCGACAGGAACTGCGCCGGCGGCAGCAGGCCGTGCTCGCCGTCGTGCCAGCGCAGCAGGGCCTCGACCGCCTCGACCCGCCCGGTGGCCAGGGCCACGCGCGGCAGATAGCGCAAGCGCAGCGACTGGCCGCTGCCGCCTTCCTGCAGCGCACGGTGCAGGCGGGCCAGGCGCAGGCCGTCGTCGGCACCGTCGAAACCATGAACGCGCCAGGCGGCGCCGCCGGCGTGGCGGGCACGCTCCAGCGCCAGCTCGGCATGGGCCAACAGGTCGTCGGCGCCCAGGCCGGCCTGCGGGTAGGCGGCCACGCCGATGGAGACCAGCAGACCGCCATCGCCCAGCCAGCCGGTGTCCTGCCGGGCACGCTCGACCAGGCGCCGGGCCAACACCTCGGCCGCCGCCTCGCCGCCCTGGCGCAGCAGCACGCCGAATCGCACGCCGCCCAGCCGGGCCATCAGGTGCTGCACCGGCACGTAGGCGCGCAAGCCTTCGACCACGGCGGCCAGGGTGCGGGCCTGCGCCCGGCCGTCCAGCGCGAACAGGGCGTCGCGGTCGAATTCGATGCACAGCAGGGCCGGCGCGCTGCCGGCGCGGCGGGCCTCGCCGACCGCGTCGTCGATGGCCTGCACGAAGCCGCTGCGTTCGGGCCACTGGCTCAGCTCGTCGAAGGCGCCGACGCGCTCGGGCCGCGGCGCCCCGCGACGGCGCGGGTTCATTTCTCGGAAGGAGTAGACGCGCCCGATCGGCCGGCCCCGGCTCCACTGCGGCTGGATGTGGCGCTCCAGCACGGCGCCGTTGAGCAGCTGCACCGTGTCCACGGTGGACAGCAAGGCATGGCTTTCGATCTCGGCCAGCCGTGTCTGGTAGCTGGCCGGTGCCAGCGTCTGCCCGCTCATCCAGCGGTGGATGGCGGCGTCGTCGCGCTCGGCCATGGCCGACTCGGGCAGCGCCCACAGCGTGGCGAAGCGGCGGTTGAAGGCCTGGATGCGCCCTTGCAGGTCGGTCACCAGCACCGCGTCGGCGGTGGCCTCGAGCGTGGCGCGCAGCTCGGCCAGCAGGGTCTCTCGCTCGGCCTCGGCGCGGTGTTCGGCGCTGCGGTCACGCAGCAACACCAGGTAGCCGGTGACCCCCGCCTTGCCCGCGGCCAGGGCGCCGATGGGCACCACGCGGCGGTGCACCTGGGCGTTGCGGCCGTCGCCGCGCGGCAGCTCGGTGTCGCTGTCCAGCGCGCCGGGCGCGCCGCTGCGCACGTCGGCCCAGAAGGCACTGTCTTCCAGTGTCGGCAGCAGGCGGTCGGCCGGCTGGCCGACCAGAGAATGGGGCTCGACGCCGAACCAGGCGCCTGCCGCACGGTTGGCGTGCAGGACGCTGGTGTCGGCCGCGTCGACCAGCCAGGCCGGGTCGTCCAGGCTGTCGATCAGCTCGGCACGCGCGCTGGCCTGTCCGGTCAGCCAGGCGATGCCGGCGTCGGCCCCGCTCACCGGACCCCCTTGGCGCTGCGCACCTTCCCCCCGAGGGGGAATTCGCCCTTGGGGCGGCCCTGCGGGCTCATCACGCCTGCCCTTCGACGGCAGGCGTCGCGGCAACGTCGAAGAAGTAGGCCACGCGCTGGCGCGGCGCCAGCACCTCGGCGGCGCGCACCGGCAACTGCGGTGCCTTCAGGCTGCGGCGGATGCCCAGGTCCGGGCATTCTTCCAGGTTCAGGTGCAGGGCGCGGGTGCCGCCGCGTGCCGGGTCGTAGACCCGCACGTGCGGCTTCAGCGGCCGCGCCGAGTTGACCGTGACGACCATGCCGTAGCGGTCGTCAGACAGCTGCACCAGCGAGCCGGGCGGGTAGATGCCCATCATGCGGATGAAACCATTGAGGATGGTCGCGTCGAACTTCGAGCGCGACTGCGCGAACATGCGCGACAAGGCTTCGTGCGGCGTCAGCGACTTGGCCGGGCTGGCCGCGTTGCACAGGTTGTCGTAGTGGTTGACCAGGGACAGGATGCGCGCGCCCATCGACATGCGCTCGCCGGTCACGCCCTTGGGAAAGCCGCTGCCGTCGGCCAGCTCGTGGTGCTGGGCCACGGCCAGCAGCGCGCCGGGCGTCAGGCCCATGCGGCGGGCCTGGCTGATGCCATGGCCGACGTGGTCGCGGTACAGCGAGGTCTCGGCCGACGTGAAGTCGTCATGCGCCAGGCGCACCCGGTCCGGCAGGGCCAGCTTGCCCATGTCGTGCAGCAGCGCGCCGGTGCCCAGGTCGGCCATGTCGGACTCGCCGATCTGCAGCGCGCGCGCCAGCAGCAGCGACACCACGGTGACGTTGATGGCGTGGGCCGAATGGCGGTCGCCGCTGGGCTCGCCCAGCACGCGCACGCACAGTTCGCCGTCGACCAGCATCTTGTCCAGCAGCGCACGGCTCAGCGCCTGGGCGCTTTCGCGGGCCCGCTCGGGCTCGCCGAAGATCGAATCGTTGACGCGGCGCAGGTCGCGGCAGGCTTCCTGGTACTGGCGCTCGCACAGGCGCAGCGCGGCCTGCTCGGCCTCGTAGCGGGCCTCGGCCAGGCGGCGCGCCTGCACGGCCGGGTCTTCGGCCACGGGCGGCGTCGGCTCGGCAGGCTGTGCCTGGCTGGCGGCGGCGGGCGTCAGCGTGGTGGCCTCGGCGGGCAGGTCGCTGCGCTCCGGGCTCCAGCGGAGCTTCTTCAGCCCCAGCGAGCGGATCGTGTCGATCTGCTCCTGGCTGGCGATCTTGAAGCTCGACAGCGGAAAGGGGTGCGACATCCATCCCCCATCGAGGTGGATGAACATGCCAATGCGCAGATCCTGCGGTTCAACGGTGGTGGTCATGTCACGGCTTCCCTGTTGGCAGGGCAATGGGCCCAGGGCCTCTTTCACGGTTCTTGTCACAGGTCTTCGGCATGGCCGGGCCGAAACTTGAATGCCCCCACGCGGGTACGATGCCCGCTTTCGAACCGCTGACCCCGGCCCCACGGGCCGCCCGCCATGACCCACGCCTACATCTGCGACGCGATCCGCACCCCCTTCGGCCGCTACGGCGGTGCCCTGGCCCCGGTACGGGCCGACGACCTGGGCGCCGTACCGATCAAGGCGCTGATGGCGCGCCACCCCGGCGTGGACTGGGCCACCCTGGACGAGGTGCTCTACGGCTGCGCCAACCAGGCCGGTGAGGACAACCGCAACGTGGCGCGCATGTCGGCGCTGCTGGCCGGGCTGCCGGTGGACGTGCCCGGCGCGACGATCAACCGCCTGTGCGGCTCAGGCATGGACGCGGTGGGCTCGGCCGCGCGCGCCATCCGCGCCGGCGAGGGCGAGTTGCTGATCGCCGGCGGCGTCGAGAGCATGAGCCGAGCCCCTTTCGTGATGCCGAAGGCCACCAGCGCTTTCTCGCGCGACAACGCGGTCTACGACACCACCATCGGCTGGCGCTTCGTCAACCCGCTGATGAAGGCGCAGTACGGCGTCGACTCGATGCCCGAGACGGCCGAGAACGTGGCCGCCGACTTCGGCGTCGCCCGCGAAGACCAGGACAAGATGGCCCTGGCCAGCCAGCGCAAGGCCGTGGCGGCGCAGGCGCGCGGCTTCTTCGACGCCGAGATCACGCCGGTGACCATCACGCCCAAGAAGGGCGAGCCGGTCGTCGTGGCCAAGGACGAGCACCCGCGCGAGACCTCGCTCGAGGCGCTGGCCAGGCTGAAGGGCGTGGTGCGGCCCGACGGCAGCGTGACCGCCGGCAACGCCAGCGGCGTGAACGACGGCGCCTGCGCCCTGCTGCTGGCCAACGAAGCCGCAGCCGCGCGCCATGGCCTGACGCCGCGCGCCCGGGTGGTGGCCATGGCCACGGCCGGTGTGGCGCCGCGCATCATGGGCATCGGGCCGGCGCCGGCCAGCCGCAAGGTGCTGGCCCTGGCCGGGTTGTCGCTGCACCAGATCGACGTGATCGAGCTGAACGAGGCCTTCGCTGCGCAGGGGCTGGCCGTGCTGCGCCAGCTCGACATCGCCGACGACGACCCGCGCGTCAACCCCAACGGCGGCGCGATCGCCCTCGGCCACCCGCTGGGCGCCTCTGGCGCGCGCCTGGTGACCACGGCGGTCAACCAGCTGCACGCCACGGGCGGCCGCTACGCGCTGTGCACCATGTGCATCGGCGTCGGCCAAGGCATCGCGATCGTCATTGAACGAGTCTGAGCGTCAACCCGCGCTGGCCGGCGCTTCTGCCGCAGCTGGCGCGGCTTTCTCGGCGTAGCCCAGCTGCTCCACCGGCTTCGGTCGGGCCAGCAGGAAGCCCTGGAACTCGTCGCAGCCCTGGTCCTGCAGCGCGCGCAGCTGGGGTGCCGTCTCGACGCCCTCGGCGTTGACGCGGATGTCCAGCGAGTGCGCCAGCGTGATGATGGACTTGACGATCAGGTTGACCTTGTCGTCCTGCCCCAGGTGCTGGGTGAAGGCGCGGTCGATCTTGACCTTGTCGAAGGGGAAGCGCCAGAGGTAGGCCAGGCTGGAATAGCCGGTGCCGAAGTCGTCCATCGCGATCGACACGCCCATGGCCGACAGCGCGCGCAGCGTGCTGAGCACCTGCTCGGTGTTGCCCATCAGCAGCGATTCGGTGATCTCGATCTCCAGCCGCGTGGCCGGCAGCCCGGCGTCGTCCAGCGCGCGGGCAACCACTTGCACCAGGTCGTCGTGGCGGAACTGGGCGGCCGACAGGTTCACCGCCACCGCCAGCTCGCCCGGCCAGCGAGCCGCCTCGGCGCAGGCGCTGCGCAGCACCCAGCGGCCGAGCGGGCCGATCAGGCCGGTGTCTTCGGCCAACGGGATGAACTCGCTCGGCGGCACGTTGCCACGCTCGGGGTGCTGCCAGCGCAGCAAGGCCTCGTAGCCGGTGACGGTGCGGCCGTCGGCGTCGTACAACGCCTGGTAGTGCAGGCTCATCTGGGGTGTGCCGATGGCCTCGCGCAGGTCGCGCGTGAGCTGGCGCCGGGTTTCGAGCCGCTCGTCGAGCGAAGCGTCGTAGAAGCTGAAGGTCGAGCGGCCGCTGGCCTTGGCGCGATACAGCGCGAGGTCGGCCTTGTGCATCAGGTCCTCGTCGTTGTCGGCGTCGGTGCCGAACAGCGCCGCGCCCACGCTGCAACCGCAGAGCACCGTCTGCCCGCCCAGCTCGTAGGGCCGGCTGAGCGTCTCGACCACGCGCTCGGCCAGGCGCGTCACGGCGTCGGGCCCGTCCACGCCGGTCTGCAGCAGGGCGAACTCGTCGCCGCCCAGGCGGGCCACCATGTCGCCGTGGCGCACCAGGTCGCGCAGGCGCGCCGCCACCTGGCGCAGCACCTCGTCGCCGGCGGCGTGGCCCAGGCTGTCGTTGATGTCCTTGAAATGGTCCAGGTCGATGCACAGCACCGCGAACTCTGGGCCGCCGCAGGTGTGGCGCCAGGCGGCCTGGCGCAGCGTCTCGGCAAAGCTGGCGCGGTTCAGCGAGCCCGACAGCGGGTCGTGCCGGGCGAGGTAGCGCATGCGCTCGTCGGCGAGCCGGTCCTGTCGCCATTGACGCCAGACCACCCAGCCGACAGCCACGCTGGCCAGGGCCAGCAGGGCGAAGACCGTGGCAGCCACCCGCAGGAAGGCCTGGTTGACGAGTTGCTCGCGCTCGACCTGGTCGACATAGACCTCGACCGCGCCAATCATCTGACCGGCCCGCATCACCGGCACGTAGGCTTCGCTGTAGACCGCCGGGCGGTCGGTGTGGGTGTCACGCTGCAGCTCGACCACGGTGTGGCCGGCCACGACCTGGGCGTGCACCTCGGCGTCGCCCTCGCCGGCCTCGTCGCCCAGCGCCTGCACCGACACGGGCGCGCGGTCGCTGGTCGGCAGCTGGTCGGAATTCAGCCGCGCGTGGCCCTGGCGGTCGAAGAGCTTGAAGCGGAACACTTCCTGGACATGCAGCAGGCGGGCCAGCTGCGCGCGGGCGGCCGGGCTCGCCGGACGGCCATCGAGCAGGGGTTCGAGCTCGTCGACCGACGCCTCGACCAGCGCGGCCCAGGCCAGGGCGCTGCGCTCGGCATCGCGTTCGAGCAGGGTGCCGGCGGCCAGGCGCAGCACCAGGGCCATCACGACCCCGGCCAGACCCAGCCCCAACAGGCAGGGCCACAGCAGGCGCCAATGGCTGGAAACGGGTTTCATCGGTGGGGATCCCTCAGCGGCACGTGGGAGCGGGACAGTCGCGTACCCGGGCGGGCGGGCGCGCCGCGCTTCGTCCGCTATCGGCCAGAAGGCCCTGGAAGTTGAGCCGGCCCCGCCGAGCCGCCGCCCGGAACGTCAGGTTTGCCGCGAAAGCGCCCGCCAGGCGCTGGGTGACATGCCCGCCAGGCGCTGGAAGAACCGGCTGAAATAGCCGGGGTCGTTGAACCCGAGGTCGAGCGCGATGTGCTTGACGCTCTGCGTGGTGTAGGCCAGTTGGCGCTGCGCCTCGAGCACCATGCGGGCGTGCAGCAGGTCCAGCGCACCGCGGCCGAGCTGGGCTCGGCAGACGCGGTTGAGCTGGGTGGCGGTGATGCCCAGCTCAGCCGCCAGGTCGGCCACGCTCGGCTGCAGGCGAAAGCGCGCATCCACCAGGGCCCGGTAGCGCGCCAGGTGGCCCGGCGCCGGGCTGCCGGGCGGCGGGCCGGCGGCGCCGGCCGTGGCGTCCCGCCGCGGCCGGGACCGGGCCAGCGCCAACAGCAGGCGCAGCAGCGCAGCGTCGATCGCGGTGCCACGGAAGGGCCGGTGGCCGGTGAACTCGTCGGCCAAAAGGGCCATGGCCGCGGCCACCACTCGGCTGTCACCGCTGGCGAGCGGGCCGCCCGCACGGGACCAGGCCCACAGCCCCGGCAGCTCGAAGGCTGCCACCAGGCCCGGCTCGGGTGCGAGCAGCGCGCGCACGTGAGGTTCCTGCACGGTGACCACCCAGCCCTCGACGCCAGGCTCGAAGGCGAAGCCGTGCGCGGTGGCGGCGGGCACGGCCACGGCGGCCGGGCCGGAGAGGGCCGTGGTCCGGCCGTCCACGAAGGCCTGGGCCTGGCCCTTGCCGATGTACAGAATTTGAAACAACGAGGCATGCCGATGCGGGCGAATCTCCCAGTCGTGCAAGCGGCTTCGCGACGAGATCGTCTCGATGTGCAACCGCTCGGGTACCTCGGCCGTGCCGGCTTCGCCATAGAGCTGGTAGGCGGGCAGCGTGCGGGCGGGGCGAGCAGTGCGGGCGCTGGCGGCGGGTTTCATCGGATGTTCGAATTGTGCAAGCCTTGGCCGCTTCCGTCCATTGAAGGCCACCGTTCGCAGACCTACGCTTGCCCTCCATCAAGGCGCCCCTGCCGCGATTCGATTGACGGAGACAAAACCACCATGCGCACCCAAGTGGCCATCATTGGCGCCGGCCCGTCCGGCCTGCTGCTCGGCGCCCTGCTGCACAAGCACGGCATCGACCATGTGATCCTCGAGCGCCAGACGCCCGACTACGTGCTGGGCCGCATCCGCGCCGGCGTGCTGGAGCAGGTCTGCGTGGACCTGCTCGACGAAGCGGGCGTCGGCGCCCGCATGCACCGCGAAGGCCTGCCGCACGACGGCTTCTCGCTGGCCTTCGACGGCGGGCACCACCGCATCGACCTGCACGGGCTGACGGGCAAGCGGGTCATGGTCTACGGCCAGACCGAAGTGACGCGCGACCTGATGGACGCCCGCACCGCGGCCGGCCTGAGCACCGTGTACTCGGCCGAGAACGTGAGCCTGCAGGGCTTCGACGGTGAGCAGCCCGTGGTGCGCTACCGCCATGCCGGCGTGGACCACGATGTCCGCGCCGACTTCATCGTCGGCTGCGACGGCTTCCACGGCGTGGCGCGGGCCAGCGTGCCGCCCAGCGCGATCGAGAACTTCGAGAAGGTCTACCCCTTCGGCTGGCTGGGTGTGCTGGCCGACGTGCCACCGGTGAGCGAAGAGCTGATCTACGCCAACCACCCGCGCGGCTTCGCGCTGTGCAGCATGCGCAGCAAGACCCGCGTGCGCTACTACGTGCAGTGCTCGCTGGACGACCATGTCGAGGACTGGAGCGACGCGCGCTTCTTCGCCGAGTTGCGGCGGCGCCTGCCCGAGGCCGACGGGGCGCGCCTGATCGAAGGCCCGTCGATCGAGAAGAGCATCGCCCCGCTGCGCAGCTTCGTGGCCGAGCCCATGCGCTTCGGCCGCCTCTTCCTGGCCGGCGACGCGGCCCACATCGTGCCGCCCACCGGCGCCAAGGGGCTGAACCTGGCGGCGTCGGACGTGGGCCTCCTCAGCCGCGCGCTGGTCGAGCACTACCGCGGCTCCGACCGCGGCATCGACACCTATTCGCAGCGCGCCCTCTCGCGCATCTGGAAGGCCGAGCGCTTCTCGTGGTGGTTCACGATGCTGATGCACCGCTTCCCGGAAACGGGCGAATTCGGCCGCAAGATGCAGCACGCCGAGCTGGACTACCTGGTCAACTCCGAAGCGGCGATGCGTTCGATGGCCGAGAACTACGTCGGGCTGAGCCTGGACGCCTGAGCCGGCACGCAAGGCAGCGCCGGGTCAATCAGGTGCAGTCAGGCAGCGCTCGACCGCCTGGACGATCTGTTCGAGGTAGGCGGCGCGCAACGTGGCCGGATCGCTCCACGGGTAGCGGGTGGCGGTGTAGCGGCTGGCCAGGTAGCCCAGCATCATGGCCAGCCGGATGTCACTGGCCAGGCGCTGGCGATCCGGCTGGCCATGGACGGCCGTGAGCACGCCTTCGGTCACCTGCCGGCTGAGCGCAATCAGTTCGCCAACCACCGGGTCAAGCGCCGGGTGCAGTCGGGCCTCGCGGCGCTCACCGCGATCGTCGCCCCCGTAGACCAGACGGTAGTGGTCGGGGTTGTCTTCCCAGTGGGCGAGAAACCCATGGATCAGCGCCCGCTGGCGGGCCAACGCGTCAATTTCGCCGTCGACGGCCTTCCTCAGGCGCTCGAGCAGCCCTTGAAAGACCATCAGCCACAGCCCACCCAGCAACTCGGCCTTGCTGGCGAAGTATCGGTAGGTCGTCATCGGCGAGACGCCAACGCGGGCGGCCACCGCGCGCACCGAGACGGCATCCAGCCCCCCCTCGGCGAAGAGCGCCAGGGTGGCGTCGATCAGCTCGGCGCGCAGGCGCTCGGCGTCTCCTTCGTGGCCGCGGCGCACCCGGGCCCGGGACGGCGTCTTGCGTGGACGACGGCTGTTGCTCATGGTTGGCGCTCGACTCCCGGCAAACCCACGATGTGCCAAATATTCATCTACGCGTAAATATACGCGTTACTTTAGTCTTCATCCGATGACGTTGGCGCCGATAGTTGGCGGGAAGCCGCGGCAGCCGTCGCGGCGTGAACCTGCGGCCGCTGCGTGGTCGGGAAAGACGGAGATGAAGCTGATCGATTCTTTGACCGTGCGCGGCAAGCTGGCGCTGGGATTTGGCTGCGTCCTGGCGCTGCTGCTGCTGCTGGGCGGCCTGTCGGTGGTCCAGCTGTCGCGGGTGTATGGCCAAGCCGAGTCGATCCTCTCCCTTCGCCTGCCCGGCGTGCGCGACAGCCTGCGCATGGTCGAGGCGGCCACGCGATACCGCCTGCGCGAGTACCGCCTGCTGATCAGCACCCCGCAGGAACTTGCCGGCGCGCTGCAACGCCTGGAGCAGGGCCAGGCCGATTTCGAGAAAGCACGCGCCGACTATGCCGACGCGATCGCCGACGACGAGGAGCGCGCGCTGTACGAGTCCGCTCTGGCGGGCTGGAAGCGCTACCTGGAGCGCACGCCGCGGGCCCTGAAGCTTCTCAAGGGCGGCCAAGCGGACGAGGCGCGCGACTGGGTCGCCGGCAAGGAGGGGCTCAGGGCCTTCGACGACGCGCTCGCCGGGCTGCGTCAGCTGACCGAATTCAACGACGGCCACGCCAAGACCGACGCGGCCCACGCCCACGAGATCTTCGAGCGCAGCCGCATCGGCGTGGGCGTCGCGGTGCTGCTGGCGCTGGGCGTGGCGCTCGGCCTGGGCTGGCTGATCGCGCGGGCCATCGCCGGCCCGCTGGCGCAGGCCGTGGAGCTGGCACGGGCGGTGGCCCGCGGCGACCTGAGCCGCACGCTCGCCGCGAGCGGCCGCGACGAGGTGGCGCAGCTGACCCGCGCCCTGGGCGAGATGGTGGAGCGGCTGCGCGCTGTGGTGGGCGAGGTGCGCAACGGGGTCGAGCAGGTCAGCACCGCCTCGTCGCAGATCGCCACCGGCAACATCGACCTGAGCCAGCGCACCGAAGAGCAGGCCTCGAACCTGCAGCAGACCGCCGCATCGATGGAAGAGCTGACCTCGACCGTGCGCCAGAACGCCGACAACGCACGCGCCGCGTCGCAGCTGGCCTCCGGCGCCACCGCGGTCGCCGCACAAGGCGGCGAGGTCGTGGCGCAGGTGGTCGGCACGATGCAGCAGATCACCGGCAGCTCCCGCCAGATTGCCGACATCATCGGCGTGATCGACGGCATCGCCTTCCAGACCAACATCCTGGCGCTGAACGCCGCCGTCGAGGCGGCGCGTGCCGGCGAGCAGGGTCGCGGCTTCGCGGTGGTCGCTGGCGAGGTGCGCTCGCTGGCGCAACGCTCCGCCCAGGCCGCGCGCGAAATCAAGCGCCTGATCCAGGCCAGTGTCGAGACGGTCGACAGCGGCGCGCAGCTGGTCGGTCAGGCCGGCCGCACGATGGACGAGATCGTGCAGCAGGTGCGACGCGTCAACGACCTCGTCGGCGAGATCTCGTCGGCCAGCGTCGAGCAGTCGCGCGGCATCGAACAGGTCGGCCACGCGGTCGCCCAGCTCGACCAGGTGACGCAGCAGAACGCCGCGCTGGTCGAGGAATCGGCCGCCGCGGCCGACAGCATGCGGCAGCAGGCGGCGCGCCTGGCCGACACGGTGGCCGTGTTCAAGATCCACGCCATGCCTGCGCTCTAACTCGATAATTCCATGGCATTTCCATGAATCCCATCTTGCCCAAGCTGGCGCTCGCCGCAGCGGCGGCGGCCGTGCTGTTCGGGCTGGCGCTTGCACCGGCCGCGGCGCCGATCTGGCAGGCCCTCGACGTCAAATCGTCCGCGCGGCGGCCCGCGCGCCACGCGCCGCGCTGGGTCAGTGTGCCGCGCACCAAGGCAACGACGCAGGACGGCTTGCCGATCACGTTGGCGATCGCGATCGACGCTCCGGACGCCACCAGCCGCGATCAGCTGGCGGCGAGCCCGCAGCAACTGCAGCTTCAACTCCAGCTCGTCGTCAACAGCATGTCGCAGGACGAGCTGATGGCGCCCGACGGCATGGCCGACCTGCGCAGACGCATGCTGGCGCGTCTGCGAGAACGCGTCGGCGACATCCAGGGCGACACGGTCGTGCGGGTCCGCAGCGTGGCGCTGGTGGAGTTGACGAGCCGTTCGGACTGAAGCGTCCACGCCGCGTCACAAGACCCCGGCAAGTCACCGCCTGGCGCGGGCTTCCTACAATCGGCCGGATGAAGCCCACACCCGCCTACACCCGCGGCGCCGCGTTGCCCGCCATCCTCGCCCGCCGCATCGCCGTCATCGACGGCGCGATGGGCACGATGATCCAGCGCTACAAGCTGGGCGAGGCGGACTTCCGCGGCGAGCGGCTGAAGGACCACCCCAAGGACCTGAAGGGCAACAACGACCTGCTGGTGCTGACGCGGCCGGACGTGATCCGCGAGATCCACGACCAGTACCTGGCCGCCGGCGCCGACATCGTCGAGACCAACACCTTCGGCGCCACCTCGATCGCGCAGGAGGACTATGCCCTCGCCCACCTCGCCCGCGAGATGAACGTGGCCGCCGCGCGACTGGCCCGCGAGGCCGCCGACGCGGCCAGCACGCCCGACAAGCCGCGCTTCGTGGCCGGCGCCCTGGGCCCGACGCCGCGCACCGCCAGCATCAGCCCGGACGTGAACGACCCCGGGGCACGCAACGTCAGCTTCGACCAGCTGCGCGACGCCTACAAGGAACAGGCCGCCGGCCTGCTGGAAGGCGGCTGCGACCTCTTCCTGGTCGAGACCATCTTCGACACGCTGAACGCCAAGGCCGCGATCTTCGCGCTCGACGAGCTGATGGAAGAAACCGGCGAGCGGCTGCCGGTGATCGTCTCGGGCACGGTGACCGACGCGTCCGGCCGCATCCTGTCGGGCCAGACCGTAGGCGCCTTCTGGCATTCGGTGCGACACGCGCATCCGCTGGCCGTGGGCTTGAACTGCGCGCTGGGTGCGGCGCTGATGCGGCCCTACATCGAAGAGCTGTCTCGCCTGGCCGACGACACCTACATCAGCTGCTACCCGAACGCCGGCTTGCCGAACCCGATGAGCGAGACCGGCTTCGACGAGACGCCCGAAGTCACGGCCGGGCTGATGGAGGATTTCGCCAAGGCGGGCTTCCTGAACATCGTGGGCGGCTGCTGCGGCACCACGCCGGCGCACATCGCGGCGATCGCGGGCAAGGTGCGCGCCTACCGGCCGCGTGGCCGTCACGACCCGCTGTTCAGCCGCCTGGCAGCCTGATCAGACAAGCTTCTGCAAGGCTTCGAGGTTCGGCTGCACCCGGATCTCACCCGAGGGCACGCCGGCTTCGACCTTGAACTTCGGCAGCGCCGTGTGGCGCACCGCCGGCGCGCCCAGCGGCATGCCGTCGCGGTTGATGAGGCTGACCACGGTCAGAGGCGCCTTGGGGTTGGGTTGGCGCTTCATCACCAGGGCGATCTCGCCGCAGGCCAGCTTGACCCAGGCACCCGGCGGGTGCAGGCCGGTGACGCCGAGCAGGGCCTGGCCGGCCTCGTCCGGATGGCCGCCCTCGTCGAAGAAGGCGGCCTGCGCCGCGGCCTTGGCCGACAGCGCGTCGCGATTGCGGCGCGCACTCAGCCGCGCGGCGTAGCGGTCGGCGCGCTGGATCAGGCGCGCCAGGCGCAGGCTAGGCTCGAACTTGTCCAGCGGGCCGTTCGGCGCGTCGTGGTGGTGCTGCACGGCCAGCAGCCACAGCGCATCGTCGATGCCCGCCGCCTGCAGCAGGCCGACGCCGCGCTGGGCATGGGCATCGATCGCCGCGCGCTGGTTGGGTGTCAGGGGGTGGGCCTGGCGCACGAGTTCGTTCTGCATCGGCACCATGCCGACGTTCATGGACAAAGCGGCGCGCGTCAGCGGCCGGCGCCACTCGGGCGTCCACCCGGGCAGCCGCGGGCCGGCCAGCGCGCACAGCAGCATGACCAGGATGGCGTGGTGGGTGCTGTAGTCCTCGGGCTGGGTGCCGGCCATGTGGATGAAGCGCAACAAGGTCGGGTCGACCTGTCGTTCCAGCCGCGAGAGCATTTCGTCGGCCAGTTCGTCCAGCCGCTCCTCCCAGCGGGCGGCGCGTGTGTCACCCAGCAGCACGCGCGCGCGGCCCTCAAGGTCGGGCCACTCCAGCGGGCGCTCCACGGGCTTGGCGGGCGCGGGGGCCCGGGGGTCGAACTCGGCCTTCAGCGCGGCGATCTCGGCCAGCGTGGTGTCGCCCATGCGCAGCATCTGGTCGACCTGGGCGTTGAGTTGCCGTTGCACGAGGTCTCGCTCACCGGCGTCGATGAAGAGTGCCCGTGCGGTCAGGTAGCCGAGCTGCTGTGCATCGGTGATGCTGGTTCCGCGCTGGACCAGCACGTGGCCGTTGACGTCTCGCAGCGAGAACGGCAGCAGCACGCCTGGGGCCAGGCCTTCGGGAGCGATCGGGACGAGTTTCATGGACATGGTCGGGCCGCCGGTGAGGGCGGGAATCGCCATGTCTTCGGCCTGTGGGCCGGATTCTTAAGGTTTGCCGGGGGGCGCGACGGCCGAGGCCGCAGGCGGCACTGCCCGGCCCGCGCCGGTGGCCGGCAGGCTGCTGTCGTCCAGTTGCTGCAGGCCTGCCGCCGGCGGCACCAAGCGCAGGTACATGTTGCCCGCAGCGGTGCCGGCGGTGGACGGTGCCGCCGCCACACGCCAGTTCGCCACGCCCCGCCCGGCCAGGTGGCTGCGGATCGCCGTCAGCCGCACGTCCGCCCCCGGGCCGACCGAAGCGGCCTGCAGGCGTGCCATGGGCTGGCGCTTCATGCTTTGCGAGAGCTTGTCCAGCACGGCCTGCAGCGGGGCCTTGGGGGCGTCGGCCTTGGTGTCGTCGAAGGCGAATTTCATCGGAACGGTCAGCAGCACGCTGCCATCGCGCTCGGCGGCCACGCGCACCGGCGTGCTGGCGAACCATTCGCCGAGCCAGCGTGCCTCGCTGGCCAGCGGGCCATCGGGCACGGCCGGCGCTGGCCGGGCCGCCGCCGGCGGTGCGGCTTCTGGCGCGCGCGCAGCACCCGAGGGCGCGGACGCCGGCACAGCGGCCGCTACGGCGGTCGGTCGGCTGGTTTGGCAGCCTGACAACGCCGCCAGCGCCAGGGCCAGCCCGAGGCCCAGCCCGATCCGAAGCTGAATGGGTAAGGCGCTGGGTGAAGGCAGCGAGAGGCGCATGCCCTATTGCAATCGCTGCTGCGCCAGCCGGTCTTCGCCAACTTGTAAGCGTCGTCAGCATCGGTAAACCACCGCCGGCCACCGCGGCAGGATCGCTTGCGTAGAATCCTGGCTCCTTCCGAGGAGCGTTGCGACGGCGCCGGCAGCCCAGCCGGCCCGCCAGGCTCGGAATGGGCGGGCCGGCCGGCGCCAAGCGCGGGCCCGGCACGCGGCAACGGCGCTCACCCCGGTCGCACCGCGGCCGCTGCGGGTGAGCCGTGGCGGATGGGGCGACCACCTTGCAGCCCATTTGCCCCACGCCATGACCGACCGCCCCGCCACCACCGCCGACCGGCCCCTACCCCCGCCGATGCGCCTGTCCGGCCTGGAGCCGGTGTCCATCGGCGCCGGTTCGCTCTTCGTCAACGTGGGCGAGCGCACCAACGTGACCGGCTCGAAGGCCTTCGCACGGATGATCCTGGCGGGCGAGTACGAGAAGGCGTTGGCCGTGGCCCGCCAGCAGGTGGAAAACGGCGCCCAGGTCATCGACATCAACATGGACGAGGCCATGTTGGACAGCCAGGCCGCCATGGTCCGCTTCCTGAACTTGATCGCCGGCGAGCCCGAGATCGCGCGCGTGCCGATCATGGTCGACTCGTCGAAATGGAGCGTGATCGAGGCCGGCCTGAAATGCCTGCAGGGCAAGGGCATCGTCAACTCGATCTCGCTGAAGGAGGGCGAGGCCGAGTTCAAGCGCCAGGCGACGCTGGTGCGGCGCTATGGTGCAGCGGCCGTGGTGATGGCCTTCGACGAACAAGGCCAGGCGGACACCTTCGCCCGCAAGACCGCGATCTGCGAGCGCGCCTACCGCATCCTGGTCGACGAGGTGGGCTTCCCGCCTGAAGACATCATCTTCGACCCGAACATCTTCGCGATCGCCACCGGCATCGAGGAGCACGACAACTACGCGGTCGACTTCATCAACGCGACGCGCTGGATCAAGCAGCACCTGCCCGGCGCCAAGGTCTCCGGCGGCGTGAGCAACGTCTCTTTCAGCTTCCGGGGCAACGAGCCGGTGCGCGAGGCCATCCACACCGTGTTCCTGTACCACGCGATCCAGGCGGGCATGGACATGGGCATCGTCAACGCCGGCATGGTGGGTGTCTACGACGACCTGGACGCCACCCTGCGTGAGCGTGTGGAAGACGTCGTGCTCAACCGACGACCCGACGCCGGCGAGCGGCTGATCGAGATCGCCGAAAGTGCCAAGGGCGCGGCCAAGGACGACTCGCAGCGCCTGGCCTGGCGCAACGCCGGCGTGGAAGAGCGCCTGAGCCACGCACTGGTGCACGGCATCACCGACTTCATCACCGAGGACACCGAGCAGGTCTGGCGGGCCATCGAAGCCAAGGGCGGCCGGCCGCTGCACGTGATCGAAGGGCCGTTGATGGCCGGCATGAACATCGTCGGCGACCTGTTCGGCGCGGGCAAGATGTTCCTGCCCCAGGTGGTCAAGAGTGCGCGGGTGATGAAGCAGGCCGTCGCCCACCTGCTGCCCTACATCGAGGCAGAGAAAGCCGCGATGGTCGAGGCCGGCGGCGAGGCCAAGCCCAAGGGCAAGATCGTCATCGCCACGGTCAAGGGCGACGTGCACGACATCGGCAAGAACATCGTCACCGTCGTGCTCCAGTGCAACAACTTCGAGGTCGTCAACATGGGAGTGATGGTCCCCTGCCAGGACATCCTCGAGAAGGCGCGCGCGGAGGGCGCGGACCTGATCGGCCTGTCGGGCCTGATCACGCCCAGCCTCGAAGAGATGCAGCACGTGGCGGCCGAGATGCAGCGCGACACCTGGTTCCGCGAGAAGAAGCTGCCGCTGCTGATCGGTGGCGCGACGACCAGCCGGGTGCACACCGCCGTCAAGATCTCGCCGCACTACGAAGGCCCGGTGGTCTACGTACCGGACGCCTCGCGGGCGGTGGGCGTCTGCTCGGAGTTGCTGTCCGACGAACGCGCCGCCGCCTACATCGCCGAGCTGAAGACCGACTACGACCGCGTGCGCTCGCTGCACGCCGGCAAGAAGGCCACACCGCTGGTGCCGCTGGCCCAGGCACGCGCCAACAAGACACCCGTCGACTGGTCGCTGCCCCCCGCAGCGCCACGCTTCATCGGCCGGCGCGTGTTCAGGCAATACGACCTGGCCGAGCTGGCCGCCTGCATCGACTGGGGCCCGTTCTTTCAGACCTGGGACCTGGCCGGGCCCTACCCCGCCATCCTGCAAGACGAGGTGGTGGGCGAATCGGCTCGCCGTGTGCTGGCCGATGGGCAGGCGATGCTGAAGAAGATCATCGACGGCCGCTGGCTGCAGGCCAATGGCGTGATGGCGCTCTACCCGGCCAACACCGTGGACGACGACGTGATCGAGGTCTACGCCGACGAATCGCGCAGCCAAGTGCTGCTGCGCTGGGCGCCGTTGCGCATGCAGTCCGAGCGGCCGGTCATCGACGGGGTCGCGCGGCCCAACCGCTCGCTGGCCGACTTCATCGCCCCCAAGGGCGCGCAGCCCGACCACATCGGCCTGTTCGCGGTCACTGCCGGCCTAGGCGCCGACAAGAAGGCCGCGCAGTTCGAGGCCGCCCACGACGACTACAACGCGATCATGCTCAAGGCCCTGGCCGACCGGCTGGCCGAGGCCTTTGCCGAACGGCTGCACCAGCGTGTGCGCACCGAGTTGTGGGGCTATGCCGCCGACGAGCAGCTGAGCAATGCCGAGCTGATCGCCGAGAAGTACCGCGGCATCCGCCCGGCGCCGGGCTACCCGGCCTGCCCGGATCACGGCGTCAAGGCCGAGATGTTCCGCGTGCTGGCCTGCGACGAGATCGGCATGGGGCTGACGGAAAGCCTGGCGATGACCCCGGCGGCGAGCGTGAGCGGGTTCTACCTCGCCCACCCGGCGGCGACCTACTTCAACGTCGGCCGCGTCGGCGAGGACCAGCTGGCCGCCTGGGGCACGGCGCTGGGCATTTCGAGTGCGGACGCACGGCGGCGGCTCGTCTCGTTGATCGACGGCAACCCCGGCGTAGCCGCATAGAAGCTGGCGTTGAGCTGGGTCTCGCGCACGAGGTAGGTGCGAAAACGCTGGAACAACTCGTTGTCCACCGGGCCCGGGTTGCGCCAGAAGCTGTCCAGCGGGCCGGGATGGACCAGGCCTTCGATCGCGTACATGCACTCGCCCAGCGGGATCACCGGGGTGCCGTGGTACAGCGCCTGCAGGCCCGTGGTGCTGTTGACCGTGACCACGCCACTGGCGTGCTTGAGCAGCGTCGGCAGGTGCTGGTCGTGGATGTAATGCACGCGGTCGGCGATGCCCAGGGCCTCGGCCTCGCGCGCGATCAGGCGGGTGTAGTCGTTGTACGGCCGGTCCAGCGGGTGGTGCTTGAACACCAGCAACTGCTCGGGTGCGGCATGGCCCGCGAACGAGGCCAGCACCTCGCGAATGAAGGCCGCCACGTCTTTGTAGGGCGAATGGCGGCGGATCTGGCTGTCGTTGTAGACCTGCAGTGGCACCAGGAAGAAGCGCTTGTGCTGTTCCGGGGCGGCCAAGTAAGCCTGCATGTCGCGCTCGATGAAGCGGTACCACCACTTGCGCCAGGCGCCATTCGCCCATTTCAGCCCTTGTCGGATCGGCGCGATCGAGCGGTGGTGGCGGTAGTGCGGGTAGTGCGGGTGGCCGACGGAGCGCGCCACCGAGTAGACGATGGCCGCGGCCGCCACGGCGCTGAAGCTCTGGCCAGTGGGCACAGGCGCGGGCAGCGGCTCGGCGTTCAGGTCGCGGTAAAAGGCCGGCTCGCGCGGCAGCGATGACGCGGCATTGACGCCGCCCACCTCGAGCGTGACGTAGTCGGGCCGGACATAGCCTTCCTCGAAGACGAAGACCGTGATGCCCAGCGCCTGAGCCTCGGCGATCGCCATCTGGTGCATGCGACGCGATTGGCCAAACAGCACGATGGCGTCAAGCCGCAGGTCGGCGATCAGCTTGCGCAGGCAGGCCGGCCACTGGTCCAGCGGGTCGCGGAACTGGAAGACCTTGTCTCCGCGGAAGAACCAGTCGTCGCCGGCGTTGAAGTTGACCTTCCAGACCTGCTGGCCGTGCGCGCGCAGCGTCCCTGCCAGCCGTTCGAAGAACGGCCCCATCGGGCCCTGCAGCATCAGCGTGCGCCTTTGGCAGAGCAAACGATCGAGCGAGGTCGGGATCATCAAGAAGAGGTCACGTTATCCAAGACGGGCAGCCGGCGGATTCATCACCCGCCATTTGCACCGACGGTTGCTGCTACTTCAAGCAACCTGCGTTCCCGCAGGACCACCGATTGGAACGGCGACAACTCACTGTGACACTCTAGGCAGCGCTCTGGAACGTGAGGATCCCACGAATCGGTGGCAGTCCTGTGGATCTTGACGGTTCTTGATGGAGTGCCGCCCTCACCGGTGACCCGGGCTGGTCATTTTGATCTATCAAACATCATCACCCGGGCAAGTGACACCCCCGTGGCGACATGGCGCTCAGGCCGTTTCACCGACCACGCGCCGCCGCAGCGCCACGACCTGGCGCAAGGTCCAGCGCCAGGCCCGTCGGCCCAGGGACACCTGGCTCAGCCCGGCCACCCCTTCGTCGCGCCAGGCCTGCAGCTCTGCCAGCGCACGCTCGGCCGTGCAGAAGTGGCCGGTGTGTCGGCTGACATAGGTGGGGTACAGCAGCAGCGCCGCAGCCACGAGTTCGTCGAGCGACAGCCGCCGCACACGCCGTGGCACCGCCAGGCGGTCCTGGGTCAGGCCCCAGCCCGCGTAGAACGGGCAGCCCCAGCAAACCACCAGCTTCTGGCGCAACAGTGCTTCGAAACCCGCCAAGGAAGTGAGCACATGCACTTCGTCAACTTCTCGCAAGACCTGGTCGATCGGGGCGTCGACCACGATCTCGTCACACCATTCGGCCGCCCCGCCCTCCCCCCGGCCGGCCGCCCGCAGTTGGGCCACCACATCGGGGTGGGGCTTGTAGACCAGATGAGCATCGGGGCACTCCGCGCGCACGGCTTTGAGCAGGGCCATATTGGTGTGCAGGCCCGGGGCGCCGAGGCGGATCGACGCGTCGGCCTCGACCTGACCCACGACCAGCACCACGCGCCGGCTGGCGGCGGGGCGCTGCCAGACAGCGCGGCCGACGTTGTATTTGGTCAAGCCGAGCGCAAGGATGCGCTCGCGCAGCGACCGCGCGCGCTCGCGCAGCGCCGGGCTGAACTCGGTCTGCGCCAGCAGTTGCTCCAGGTCCGAGGGAGCGCTGGCGTCGTAGTACATGCCCACAGCGTCCATCACCCAGGACAGCGGCTGCACCAGCTCGGCCCCCAGGCCCACCGAGCGCAGGAAGCCATCTTCCAGCCGGACGACGGGCTCGGCACCCTGGCCAGCCTCGGGCACCGGGCGGCGGCCCCAGAGCACCAGGCCGGCGCCCACGGGCACGGGCTTGGCGGCGCTCTGAAAGCGCAGCTCGCTGCCAGCGAAGTAGGCCCGGGCGATCGGCTTCTTCCAGCGCGAGAAGCCCACGGCCATCATCTGGGCCGGGAAGCGTTCACGCATGCGCCGCTGCAGCGCCACCCAGTCCAGCAGTTGCTCAACCTCGCAGCGCTGCCGCGTTTCCGGGTCGATGTAGCGCGGATAGGCCACCAGCGCGGCGTGCGCCAGGGTCTCCAGGCTGGCCGGCCGGCGCCGCGGCGCGGCTTGCTCGTCACCGGACAAACCCCAGCCCGCATAGAACGGCAGGCCGAAGCAGCGCAGCGGCCGCCCCCAGAGCAGGGCTTCGAAGCCCATCTGCGAGGTGACGGTGTAGACCGCCGCGGCCCGCTCCAGCAAGCCGCAGGGGTGGGCGGGCGTCGCCAGCAGGCTCACCCGCGCCGCGGCACCCGGGCCGAGCTGGGCGAAGTGGCCCCTCTTTCTGCCGGCGATCACGTCAGGATGCACCTTGAGCAGCACCCGCGCCTGGGGGTGCTCGTCCAACGCGGCCTCGAGCATGCGGGTGAAGCTGGCTGGCGTGGCGGCACCGTAGGCGATCGAGGCGTCGCCGAAGGTCTGGTCGACCACCAGCACGTCGCCCTCCCGCACCAAGCCGGGCGCTTCGCGGGCGGCGTTGTACTTGGAGGCGCGGGCTTCGCGCCACTGCCGCGTGAGGGCCAGCGCCCGCAGGTGCGCCACCTCGCTCAGCGGCGCGGCGATCAGCTGTTCCAGCCGCGATGGATGGCCGGCGTCGTAGTAGATCCCCAGGTCGTCGACCACGATCGACAACGGCGCCTCGTCGGGCCCCAGGCCGATCGAGCGCAGGAAGCCGTCCTCCAGCCGCACTAGCGGCAGACCGCGCTCGCGGGCCCAGGCTTCGGCGCGGGCGGCGCTGGGCTTGCGCCCCCAGGCCAGCACGCCATCGACCTCGGAAACATCGGCCCGGGCGCGTGGCACCAAGTTCAATTCGGGCAGCAGCGCGGGCAGGTTGCCCACGCGCGCCACGCCGCCGCCATGCACCACGGCGCGGCGCCAGCCGGCCAGTGGCTCGGGGGTGGCCGATGCCGGGTCGGGCGGGGTCGTGGGCGGCTTACCGGTGGAGATCAAGTTGCATGTCGGCAGGGCTGGCGTCCGCAGCATAGCCCCGCTTCAGCACGCCATTGGCGTCCATCACCTTGATCGTCACCGCGCTGTTGGTCACGTCGACCTTGAGGTAGCCGCTGCTGCCAGCCCCGCCCAGGGGGAGCGGCGCTGGCGATGGCTGGCCGACGCGCTTCTTGGAATAGTCGGTGCCCAGACAGGACACGACGGCGCCCTGCAGGTTGGGGTCGATCAGGCCGCCCAGCGTCCAGGTGCCGGCAGCACTGGTGAACAAGCGGTTGTCGTTCGGGTCCAGCCGGCAGTAGGTGTCGACCCAGGTGCCAGGCATGTTGGCATGCGGCACGGAGGCCTCGGGCAGACCGGCATGGCTACCGTCGTCCAACGCCCCGCCGGAATGGATATCACCGCTGAGCACCAGCACGTTGGCGATGCCGTGGGTCTGGATGAAGCCCAGCACTTCGGCGCGTTCGTCGGGGAACGCGCCCCATGCATCCCACGGCTTCGTCCCGGGGTTGAAAGTCACCGGCGAGACGATGAACTTCCAGACCGCGGTCGACCTCGCCAGGCCATCGAGCAGCCATTGCTTCTGGCAGGCGCCGAGCATGGTGGTGCCCGTGGGCCCGCGGTTGCTGCGGGCGTCCAGCATGAAGAACTCGGCGAGGTTGCCCCAGGCAAAGCGCTGCCACACGCCGCCCGTGCCACCGCAGTTGTTGCCGGCCAGCCCGTTGTCGGCAGCGGGCATGAAGTACTCGCCGTAGACCTGGCGCGCCTGCGCGCCAAAGGGGCAAGCGCCGTCGGCGCCATTCATGCAGAAGTCGTGGTCGTCCCAGACGTAGTACAGCGGAATCTGCAGTTGCTGTGCCGTCTTCGAGGTGACGAACGCCTTGACGAAATCGGCGCCCACCGGGCGCGAAGGGTCGCGCATGGCGCTGCGCATGTGGCGCAGGTTGGCCAGCACGATGTCGCCGTCCTCGACCGGCCGGTAGTCCTGGGTGCCGGGCTCGCGCGCGGGGTCGGAATGGTCCAGGTCGCCGATGATCAGGGCGAAATCCGGCCGCGGGGTCATCGCCATGCGCAGCGCGGGCGCGGCCTTTTCCTTGGTCATGAAGTCGGCCAGCACCGAAAAGCTCAGGCTGGTCGGCAGTTTGACCGGCGTGCGGAACCACGCGTTCGGCGTGTTGACCACCTCACCTGTGTCGGCCGTGAACTCGATGGTGTAGACGTAGCTGGTGTTGGCCTTCAGGCCGGCGAGCGCGAAGCGGCCGGTGAAGTCAGCCCCCGCGGCCACCAGCTGGGGCTCACCGGAAAGCCAGGTGCCCGATCCGGTAGGCCGGTAGCGGACGCGCGCCGTGCCGGCCACGTCCCAGCGGCCCCAGACCTGGGCCGACTCGGTGGTCACCACGCCGACCATCGGGCCGTGGGTGAGAACGGCCGCCGCCGCAGGCACCGCAATCGAGAGGCCTGTCACCGCGGCCAGCATCGCCGTCGCAGCGACGACGGTCCGTTTGATCAATTCCCGCGCTTGCATCGACGCCTCACACCCAGTGTCCCGGCGCGAATTCTCGCGCCGAGGTGCGCTTTCTCAGCTCAACCTATTGCTCAGGCCAGGCCGGCCGCCGCGAAGTGGGGGTTGTCGAAGCCCGGCTTGCCATAGCGCAGGTCCTGGCCGTCGGCGACCACGGTGACGCGGCCGCCCGCGGCGCGCAGCACGGCGTCGCCAGCGGCGATGTCCCATTCCATGGTGCGGCCCAGGCGGGGGTAGAGGTCGGCCTCGCCAGCCGCCACCAGACACAGCTTCAGCGACGAACCGGCGTTGGTCCGTGATGCGACCTTGCGGCCGTTCAGGAAGGCGTCCAGCGCCGTCTCGTCGCCATGCGACCGGCTGGCGACCACGGTCAGCCCCTCGGCCGGCACGGCGCGGCAGCGGATGCTGCGCTTGCCCTGCCCGTCCTCCTCTAGCCAGGCGCCCAGGCCGGCGGCGCCGGTGAACAGGCGCCCGATCGCCGGCGCGTACACCAGCCCCAGCACCGGTTTGCCTTGCTCGATCAGGGCAATGTTGACCGTGAACTCACCGTTGCGGCTGATGAACTCCTTGGTGCCGTCCAACGGGTCGACCAGAAAGAAGCGGTCGCTCACATCTGGAATGCTCCCTGCCGAAACAGCCTCTTCGGCCACCACGGGGATCCCGGGCGCCACCTTGGCGAGGCCCTCCAGGATCACGGTTTCCGCCTTCTGGTCGGCCTGGGTGACCGGTGAATCGTCGCCCTTCTTGGTCACGTCGAAATCCGTGGCGTAGATGTCCATGATCACCCGGCCGGCGTCCCGGATCAGCGGCGTGAGTTGTTCCAGCAGCGCGGCATAAGAGGTGTTCATAAATCACATTTGCAAATGAGGGATACGCCATTGTGCCCGGCACATGCCACAATCAAACCCCCTAAAACATTTTCTGACCGTGATTTGTGGCCGCTCTGACCCCCGACATCGCAGCGCTGAACGCGCGCCGGCGGCGTGCGGTGGAATTGCGCGTGGACGGCCGCAGCCTGGCCGAGATCCGCGAGGCCACGGGCCTGAGCGTGCCGACGATCATCAGCGCCTACCGAGCCTTCCAGGCCGGCGGCTGGGCGGCAATCCCGGTCGGTGCGCGGGGTCGGCCGCGCGGCGACGGCCGCGTGCTGCCCGCCGAGCAGGAGCAAGCCCTGCGCCAGGCCGCCTTGAGCGACGGGCCGGAGCAGCACGGCCTCGGCGAGCCCTTGTGGACCGTGGCCGCGCTGGGCGAGTTGGCACGGCGGCACTTCGGCGCCAAGTTGTCGGCCCGCGCGCTGTCGCGCCTGCTGGAGCGTTGGGGATTGGCGCTGGTGGCCCTGCGCACGCCCCGGGCGGACGCCGATGCCGGCTGGCTGCGGCAGGTCTGGTCGCCGGCCGTGCGCCAGGCACGCAGCGACTCGGCCGCCCTGGCCTGGGCCGGCGCCTTGGCGCACCCGGACCGGCCGGCACCGGGCGGCCTGCTGGTGGCGCTGCGGCCGCAGGGCAGCCTGGCCTGGTGGCCGGTGCGCGGCACGCTGGCCACGGCCGACACCTACATCGAGTTTCTTGCCCGGCTGCTGCACAGCGAGCCCGGGCCCTGGCGTGTCTTTCTGCACGGGCCGGACTTTCGCCGAGTACCCCAGGTGCAGCGGTGGCTG
This sequence comes from Burkholderiaceae bacterium, assembly GCA_044226465.1. Classification (GTDB taxonomy): domain Bacteria; phylum Pseudomonadota; class Gammaproteobacteria; order Burkholderiales; family Burkholderiaceae_C; genus Ideonella. Next base: position 53,178 of record JBGAGZ010000008.1, on the reverse strand, counting down.
GCCAGCCAGCCGCGACTGACCCTTCAGCCCTGCCCGCTGGCACCGCGCCCGCGCCGGGCCGCCGAACGGGCCGAGCCAGGCCCGGCACTGGTGCAACTGCAGCCGAGCACACCCACTTCCTTCACGTTTTCGCCCTCGTCGTCGGCCACGCCGGCGCCGACCACGGCGATCATCGCGCCGCCGGGGCCCGCCCGGCCCGCGACGACCGCCTCCACCTTTCCTTCACCGCCTGACTCAAGGGACGCACAGCCCATGAACCTCACCCACCTGCAGCGCCTGGAAGCCGAGAGCATCCACATCATGCGCGAGGTCGTCGCCGAAGCCGAGAACCCGGTGATGCTCTACTCGATCGGCAAGGACTCGGCCGTCATGCTGCACCTGGCCAAGAAGGCCTTCTTCCCGTCGCCGCCGCCCTTCCCGTTGCTGCACGTGGACACGACGTGGAAATTCCGCGCGATGTACGAGATGCGCGACCGCATGGCCAAGGAGATCGGGATGGACCTGCTGGTCTATCAGAACCCCGAGGCCATGGAACTGGGCATCAACCCCTTCACCCACGGCTCGCAGATCCACACCGACATGTGGAAGACCCAAGGGTTGAAGCAGGCGCTGGACAAGTACGGCTTCGACGCCGCCTTCGGCGGTGCCCGCCGCGACGAGGAGAAAAGCCGCGCCAAGGAGCGCATCTTCTCGTTCCGCTCGGCCCAGCACCGCTGGGACCCGAAGAACCAGCGCCCCGAGCTCTGGCGCCTGTACAACGGCCGCAAGCAGAAGGGCGAGTCGATCCGCGTGTTCCCGATCTCGAACTGGACCGAGCTCGACATCTGGCAATACATCTACCTCGAGAACGTGCCCATCGTGCCGCTGTACTTCGCCGCCGAGCGCCCGGTGGTGGACCGCGACGGCACGCTGATCATGGTCGACGACGACCGCATGCCGCTGCGCGACGGCGAAGTGCCGATGATGAAGAGCGTCCGCTTCCGCACGCTGGGCTGCTACCCGCTGTCGGGCGCCGTCGAGTCCGAGGCCGACACGCTGCCGTCGATCATCCAGGAAATGCTGCTGACCAAGACGTCGGAGCGCCAGGGCCGCATGATCGACCACGACGCCGCCGCCTCGATGGAGAAAAAGAAGCAAGAGGGCTATTTCTGAGCCTTCGCCTTCCATCTCCATACGCAACCCAAATACTGAGGTAAATCATGGCCCACCAATCGGACCTGATCTCCGTCGACATTGAAAAGTACCTGAAGCAGCACGAGAAGAAGAGCCTGCTGCGCTTCATCACCTGCGGTTCGGTGGACGACGGCAAGTCCACCGTCATCGGCCGCCTGCTGTACGAGTCGAAGATGCTCTTCGAGGATCAGCTCGCCGCCATCGAGAACGACTCCAAGAAGTGGGGCACCCAGGGCGGCGACATCGACTTCGCGCTGCTCGTCGACGGCCTGGCCGCCGAGCGCGAGCAGGGCATCACGATCGACGTCGCCTACCGCTTCTTCTCCACCGACAAGCGCAAGTTCATCGTCGCCGACACTCCGGGGCACGAGCAGTACACGCGCAACATGATCACCGGCGCCTCCACCGCCGACGTGGCCGTGGTGCTGATCGACGCGCGCAAGGGCGTGCTGACCCAGACCCGCCGCCACAGCTACCTGGTCAGCCTGATCGGTGTGCGCAAGGTCGTGCTGGCCATCAACAAGATGGACCTGGTCGACTACTCCGAGAAGGTCTTCAACCAGATCCGCGACGAGTACCTCGACTTCGCCAAGCAAATCGGCCTGACCGACGTCACCCCCATCCCGCTGTCGGGCCTGAAGGGCGACAACATGCTGGCCGCCAGCGAGAAGACCCCCTGGTACCACGGTCCCACGCTGATGGGCTTCCTGGAAACCTGCGAAGTCGACGAAACCCGCCTGCAGAACGAAGCCTTCCGCCTGCCCGTGCAATGGGTCAACCGCCCGAACCTGGACTTCCGCGGCTTCTGCGGCGTGATCACCGCCGGCATGGTCAAGCCCGGCGACCGCATCCGCGCCCAGCCCTCGGGCCGTGAGAGCAAGGTCGCGCGCATCGTCACCGTCAACGGCGACTTGCCGCTGGCCGTGGCCGGCATGTCGGTCTGCATCACGCTGGAAGACGAGATCGACATCTCGCGCGGCGACGTCATTTCCACCGCGGCGTCGCCCGCCGAAGTGGCCGACCAGTTCGAAGCCTCGCTGGTGTGGATGCACGACGAGCCGATGATGCCGGGCCGCTCGTTCCTGATGAAGATCGGCACCCAGACCGTCACCGCCTCGATCACCGAGCCGAAGTACAAGGTCAACGTCAACACGATGGAGCACCTGGCCGCCAAGCAGCTGGGGTTGAACGAAATCGGTGTCGTGAACCTGGCGCTGGACCGGCCGATCGCCTTCGACCCGTACACCGTCAACCGCGACACCGGCGGCTTCATCCTGATCAACCGGCTGACGAACAACACCGTCGGCGCGGGGATGCTGCACTTCGCGCTGCGCCGCTCGCACAACATCCACATGCAGCATGTGGACGTGGACAAGGCGGCGCGCTCGTCGGCCAAGGGCCAGCGGCCCGGCGTGCTGTGGTTCACCGGCCTGTCCGGCGCGGGCAAGTCGACCATCGCCAACCTGGTCGAGAAGAAGCTGCACGCGATGGGCCGCCACACCTACCTGCTGGACGGCGACAACATCCGCCACGGCCTGAACAAGGACCTGGGCTTCACCGAGGCCGACCGGGTGGAGAACATCCGCCGCGTCTCGGAAGTGGCGCGCCTGATGGTCGACGCCGGCCTGATCGTGCTGACCGCGTTCATCTCGCCGTTCCGCTCGGAGCGGGCGATGGCGCGCAGCCTGCTGGGCGAGGGCGAGTTCATCGAGATCCACGTCAACACCCCGTTGAACGTGGCCGAGGACCGCGACGTGAAGGGCCTGTACAAGAAGGCGCGCCGCGGCGAGATCGCCAACTTCACCGGCATCACCAGCCCGTACGAGGCCCCGGAGACGCCCGAACTGCGCATCGACACAACCTTGCTCAACGCCGAGCAGGCGGCCGACGCCGTGATCTCGAAGATCAAGGAACTCGGCCTGATCTGACGCCCGTGTAAAGCCCTTCCCGGGGCTGCAATCTGACACAGCCGCCGGCTCAAACCGGCGGCTTTTTCGTCGATATCCGACTCAGACCGGTGCGGCCTGCACCGACAGCGCCTGAATCGAGAGATCGCATGCCAGATATTCACGCCCCGGCGGGGCGGCCCGCCCCAGCCGGCCGGCCCCACGCCCTGCGCCAACCCTGGGCCGCCCTGGCCCTGGCCGCCTTGCTCGGCCTGTCCGCCTGCGGTGGCGGCGGGGGCAGCGACACCAGCACCGACACCGTCGCGGTCACCGATACCGGCGGCGGCACTGGAACCGACACCGGGACCGGCGGAGACAGCGGGGGCACCACCTCTGGCACCGACACGGGCGGCGTCGCCGGCGTGGACGGTGGCGGCCAGCAAGGCAACTACGGCACCACCCGCGCCGACGCCTTCCGCCTGCTGACCCAGGCCAGCTTCGGCCCGACCGAAGCCGAGGTCACCCGCACCATGGCGCTGGGCGCCGCCGGCTGGGTGGACGAGCAGCTGGCGATGGCGCCCAAGGCCAACCTGCACCTCGCCCGCTGGGACGCCGACGACGCTGCCGCCAAGGCGCGGAATACCAAGGACACGGCTGGCGCTCCCAGCGTCGTCTCATCGTTCTACAAGCAGGCCTTGATGAGCGACGACCAGTTGCGCCAGCGCGTGGCGTTCGCGCTGTCCGAAATCTTCGTCGTGTCGCTGAGCGACCTGGCCAACGAACGTGCCCGCACCGTGGCGTCGTGGAACGACATGCTGGCGCGCGACGCCTTCGGCAACTTCCGCACCCTGCTGCAAGACGTGTCGATGCACCCGGCGATGGGCCTGTACCTGTCGCACCTGAAGAACCGCAAGGAAGACCCGCTGCTGGGCCGCGTGCCGGACCAGAACTTCGCCCGCGAGGTGATGCAACTGTTCACCATCGGCCTGGTGCAGCTGAACCCCGACGGCTCGCCGAGGCTCGACCAGAACGGGGCGACGATCGACACCTACGGCATCGCCGACATCGAAGGCCTGTCGTCGGTGTTCACCGGCTTTTCCTGGTACGGCCCCGACACGCTGAACTCGCGCTTCGCCGGCTCGAGCCAGGACCCGGCGCGGCTCGTGAAGCCGATGCAGGGCTACCCGCAATACCACTCGATGCTGGAAAAGCGCTTCCTCGGCGCCACCGTCGCCGCCCAGGGCACGCCCGACCCGTCGGCCAGCCTCAAGGTGGCGCTGGACACCTTGTTCGCGCACCCCAACGTCGGCCCCTTCATCGCCCGACGGTTGATCCAGCGCCTGGTCACCAGCGCGCCGACGCGGGCCTATGTCGGCCGCGTCGCCGCGGTGTTCAACAACAACGGCAGCGGCGTGCGGGGCGACCTGAAGGCTGTCGTGCGCGCGGTCCTGCTCGACGACGAGGCGCGCTCGTCCACCGTGGCCGCCGGCTCGCAATTCGGCAAGGTCAAGGAGCCAGTGCTGCGCCTGACCGCCTTCCTGCGCGCCTTCGGCGTCAAGAGCGACAGCGGCCAGGTGCTGATGACCTTCACCGACGACCCGGGCACCACCCTGTCCCAGACGCCCTTGCGCGCCGCCAGCGTCTTCAACTTCTGGCGCCCCGGCTACGTGCCGCCCGGCGGCGAGGCGGCCAGCCTGGGCATGACCCTGCCGGAAATGCAGCTCACCGACGAGTCCAGCGTGGCCGGCTACGCCAACTATATGCTGCTGGCCGTGCCCAAGGGCGTGGGCCAGCGCGGCATCGACGGCAAGGCCGCGCGGCCCGACCTGCAGCCCAACTACAGTGTGCTGGCGCCGCTGGCCACCGACCCGGCCGGCCTGGTCGACAAGGCCGGCTCGCTGCTGCTGAGCGACGGCGTCAACGCCGGCCTGCGCAGCGAGCTGGTCACCGCGGTCAGCTCCATCACCATCCCCGCGCTGAAGCCGGACGGCAGCAACAAGGCCCTGGTCGACAAGGCCAAGGCCAACCGCGTCTGGGCCGCCACCGCGATGCTGCTGCTGAGCCCGGAATTCATCGTCCAGAAGTGAACTGACGACGCCCCGACCCGAAGGACGACGCGACCATGACCCGCTCCCTCTCCAACCCCACCCGCCGCGCCCTGTTGCGCCAGGGCGCCGCGCTGGCGCTGGCCCGCCCGGCGCTGTCCGGCCTCGGCGGCTTCGGCCTCAGCCTGGCCGCCATGGGCCCCGCCGCCGCGGCCAACACCAGCGGCTACAAGGCCCTGGTCTGCCTGTTCCTGACCGGCGGCAACGACGCCTACAACACCCTGCTCGCCACCGACAGCGCGTCGTGGCTGGCCTACGGCGCGGCGCGCGAGTCCGGCAGCGAGGGCATCGCCCTGGCCGCCCCGGGCACGCCGCCCTCCAACGCCCAGGGCGCCTCGCTCCACGCCCGCCTGGGCGGCGTGCTGCCGATCGCCCCGCTGAACAACCAAGGCCGCACGCTGGCCCTGCACCCGGTGCTGGGCGGCGTGCGCGACCTGTTCGCCGCGCAGCGCCTGGCCTGGGTCAGCAACGTCGGGCCGCTTTCTGGTCCGACGACCAAGACGGCCTACCTGGCCGGCACCGCACCCAAGCCCCCCAAGCTGTTCTCGCACAACGACCAGCAGTCGGTCTGGCAATCCTTCTCGGCCGAGGGCACCACCCGCGGCTGGGGCGGCCTGATGGCCGACCGGATGCTGTCGGGCAACACCCGCGCCATGTTCACCGGCGTCAGCGTGGCGGGCAATGCCGTGTGGCTGTCGGGCCAGGGCGCGCGGCCTTACCGGCTGGCGCCCAGCGGTGCCATCCACATCGGCGGTACGGACGGCAAGATCTTCAATTCCACCGTCGCCCAGCAAAGGCTGCTCGGCGTGATGCGGTCGGCACGCAACAACAGCGTGGCCGAGCGCGAGCACACCGCCGTGGTGGGCCGCTCGATCGACGCCGAGGCCCTGCTCTCCGGCGCCCTGCCCGCAGCCGGCGCCGGCCCCTGGGGTACGGCCGGCCTGGGCCAGGGTCAACCGGACCCGCTGCTGCGCTACCGCGACCCCGAGACCGGCCTGACGATGGACAACCCGCTGGCGCAGCAACTGCAGGCCGTGGCCCGCATGATCGCCGCACGCTCGGCACTGGGCATGGCGCGCCAGGTCTTCTTCATCGGCGTGGACGGCTACGACACGCACGACCTGCAGGCCTCGCGCCACACGCGGCTGCTGGCCCAGCTCAGCCATGCGCTGGCCTACTTCGACAGCGTGACCACCCAGATGGGCGTCGACGGCGCGGTCACCACCTTCACCGCCAGCGACTTCGGCCGCACCTTCGCCGCCAACGGCGACGGCTGCGACCACGGCTGGGGCGGCCACCAACTGGTGATGGGCGGTGCGGTGCGCGGCGGCGACCTCTACGGCAAGCTGCCGGTCTACGGCAGCAGCGACGGCAAGGGCGGCTTCACCAGTGCCGACCAGATCGACGGCGGCATCCTGCTGCCCACCACCAGCGTCGAGTCCTACGGCGCCACGCTGGGCAAGTGGTTCGGCCTGTCCGACAGCGAACTGCTCAGCGTGCTGCCGGGCTTGTCTGGCTGGAACGCGAACCAGCGCAACCTGGGCTTCATGCGCACCTGAGGCCCACCGCGACATGCGCGCCTCGGTGCCGGTTTGAAACAGGTCTGACGCACGGGCTGTGGTGTACTTCGCAAGTGCCCGCCGTCACGTCTGACACCCGCTCACCGCCCGCGCCTGACGCGGTGCTCGCGCGCCTGCGCGAGCGGGCCGACGCCCAAGGCCGGCCCTGGCCCGGCGGCGACGCCCTCGCGGCCAAGCTGGCCCGCAACGGCGGTGCCCCCGCCGCTGCCTGGCTGCGCCTGGCACATGCGGTGCAGTCCGAATGGCTCAAGGCCGCTGCCGAGCCCGAGGCCGACGACGCGGCGCTGTTCGTCGACACCGTGGCCGTGGCCTGGCAGGACCTGCCCGAGGCCGAGCGCCTGGCCAGCGGCCTGTATCCGGCACTGATCCGCGCTCTGGCGGGCGTCGATGGCGCCCGGGCGCTGGCCGATCTGGTAGCCCCCCTGGTTGCGCAGGCGGATCATGACGAAGCCGGCCCTGCCCTGGCCACCCTGCTGCGCCAGTTGCGTCAGCAGCAGCTCTGGTCGCCGCTGCGGGCGCTGCTGGACGGGCTGCAGCCGCACTGGCGCCCGGGCCGCGCCTGGGGCCCGCCACTGTCCGCCGCCGCGCTGGCGCTGGCCCGCGAGGCCGACGACTTCGACGCCCTGCGCTGTGCCGCCGCCTGGCTGCCACCGTTGCTGGACGCCGCCGAGGCCGACCCCTTGGCCGACGCCCATGCCTGGCGCGACCTGGGCCGCCTGGCCCAACGCACGCTGCAGGTGCCGGCCATGCAGCGCGTGGCCAGCGCCTTGCTGCGCCTGGACGGCCACGGCGACGAAGCCGCCGAGCCGGTGCTGGTGCAACTGCTGGCCTTGTTGTCGCAGTTCGCGCCGGACGCCACCACCCGCACCCTGCTCGATGCCGCCGCCGAGCGCCTGCCTCGCCACCCGGCGGTGCAGCTCGGCCGTGCGCGCATCGCCCATGCCGAGGGCGCCGACCTGGCCGCGCTGTGTGCGCTCATCGAGCCCTGCGATCACAGCCTGCCCAGCTGGGCCGGGGCGGTCAGCTGGCTTGCCGGCACGCTGTTCCACGGCGGTGACGATGCCCACGCACTGGCGCTCTACGAGCAAATGGCCGAGGCCCATGCCCTCGCCCCGGCGGACCGCCTGCGCTGGTCTCACCTGCGGGCCCGCGAAGACAGCGACGCCGTGCCCGATGCGCTCGCCGAGGCCGACACCCCCGCAGCACCGGGCCCCGACGGCGCCTGGACGCCGGATGCCGCCGGGCCGTTCGACGCCGCTCTCGCCCCGCTGGCCGCCCTGCTGCAGCTGCCGCCCACGCACGATGCACCGCAGACTGCCGACATGCTGGCCGAAGCCGGCGCCGCCGCCTGCGCGCATTTCGCGGCCACGCTGCCCACCCTGCCCGACATCAGCATGCAGGCTTGCCTGCAACTGGGCCGCCAGCTGGCCCAGCTCGAAGCCGCCGCCTTCGCCAGCCACACCCAATGGCTGGTGGCCTTTCCCTTCCCGCTCGGGCCGGCCTACGGCCGCGTCGATGCGCAGCGCTGCCGCGCGCTGGGCCGCGCGCTGCACGCCCATGTGGTGGCCCTGGCCGACTTCGCGCTCGATCGCCCGCGCGCCCTGGCCCACGCCCCGGCCCAGGCCAGCCTGCGCCAGGCGCTGGACCTGGCCGAGCTGCGCTGCGAAGCCCACTGGGCCCTGGGCGACAAAGATGCGGCGTTGGCCGATTTGCAGGCCCTGCAGGCGCGCCTGGGCGCGATGGGCCAGGCGCCGCTGGCCGAGATGCAGGCCCGTGCCCACCTGACGCGGGGCTCGCTCGACGCGGTCGGCCCGCTGCTGACCACCGAGGGCGACGCCCCCGCCGAGGTGCTGCCGCTGGCCGACTGGGCCGACTGGCTGCAAAGCGAAGGCCTGCAGCCGCAGACCCTGGCCGACGATGGCCCGCTGGCCGGCACCTTCGAGTCGGTCGGGCCGGACGGCGTGCTGCACCAGCACGCCCACCGCCTCGCGCCCACGCTGTTCAGCCTGCTGCACCACACCGACCTGCGGGTGCGCGACTCGCACCTGCTGATCGGCCCGCGCGGCGGCATCCTGCGGCCTGGGCCCTGGCACCTGTCGATGGGCGACTACCCCTACGAGCACCGCCATGTGCGCCTGCGCGGTGGCCCCGGGGCCGCGGGCGCCGTGCTGCGGGCACCACATTGGCAGGCGGTGAGCGCGCCCGTGATCGTGCTGGCGAACATGGACGCCACCTACCACCGCAACTACTACCACTGGATGCTGCTGATCCTGACCCGGATCGAGGCCCTGCGCGCGCGCGGCCTGCTGGTGGGCGGGCGCAAGCTGCTGCTGCCTGCCGAGTTGTCGGGCTGGATGCGCGCCTCGCTGGCGGCCATCGGCATCGGCGACGAGCAGGTGCTGCCCTATGGCGCCGACGATGACCTGCACCTGCACGACGCCGTGGTGGCCTCGCCGCTCGACTTCGCCAGCCCTTCGCTGGTCGAAGGCCTGCGCCAGACCCTGTGGCGCCACGCTGGCCTGGACCCGGCCGCCCCGCCCGAGGCCACGCGGCTGCTCTACATTTCAAGGCGTGGCGAAGGCCGCCGCCCCCTGGTCGAGGAAGCGCGCATCCAGCGCAGCGCCGAGGCCATGGGCTTCGAGGCCGTCGCCCCCGAAACGCTGACGCTGGCCGAGCAGGTGCGCCTGTTCGCCAGCGCGCGCGGCATCGCCGGCCCCCCGGGCGCGGCCTACACCAATTTGGTGTGGGCGGGCCCGGGTACGCGCGTGCTGTCGATCTTCAAAGAGGAAGCGAACTTGCCGACTTTCATCGACCTGTCGATCCTGCGTGGCCAGACCCATCGCTGGCTGCTCGGTCGCAATCTGCCAGGCTACGAACTGATGTCGGTGGTCAACGCACCGTTCAGCGTGGACCCCACGCTGGCCGAGCAATCGCTGCAATGGGTGGTAGGACATGGGTGAGTTGTACGCTGCGGTGCCTGCGCTGGGCACCGCCTGGGTCCACACGCTGGCGCAGCAGTGCGAACAGGCGGGGCTGCCCTTCCCGGGCGGCGAGCAACTGCTGCACAAGCTGACCAAGCCCGAGGCGCCGGTGGGCGCACGCGGCCGCCTGGCCCAGGCCATCCACCACGATTGGGTCAAAGGCCAGGAGGACGTCGCCAGCTGGCAGCTGAAGGCGCTGGTCGAGGCGATCGAAGGCTGGTGGCAGTCGCTGCCCGAGGGCATGGACCCGCTGGCCGCCGGCCTTGCGCCGGCCTGGGCCCGCGCCCAAGGCTCGCTGGAGCGCATCGAGCCGCTGGCCCAGGCGGTCAAGCGCTGGGGCCCCAAGCTGGCCGAACCCGAGCACGAGACCCTGGCCCTGGCGTTGTTGCGCCAGATGCGGCGCCTGAAAGGCCCCGCGTCGATCGAACCCAGCCTGGCCCTGGTGGACGCCCTCGGCGGCCGCTGGACGCCCGATGCCACCTGGACGGTGGACCTCACCGGCACGCTGGCGATGGTGGCGCGCACCGCCGAATCGCTGGCCCCGATGCAGCGCGTGGCGGTCTGGGTCGAGCGCCTGTGCGAAGGTCTGGCCGAGCGCGCACGCGCATCCGACGTCGAGTCCTGGCGCGCGCCGCTGGCCGCCGCAGCCGTCCGCTGCGCGAGCCTGCCGGCGATGCAGCGTCTGGCCGAGGCCATGCTGGAGCAGACCGAGCCCGACCCGGGCAGCGGCCACACCCTGGCCACGCTGATCGAGGCGCTGGCCAATCTGGCGCCACTGGAGCAGGTGCGCCCGCTGGTCGACAAGGCGGCCAAGGCCTGGCCCAAGCAGCCGGCGATCCAGGTCGAGCATGCCCGCCTGGCCCGCGCGGGGGGCGCCACGGCATCGCAGCTGGCCGGCGCCTTGCGCGCGCTCGACGCCAGCCACCCCGGCACGCCGGTGGCCTGGCAGCTGCTGGCCGAATACGCCTTCCACGATGGCGAGCTCGGCCTCGCCCGCGAGTGCTACGAGCGCCTGCAGCAGCTGGACGCGATCGACGAGCAGGCCCAACTGCGCCTGGCGCATCTGACGCTGCAGCGGTCGCCAGCGGCCGGTGCCACCGACACACCGGCCCTGGACGATGCCGGTCTGCCCGAGCTCGGCGCGGACCAGCTCGGCCCGCTGGCCGACACCCTGAGCGCCTTGGCCGCCGTGCTGGCCATCCCGCCGCGGCACGACAGCGACGTCAACGCGGCCGTGCTCTCGTCGCGCGGGGCGCGGGCGCTGATCGACTTCGAGAAGCGGCTGCCGGCGCTGCAAGAATTGACCCTGGCCGAAGGCATCGCCGCAGCCAGCCACCTTTGGTCGCTGGCCAACAGCGGCGCGCTGGACCTGGCGCACTGGGACGGCGTCTTCCCCTTCACCGTCGGCCCGGCCTTCGGCACGCTGGACGGCCTGCGCTGCCAGGCCCAGTGCTTCAGCCTGCTGCACCACCTGGTCGCGCTGTGCCGCCACCTGCTGCGCCGCGAGCGGCCGCTGCGCGGCGCGCCGGGCGATGCCAGTGTCGAGATGCTGCTCGACGCCGCTCGCCACCAGGTCGACGCGCGCCTGGCACTGCGCTCGCCCCGCGACGCCCTGGCCGACCTCACCGAGTGGCAGCAGGCCCTGGGCCCGCTGGGCAACGGCGCCTTGCTCGCGCTGCGCGAGAAAGCCTTGCTGGCCGCCGGCGAGCTGGACACGCTGCGCACCGAGCTGGCCGCCTTGCCCGGCAGCCAGGTCGGCACACCGCGCGGCCCCGAGCCCCTGCCCATGCGCGAGTGGGACGACTGGCTCGCCGCCGAGGGCGTGCAGGCCCACCCGCTGCTGAAAGACGCCGCCTGCGTCGGCAAGTTCGAGGTGGTCGATGTCCAGGGCCGTGTCCGCGTCGAAACCCACGAGACCGTGCCCACCGTGCTGAGCCTGGCCCGCTTCAGCGACCTGCGCGTGCGCAACGTGCACCTGCTGATCGGCCCCAAGGCGGGCATCCTGCGGCCCCACCCCTGGCATTTGCAGATGGGCGAATTCCCCTACCCGCACCCCAACGTGCTGGCGCGCGGCACGGCTGGCGCGGTGCTGCGCGGCGCGGGCCTGTGGAAGCGCGTGGACGACCCGCTGGTCGTGCTGGCCAACATGGACGCGCCCTTCCACCGCAACTACTACCACTGGATGGTGCTGACGCTGGCCCGCATCCAGGCGCTGATGACGCGCGGCATCCTCAAGACGCGCAAGCTGCTGCTGCCGCGCGAGCTGACCGGCTGGATGCTGGGCTCGCTGCACGACATCGGCCTGGACGAGTCCCGCGTGCGCTGGTACACGGCGGAAGACGACCTCAAGCTGACCGACGCGCTGGTGGCCTCACCCGTCGAATTCGCCAGCCCCACCATGGTGGCGGGCCTGCGCCGTGGCCTGTTCCACGCCGCCGGCCTGGCCACCAAGGGCGACACCCAGTCCGCCGGGCTGGACACGCGGATCGACCCGCCGGGCGATCGGCTGCTCTACCTGGCGCGGCGCGGTGAAACGCGGCGGCCGATGGCGGAGGCCGAGCAGGTCATCAACATCGCGGAAGAGCTGGGCTTCGAGATCGTCGCGCCCGAGACGTTGAGCCTGCTCGACCAGGTGCGGCTGTTCGCCAGCGCGCGCGGCATCGCCGGCCCGCCCGGCGCCGCCTTCACCAACCTGATGTGGGCGCCCCCCGGCACGCGGGTGCTGACCATCTTCAAGCAGGACATCAACGGCCCGACCTTCTTCGACCTGTCCTTCCTGCGCCGCCAGCGCCACCGTTGGCTGCAGGCGCGCAGCGTGGCGGGCTTCGAGTCCGTGTCCATCGTCACCTCGCCCTTCTCGGTCGACCTCGCGCTCGCACGGCGCGAGCTGCAATGGGTGCGCGAGGCGGCGGCAACGAAAACATGAGCATCGCCCGGCCGTCCGAAGATGCTCATTCCCGCTTGGCGGGACCGGCCGCAGGCCGTAGGGTGCAGGCATGAGCATCAAGTTCCTCGACCTGCAGGCGGTCTACCGGCAGGACCAGGCGGCCTACGACGCCGCCTACCAGCGCGTGATGGCCAGTGGCCGCTGGATCCTCGGGCCCGAGCTCGAAGCCTTCGAGGCCGAGTTCGCCGCCCACGGCGGCCGCCGCCACGCCATCGGCGTGGGCAACGGGCTGGACGCGCTGGCGCTCGCACTGCAGGCGCTCGGCATCGGCCCAGGCGACGAGGTGCTGGTGCCGGCCCACACCTTCATCGCCAGCTGGCTCGCGGTGCGGCTGGCCGGCGCCACGCCGCGTGCCGTGGAGCCGGCCGAAGGCCTGTACAACATCGACGCCGCCGGCGTGGCCGCGGCCATCACGCCGCGAACGCGCGCGGTGATGCCGGTGCACCTGTACGGCGCGCCGGCCGACCCGGCGGCGATGCGTGCGCTGTGCGCCGAGCGCGGCCTGCTGCTGGTCGAGGACGCGGCCCAGGCCCACGGCGCACGCCACCACGGCGAGCCGGTGGGCGGCTTCGGCCGTGTGGCCGGCTACAGCTTCTACCCTGGCAAGAACCTGGGCGCCTTCGGGGATGCCGGCGCCATCGTCACCGACGACGACGCGCTGGCCACCGCGCTGCGGGCACGCCGCAACTACGGCAGCGCCGTGCGCTACCAGCACGACAGCGAAGGCGTGAACAGCCGGCTCGACGAGCTGCAGGCCGCCTTCTTGCGCGTGCGCCTGGCGAGGCTGGACGCGCACAACGCGCTGCGCCGCACGCAGGCCGCGCGCTACGCCGAGCGGCTGCAAGGCATGCCCGGCCTCGGCCTGCCGGGGGTGCCTGCGGGCGACGAGCCGGTGTGGCATTTGTTCGTCGTGCGCCATGCGCGGCGCGACGCGCTGCAGGCGGCGCTGAAGGCCCAGGGCATCGAAACGTCGATCCACTACCCCAAGCCGGTCTACCGCTTCCCACCGTTCGCTGCCCATGCGCCGGCGGGCCGCACCTTGAGCGATGCGATCTGCGACGAATGCTTGAGCCTGCCGATCGGGCCACACCTCACGCTCGACGACGTCGACCGGGTCGCCGACGCGGTCGACGCGTTCTGCAGGGGCGTGGCCCGATGAGCGGCCAGCCCACGGGCAAGCCGCTCGCGGCCGACGACTACGCGGCACGCCACGACGCCGACCTCGATTTCGAGACCGTCTGCCTGGCCGCGCGCCAGCAGCACAACCTGGCTCAGGTGCAGGCGCTGCAGCCGGCCACCGTGCTCGAAGTCGGCTGCGGGCCCGAGCTGCTCGTGGTGCAAGCGTTGGCGCAGCCGAACCGCTTGTCGCGCTGGGTCGCGGTCGAGCCTGCTGCACGCTGGGCCGAGGCCGCGCGGCAAGTGGCGGCGCAGGAGCCACGGTTCAGCGTCGTGCACAACTACATCGAGCACGCCGATGCAGCGCTGCGTGAGACGTGGCCCGAGGGCGCCGGCGCCGACCTGCTGATCGTCTCCGGCGTCATCCACGAGACCAGCGAGCCCGAGGCCCTGCTGCAAGCAGGACTGCGCTGGCTGAAGCCGGGTGGCCACCTGCTGGTCAGCGTGCCCAACGCTTTGTCGTTCCACCGCCTGCTGGCGGTGCAGATGGGGCTGATCGAATCGCCGGACGCGCTGAGCGAGCGCAACCGCCAGCTCGGCCAGCCGCGTGTCTACCGCCCGCAGGATTTGCGCGAGATGGTCGCCGGCCTGGGGCTGGACGAGGTGTCGCTCAACGGCTATTTGTTCAAGCCCTTCACCCACGCCCAGATGGCCACGCTGCTGCCCTCGCTTGGCGAGCGCGGGGTGCAGGGCCTGATTGAGCTGGGCCGCCGCTTCCCGTTGCAGGCGGCCGAGATCGCGCTGCTGGCGCGCAAGCGCTGAAGGCACATCAGCGCGCCTGCGTGGCCGCGCGGTGGATGGCCTGCTGCGCCTGGGCGCCGGCCTGCAGCCGTGGCGCCAGGAAGGCCGCCAACCGCGGGTGCTGGGCGTAAACGACGTTGAAGCGCAAGTGGCAGGCGTCGGCATGCGCCGGGTCGAAGGCGCTGCCGGCCAGCAGGATGTGCTCGCCGTAGGCCTGGCGGACCAGCTCGTCGGCATCGACGCCGGTCGGCAATCGGCCCCACAGGAACAGCCCGCCCTCGGCCGGCCGGTCCAGCAGCACGCCCGCGCCGCGCAGCGCGCGCATGCTGGCCTGGCGCGCGGCGGCCAGGCGCTGCTGCAGCCGGTCCAGGTGCTTGCGCAGCCGGCCGCTGGCCAGCAGCTCGACCAGCACGTTCTCGTTCAGCGAGGCGGTCGTCAGCACCGACTGGATCTTGGCCCGCAGCAGCGGCTTCAGGCGCTCGGGCTCGGCGGCGATGTAGCCCACGCGCAGCGCTGGGCTGAGGGCTTTGCAGAAGCTCGAGTAGTAGACAACGCCACGCAGGTCCGACAGCTGGGCCAGCCGGGCCAGCGACGGCCCGGTGTGCTGGCCGCCGAGGAAGTGGCCGTGCACGTCGTCCTCGGCGAGCAGCAGGCCGTGCCGCTCGGCCAGCACCAGCACCCGGTGCAGGTGGGCGGCGGTGCAACTCCAGCCGGTGGGGTTGTGCAGCGTGCTCTGGACGAAGAACAGCCGCGGCCGGTGTGTGCGGCAAGCGGCTTCCAGCTGGTCCAGGTCCGGCCCGTCATGCCCGCGGGCGATGCCCACCATCTGCACACCGGCCTCGCGCAGCCTGTCGAACAGCAGGTGGTAGCCGGGGGTCTCGACCAGCACGGTGTCGCCCGGCTGCAGGAAGGCGCGGCAGACCAGGTCGATGGCGTGCGTGCCGCCGTAGCAGGTGAGCACGCGGCTCGCGTCCACCGCGATGCCCTGGCCGCGCATCAGCGTGGCCAGGCGCTCGCGCAGCTCGGGCAAGCCCTGCGGCGGGCAACGTGCGGCCATGCCGCCCACGCTGCGTGCCAGGCCCCGCTGCACCACCGTGGCGGGGATCGCATCCTCCAGCCAGGCCACCGGCAGCGCGCCGCTGCTGGCCGGCAGCAGGCTGGCCGGCTGGTCATGGGCCTGCTGCACCAGCCAGACCGCATCGTGCGCCTCGCCCGCTTCGAGCTGGGCGGGCAGCGCCTCCGGCGGGCTCGTTTCGGCGACGTGGAAGCCGGCCGTGCCGCGCGAGTCGACCAGGCCCCGGGCCACCAGGCGGTCGTAGGCGGTGACCACGGTGTTCGGGCTGACGCCCAGTTGCGCGGCGAGCGCGCGGATCGACGTGAGCCGCCCGCCCGCCGGCAACCGGCCCTGGTCGATCAGCGCGGCCAGGCCCTGCTCGATCTGGTCGGCCAGCGGCACAGGGGAGGATCGGTCCAGGGGCGGCAGCACAGGGTGTCGTGTCGGGGGGTCAGAGCAGCAGCGCGATCGCCAGCGCCAGCAGCGAGGCCGCCATGATGGCATTGAAGGCCTGGCGCCGGCGCGCGTCGGTCAAGGCCCGGCGGATCGCGACGCCGAACAGCGCCCACATCGACACGCACGGCAGGTTGATGGCGATCGAGATCACGGTCACCAGCGCAGCGGCGGGCCACAGCCCCAGGCCCGACGGCATGAAGACCGTGGCCACGGTGATGGCCTTGACCCAGCCCTTGGGGTTCACCGCCTGGAAGGCGAGCGCGGCCCAGAAGCCGAAGGGCCGGTCCATGTCGCGGTGGCCGACGGACGAGCCGGCCAGGCGCCAGGCCAGCCACACCAGGTAGGCGGCGCCAACGACGCGCAGCGCCTGGTGCAGCACGGGCCAGGCCTGGAAGACGGCGCCCAGCCCCAGGCAACTGAAGAAGATCTGCGGCCCGTGGCCGGCGGCGATGCCCAGGATGTGCGGCAGCGAGCGCCGGTAGCCGAAGTTCGCCCCCGAGGCGGTGAGCATCAGGTTGTTCGGGCCCGGGGTGCTGGACATCACGAACGAGTAGGTCACGAGCGGCAGCAGTTCGGTCATGGCGCGGGCGAGGGGTGGCGGCGGCGCCAGTCTCCGGGCCCGCGCCCGCCACGCCAAGGCACAGCGGGCCCGTGCGGCGCCGGCACTGTGTCAGCGCGCACGGCCACACAGTTTCAAGCAGGCTGCTGCGTGCTACTTTTTCGGCCATGAACACCTTGGCCATTGCCTATGACGACGTCGCCCGCGCCCACGAGCGCATCGCCGGCGTTGCCCACCGCACGCCGGTGCTGCGCTCGCGCACCGCCGACGCGCTGACCGGCGCGACGCTCCACTTCAAGTGCGAGACGCTGCAGCACATCGGCGCCTTCAAGATCCGCGGCGCCTACAACGCGGTGTCGCAGTTCACGCCCGAGCAACGCGCCCGCGGCGTGGTCACCTTCTCTTCGGGCAACCACGGCCAGGCCATCGCCCGCGCGGCGCAGTTGCTGGGCGTGCCGGCGCTGGTGGTGATGCCCGAGGACGCGCCAGCGATGAAGGTCGCCGCGACGCAAGGCTACGGCGCCGAGGTCCGGCGCTACGACCGCTATGGCGAGGACCCGGCCGTGATCGTCGAGGGCATCGTCGCCGAGCGCGGCATGACGTTCATCCCGCCCTTCGACCACCCGCACGTGATGGCTGGCCAGGGCACCGCAGCCAAGGAGCTGTTCGAAGAGGTGGGGCCGCTGGACATGGTCGTCACGCCGCTGGGCGGTGGTGGCCTGCTGTCGGGCACGGCCGTCGCCGCGCGCCACTTCGCACCGGGCTGCGAGATCATCGGCGTCGAGCCCGAGGCCGGCAACGACGGGCAGCAAAGCCTGGCCAAGGGCGAGATCGTGCGCATCGCGACACCGCAAACCATCGCCGATGCGGCCCAGAGCCGCTCGCTGGGGCGCCACACCTTCCCGGTGCTGCAGCAATTGGGCGCGCGCGTAGTGACTGCCAGCGATGCGCAGTTGGTCGAGACCATGAAGTTCTTCGCCACCCGCATGAAGCTCGTCGTCGAGCCCACGGGCTGCCTGGGCGCAGCGGCGGTGTTCAACGCGGCGGTGGACGTTCGCGGCAAGCGCGTGGGCGTGGTGCTTTCGGGCGGCAACATCGACCTGGCGCGGTTCGCGGCGCTTGTGGGCGGCTGAGCGCCCGAGGGGTGATTCCCCCGCGTTGACACGAAGCCGCGGCGGCGCCTATAACGGTTGCTCGCTGGATCCGCGAGGTCGTGCGCGATGGGTCTGCTCAAGCTCCTGGGGTGGTCGGTTGGCCTGGCGGCGCTCGCCGCCGGCGGGCTGCACCTGGCCTTGCACGCGGCCAGCGTGCCCCCAGCCGCCGAGCAGCCCGCCCCGAGCGCGGCGAGGCCCCGGGCGCCGCTGCCAGGCACGGCACGGGCCGCGATCACACCGGCCGCAGCGCACGCGCTGGCCCCGGTGGCCGCAATGAGCACCGCCGGGCCGACGCTGGCAACGGCCCTGCGCGATGCCACCGACCTGCGCGCCTTCGCGCTCGACGCCCGCCGGCAGCCGGCGGCTGGCGGCTATTTCTACGCGGCCCGGGCCATGGCGGAATGCCGGCTGCGGCCGATGCCAGCGGAAGAAGAGGCGGCCGCGCTGGCGACATCGGCCAACGAGGCCAGCGAGGCGGGCAGCGCCGCGCCGACGCACCGCCGGCTCCAGGCCGAGGCGGCGCAGCAGGAGCGCTGGGCCCGGCGCTGTGCGTCGTTCCTGCCGCAGGAGCTGTCCGACGCGGCGATGTCCTCTCTCTGGCGCCAGGCGGCACGCGCCGGCGACCCGCTGGCCGCGCTGATGCAGCGCTGGGAGCAGACGGTGTTGACCGACGACGCGGGCGGGCTGCGGCGGGTCTGGCAGGCCATCGTCGACGCCGGCGACCCCGCCTTGCTGGACTGGGCCGCCGTGCAGGCCGGCGGCCTGTTCGGGGCCACGCTGCACGAGGTCGATCCAGCCGGCGAGGACACGCGACGCATCGACCGGCAGCAGGTGTGGGCCGCGGTGATCTGCGAGCTGGGCGCCGGTTGCACGCTGCCGCACGGCCCGGCCGACGGGCTGTGCGAAGCCTTGCCGCGGTGTGCCCGCGAGCGCTGGGACACCGCCGCCTGGCCGTTGGCCGCCGACCACGAGCTGGCCACGACGGTGCGAGAAGTTCGCCGCCTGCTGCGTGTGCTCAAGCGCGGCGATGCGCCGCTGGTCGGCGCCGTAGCCCTCGCTTCGCCCTGACGAAGACCACAGCGACTCGGCGCGGCGGTCAGCGCCCGCCGGGCTGGGCCCAGCGCATGAAGTCGGCGTGCTCGCGGATGTAGTCGGCCTCGTCGAACAGCTCGGAGGCCAGCACCAGCAGGCAGGCGTTGGACGAGAAGCCGTGCAACTCGCGCCAGATGCCCGGCACCATCAGCAGGCCCTCGCTGGGGTGGCTGAGCGTGACCACGCGCTGGTGCACGCCGTCGTCCATGTGGACCTGGAACGAGCCCGAGATCGCCACGTAGAGCTGGCGCAGGTTCAGGTGGGCATGGCCGGCGCGCGAGGCGCGCGAAGGCACGTCGTAGGTCCAGTAGGCCCGCTTGATCGGAAACTCGAAGTCGATGCCGGATTCGACGAAGGAGATCGAGCCACGGTGGTCGTAGACCGTGCGCAGCTCGACCGGGCGGCAATCGTCGACGTGGGCCACGGCGCTTCCTTTTCTAGCAGGGCAAGAGGTAGTGATCATGCACCACGGTGCTGGCGCCGAAGCTCTCTTTGTAGAAGGCCAGGCCGGTGTTCAGCACACGACCCTCGTCCTCGTTGGAGTGGCCGAAGTCGAACCACTTGCCGCTGGCCTGGGCGTGGGCGATGGCCTGCTCCAGCAGCAGGTCCAGCGCGGCGCAGCGGCGGCCCTGCTCGTCGGCGGCCATGTACTGCAGGTGAACGACGGTGCCGGTCTCGAACAGCACCAGGCCAGCCACGGTGCGGCCCGACCAGCGCGCCAGCCGCAGGCCGATCTGGGCCGGAAAGCGCCCGGCCAGCAGCAGGATCTCGGCAATGCTGTGCACCGGCTTGCTGCCGTGGCGGGCCTGCAGTTCCTGGTCCAGCAGCGCCCAGAACCCGGCCCAGTCGGCGGCCGCGTCGGCACCGGCGCCGCCGTGCGCGGCAAAGCCCAGTTCCTCACGCTGGCGCGTGGCCTGGGTGATGGCGCGGCGGCGGCGCGGCGGCCAGTGCGCCGGCGTCGGGCCGATCACCGAAAGCGCGTCCCGCCGCACCAGCTGGGCGCCGCAGCGCAACAGCGCCCAGCGGTCGTCCTCGCAGGGCAGGCGGTGGTAGATCGCCGGCGTGGTCTTGTAAAGCAGCTCGCGCACCCCTTCGTTGCGCCAGTGCTGCTGCAGCGCCTGCATCAGCACCCAGGTGGCCTGCGCGCCCAGCGTGTCGGCGAGCACCAGGCCGCCGTAGCTGAGGCCGCCATGGCTGGCCAGCCGGTCGCCCAGCCGGTGTGCCGGCAGCACGGCCACCAGCTTGCCGCGCCGCTCGACCAGCAGCGAGGCGTCGTCGAAGCGGTCGGCGTGGTAGCCCATGAAACGCCGGTCGAACAGGAAGGTGCCGTTCGGGCTGGCGGCCACGAGCGCGTTCCACGCCGCCTCGTCGCCGTCGCGGTAGGCGCGAAATTCGAAGGTGTCGGCGAAGGGGTTGGCCATCGGGCCCGCCTCGGCGGGTGAGCGGTGGTTAGCAGTGTTGGGCGGTCAACGCGTCACCCCGTGCGCTGAGGGCGCGCGGGCGAAATCGAGCACGCGCTTGACCATCGGGTGGGTGCCGTCGAACTCGGCTTCGGCCTCGGCCAGCACCTGGGCCCACGGCCGATCGGTGCCTTGGAAGCGCTCGAGCAGGCGCTGCACGGTGGCGATGTCCTCGCGCGCGAAGCCGTGGCGCTTCAGCCCGATCAGGTTGGCGCCGCGCAGGTGGGTGGGGCGGTCGCTGCCGAAGGCGATCGAGTACGGCAGCACGTCCTGCCCCACGGCCGACATGCCGGAGATGAACGAATAGGCGCCCACCCGCACGTACTGCTGCATGCCGACCATGCCGGCGATGACCGCGTGGTCGTCGATGGTGCACAGGCCCGAAATGCCGGTGTAGCTGGTGATGCGTACGTGGTCGCCCAGCGTCACGTCGTGCGCCAGGTGGGTGTAGGCCATCACGAAGTTGTCGTTGCCCAGCCGCGTGCAACCGTCGCCGCGCGATGTGCCCCGGTGGATGGTGACGAACTCGAAGATCTGGTTGCGGTCGCCGATGACGACCTCGGTGTCTTCCTGGCGGTAGGTCTGGTCGTGCGGCGCACCGCCGATCACCGCGTGCGCACCGAACACGTTGTCCGCACCGATGGTGACGCGGCCGAGCAAGGTGACGCCGCTCATCAGCCGCGTGCCCGGGCCGATGCTGACGCCGCTCTCGATGACGCACCAGGGCCCGATCTCGGCCCGTTCGTCGATGCGGGCACCGGGGCTGATGACGGCGGTGGGGTGGATCATGGTCGGGCGGGGCAGGTGTTCACAGGCGGGTGGTGCAATGGGATCATCGCTGTTCCAGCTCGAGCAGCAGAGCATCGAGTGCCGCGCCGGCGGCGGCGTCGGACAGCCGCGTCTGCACCCGCATCCGCGCATTCTGCCCAAGGCGGCGGCGCAGGCCTTCTTCCGTCCAGAGCCGGGCGATGGCCTCGCTCAGCTCTGCCGCCGAGCCGGGCTCGACGAGCCAGCCGTCGACGCCGTGGTCGATGTAGTCGACGGTGCCGACGCAGCGGGTGGCGATGGTCGCGCGGCCGAACATCATCGAGTCGATCACCGTCACCTGCCCGGATGCGGTCTCCCGGTTCGCCACCGGCACGACGCACAGGCGCGCACGCTGGGCCAGCTCATTGCATTGCGCCGCGGTGAGCCCTTGCCGGACGGTGACGTTGGGCGGCAGCGCGATGCCCTGCACGGCATGCTCGGCCGCCACGATGAGCGTCGGAACGCCGAGCTTGGCCACCACCTGCACCAGCAAGGGGTAGTCGCGCCGCGCCGAGCCCATGGCCAGCAGAAAGGGTTGGTCGAGGTCTTCGCCGAACGCGATGGGCTCCACCGGCCGCTGCAGCGGCACGAAGCGGAACCGGTCGGCGGGCAAGCCCAGCCAGTCGCTGTAGGCCTGGACCTCGGCCGTCGAATGCACGACCCACAGGTCGACCGCCGGCGCCGCGAATCGGGCCAGGCGGCCTTTCGCACCCTGGTAAAGGGCGCCGAGGTTGAAGCACCAGGCCAGCAGGGGCAGGTCGCGCCGGCGCAGGCGCTTCTCGATCGCCGCGCACATCGCCAGCTGCGGAAAGATCGTGACCAGCCCGCCGGGCTCGGGGCGCGTCGCGTCGAGGCTCTTCCACGCCCGGTGGGCATGGGAGAAATAGTCCCGCCAGTCCGACAACCCGGACACCGCACGAGAACGGTCGTGCCGGTACGGTGCAGGCACCAGGCTGAACGCACGGCCGGGCCGCTGGACGTATTCGGCGAGCCAGGGGTCCGTGGCCGAATGGATGTAGGGGCCGACGACTCGCCAATGCATCGGTCGGTGCTTGCGGGTTCAGCGGAACCACAGCGCCAGCACGCAGCCCACGCTCAGCGAGTCGTAGGGGCGGGTCAGCGTCAGGTCGGCCGTGTCGGTATCGCGCTTCTCGCTGCGCAGGTCGCAGCCCAGGTCCAGCGAGCGCAACGGGGCGTAGCGGACGCCAAGCGAGAGCCCGGTGGTGCGGTCGGTCGCGCTGATGGGGTCGGTGCCGGTCTCGCCGCCGAGACCCTTCAGGTGGCGGCGCGACCACTGCGCACCGGCCAGCAGGTTGATCTTGGGCGACAGCGACCACTGGACCGACCACTCCAGCGCGTCGCGCAGCTGGGCGCCGGCCGGGCTGGCGGGCATCGTGGCCTCGGGCGAGGCGACGTTGCCACTGCTGCCCTCGGTGTCGCGCGCCACGCGGGTCAGGAAGCGCAGCTTGGCGCTGGGCATCCAGTCCCAGCTCAGGCCCCCGGTCCAGAAGTCCTGGTCGGCCGCCACGCTGTGGTCCTCGGCCGAGCGGGTCAACCGACCTTCGAGCCGGCTGGCACCGGAGGCCTGCCAGGTGGCCGTGGCTTCGATGTCGTTGCGGCCGACGTCGTCGCCTGTGAAGGTGGCCGTGTCTGGCCGGGTGATGCGGGTGTGGCGCGCGACCAGGGCAAAGCCCAGGTCCGGGCTGGGGCGGTAGCCGCCGCCGGCCTCGACGCTCCACTGGCGAAACTTGTTCGCGGTGTCGAATTCGGCCACCGAATAGCTGCGGTCCAGCACGTTGGCGCCGGCCATCAGGCTCCACACGCCCATGCCGCCCCACCTGGCGCGGGCGAAGGCGCTCTGGGTGCGCTCGTCGTTCTTGCCGTCGAAGGGCTGGGCGCTGTCCAGGCCGTAGCGGTACTGGCGGTCGACCGACTGCACGCCCAGCAGGCCGGACAGGTTCTCGATGGTCTCCCAGTCCAGTTGCAGCGAGACGTCGTGGCCGCCACCGTTGCGCTCGTCGTGGTCGCGGTAGCGGTTGAGTTGCAACGCGGCGTTGCCGTGCAGACGCTGACGACCGATGGGCTGGTCGAGCGAGAAGTTCAGCGCCGTCACCGAGATCAGGTCCGACTTCTCGGCGCCGCTCACGTCACGGTCCAGGTTGGACTCGTGGGTCAGCGTCTCGGACACGCCGATGCCGTAGGGCGAGGGTTCGCTGGTCTGGGCATGCACGCCAAAGGCGCAGGACGCTGCAGCACCGGCCAGGGTCCAGGCGCACCAGGGACGCTTTACAAACGCGGGGCTCATGCTGTCACCTCCTGTTGTCGTTGTCGCCGGCGAAGATTCAGTACGCCTTGCGGTCGAAGAACATCAGCTTGGCGGTGCGCGCAATGATCAGCAGGTCCAGGCCCAGCGACCAATTGCGCAGGTATTCCAGATCGTACTCGACGCGTCGTGCCATCTTGTCGACAGTGTCGGTCTCGCCGCGCAGGCCGTTGACCTGGGCCCAGCCGGTGATGCCGGGCTTGACCTTGTGGCGCGCCATGTAGGCCTTGACGATCTTGCGGTACTGCTCGTTGTGCGCCACCGCATGCGGCCGCGGGCCGACGATGCTCATGCGGCCCTGCAGCACGTTGACGAACTGCGGCAACTCGTCGAGCGAAGTCCTGCGGATGAAGGCGCCGAAACGCGTGATGCGCGGGTCGTTGCGGGTGGCCTGGTTGACCACCGGGCCGTTGTCCTGCGCGATCATCGAGCGGAACTTGTAGACCTCGATGATTTCGCCGTCGAGCCCGGTGCGGCGCTGGCGGAAGATGACCGGGCCCGGCGAGCTGAGCTTGACGCCGATCGCCACCACGGCCAGCACCGGCGAGATCAGCAGCAGGATCAGGCAGGACAGCACGATGTCGCTGGCGCGCTTGAGCAGGCCATTGATGCCGGTGAATGGCGTCACCAGCAAACCCACCACGGGCACGCCGCCCATGTCCTCGAGCCGGCCCTGGATGATGCTGATGCCGAACACGTCGGGCACGAAGTGCACCGAGGCGGTGGTGTTCTGCAGCGTTTCCATCAGCTGCTGGATGCGCGGCTGCGAGGTCAGCGGCAGGGCGATGAAGACATCCTTCACGCCGTGCTCTTCGATGAAGGCGGGCAGGTCGTTCAGCAGCCCCAGCAAGGGGCCGGGCAAGGGGCCGTCGCTTTCGGCCGGCTGCAGCCGCGTGGCCGAACGGTCGTCGAAGAAACCCAGCAGGTCGTGGCCGTAGCCCTTGCGGGCCAACAGCATCCCGGCGACGCGTCGGCCGGTGCGGTCGGCGCCGACGATGACCGCCGGGCGTCGGTATTCGGGCTGGGCGGCGCGGTGGCGCATCATGGCCGTGCCGGCGATGACCAGGGCCCATTGGGCCAGCGGCGTCGCGACGGCCCAGCCCAGCAGCATGCGCGGGTTGAAGGCGCCGAGGCCGCCGGTGGCGTAGCCCACCAACAGCAACACGACCAGCACGCCGACCCAGGACAGGATGATGTCGATGCCGACGCCGATGCCGGTCTTGCCGAAGCGGTTCGGCCCCGGGAACATCAGCACCAGCAACAGGATGGCCAGGGCCATCGAGGCGCCTTCGAACGACACGCCATAGACCGCGTGGCATACGGCCAGACTCAGCGCCGCCAGCACCGGCTCGAGCACCGAGGCGATGGCCGTCGGCACGCTCGGCGGCGCGCTCAGGAACTGCTTGCGGGCGCTGCGTTCTTCAAACATCGACGGGCCCGGCCGTCGGCATCACGCCGTGCGGCCGTAGGTGTCCTCGTAGCGAACGATGTCGTCTTCGCCCAGGTAGCTTCCGGACTGCACCTCGATGATCTCCAGATCCACCTTGCCCGGGTTGGCCAGGCGGTGCACCTCGCCGAGTGGGATGTAGGTGCTCTGGTTCTCGCTCAGCAGGATCTTCTTCTCGCCGCAGGTGACCTCGGCCGTGCCGGTGACGACGATCCAGTGCTCCGCGCGGTGGTGGTGCATCTGCAGGCTCAGTGACGCGCCCGGGCGCACCATGATGCGCTTGACCTGGAAGCGCGGGCCGGCGTCGATCGAGTCGTACCAGCCCCAGGGGCGATGCACCTTGCGGTGCAGCAGGCCCTCGCCGCGGCCCTTGGCGGCCAGCTTGCCGACGATCTTCTTCACGTCCTGGCTGCGGGCGGCATCGGCCACCAGCACCGCGTCGGCGGTCTCGACCACGACCAGGTTGTCGACGCCGACGGTGCTGACCAGCCGGCCCGAGGCGTGCACGAGCGTGTTGCGGGTGTCCTCCATCATCACGTCGCCGACGGCGGCGTTGCCGGCGCTGTCCTTGCCGGCCACCTGCCACACGGCGTCCCAGGCGCCGAGGTCGTTCCAGCCGGCGGACAGCGGCACCATGCGGATGTCGAAGGCGCTGCCTGGGCAACGCTCCATCACTGCGTAGTCGACCGACTCGGCCGGCACTTGCTCGAACTCCTTCTTCGACGGGGGCCGGAAGGCTGCCAGCGCCTTCAGCCACACCGAGGCCTTGAGCACGAACATGCCGCTGTTCCAGTAGTAGCCGCCTTCGGCCAGGTACCGCTCGGCGGTGGCCTGGTTCGGCTTCTCGACGAACTGCGCCACGGCGGCCAGCTCGCTGCCGGCCGCGCCGGGCGCCACGCGGATGTAGCCGTAGCCGGTCTCGGGACGGTCGGGCGTGATACCCAGGATCACGATCGAGCCCTCGGCCGCGCCGTGGATGGCGCTCTGCAGCGCCTTGGTGAAAGCAGCGCTGTCGGCCACGGTCTGGTCGGCAGGGGTGACGACGAGCACCGGATCGGCGCCGCCTTCCTGCGCTTGCAGCGCCGCCAGCGTGAGGGCCGGCGCGGTGTTGCGGCCGGAAGGCTCGAGCACGACCGCGGTGCTGTCCAGGCCCAGTTCGCGCAACTGTTCGAGCACCATGAAGCGGTGCTCGGCATTGCCGACCACCACTGGCGGCTCGACGCTGATGTCGTCGTTGGCCAGTTTGGCGAGCCGGTCGGCGGCCTGCTGGAACAGGCTGGTGTCGCCGGTCAGTACCAGGAACTGCTTGGGGTAACCCGCGCGCGACAGCGGCCACAGCCGGGTGCCGCTGCCGCCGGCCATGATCACCGGCAACACGGAAATGGATCGGGACATGGACAACCTCTTTCGCAAGCCTTGAATGTCGAGCTCGCACCACGCTGGCGCGTCGTGCTGCAGTGCGGCGATTGTGGCAAAGAACCACCACCGGCCCGGCCCCCTAGGAGGCAAGGATAGTGCCGTGATATATGGGCAATCCGTCACGCCAGCGGCAGCGGTAACGGTGCCGCGAGCCCGTCGGGCCCGCGTTGGCCTCAGGCGCGGCCGATCGAGCGGTAATCCAGTCCGAAACCGCGCACCAGCGCCGGGTCGTAGAGGTTGCGGCCGTCGAACACCAGTCGGTCGGCCAGCGTGGCCGCCATGTGGTCGAAGTCGGGTGTGCGGAATTCCTTCCACTCGGTGACGATGACCAGCGCGTCGGCACCCGTCAGCGCAGCCGGGGCCGACGCGGCGAAGCGCACCGACGCGGCCAGCGCTTCGGCACCGATGTCCAGCGCCAGCACGCGGTGGGCCTCGGCGGCGGCGACGGGGTCATAGGCCTGGATCACCGCGCCGCGCTTGACCAGCTCAGCCACCAGCACCCGGCTGGGGGCTTCGCGCATGTCGTCGGTGTTGGGCTTGAAGGCCAGCCCCCAGAGGGCAAAGGTGCGCCCGCGCAGGTCTTCGCCATAGCGGGCGACGACCTTGTGGACCAGCACCCGCTTCTGCTCCTCGTTCACGGCCTCCACCGCGTGCATCATCTTGCTGGGCAGGCCCGCGTCGGCGGACGTGCGGGCAAGCGCCTTCACGTCCTTCGGAAAGCAGCTGCCGCCGTAGCCCGCACCGGCGTAGAGGAAGTGCGTACCGATGCGCGGGTCGGAGCCGATGCCCACCCGCACCTGCTCGATGTCGGCCCCCAGGGCCTCGGCCAGGCGCGACAGCTCGTTCATGAAGCTGATGCGCGTGGCCAGCATGGCGTTGGCCGCGTACTTGGTGAACTCGGCGCTGCGGATGTCCATCACCAGCAGGCGGTCGCGGTTGCGCACGAACGGCGAGTACAGGGCCCGCAGCAGCAGCGTGGCGCGCTCGTCGTCGGTGCCGATGATGATGCGGTCGGGCTTGATGAAGTCCTCGACCGCCGCGCCTTCCTTCAGAAACTCGGGGTTCGAGGCGACCGAGAAGGCGATGTCCACGCCGCGTTTGGCCAGCTCGTCAGCCACGGCGGCGCGCACCTTGTCGGCGGTGCCCACCGGCACCGTGCTCTTGTCGACGATGACCTTGTGGTCTGTCATCAGGCGGCCGATGTTGCGGGCCGCGGCGGTCACGTACTGCAGGTCGGCCGAGCCGTCTTCGTCCGGCGGCGTGCCCACGGCGATGAACTGCAGCGTGCCGTGGGCCACCGCGCGCGCCACGTCGGTGGTGAATTCGAGCCGCCCGGCGGCGGCGTTGCGCTGCACCACCTCCTGCAGGCCCGGCTCGTGGATCGGGATGCCGCCGCTGTTGAGGATCTCGATCTTGCGCGCGTCCACGTCGAGGCAAACCACATGGTTGCCCATTTCGGAGAGGCAGGCGCCAGTGACCAGGCCGACGTAGCCGGTGCCGATGACGGTGACTTTCATGGAGTGCTGTCGAAAAGTCGGGGGTCAGGCAGCGAGCTCGCGCAACAGCGGGGCCGCAGCGTCCTTGGGCGACAAGAGCGGGGCGACACCGGCATCGGGCCAGGCGATGGCCAGGTCGGGGTCGTCCCAGCGCACGGCGCCTTCGGCCTGGGGTGCGTAGTAGTCGGTGGTCTTGTAGAGGAAGTCCGCCGAATCGCTGAGCACCAGGAAGCCATGCGCCAGGCCGGCCGGGATCCACAGCTGGCGCTGGTTGTCGGCACTCAGCTCGACGCCCACCCAGCGGCCGTAGGTGGCGCTGCCGGGGCGGATGTCCACGGCCACGTCGAACACCGCGCCTGCGGCCACCCGCACCAGCTTGCCCTGCGCGTGCGGCGCGCGCTGGAAGTGCAGCCCGCGCAGCACGCCGCGTGCCGAGCGCGAATGGTTGTCCTGCACGAAGTTCACCGGGTGGCCGACGGCCGCCTCGAACGTGCGCTGGTTGTAGCTTTCCATGAAGAAGCCGCGCTCGTCGCCGAACCGTTTCGGCTCCAGCACCAGCACGCCTTCGATGGCGGTCTTGTCGATCTTCATGGGGCGGAATTGTCCCACGCAGCCCATGCCGTTGCTCGGGGTAACCAATTGTTCACGCTTTGCCCGCGGAGGCTTCTTCAGATTCGACGGGCCTCGCCGATCATTGCCAGACCGATGACCCTGGCCTGTGTACCGTGCCCATGAATTTCGAACTCACCGCCCTCGAAAGCGAACTCGCCTACCGCGGGCCTGAGCGCCGTGGGGCTGAAGCTGCGGGCCTGGTGCGGCTGATGGCCAGCATCCTCGACGAGGTGGACTATGGCCTGATGCTGCTGTCGTCCGACGGCCTGGTGGTGCATGCCAACCATGCCGCCCTGCGCGAGATGGGCTCGGCGCACCCGTTGGAGATCCGCAGCAGGCGTCTGCGCGCCCGCGACCACCTGGCCCAGCCGGCCTTGACCGAAGCACTCGACGGCGCGCGACGCCGCGGCGTTCGCAGCCTGCTGAACCTGGGCAGCGGTGAGGGCCGCATCGGCCTGTCTATCGTGCCGCTGCCGCTGGCCCTGTCCAGCCGCTCGAGCGACAACGCGGTGCTGCTGACGCTGCAGCGCGCCCAGCTGGTGGAAAAACTCTCGGCGGGCGCATTCGCCCGCGCGCGCGGCCTGTCGCAGCGCGAGGAAGAAGTCTTGACTGCGTTGTGCGAGGGATTGAGGCCGACACAGATCGCCGAACGCCTGGGGGTGGCCGTGGCCACCGTGCGCAGCCATGTGCACAACCTGAAGGAAAAGACGCAGTGCCGCAGCATGGTCGAGCTGGTCAAGCAGGTCGCCCTGCTGCCCCCGCTGGTGACCGCGCTGAAGACGCCTGGTTTGACGAACTAGAACACCCGGTCGCGCAGGATCTGCTGCAGATACTGGCCGTAGCCGCTCTTGGCCAGGGGCGCAGCCAGCGCGGCGAGTTGCTCGTCGCTGATCCAGCCCTGGCGCCAGCAGATTTCCTCAGGGCAGCAGACCTTCAGGCCTTGCCGTCTTTCGAGCGTCTGCACGAAGGCGCTGGCTTCCAGCAGGCTGTCGTGGGTACCCGTATCCAGCCAGGCATCGCCGCGGCCGAAGATCTGCACGTCGAGTTGGCCGGCGTCGAGATAGCGGCGGTTCAGGTCGGTGATTTCCAACTCGCCGCGCGGGCTGGGCTTCAAGGCCTTGGCATGGTCGACGACCTGCTGGTCGTAGAAGTACAGCCCCGTCACCGCATAGCGGCTTTTCGGCGCCTTGGGCTTTTCTTCCAGGCTCACGGCATGGCCGGCGGCGTCGAACTCGACCACGCCGTAACGCTCCGGATCGGTCACCGGGTAGGCGAACACAGTGGCGCCGGCCGTGCGAGCGGCCGCGGACTGCAGGCGCCGGCCCAGGTCGTGGCCGTAGAAGATGTTGTCGCCCAGTACCAGCGCGCTGGGCGCACCGTCCAGGAAGCGCTCGCCGATCAGGAAGGCCTGGGCCAGACCGTCCGGGCTGGGCTGCACCGCGTACTGCAGCGAGACGCCCCAGCGCGCGCCGTCGCCCAGCAGTTGCTCGAAGCGCGGCGTGTCCTGCGGCGTGCTGATCAGCAGGATGTCGCGGACGCCCGCCAGCAGCAGCGCCGACAGCGGGTAGTAGACCATCGGCTTGTCGAACACCGGAATCAGCTGCTTGCTGATCGCCAGCGTGGCCGGGTGCAGCCGGGTACCGGAGCCCCCGGCGAGGATGATGCCCTTGCGGGCGGTGGCGGGCGTCGCGTTGTTCATGGTCGTGCTCCAGGGGTGGGCGCGGGGCGCGCCAACGGGAGGTTCTCGGGAAAGGGGTCGCGGTACTGGCCGGCCCGGGCCTGGGCCATCCACCAAAGGAAGCGGGCGTTGCGCAGGTAGCGCAGGCCATAGCGGCGCGGCTCGCTCAGCACGCGGTAGGCCCATTCCAGGCCCAGCTTGCGCATCCAGACCGGCGCACGCAGGACCTCGCCGGCCTCGTAGTCGATGGTCGCACCCACGCCCATCAACACGCGCACGCCCGGCAGCGCAGCGCGGTAGCGGGCCAGCCAGATCTCCTGCTTGGGCGCGCCCAGCCCCACCATCAGGGCGGTGGCGCCGCTGGCGCGGACCTGGGCCAGCGCGGCCTCGATCTCGGCGGGGTCGTCGACGAAGCGCATCGACGGCCCGAGGGCGCCGACAACCAGTTCGCGCCCTGCCGCTGCGTTGATGCGCTCGCGTGCGCGTTGGGCCACGCCGGGGGCGGCGCCCAGCAGGAAGATGCGCACAGCCGGGTTGGCGGCGTGGCGACGGCAATAGGCGGGCATCAGGTCCGAGCCGGTGATCTTCTCGCGCACGGCGGCGCCCAGCCAACGCATGCCGGCATGCACGTAGTGGCTGTCGACGGTGATGAAGTCGGCCTGGCGGTAGGCCGCGGCGAACGCGGCGTTGGTCTGCAGGTGGTACAGGTGGTCGGGGTTCACCGTGAAGACCAGGCCACCGTCGGCGTCCAGCCGGTCCAGCAGTTCGGCCATGGTCAGGTCGTCAGCCCAGACGTTGAGCAGCGGCGGGCGTGGCCAGGGCCGCACGGGAATGGAAAACGCAGGCGCCATGGTCCGACGATTCTGTCAGGTCGGGCCCGTCGGGCCCTGGTCGCCGGGGTGCCGCCCGGTCCGCACCCACTGGCGCTGCGGACGGGTCCAGAAGCGCGCATACATCCCCAGCTTGGACAGGACGTACCAGGGAACGGACAGCAGGTCCCATGGGCGCAGCACGGCGCGTCCCCAGCCAGCCCAGGCCAGCAGCACGGCCGACATCAGCGCGATGCACAAGCCGTTCGCGACATGCCACGCAGCGCCGACCGCCGGCCCGACGGCCAGGTGCAGCGCCAGGGCAACGCCCCAGAAGGCACACACCAGGATCACCAGCAGGGCCAGCGGCGGCACCGCCAGGTCCAGCGCCATGGCCAGCAGCCCGATGTCACGCCGCTGCCAGGCGGCCCCGAGCAAGACCGGCAGTTGCTTGCGGATGGTGCCCAGGTGGCCATGCTCCCACCGCGTGCGCTGGGTGTCCTGGTCTTTCTTGGACAGCGGGAACTGGCTGGCCACGGTGGCCGCTTCGCAAAACAGCGGGGCACGCCCCGCCAGGGCCAATTCGACGCCCAGCTGCATGTCTTCGGCGAGGTGCCCGTTGGCGAACTGGGCCGTCTCGACCAGCGGCCAGGGCAGTGCCATGCCCGTCCCCATCAAGGGGCACGGCAGGCCCAGCGCATGGCTGCCACGCGGTCGCACCCAGTTCTTCACGCGCCAAGCGAACTCGGCGACGCGCAGCCCCACCCCGCCCCCCTCGGGCCGGGTCATCAGGTTGAGCGCCTGGGCCGGGCGGCCGCTGCAGGCGCAGGCCGCTGCCAACCGGTCCAGGGTGCCAGGACCGATCGCGCAGTCGGCGTCGATGACGACCAAGACTTCGGGCGGCGCGCCGCGCAGCTGGTCCACCCCGAACGCCAGCGCGAAGCCTTTGCCGCGGTCGGTGGGGTGCTGCCGCTCGGCCACCTGGGCACCCTCGGCGCGGGCGATGTCGGCGGTCTCGTCGTCGCAGTTGTCGGCCACCACCAACACACGGTCACCGTCGCGCAGCTGCGGGGCGATGCTGCGCAGCGTCCGGGTGATTCCGTCACGTTCATTGTGCGCAGGCACCAGCACGGCCAATCGAGGCCTCGGCCCGGTGCCTGTGTCAGGCCCGGGCCGGCGCGGCAGGCAGGCCAGGGCCACCTGGGCGCACACCACGCCCACCGGCACCAACAGCACGAGGCCGGGCAGCAGCAGCAGGTCGAGCCAATTCACGACCGGCTCCACAGCGCCACGAGACGCGCCGCTTCGGTGCGGGCATCGTGCCGCTGCAGCACGCGCGCGCGGCCGGCCTCGCCCATGGCCTGCAAGACCTCGGTTGGCGCTTCCAGGCAGCGGCGCATCGCCTGGGCAGCGGCTTCCACCGAGCCGGCCTCGAACATCCAGCCCTCAACACCGTCGCGCACCAGCTCGGGGATGCCCGCCACGTAGGTGCTCAGCACCGGCCGCCCGACGGCGAGGGCCTCCATCAGAACGACCGGCAACCCCTCGGCAAAGCTGGGCAGCACAAGCGCACGGGCCGCGGCGATCTCCTCTCGCACGCGGTTCGAATCGACCCACCCGGTGATGCGCACGCTGGTGCCCAGGCCATGCCGGGCGATGGCCGCCTCGACATGCGGGCGCATGTCGCCGTCTCCGGCCAGGACCAGCTCGAAGCGCAAGCCCTCGGCGTGCAGCCGCGCGCAGGCCTCGATGAGCAGCAACTGGCCTTTCTGTTCGCACAGCCGACCCACGCAAACCAGGCGCGCCGCGGTCGAGGGGGGTTCCGCCTGGCCGCCGAAGAAGGCTGCGTCGAGCCCGCAGTGCACGACATGCACCTTGGCCCAGTCGGCCAGGTCCGCCCAACGCCAGAGTTGGCTGCGGCCGAACGAGCTGATCGCGACCACACTGTGGGCGCTGCGGATCTTCTGCTGCAACCCCAATGCCTGCGGGCTGTCGAACTCCTCCGGCCCGTGCACGGTGAAGCTGTACGGGGGGCCGCCGAGGGCCCGCGCCAGCATGGCGACCTCGGCCGTGTTGGTGCCGAAATGCGCGTGCAAATGGGTGGCGCCGCCGGCAGACAACTCACCCAGCAGCACGCAGGCCTCTGCCAGGTAAGCCAGGTGGTAAGGCCAGCCGCGGGCCGAGCCGCGGGCCATGCGAAGCGCCAGCACCAATGCCGAGCAGAAGGCCCGAGGCCGGCTCAGCAGCACCTTCAGCAGCGCCAGCACGAGCGCCGGCAGGCCTCGCCCCAGCAAATAGCGCGTGCGCTGCTGTTCGGCCGTGTCGGTGGCATCGGTAACCTGCTCCTGCCAGCCTCGCAAGGCGAAGCGGTCGACCTGGATCCCGAGGCTTTCCAAGGCCAGAATCTCGCGCCGGATGAACGTGTGGCTGACCTTGGGGTACTGGTTGACGAGGTAGGCGACGCGCATGGTGAGGGCAGCCGATGCGCTCACGCGCCTGGGCCGCAACAGGGGTCAGGAATTATGGCCGCCCAGTCCGCGCGCGACCGACCCGGCGGGCCACGCCGCACTCGTCGCCGGTGCGTAGAGGCGAGCACAGGCCACGCTCATGCCCAGGAGCATGTAGAGCAGCTGCGGGATCACCACGATGCTGCTGGTGGTGGCGATCACGCTCATCAAGGCCAGCGTGGTGGCCACCAACTGCGTCGCCATGGTGGCACCCTCGTCGCCCGCAGGCAGGCGGCGGCGCAGGCGCAGCAGCGGCAGGCACGCCAGCAGGAACATGCCGACGAAGCTCGCCAGCCCCAGCACGCCGGTGGTCAGCCCGATGCTGATGTAGGAGTTGACGATGTCGATGATGCCCTGCCCCTGGCGCAGTTCCTCCATGTAGTTCGCATAGCCGGGCACGCCCAGCCAGGGGCTTTGCAGGATCAGATCCACCGACAGCTCGACCAGCCGGCGCCGGTAGTCGACGGTCTCGCCCTCGGAGTGCCCGATGAACGGCAGCAGGTCGACGAACGACTGCAGGGCCGGTATCTGGGTCGCGATGGCCACGGCCACCACCCCCACGAAGCCGGCCAGCACCAGGCGCTTCACTGGCTGCGGCCCCAGCGCCACCTGCGCCATCACCAGCAGCCCGGCCCCCACCCAGGAGCCGCGGGCCAGCGACGCCGCCAGGCCGCCCGCGAAACCGACGTAACCCAGCCCCGCCCAAAAGCGGCTGGCGGGCTTGACGCTGCCCCAGAAACCCAGCGCCATCACGAACACGAAGCCGAGGACGAGGGCATGGCCGGCCGAGGCCTTGGCCCGCAGCAGGCCGGCCCGCTCGAGGAAGACGCTCATGTCCCAGTCGATGCCCCAGGCTTCGGGCACGGCGTCGTAGAAGGGCCAGTGCTTGACGGATTCGACCATCGCCAGCATCGCCAGCACGAGGGCCATGAGCGCAAAGCCTCGCATCGCTTCGCGCAAGCGGTCGCGGTCGACGAATGCACGGCTGAAGACCCAGTACGGCAGCAGCGTGTCCAGCGAGCCGATGACCACCTCGCGAATGACCGTGGTGAAGTTGGCGAACCTGAAGATCACCAGCAGTTGCAGCGCCATGTAGGCCAGCACGCACCAGTCGACACCGACGCCGAAGAGGCCCGGCCGCCGCGGGTCGGGCTTCATCATGGCCAGCGCCGGCAGCAGCAGGGCCGCGGAGAGCACTCGCGAATGCTGCACTTCCATGAAGTTGCCGATGCCTCCCATGGCCGGCAACGCCTGCCCCACGTTGGGCACAGCCAGCAGCAGCGCCGCCCACGCCACCGTGGCGCTCTCGGCCCGCGCATCTGGCGGCGACTTTGCCCACCACGCGACCGCCACCAGCGCACAGACCATGCTGTAGAGCCAGATGCTGGGCGACAGGAATGCCGCGACCGAAAGCAGCACGACGGCCCAGCGCTGCCGGCCGACCTGCCCAGTCTTGGCCAGGTCGGAAAATGCCATGCCGGCAATCCAGAACACGATGACGGTGGCGAACAGAACAACCGTCAACGCCTTGATGTGGGCGGCCATGAATCCTGGTTGGCGAGCAATCTTTCGGCAAGCGTAACCGATGGTCGGCGTTCGACGGCCCGAGAGTGGCTCGCAACTTGCGACAATGCGCGACTTCGTCCCGACCCCAGCGCATGTCGTCTCCCACCGCTGTTGCCAAGCCCTCGCTGTCCAAGCGGGTGGGCTCCGCCGTGCTGTGGATCGGCCTGGGGCTGGCGGCATCGCAGCTCATCCGCCTGGGCAGCAACATCGTGCTGGCCAGGCTGCTGTCGCCGGAGATGTACGGCCTGCAGGCCATGGGGGCGGTCGTCATCGCAGCGGTCGTCATGCTGTCGGACTTCGGCTTCTCGCAAAGCGTGGTCTACAGCCCGCGCGGAGACGACCCGGCGTTCCTCGACACGATCTGGACGATGCAGCTCATCCGCGCCGGCGTCCTTTGCCTGCTGATGAACCTGGCCGCCGCGACACTGTGGACCTTGGGCCAGGTGCGGCCGGATTGGCTGGGCGGCAGCTACGCCGACCCGCTGCTGCCTGCCGTGATCGCTGTCCTGTCCCTGGTGCCAGTGGCCATGGGCATCGAGTCGACCAACCTGGCGCGCGCGCACCGGGCGCTCAGCATGGGCCAGGTCGTGCGCAACGAGGTGCTGGTGCAGGTCGTCGTCACGGTCGTGCTGATCCTGCTGGCGCTGCGCTGGCCCTCGTTCTGGCTGCTCCCCGCGGGCTGGGTGGCCTCGGCCATGGGCATTGCGCTGCTCAGCCATGTGAACCTGCCCGGCCCGAGAAACCGGCTGCACTGGGAGCGCGAGGCGGCCCATGCGGCGTGGCATTTCTCGAAGTGGATCCTGCTGTCGTCCGGGCTGACCTACCTCTTCCGCGAGGGGGACCGCATCCTCCTGGGGGGCATGCTGTCGCCGACCGAGATGGGTGTGTACGCGGTCGGCGCCTTGCTGGTCACGGCCACGCGTGACGGCATCTTGCGCCTGGCCGGGCTGGTGGGCATGCCCGCGCTCGCCGAGATCGCGCGCGAACAGCCGCAACGCCTGCGCGCGGCCTACCACCGTTGCCGCTGGCCGATCGACATCGTCTGCCTGCTGGCGGCCGGTGGGCTTTTCGCAGCGGCGCACCGCATCGTCGGCTTGCTCTACGACGTGCGCTATGCCGCGGCGGGCACGGTGCTTCAGGTCCTGTCGCTGGGCCTGATCGCCCACCGCTACACCGTCACCGACCAGTACCTGATCGCCACCGGCGAAACGCAGCAGCTGTTCAAGCGCGGCGCCATCCAGACCCTGGTCCTGTACCTGGCCGTGCCGGCCGGGTTCTTACTGGGCGGCCTGCAGGGTGCGCTGGTGGGCATCGTGGCGGCACAATGGGCGGTGATACCACTGATGATTCAGTTTCAGTACCAGCGCGGGCTGCTCGATTGGCGTTTCGAGCTCGGCACCCTGGTTCTCTTGCCGGTGGGCTGGTGCCTGGGCTGGCTCGTCGCTTGACCCTGCATGCTGTTGACCACCGTCATCGTTAGCTACAACACCAAGCACTTGCTCGACGAGTGCCTGTCGAAGCTGCGGCAAGCCGACGCCCGCATCGGTGGCAGCCACTGTGTCGTGGTCGACAACGCCTCGCGCGACGGCTCGGCCGAGTACCTGGCGCATCGCTACCCCGAAGTCCAACTGATCAGCCTGCCGCAGAACATCGGCTTCGGCCGTGCCAACAACGTGGCCGTGCCGTTCGTCCAGTCGCCCTACGTGCTGCTGCTGAACACCGATGCCATGGTGCCGCCGGAATCGATCGAGGCCTCGATCGCGTACATGGAGCAACACCCCGATTGCGGCATCCTGGGGGCCCGTCTGGTCGGGCGAGACGGCGCCGCACAGCCCAGCGCCCGCTGGTTTCCGACGCCCTGGAACCTGTTCCTGCAGCAGACGGGCCTGATCCAGTGGTTCCCCGGTACGCGACCCGTCGACCCGCCGGGCCTCGACCTGGACAAGGCCATCGCCTGCGACTGGGTTCCCGGCTGCTATTTCATGATCCGCAAGCAGGTGATCGACCAGGTTGGCCTGTTCGATCCGCTGTTCTTCCTGTACGCCGAGGAAGTCGACCTGTGCCATCGGGTCAAGTCGGCGGGCTGGCAGGTCCACTACTTCCCGGGCGCGCGGGTGGTGCACATCGGCGGCGAGAGCGCCAAGTCTGACGGTGACCTCAACTCGATGGGCCAGATCGACCGCCTGTCCATCGAAAGCAGCCTGCTGTACATCCGCAAGCACCACGGCCGCCTGGGCTTGTGGGCGCACGTGGCATTGGAGGGCGTCGCAGCCTGGGTGAACGGCCTCAAGGCCTTGATCCGCAGGGCGCAGCCCAACGCGTTGAGCCACGCTTTGCGCCGCTGGGGCGCTGTTCTCGGGCTGATGCGCGAAACGGCCTACGGCACCCAGCCGACACGCTGAGCGGCGCTGGCCCCCTTGCAGCGGCCTACTTGTACTCGATGAGCGACGCGCGCCGATGCCGCGCTCGGTTGAGCCAGAACTTCAGCACACCCTGGGCCTCGGCCAGGCGCGCCACGACCAGCAGCGCGGACAGGCCCAGGGCCTGTTCGGACTGGCGGCGATCACGCCAGGCCAGCCGGGCCACCTGCGCTGGGTAGGCCAGCAACAGCAGCCAGCCCAGCGGGTGCACGCCGGCGCCGAGACCCACGGCGGTCAGGGGCAACACCAGGCCCCAGAGGACGGCCCGGCGGGTCTCCACCACCCAATGACGCTCGGGTGGAGCACCGTGCAGGCTGGCCCCTTCGGCATAGGCATGCCCGCTGCGCAGTGTGCGTCGCCACCATTGGCCGAAGCGCGTGATGGCGGCATCGTGCAGGGTCATCTCGTCGGGCAGCCGCCAGATTCGCCAGCCGGCCGCACGAATGCGCACGCACAGTTCAGGCTCTTCGCCTGCGATCAGGCTGTCGCGAAAGCCGCCCACCTGGTCGAAGGCGCTGCAACGCATCAGCACGTCGCCACCGCAGGCACGGGATTCGCCGAGCGGTGTATCCCATTCGCGGTCGCACATGCGCACGTAGAGGGACTGGCCCGGGTCGCGTTCCCTGCGGCGGCCGAAGACGGCGGCCACCGAAGGATGGTCGGCCAGGTAGCGGGATGCCGCGGCCAGCCAGCCCGGCTGGACCTCGCAGTCGCCGTCGACGAACTGCACACACTCGATGTCCGGCGCCTCGGCCTTCAAGCGCTGGTAGCCGGCATTGCGGGCCCGGGCCGCCGTGAAGGGCTGGCTCAGGTCCAGGTCGACGACATGAAGCCCCTGCTCGCGTACCCAGGCGGCTGAACCGTCGGTCGACCGGGAATCGACGTAGACGATCGCCGACACCGACCCTTTCAAGGACGCGATGCAGCGC
The DNA here is from genome assembly GCA_044226465.1 of Burkholderiaceae bacterium. Classification (GTDB taxonomy): domain Bacteria; phylum Pseudomonadota; class Gammaproteobacteria; order Burkholderiales; family Burkholderiaceae_C; genus Ideonella. The sequence continues at coordinate 14,801 of JBGAGZ010000008.1, read as the reverse complement.
TTGAGCCGCTCGCCCTCGTTGCGGCCGATGGCGACCACGCCCAGCTTGCCGAGCGGCTCAGCCATGCACCACGCCCGCCCGGCGCCGCGGCTTGACGACGGCAGGCACACCCACGGCCACCGAATCGTCGGGCACATCGGTCAGCACCACGGCATTGGCGCCGATGCAAACGCGGTTGCCGATGCGGATGGCGCCGAGGACTTTGGCACCTGCGCCGATGTCCACGTCGCTGCCGATGACTGGCGCGCAAGGGTCATCGACGCTCTTGAGCCCGATCACGACGCCGTTGCGGATGCGGCAGTTGTCGCCGAACCTGGCGTAGCCACTGACGACGATGCCCCCGAAGTGGTCGATGACGAAGTTGCGGCCCAGTTCGACCTCGCAGGGCAGTTCGATGCCGGTGACGATCTGCACCAGCTTGTACAGCACGTGGTAGAGCAGCGAGAACAGCTTGCGCAGCATCTGGGGGCGCACGCCGTAGCGCCAGCGGCCATAACGATAGACCACCATCACCCAGAAACCTTGGGCACCCCAGTGTCGGCCGTGCGCTTGGAAGTCGGCTCGAATGTTGTCGAACATCGTAGGTGCGGGCCCGGCCGAAAAGAAAAACCGCCGTTGCGGCCAGCAACGGCGGTCTTGCATTCTACGCACCACCCTCAGGTGAGGCGCGGCGCGGCGCGGCTCATCAGCGCGTGCAGTTGGCCCACCAGCACGGCGTCGTATCGCGGTAGGGCAAAACGGCCTGCCACTTGTAGGCGGCGTTGACGTTCTGGTTCTGGGTCTCCTTCAGGCCCCAGGCGCCATACTTGGTGGGGCGACCGACGTTCTGGAATACCTCGTAGGTCTGGCCACCAGAGGCCACCCAGTCAGCCAGGGTACGGGCATAGGCGGTCTTCATACGCGGGTCGCGGTTCGCAGCGATGAGCAGATCGAGCCACTTTTGGTCGGTGTCGCCGGGGTACATCACGAGGTGCTGGCCACCCTCGTAGGCGAGCAGCGGCAGGCCACGGGCACCGGCTTCCTTGGCGTTGGCCAGCATCCAGCCCTTGGACTGGGCCACGGCGCCGTTGATGTTCGACTCCTTGTCACCCTTGCCGTACAGCGGGGGCGTGACCTTGTTGCCCTTGTCGTCTTCAGCCAGCAGTTCCTGGAAGACCTTGCTCAGGCCGCCGTCGGCGTCGGTGTACCAGGTCTGGACAGTCGGGCGGTTGGCCTTGCTGCCGACGTAGTAGCCGAAGTAGGGGGCGATCGCCAGGGCGTCGAGCGACTTGTAGCAGGCACCGCCAACCTGGTTGGCAGCGTAGGGGCAGTCCATGATCTGCTGACCGTTCCAGGTACTGGCGGCCTGGCCGTTGACCACGCACTTGACCCGCGAGGCCTCGGCGCCGAACTCGGCCTTGACCAGCTTGCACAATTGCACCGAACGCATGCCGTACCAGCTGGGCTGCAGCGTGAACTTGCTGACGCCCTTGGCAATCTGGTCAGGCCAGGTCGCGGCAGCCTTGTCGGCCATGTACGAGGCCGCGGCGAAACCATAGTTCCAGGGCTCGTTGCTGTACTCGATGTACACGTTGAGCTTCGGCGCGATCATCGACTTGATCAACCGACCCATGCGAGAGACATATTCGTCGTTGGCGTGGGTGGGGATGTTGATCCACGGGTCGGCGCCCACCTCGTTGGCCAGCGACACCATCGCCTTGACCGGCGTGCCATACGGGCCGGACCAGAATGCGTCATTGAATTTGGGCCGATCAACCCAGGCGACAAGGTCATTGGTGTTGGTTTGGCCCCAGTCCATGAAGCGCAGGGTGCGGAAGCCACGCAGCTCGGCCAAAAACGAGGGATGCCAGACTGCACCGGTCAGCTTCTCGAAGGGAATCAGATCGCCCAGGCCCTTGCCGCTGCAGTCAGCCGCAGTCAACGCGAACTGGTTCTTGTCCAGGCTGCAGACGCCGCCGGGCGGCAGGATGCGAACATTCCGGAGGTGGTTGGCGGGGTCGGTCTTGGTGATGGAGACCAGCAGACCGGAATCGGTGTTGTTGGTGACACTGACCACATCGCGCCCGGGCGCGGACTCGGCGGCCACCTTGGTGCCAGCCATGCTGTATTCGATGGTGCCCGAGCCTTCGTACAGAACGATGTACTTGCCGGCGGCCTGGATGCGGCCATTGCCCTGGAACATCAGCGCCGACACCTTGCGGTACTTGACGTTCGTGTCATTGGCATTGGGCAGGCTGTTGGGCCACCCGTTGGCGTCCACGTCCATCTTGGACTGTTCGAGCGTGTCCCAGCCGCTGGCACCGTTCGTGAAATCCTTGCAGCCCGCGTCTTGCGGGTAGGAGCACTGGGTAAACCAGCCACCGGCCTTCTTGAATTGGTCGATGGTGGGCAACTGTGGTGACCAGTAGACGAAACCATCGAGGTTGGTTCCCAGGCCACGGTTGGAAGGCGTACCGGCGGCGTGGGCCGGCATCGCGCTTGCAACCACGGTGGCCAGCACGGCGACCGGGGCAGCAAAGCGGGCAAACGATTTGAGGTTCATTGGTAGAGCCTTAAAAAAAGGGGCCATGCAGGCTGGAGCAGGTTTTTGTATCGCTACACAAACAACTGCATGAGCGACGTGCAAAGTGATCGGCCCTACAGGGGTCGTCGTGAGCGCGCAAGAGGAAAGCAAAGCTAGCGACTGCAACCAAAGGCAACTGCTGGCTATTTCGAGTGCTTTTCCTCAGATCAGGGGGCGGGGAGCTCCTTTAAGCGCGACGACCCCCCTAAGCTTGCCAGCACCTTGCTGAAAAGGCTGCAACGCTCTGTAAGAGATCGCTTCCCTTCTCTTCTCGATGAGCCCCGTCAGATGTCAGCAGCCGGGCCACCAGCATGCCTCGCGGTCGCGCCACGTGAGCGCGGCCTGCCATTTGGCGGGCGTGTCGTCGAATTGAGTCTCCTTCAAGCCCCAGGCACCCCACTTGGAAGGCACCCCCACATGGCTGAACAACATCAGCAGTTGCCCGCCAGAGGACCGCCAGTCGGCCATGTGGCGCAGATAGGCCTGGCCCATCCGACGATCGTGGTTTGCGGCCGAAATCATGGCCAGCCAGGCCGCATCCTCGGTCCCTGGAGGCATCGTCAAATGCTGGCCCGCCTCATAGGCCCACAGTGGCAGCCCATGCTTGTCAGCCAGCGACTTGGCGTCGACCATCCAGCGTTGAGCCTGCGCCAGGGCGCCCTGAGGCGCCGGGTCGTCCGGATGGCGGTCCTTGAGCGGCGGCGAAACCGGTCGCCCGCTGGCGTCGAGCCCGGTCAGTTCGGCAAACAATTTTGACAAGCCGCCGTCGGGCTCCTGCGGCCAGGCCGCGGTCAACCAACGAGTAGCGGGTTGAGAGACGTAGCCACCAAAATAGGGGGCAATCGCGACAGCGTCGACCCATTTGGCGCAAGTTTTCCCCAGCTCAGCGGCAGCGGCGCGACACAGCAAAGCCTGCTCTGCCAACCAGGGGCTGGCGGCCTGCACATTCAGCACGCATCGGACCGGGGCTGGCGCGGGGGCCCACTCGGCCTTGATGCTCTGGCAGATGCGCGCCGTCCTCCAGGCGTGCCAGCTCACCGCGAGCGCAGGCTCGGCCGCTGCGGTCGGCCATTTGAGTCGGGCCTGCTGCAACATCCATCCATACGCCGGGAACGACATGTTCCAAGGCTCGTTGGCATACTCGACGACCACCTGCTGCCCGGGCGCGAGCCTCTGACGCAATAGCCGCGCAAATTCGCGCACATAGTTGTCATTGGCGCGCATCGGCAGGTTAAGCCAAGCCTCCGCTCCGATCGAGCGACTGAGATCCAGCATGGCTTCGAGCGGCACGCCTGCGGGGCCACCCCAGGTCGGATCCGTCATGCGCGGCCGCGCGATCCAATCGGAAGTGGACGCGGTGTTGGTCTTCGCCCAATCCATGAAACGCAGGCTGCGGAAGCCCCGCAAGTCCTGCAGGAAACGAGGGTGCCAGATCCGCTCAGGCGGAAAATTCTCGAACGGCACGAAGCGGCCGTCTTGCTTGGCATCGCAATTGCCAGGCCCTTCGGCATAGCGGTCCATCGACAGCTGGCAGGCCCCGCCGGGCGGGAATATGCGAATGTGACGCAGCGGATTTCGCGGGTCGACCGCCGTGATCGCGATGCGCCAGCCATCGTCGGTGTGGTTGGTGACTTCGACCACGTCGCGGCCGGGTCGCGAAATCGCATCGACTCGACGCCCGATCAGGCCATGGGCGAGCTGGCCCTTCCCTTCGTAAGTGACGACATACTTTCCGGCCGGATGAACACGACCGTTGCCGTGGAAGAGAATGACTGCCACTGCTCGGTAGCGCACCGAGCGGTCATCGGGTTTCGGCAGGCTCTTGACCCAGCCTTCCTCGTCCAGATCGAGCTTGGCCTGCTCGCGGGTATCCCAGTCGCTGGTGTCGGGGGGGAAATCGCGGCACTCTGCGTCGGCCAGCTTGTCGCATTGGGTCAGCCAGGGTGAGGCCCGCTTGAATTGGTCGATGACAGGGAAATCGGGGCTGTAGTAATCCCACCCGGTCAAATTCAACCCCAGGCCAGAGCGCGCATGGATGGATATGGCGGCTGCGAGCAAGAACAACCCTGCCGCGAGCCGTGCGATAAAACTTCGTCCGAATATGACTCTCATGGTTTGCGGGGCCACCGGTGACCTCCGATTCTGGCCCTGCCGAATCGTCGCAACCATCATGAAATCGGCGCCAGGCGCTGGCGGGCCGACGGGCTCAACGCAGCGATCAGGTCTCGCGCAAATTGGTCCTGCAAGGAAAATGCGCGCTGATCGTCGGTTCCGACGGATGAAATCCTGACCAATATGCCATCGACGATCTCGCCACGCAGGCCGTGACGAATTTCAATCAATCGCTTGTCGAGGACGCCAAGGCTCAAATGGTCGCCAACCACCGTCCAGTAAGTGACCGGCTCGTGCCGAATCTGTCCGTATTGGGTCACGAGGCGCTTGACGGGTATGGAGGCCTGCGCCACATCGAGCCGGTCTGTGCGCTCGCTGATCATCTGGAAGCCCTGGGCGGGGTAGCACACCTCGGGGTAGTGCATCTGCAGGCTGGCGTCCGACTGGTCTGCACCATAGGCGATCGACAGCATGACGCGTTCGCCTGGCCCGCGGGCGTAGGTGCGCTCCAGCGTCTCGGTGTAGAGGCGCTTGAGCAGCGCCTCGGTCTGCGGGTTGACCACCACGCCACCGCCCCGCGGGTCCAGCACCCAGCCCGCAAACTGCTTGGGCACGGCCTCGTCGAGCTTGAAGGGCGGCCGGCTGTCGGCCATGCGGCGGCGCGGCACGAGCGCGTTGCTCAGCCCGGCCGTACCCACCATCGCCAGGCCGGCCAACGCGGCGCGGCGGGTCAAGCGATGCGGCGCGATCGTCGCGGTCAAGAGGCGGCCGGGCGCATCCATCGCAAAAGAGTGTCCGACAGCACGATCAGAACGAGCGCCGACAAGAACAGCACCAGGCCGGCAAAGTCGTGCAGAAAGCCCTGCCCTGCCGCATCGCCGAGGTGGTAGGTGATCAGCGCCAGCGCGATCACTCGGATGACGTTGGCAACGAACGAGATCGGCACGATCAGTGAGGCCAGCGCGGCATTGCGCAGCAGGGACGATGTGCGCACCACGTTCAGGTACAGCAAACCCATGGCCTCCAGCGTGAACAGGGTGTGCAGGCCCGCACAGGCGTCGGCCACCAGGAGCTGGTAGGGGCCTACCTGCAGGATCACGCCACTGCGGGCCACCGGGTAGCCCAGCTCGTACAGCAGGCCTGCCGCGGCGGTGGAGACCGCCAGCTTCATCGGCTGGGTCACTGCGTCGACCAGCGCCGCCGGCAGGGGCACCAAAAAGACCATGAAAAACAGCGCGAACCACAGCGCGCGCAGCGCCTGGGGGCCACGCAGCAGCAGCAGCACAGCGATCAGCACCGGGATCGCCGACAGGGTCTGGGCACTGAGGATGCGCTGCGAGCGGCCGAACAGGTAGAGCAGAAGCGCCAGCGCCAGCAGTGCCCAGCCCCAGGCCGGGCGCGTGGTGTCTTCACTGACCTCGGCGAGCGGGGCAAACGCATGCCGCTGCCGCCAGAACAGCCAGGCACAGACGATCGCCACGATGCGGCCGTGCGCCTGGTCTTCGGTGGACCAGATCGTTGTCGCCAGGTCGTGCAACGTGGGCAGGTAGAGCGCGGCCAGGCCAGCCAGCGCGAACACCCAGGGCCACCATGCCGCCGAGGCACCGCCTTGCGGTGCGGGGCCCGGGGTGGCAGGCGTCATTTCAGTACTCGTTCATCACCACGCCAGCCAAGCGGGACTGGCCGGCCTGAAGCGCCACCACCAGGTCCTGAAGGGCGGACACCTTGCTGGCATTGCGCCGGGCGACCACCAGGGTCGCCCCGCATCGCGCGGCGATCACCACGCCATCGGTGCCGAACACGGCTGCCGGCGTGTCGACGAGCACATGGTCGAACTTGGCATTCAGCTCGCGCAGCAGCAGGCCGAAGGCCGGGCCTTCGACCAGCTCGAGCGGGTTGGGGGGCTGGGTACCCACGGGCATCACCCACAGGTTGGGCACGTCTGGCACGGCCTTGACGACATTCTTGCCGCCCCGCCCCGCCAGCAGGTTGGACAGACCGCGTGAGTTGTCGACACCGAAGATCTGGTGCATCCGCGCGCCGCGCATGTCGCCGTCGACCACGAGCACCTTGCCGCCCAACTGCGCCAGGGCCACGGCCAGGTTGGCACAGAAATAGGTCTTGCCGTCGCCACTGTTGGGGCTGACCACGGCCAGCGCACGACGCTGGGTCTCGTCATCGGAATGGGTGCGCAGCAGGATCTGGCTGCGGATGGCGCGAAAGGCCTCGGCCTGGTGGCCGAAGGGCTGAACCAGGGCCACCAGCTCGGGGTTGGCCTTGCGCCGGTCCTCGTCGCCATAGGCGTACTGGAACTGCTGCGACAGAGCGAACAGCACGTCTTCGGCGCTGGCCAGCCCGAGCGCGATGGCAGCCTCGCCGAAGCGCATCTTGTGTTCGCGCTGGTACTTGGCAATGCGCTCGACGTCTTCGGCGCTGAGGTTGCGCGCGTCTCGTATCAGCTCGCCGATGGCCCGGGTCGGGACTTCGGCCGCGTCCAGCGGGGAATGGATGGAGTCGGAGTAGTCGTGCTGTGTGGGGTCGCCGGAAGCGCTCATCTAAGTTCCCTTGCCCGGGGCGGGCAGGCGACGGCCCGAAATCATGCGGTCTTGCGCAGCGGCCAGCTGCACGCGCATGCGCCGCCCGATGGTGGGCGTGGGCATGATGCCGATCACCGGCAGCCCGAGCGCGGTCACGGCATCGCTGGGCACCCGGATGCGCTTGTCGAGTTGCTCCAGCACGAAGGCCGCACCCACCCCGGCCGCCACGCCGAACATCAGGCCGATCATCAGGAAGGCGGCCACCTTGGGCGAGGACGGCGAGCCGGGTGGCGTGGCCTTGGCCAGCATCGCGGCATTGTTCTGGCGGTTCTGGCTTTCGAGGTTGGTCTGGTTGAAGCGGCCTAGCAGCAGGTCGTAGGCGCTCTTGGCGTTCTCGACGTCGCGCGCCAGCACCGAGCCCTGGTCGCGCACCTCTTTCATGCGCAGCACCTTTGCCCGCTGCTCCTCGAGGCTGGCCCGCACCTGGCCCTCGCGGGCGCGGTCGATGCGCGCGCTGACCGACACGCTGCCGGTGACGTTGCGGGTTTCGGCGGCAAGCCGGGTCCGCAGCTCGCTGAGCGTGGCACGGGCCTCGACAACCTGGGGGTGCTTGTCGCCATAGCGGGCATTGAGCTCCTGCACCCGGGCCTCGGCCTTGTTGACGTCCGCCTTCAGCGCGCCGACCAGCGGGTTGTTCAGCACCTCGCTCAGGTTCTCGGCGTTAGCGGCCACCTGGGCCGAGCGGCTGGACGACTCGCTCGACAGCGCCTGCATCGACACCAGTTGCTGGCTGAGCATGTTCAGCCGGCTCATCTCGACGTCGAAGCGCTCGTCGGTAGCGATGATGCCCTGGGCCTGCTGGAACTTCGACAGCTTCTGCTGAGCGGCCTCGAGCGCGGCGCGCGCTTCGTCCACCTGCTTGCCGAAGAAGCCGCTGTATTCGCGTGCCGGATCGACGCGCAACTCGACCGCCGTCTCGAGGTAGGCCTGGACGAAAGCGTTGGCGATCGTGGCAACGAACTGCGGGTCGGTGCCGCGATAGGCCACGTTGACCACGTTGCTGCCGGCGCGGGCCACCTGCACGTCGAGGTTGCGCTGCATGAACTCGACCAGCCAGTTCTCGATCGTTCCGTCGCCCTTGCTGGTCTTTTCCCACAGCTTGCGGATCTCGGGCACTTCGGTCAGCTTCAGGTTCTGCGCCACGCGCAGGGCCACCCGGTCACTGCGGATCACCTCGACCTGGGTGTTCATCATCGCAGGCGACGCGGCGCCACCGTACAGCATCGAGCTGACAGGGTCGGGCTTGATGTCGATCACCAGCGTGGCCATGGCGGTGTACATCCGCGGCGCCGTGGCCGTGTAGACGACGGCGCAGCCCAGCACCAGCACGAACACGATCACGGCCGGCAGCCAGCGGGCACGAAGGACGGCGATCAGGTTGGACAGGTTCATCGAAAGTCCGACGCGGGGTCAGAACAGGCTCTCGCGGACAAAGACCACATCACCGCTTTGTAGCGCATCGTCGAGCGAAAGTTCAAGCGATTGCACCTGACCGTTGGCACCGCGGCGGCTCACGCGCAGGCCCCGCTGCGTGCCGCGCTGCGTCAGCCCGCCGGCCGTGGCCAGGGCCTGCATCACGGTCATGCCGCGCTCCAGGCGCAACTGACCGGGCTTTTGCACCTCGCCGTACAGGTAGACGACCGGGAAGCGGTCGACCCAGATCGCGTCACCGGGCTGGATCACGATGTCGTCGGCCCGACCGTTGGGAGAGAACACCTTGGGCAGGTCAACCTCGCGGCGGAACGGCTGCCCGCTGCGCGTGCCGGTGACCACGACAGTGTCCGAGCCGGCACTGGCCGTGATGCCCCCGGCCAGCGCGATCACGTCGGTCAGGCGCATGCCCGCCAGGTCCAGAGGCACCCGGCCCGGCTTGCCTACCTGCCCCAGCACATTGACCTGGTTGGCGCGCACCTGGGTCACCATCACCGAGACCTGCGGGTTCTTGATGAACTCGCCCTTCTTCAGCGCGTCGGCCAGTGCGGTTTCCGCCTCGTTCACGGTCAGGCCTGCCAGCTTGACCATGCCGACCAGGGGGTAGCTGATCGCACCGGACTCGCTGACCCGCGCCTCCAGCGTCAGGTCAGGGCTCTGGTAGACGGTGATCCGGACCACGTCGCCGGCGCCGATTCGATACAGCTCGACCGCGGCGCGGCCAGAGGTGTCGGCGGCCGGGGCCTGCTGTGCGAGCGCGGGGGCTGCGTTCCACGCCAGCAAGAGCACCAAGGGCCAGAACCAGCGCGGCAATGCGCGGCCGGCAACATTCGATCGATTGGCGATGCTCATTTCAGGCCCATGCCTTTCTTCGCGAGATCAGGGTCGATGGCGCTGCCCGCCGCCACCGGCGGAGCGGCAAACTCGGGGAGTGCAGCCGAGGCGGGTTCGGACGCGGTGACGGCGGCGTCAACACTGTGCTCGGCGAACTTGCCCTGGTAGCTGATCTGCGCCGCGGTGCGCAGCGCCTTGAGGTTGTCGTCGATCGCCTTGCGGCGCGCCTGGTTGCTCAGGTACAACTCGATCGCGGCGCTGGCGCGCTCGAAAGCCACCGGCTCCTGCCGCACGGACTGGATGAAGGCGACGCGAAGCAACGGGGCTTCAGCCAGCACCAGCGAATCGCCTTCCTTCAGGCCGGCCATCCGCTCGACCTGCGCCATCGGCAGTTGCTCGGCCGGCTTCACACCCTGACTGCCGCTGAACCGCAAGCCTTCGGCCTTCAGTGTGTCTGCGAACTCGTTGGCCGAACGGGCGCTGGCCAGGCGCTCTTTGACCCAGGCGAGCTTCGCGGCGGGCACGTCGACCTGCAACTCCTGCAGCGCGTACACCCGGCGCTGGGCAAACAGCACCGGCGTGGCGTCATAGTAGCGGCGCAGTTCCTCGGCGCTGGGCTTGGACGCGCCCTGAGCCACGCGCTCCTTGTAGGCGCGCGCCAGCACCTCGCGGCGCGCCGCCTCCAGCGCCTGAACGACCTGGGGCTCGCGGTCCAGCTTGAGGTCGGACGCTTTCTGCACTGCCAGTTCTTGGTCGATCAGGGCTTCGAGCGTGCGCCGGCCAGCCGCTTCGGCCTGCTCGGGCTTCAGGTTGCGGTCCTGTTGCAGCAGGAAATTGATCTGGTGTACGGTGATGTCGCTCTTGTTGACACGCGCCGCCACCTGGCTGGCGTCTACCTTGCGGTCGCCGCAAGCGACCAGCACCAGCGGCACGAAGATGGCCAAGGCCAGCCACCGCACACCGCGGTCGGTTCGCGAATTCACGGCACTCGTCATGTCGCGGTCAAGGGCAGGCAGGGCATGGAAGCGATTCTACGAAGCACCCGTCAACCGGCCCCGGCGTGGCCTCAGTCAAACGTGGGGGCGCTGGTAGCCGAAGCGGTCAACGATGAACTTTTCACGCCGGGCCACCAGATCTACGCTGGCGCTGTCGTAGAAGCGCTCGATGCCGAGCGACTTGGCCGCCCGGCCGCTGGGCTTGGCGTCGTAGATCTTCTTGCGCTGCGCATCGTCGAGCTCGACGCCGCTGTCGCCGAGGGCCTTGACCAAGTCCTCGGTCAGGCTGTCCTGGCGAATGATGTGGTCCAGCAGCAAGTGCTGCGCCTCGAACGCGCGCAGGCCTTCGAGCGTGCCGATGGTGACCGGGATGTGGTCGGCGCCACGCACGTAAAGGTGGAAGTAGCGGTAGGTCATCAGCCCACCGATCTTGCTGATCGGCGACTGCGCGAAACCGGGCTCAACCACCCGCCGCATCTGCTGCGAGCAGACCACGCGCAGCCATTCGCGAAAAGCCGCGACGTTGTCGCCGTCGGCGTACCAGAAGTCTTTGGCCCGCTGCGCGCCCAGCTCTTCGGGCAGGGTCACGCGCTTGACCTCGTCGGCAGGCGACTTCTCGGAGCGCGCCTTGGCGTTGGCGGCGATCTTCTCCAGCACCTTGCCCCAGGACTTCTCGTTGACCAGGCGCTGGTACAGCTCGCCCTGCTGGGCGCAGCCGAAAGTCCACAGCGACAGGTACCAGCCCCAGGGGTCACGGATCGAGCCGAACATGTGCCGCCCGCTGGCCAACTGCTCCTCGGTCGCCACGCGGGCCTTGTTGTCGATTTCGCCGCCGGCAATGTCGGCCAGCAGTTTCTCAACGTGGGATGCACCCGTGTTGCGAAATTCGATGAAAACCAGTTTGTCGGCAATGAGCATTCGAGGGTTCCAAGGGTGGGGCAACCACAAACAATCTTCAATCGCTTCCGCGTCACGGCGGCAGCCCCGGCAAGGCGCTGCGATGATAGTTCACGGCAAGCGGCAATATGTCGCCTGCCCTGTGTGGCGCGGGGCGCTCACGGGATCGGGCATCGATCTTGCGACGGCACCCCTGTGCTAGTATGAAAAAACCTGCCGCGGCCGCGCGCCGCCACGCTTGCCGCCCCACTCGACGGCGAGCAGGCTAGGCCATCCGTTCCCTCCAACTTGCAAGCAGTGATCAATGTTTAATCTAGTGCCCGACGAGGGTTCCGACATTCCTTATCTGCCGGATGGCAACGCTGAAATCACGCGTGAAGCGGCCACCACGGTCGACCTGAAGGGCGACTGGACGATTCCCGCCAAGGCGATCACGGTCATGCGGGTGAAGACCGGCCACTTCACCGTCAACGTCTCGATCAACACCCTGCGCCCGGCCGACAAGCTGGTGGTCACGTTCCAGGGCGCCCGCGCCGGCGGCAAGGAAACCACCAATGCGATGCGCCCCATGTTTGCGCGCCGCAACTGGGAGGCGCTGTTCGAAGCGCCGATCCTGGCCATCAGCGACCCGATGACCGAGATCGACTGGAACTCGAACGTGCCGCGCTGCGGCTTCTACATGGGCACGATCGAAAACGATCTGGTGCCCGAACTGAATGCCTTGATTGACGTGTTCTGCGCCAAGCTCGGCGTGCCGGTCGACAACGTGATGATGTACGGCTCGTCGGCGGGCGGCACCTCGGCCATCCTGGTGGGCAGCCAGCGCCAGAGCAAGACAGGCATCGTCGCCGTCTGCCCCTTCCTGCGGCCCGACAAGTACCGCGAGGGTGTCATCGCCGCAGGCATGCGCGCCATCGGCAAGACGATGGACGACTACGAGACGATGATGCAAAACACGCCGTGGCGCTTCAATGCGCTGACGGCCCTGAAGGACGCGCACACGAACGGTCAGGACATCCGGCTCGTGGTGGGCCAGAACCTGAAGGATGTGACGACCATCAACCGCCACTTCCCCGGCCTTTGGCGCCGTTGGGACATCGACCCCGAGGGTGGCTTGTCGCCGGACGGCCATGTGATGACGCTGATGTACAACTCCGCCGAGGCGGGCCACGGCCACGAGCCGCTCGAGTTGTCGGTGCCGCTGTGGAAGCGCGCAGTCGAGTTCTTCGAAGCGCCGCTGAAGCGCACGCCCAAGAAGGCTGGCAAGAAGAAGGCCGAGGCGGACAGCGACGAGTAAGACCATTGGGCCGTCTGCGCGGCCCACCTTGCCAAACCAGAAAGGGCGCCTTGACCGAGGCGCCCTTCTTGTTTGTGGACGCGCTTCAGCCGAAGCGGTATCCGAAGCGCTCGATGATGGGGGCGTAGGCCTGGGCAACGAGGGCGCGGCTGGCGTCGTCGTAGAAGTCGGTGTAGTGGCGCTTGGCGCCGCCGTCCTTGCGTTCGCTGGTCACGTTTTCCGACACGATGGCGATCGGCTCGGCGATGCCCAGGCGCTGGAGCACGTCGTCGAAACCTGCCTGCAGCGCCTCGAAGCGGATCACGTAGTCCGCGTGGTCGAGGTACTCCAGCGGTCCCTTGACCGTCTTGCCTTTCTCGCCGTGGCGCTTGAGCAGGCCGGCCACCCATTCGGGGAACGGCTGCTCCTGTGCAGCTTCCATGCTAGCCATGATCTTCGGGTTGTCCTGCACCCAGCGGTATTTGTCGGGCTCGTCGACGAAGCGGCCCTTGCGCTTGAGGTAGCGGCTCACCAGCAGGTCATAGGGGTTGCGCACGTTGGTGAACTTGAACAGGCCGTCCAGTTGCTCGCGCGTCATCAGCCCGGCGTCCTGCAACTGCTGCCAGGTGACGTGGTGTCTCTTGGGGACCTGTTCCGCCGAATACTTGTCGTCGCGCGACGGCAGCGCCCGCCCGTCCAGCGCAGTGAGCAAGGTCTTCGCGACCGCCTTGCTGGCGGTCTGCGGATTGGCGAAGAAGATGTACTTGTAGCGACTGGAAAAGACAGCCAAGTGGACCCCCAAATTTCGAAGCAGAAACCGCCCATGAGCGACCGTGGCCCACACCTATACTAGGTCCGGTTTTTCGGCAGCACCCAGGCGAAACATGCTCATCTCAGACAAGCTGATTCTCGTTGAACTTCACAAGGCTGGCTCGGCTCGGCTGAAGAAGCTGCTGGGTGATCTGGTCGGCGGAGAAACCAGCGGCAAGCATGCCGCGTACTCCGACGCACTCGCATCGATGGGCAAGCCGGTGGTGGGCTATCTGTGCAATCCGCTGACTTGGTATCTGTCCCAGTGGCAGCAGGGCTGTGGCGGCAAGGGCGACATTCACAAGCGCCTGACGGACCAGACCAAGTGGGACCTGCTCAAGTCCAAGCGGAGCAGCCTGCAGACCAAGGAGGGCGCCAAGCCCGACGCCAAGGCCCTGCCCGAAGGCTGGAACGCCCAGCGCGCCAAGGACTTCTGGTACGCCGATGCCGAGAACCCCGAGGCATTTCGCGAGTGGCTCCAGGCCGTGCTGGCCGAACGAGGCATGCGCCGCTTGGTGGAGCACGGCTACAACAACTCGCCGGTGAACCGCATGGCGGGCCTGATGACCTACCACTTCTTCCTGATGTTCGTGCGCGATGCCGAGAACATGGAGCGGTCGGTCACCACGATGGACGCCTTGAAGGCGCTGTATGCCAAGGCGCAGATCACCAAGCATTTCGTGCGCAACGAATCGATCAGTGCCGACCTGCTGGCCGTGCTCGACGCCATCGGCGTGAAGCTGAATGAAGAGCAGCGCGCCGCCATCGACGAACTGAAGGAGCGGTCCAACGATGCCAATTTGCTGCGCTTCTACGATGCGGCCAGTCTGCGACTGGTGGCCAAGCGCGAGTCTTTCTTGAACGAACTCTTCGGCTATAGCCCCCCCAGCGCCAAGGCAGCGAAGAAGGGCAAACCCCAGGCCGCTTCGCCGGGCGAAGGCGCCGAGCCCAAGCTCAGCAAGGCCGAGAAGGAACAGAAGCGCCAGGCGCGCGCCGAGCGCCAAGCTTCCAAGGCGGCGAGGGCCGAGGGCAAGGCAGGCTCGTCGGGCAAACCGGCCAAGGGCGGCGAGAAGGCAGACAAACCCAAAGCCGACAAGGCTCCGAAGCCGGACAAGGTCAAGCGTGTCAAGAACAAACCTGCCGGCGACGACGTGATCGACAACGAGGAATGAGCCGAGTGGCAGCTCCGTCCCGAGCCGCCACTTTGTTTGCAGCCTCAAGCGAAACGGCCACTGGGAAGTGGCCGTTTCGCGTGAGGCGCGCCTTAGAGGCGGTCGTGTTCGATG
>JBGAGZ010000106.1:0-12532 GCA_044226465.1 Burkholderiaceae bacterium | reverse complement strand
CGCACGCTCGACGACCACGCCCAGGTCGCCGGTGCCCACCGGCAAGACCGCGGGCACCGCCGGCGATGCCAGGCTGGCGCAGCCGGGCAAGCCGGCGAAGGCCGCCGCCGCGCCCAGGCCTTGCAGCCAGCCGCGGCGGTTCATCGCACGCTCCCCGTGCCGTCGGCCGGAAAGCCCGCCACCAGCTGCGTGGCGATCCACTGCGCGTCCTCGTCGCTGAGCATGGCCCGCCAACCCGGCATGGGCGTGCCGGGCCGGCCGTGCTGGATGGTGGCGACCAGCGAGTCCACCGGCCTGTCGGCCAGGGCCTCGCGGGTCAGCGCCGGGCCCAGCCCGCCGGTCAGGCGCATGCCGTGGCAGGAGCCGCAGTCGTGCCGCACCATGCGCACGAGCGTGGCCTGGCGCGCGGCACCGGGCCGCGACGCCGCATCGTCATGGGCACCGGCGGCCGCGGCGGCCGCCAGCAAGCCGGTGGCGACGGTGAGCGCGGCCCGCATGGTGCTTGTCTCCCCCTGCCCTTGTCTTCAGGACTTGAGGATGAACTCGACCGCGTCCTTCAGGTCAGCGTCGCTGATCTTGTCGGGCGGGTTCGGGGCCATCGGCACGGGGCCGAAGCTGCCCGAGCCACCCTTGCGCACCTTTTCCGTCAGCTTGGCCACGACGTCCTGGCCCTTGTACTTGGCGGCGATGTCCTTGAACGACGGGCCGACGATCTTCTTGTCCTTGGCATGGCAGGCCAGGCAGCCGGCCTTGGTCATGGCCTCTTCGGGCGCGGCTTGGGCCACGCCCGCCGCCAGCGCGAACGCGGCGGCCACGGCGGTCAACAGGGTCTTCTTCATGGCGTGGCCTCCTGCTCAGTAGATGTCGTGCTGGGTGTTGTGCACGTTGAAGTGCCCGGTCGGCGTGATCAGGCGCGGGTCCTTGATCACGGCCTTGAGCTTGAGCGTCTTGTCGTCGACGATGACGATGGCGCTCTGCTTGTTCTTGGCCGACCAGACCGAGAACCACACCTCGTCGCCGGCGGCGTTGTACTCCGGCTGCACCACGCGCTTGGCGCCGTCGTCGGTCAGACCGGCCCACTCGGCGATCGGCAGCACGCTGTAGCCCTTGGCCAGGTTCTTGATGTCGTACACCGCCACCGATTGCGAGATCTTCGGGTCCGGGTTCAGCGGCGTGTCCGAATACAGGTGGGTGCTCTTCGGGTGGCTCTTGATGAACAGCGCCCCGCCACCCTGGCCCTTCAGCTCTTCGACCTTCTTGAAGGCGTACTGCGGGTGCTTGACCGGGTCGGTGCCGATCAGCGAGATCGACTCGTCGCCCAGGTGGCCGGTGGACCAGACCGGCCCGTAGACCGGGTGGATGAAGTTCGCGCCACGGCCCGGGTGCGGGATCTTGCCCACGTCGATCAGCGCCGACAGCTTGCCTTCCTTCAGGTCGACCGCGGCGATCTTGTTGCTCTGGTTGGCCGCCACGAGGAAGTAGCGGTGCGTCGAGTCCAGGCCGCCGTCGTGCAGGAAGCGGGCGGTGCCGATCTCGGTGACCTTGAGCGCATCGACGTTGGAGTAGTCGACCAGCAGCGTCTTGCCGGTTTCCTTGACGTTGACGACGAACTCGGGCTTGAAGTGGTTGGCCACGATCGAGGCCACGCGCGGCTCGGGGTGGTATTCCTGCTTGTCCACCGTCATGCCGCGGGTGCTGACGATCTTCAGCGGCTCCAGCGTGTCGCCCTTCATGATCGTGTACTGCGGCGGCCAGTACGAGCCGGCGATCGCCAGCTTGTCCTCAAAGCCCTTGTACTTGCTGGTGTCGACCGAGCGGGCCTCCAGGCCCACGCGCACCTCGGCCACGTTGTCGGGCTTGGGCATCCACAGGTCGATCATGTTGATCTTGGCGTCGCGCCCGATCACATAGAGGTAGCGACCCGAGGCCGACAGGCGCGAGATGTGCACCGCGTAGCCGGTCTTGACGATGTTGATGATCTGCTTGGTGTCGCCGTCGATCAGCGCCACCTCGCCGGTGTCGCGCAGCGTGGTGGAGAAGATGTTGTCGATGTTGTAGTTGTTCATCTTCTTCGTCGGCCGCTGGGCCGGCGGGACGATGACCTTCCAGGTCGCCTTGGTCTGCTCCATGCTCCACTCGGGCGGCTGGGGCGGGTCCTGCTGGACGTAGCGGGCCATGATGTCGACGGTCTTCTCGTCCATCTCGCCCGAGGTCAGCCAGTTCGGCATGCCGGCGGCCGAGCCGTAGGCGATGAACACCTTGAGGTAGTCGGTGCCCTTGCCGAGCGTGATGTCGGGCGTCAGCGGCTTGCCGGTCGCGCCCTTGCGCAGCACGCCGTGGCAGCCGGCGCAGCGCTCGAAGTAGGTCTTGCGCGCCAGGTCGAACTCGGCCTGGGTCATGGCCGGCGCCTTGGGGTTGGTGCTCTGGTACATCGGCTCGTTGGCGAGCGGCGAGGTCCCGGCCTGGTAGTTCATCTCGGGCTGGGTGATGTTCTTCTTGTCCTCGGCCTGCGCCACCGAAGCGGCAAAGGTGGCGGCCAGGAAGGCGGCCAGCGCGATCGCGCCGGGCCTCGGGGTGCGGGGGGTCTTCGACAACATGGTGCTCATCCTCCAGGGGGTAGGGTCCTTCAGGCAGTGCGCGCATGGTCGGCGCGGGGCCCCGGTGCCGTCCTTGAACCAGTTCAAGGACGCGAACGGCTCGGCTGCGGAACATGGCCGGCATTGATGTGGCGACATTTCGCGGAAGGGCCCGTGCCATGAGCGTTCTCGACGAACCCCTGCGTTTCTCGACGGCAACCCCGCCCGTGCCCGCGTCCGGCGCCGGCAAGGTGACCCTGGTGGGCGCCGGCCCGGGCGACCCGGACCTGCTGACCGTGAAGGCGGTCAAGGCGCTGCAGTCGGCCACGCTGGTGCTCTACGACCACCTGGTCGGCAAGGAAGTGCTGCAGCACGTGCCCGCCGGCGCCGACCGCATCTACGTGGGCAAGGAGTCGTCGCGCCACACGCTGTCGCAAGAGGCCATCATCGAGCTGATGGTGCGGCTGGCCCGGTCCGGCCGGCCGCTGCTGCGGCTCAAGGGCGGCGACGGCTACATCTTCGGCCGCGGCGGCGAAGAGGCCGAAGCCCTGGCCGAAGCGGGCGTGCCCTTCGAGGTGATCCCCGGCCTCAGCGCGGCCCAGGGCGCCGCAGCCTCGGCCGGCATCCCGCTCACGCACCGCGACCACGCCTGCGCGCTGGTGCTGGCCACCGCCCACATGCGACGCGAGCGCGGCGAGGCGAACGAGCTGGACCTGGACTGGCCCATGCTCGCCCGGCCGCGGCAGACGGTGGTGTTCTACATGGGCGTGGCGACCCTGCCGCGGCTGTGCGCCGAGCTGATCGCCCACGGCCGCGCGCCGACCACGCCGGCGGCGGTGGTCGAGCGGGCCACGCTGCCAGGCGAGCGCTGCATCACCGGCACGCTGGCCACGCTGCCGCTGCTGGCCGCGGCCCAGCATGTGCAGGCGCCGGCGCTGATCTTCGTCGGCGAGGTCGTGGGCCTGCAACCGTTGCTGGGCGGCACCACGGGGGCGGGCAACACCTGCGCCAGGTCAACTACCGCGCAAATGCCTGTTCAAAGCGCCGCCGAAGGTTCACAGTGAGGCCAACGGCGCCGCGCGTCGTGGCGCCGGGCCACTCCCAGGAGGCTGCCATGTCTGCGTCCCTGTCTCTTTCCCTGATCAGACACCGTCTGACCGAGGCCCACGCCGGCCTGCGCGCGGGCGCCTTCGTGCTCGCCACGGTGGTGACGCTGGGCTGCGTGGCGTTGCTGGCCCGCATGGCCGACCGGGAGTATTTCGACGCCACGGTCGCGCAGGCCGAGGACAACCTTGCCGCTGCCTACCACTACGTCACCGGGCCACGCCTGCCTTGAAGCGGGCACCGATACGCGAACCAGGGGCCGCCAGGCCCCTTTTTGTTGCGCCCGGCGTGTGCACAGCGTCACGGCCGCCCGCGCGCGGGCCATGGTGTCAACCCGAAGCCGTGCCGATATTCAACTGCCTTTCAGCTTCGCACCACTAGTGTGCGGTCCCGCCTAGCAGTCCACACGCCCGTGCCCCGGGCCGAAGCCACCATGACGACACCACGCCCCGTTCTGTTCCGCTGGGCCTGTTTCGCCGCCGCGGCGTTTGCCCTCACCTGCCCCGCCACCCGGGCCGCCGACACGACCGGGCCGTTGCGCGTGGGCTTCATCTGCCCGCAGAGCGGCGGCTCGGCCGACTTCGGCACCAGCGCCCGCCTGGGCGCCGAGCTGGCGGTCAAGGAGATCAACGAAGTCGGCGGCTTCCTCGGCCGGCCGCTCGAGCTGGTGGTGCGCGACGACAAGGCCAACCCGGACGAAGGCCGCCGGGTGTCGGAAGACCTGGTGCTCAAGGAAAAGGTGGCCTACACCGTGGGCTTCTGCAACACCGGCGTGGCGCTCAAGTCGCTGGACGTGTTCCAGACCCACCAGCACCTGCTGATGGTGCCGGTGGCCACCGGCTCGGCGCTGACGGCCAAGTACCCGGCTGCCGAGAGCTTCATCTTCCGCATGTCGCCACGCGACACCCTGCAGGCCGACTTCCTGGTGCGCGACGCGGTGCAGCGCCGTGGCCACAAGCGCATCGCGCTGTTCGCCGACAAGACCGGCTACGGCGATGGCGGCCTGGCCGACCTGACGAAATTCCTCGCCGCGCAGAACCTGCAGCCGGTGTACGTGGCCCGCTACGACCTGGGCGTGGGCTCGCTGGTCGACGAGGTCAAGGCGGCCCAGGCCGCCGGGGCCGACGCGATCATCGCCTACAGCGTGGGCCCGGAGCTGGCCACGCTGGCCACCTCGCGCCAGACGGCCCATTTCAACGGGCCGCTCTACGCGCCGTGGCCGATGTCCTTCCGCACGGTCTGGGACAAGTCGCACGGCGCCGCCGAGGGCGCGATGATGGTCCAGTCCATCGTGCCGGACCTGTCCAACGAGCGCCGCATGTCCTTCATCGCGCGGCTCAAGCGCCAGGCGGGCGACCAGCCGGTGTCGTCGCTGATGGCCGCGGCACAGTCCTACGACGCGGTGCACTTGATGCTGCGCGCGCTGTTCCAGACCAAGGGCGACACCCGCGGCCCGGCGCTGAAGGCGGCGCTGGAGGACCTGCACCAGCCCTACGCCGGCGTGGTCACCACCCACGACGGCCCCTTCAGCGCCCAGGACCACGACGCCTTCACGATCAACATGATCTGGCTGGCCACCTGGCGCAACGGCTCGCTGCAGTTCGTCTACAGCGACGATGCCAAGAAGGCGGCCGTGATGCGCCGCAAGGCCAGCTAGAGCGCCGCCCGCGCAACACGCCTGTACTGCTGCGGTGTCTGGCCGGTGTGCTGGCGGAAGCAGCGGCTGAAATGCGCCTGGTCGCAAAAGCCCAACGCCAGGGACAGCTCGGCCAGTGACGGCTCGGCCTCGGCCGACAGCGCAAACAGGGCATCGTGCAGCCGTGCCCGCTGGATCACCCACTTCGGCGACACGCCGAGGTAGTCGGCAAAGCAGCGCTGCAAGGCACGTTCGCCCAGGCCCAGCCGGTCCTGCAGGAAGGCGGTGCGTGTGACGGTGGGGTCGGCTTGCGCGGCGCGCACCGCGTCGTCCAGCCGCGCCACCCAGGGGTCGCGTGCCGGCCGCCGCGCGTGCAGCAGCCGCTCGGCGCGCGCCACCGCCTCGTCGTGCGAGCCGGCCTGCAGGACCAGGGCCTCGGCGGCGGGCAGGTCCAGCCCTTCCGGCAGGCAGGGCGTGGGCGCTGCGGACCGCCCGGCCAGCACGCGCAGCGGCTGGCTGAGCCAGGGCCGCAAACCGCCGCACTTGAAGCGCAGGCCGTGCACACGACCGCGGCCCTGCAACTGGCGATGGAAGACGCCGCGCGAGATGCCGTGCAGCGCCGTCACCCCCGCCTCGAAGACCAGGTGGTGGTTCGGGAAGGGCAGCACCCGCTGGCCGTGCACCTCCCCGTCGGGCAGGTCCCATTCGATGATCCAGTGGAAGTCGAGCCAGGGCTCGAGGGCCTCGCCAACCGGGTAGCGGTGGAGCTGGAAACGGCCATCGGCCTGCCGGGGCTGGAGCACCGCGCGGCGCGTCATGCCGGGGCCGAGGTCCAGCGTCGGCTTTGTACAAGCCGGCGCCGTGGTTTGCAGGGATGATGCGGGCATGTCCGAACCGTTCGTCAACCTTCGGCGCCGCAGTGGGCTGGCCTGGGCCGCCATGGGCGCCCTGTCATGGAGCCTGTCCCCCGTGAACGCCAACGCCACCCCGCCGAGCCCCGGCCCCTTCAGCGCCAGCGGCGAGTTCGACGTCAAGATCGGCGCCGCCGAGATGATGCCTGCCCCCGAAGGAGCGCCGGCCATGGCGCGGCGGCGCCTGGACAAGCAGTACCGCGGCGACCTGCAGGGCCAGGCCGTGGGTGAGATGCAGGCCGCCGGCCAGCCCCAGGCGGGCGAGGCGGCCTACACCGCGCTCGAATCCTTCACCGGCACGCTGCAGGGCCGCCGCGGCGGCTTCGCGCTGGCCCACCTGGGCCTGATGCACGCCGGCGGCCAGGACCTGCGCATCGCCATCGTGCCGGGCTCGGGCAGCGGCGAGCTGGCCGGCATCCACGGCGAGCTGCTGCTGCGCATCGAGGGCGGCGTGCACCACTACACCCTCCACTACCAACTCGGCTGAAGCCGGCTCAGCCCCGGCCCAGGAACGGCATGCCGGTGGCCATGATGGTGGTGAACAGCACGTTGGCCGACAAGGGCAGCGCGGCCATCTGCACCACCGCGTCGGCCACGTGGCGCACCTCCATGCGGGCCTCGGTGCGCACCGTGCCGTCCGGCTGGGCCATGCCGCGCGCCATGGCGGCCGTCATGTCGGTGGCGGCGTTGCCGATGTCGATCTGGCCGACGGCGATGTCGAAGGCCCGGCCGTCCAGCGCACAGGACTTGGTCAGCCCGGTCATCGCGTGCTTGGTGGCGGTGTAGGCCACCGAGTTCGGCCGCGGCGCATGCGCCGAGATCGAGCCGTTGTTGATGATGCGGCCGCCGCGCGGCTGCTGGCGCTTCATCAGGCCGAACGCGGCGCGGGTGCACAGGAAGGCGCCGGTCAGGTTGGTGTCGACCGCGCTGCGCCAGGCCTCGACCGGCAGCTCGTCGACCGGCAGCCCGGCGGTGAAGACACCGGCGTTGTTGAACAGCAGATCCAGCCGGCCATGGCGCTGCTCGATGGCGGCGAACAGCGCGGCGACGCTGTCGGCGTCGGTGACATCGGCCACCTGGCGCTCGGCCCGCTCGGCATGCGGTGAGGCGGCGATGGCCGCGTCCAGCGTGTCGGCCCGGCGGCCACTGAAGACCACAATCCAGCCGGCGGCGAGCAGGGCCTGCGCACAGGCCATGCCGATGCCGCTGCCGGCGCCGGTGACGAGCGCGATGCGAGGGGGTGAAGAGGTGGGGGCGTTCATGGTCGGCCGAGCATACGCCGGCTGGCCGGCAGGCCTCCGTCAGCCGAGCGCAGGGCTACCCCGACGCCGGGTGCACCGTTCAGCCGGGTCGGCCGGCGGCGCGCGGCTGCAGCATCCAGCGGCCGTGGCGCAGCGCCCAGGTGCCCACCGCCACCAGCCAGCATTGCGCGGCCAGCAGGGTGAGCGGCGTGCCGGCCACCGGCCACAGCGCGGCCAGCACCCGCGCCACCACGCCCAGTTGCAGCACCCAGAACATGGCCCAGGCCCAGCGGTCGGCGGCCAGTGCCCGGCCGCCGTGGCCGCAGGCCACACGGGTGGCCATGGCCATCAGCGTGCTGCCCAGGTAGCCCATGGTGAAGGCGTGCACCGGCGCCAGGCCCAGCGACAGCTCGCCGCCGGTGAAGGCCTGCAGCCCATGCGACACGCCGCCCAGCGCAAAGGCCACGCCAAGCCAGAAGAATCCCAGGTGCAGCATGGCCAGCAGGCGGATCGACAGGCTTTGCCGCAGGCCCCAGCGCAGCGACAGCCAGAACAGCAGCAGCGCGCCCACCCACTCGATCGCCGCGCGCACCAGCGACAGCGCAGCCGGCAGCGGGCCCAACGCCTCGGCGGCGGCGAACGGCGCCTGCACCGCCACCAGGGTGGCCAGCGCCACCAGCACCGCACGCGGCCGCCAGGCGGCGTCGCCCGGCAGCGCCGCCGCCGTGAAGAAGGGGATCATGCGGTGCGCCACGGTCACGAAAACCAGGCCGAAGCAGCCCCACAGCGCCGCCCAGACCGCCGCGCGGGCGGCGCCGTCCGCGCGCCAGGTGACGGCCAACGCCGCCGACCACAGCGCCACCGCGCCGA
The DNA here is from genome assembly GCA_044226465.1 of Burkholderiaceae bacterium. Classification (GTDB taxonomy): domain Bacteria; phylum Pseudomonadota; class Gammaproteobacteria; order Burkholderiales; family Burkholderiaceae_C; genus Ideonella. The sequence continues at coordinate 4,194 of JBGAGZ010000106.1, read as the reverse complement.
TGCCCAGCGCGGCCAGCACGATGCGCGCGTGGTCACGGTCCTCGGCCCGGCTGTCGGCCAACATCAGGCCGAATTGCGCGGTCAGCAGCATGAAGCCCAGGCACACCCCGCCCAGCCCCAGCCCGGCCAGCGCAGCCGACAGGTGGAAGCCCGGCAGCGCCAGGGCCCAGCCGGCCAGCATCAGCCCGATGCCGGGGGCGATGGCACGCACCGGCAGCGCCGGCACGCCCAGCCAGCGCGGACCGGCGGTGAACAGGAAGCCCGTGAAGAACATCGGCATGAAGCCGAAGGCCATCAGCAGTGCGTGGGCGGTGCCCGGCGCCACGGCCCAGGGCAAGGCCTCGCCGCTGAATCGCGCCACCAGCATCGCAGCCCACCAGGTGGCCGACAGGCCCAGCATCAGCGCGCCACCGAAAAAGCCCAGGCGGTGCGGCGCGGCGAACAGCCAGCGCCAGCGGGCCGAAGCGGCCAGGTGACCGCGGCGGGGGCCGCCGAAGCTGCGCGAGGGCAGGCCGGCGGGGGCGGGTTGCAAGGGAATCATGACGGCACGGCGGGGGCGGGAAGGGGTGGTCTGGCGCCGCGCAAGCGGCGTCGGCAGCGTTGGCGTCGGCAGCGTCGGCCATGGGCAGATGAGAGCCGGCAAAGCCTAGGGGTCGGCACGCACCGGGCGTTTGATCAGGGTCAACCCTGAGGCGGGCGCACCGTGAACAACCACCGTTCGCGCCGGCTGGCCACCGCTGGCGACGCGCCACAGCCACCGGTCGCAAGGGGCTGGCCCGACAAGGGCGACGTCGCGAGCATCCGCCCCATCGACCCCACCACCCCCAGGAGAACGCCATGAAACGCCTGCTGACCTACCCCCTCACCGCCGCCCTGGCCGCCGCCGCTGCGCTGTGCATGGCCGCCCCCGCACCCGCGGCCACCCTCACGCTGCAAATCGAGCACGTGAACGCGCCCGGCGAGCTGATGGTCGCGGTCTACGACCAGGCCGGCCAGTGGCTCAAGCAGCCGGCCCGCAGCCTGCGCCAGCCCGCCACCGCCGGCACGATGACGCTGCAGCTGGCCGACCTGCCCGAGGGCGACTACGCCGTGTCGCTGTTCGTCGACCGCAACGCCAACGGCCAGCTCGACCGCAACGCCCTGGGCATGCCGATCGAGCCCTACGCCTTCTCCAACGACGCAGCCGGCAGCTTCGGCCCGCCCAGCTTCGAGCAAGCCCGCTTCCGCATCGGCGGCGACACCTCGGCCGTCATCCACCTGCCCTGAACACACCGTCTTCGAAAGCACGCCATGCAACGCCGACACTTCCTGCGGTCCGCCACCGCGGCCGCCTTTGCCGCCCCGCTCGCCGCCACGTCCGCCACCGCATTCGCGGCCGAGGCCGATGCCTCGACCCGTGGCGCCTGGCAACGCCCCGCCGACTTCGGCGGCCACGCCGCACTGCAGCCCATGCGCGGCCTGCAGGGGCAGGACCTGGCCTGCGACCACGCCACGCTCGAAGGCCACCTGCCGGACGGCCTGCGTGGCACGCTGTTCCGCAACGGCCCGGCGCTGTTCGAGCGCGCCGGTCGCCGCTACGAGCACTGGTTCGACGGCGACGGCCTGGTGCAGGCCTGGCGCTTCGACGGCGAGGGCCGGGTGTCGCACCGTGGCCGCTTCGTGCAGACGGCCAAGTTTCGTGCCGAGCAAGCGGCGGGCGAGTTCCTGCTGCCGGCCTACGGCACGGCCCTCAAGCCCAAGCGGCCGGTGCGTGGCGCCGACGACCTGAACGCCGCCAACACCAGCGTGCTGCCCCTGCCCGGCCGCCTGCTGGCGCTGTGGGAGGGCGGATCGGCCTATGCGCTGGACCGCGAGACGCTGGCCACCCAGGGGCCGGTGACCTGGTCGCCCGAGCTGGCCGGCATGCCGTTCTCGGCCCACCCCAAGGTCGAGCCCGACGGCACGATCTGGAACTTCGGCACCGCCATGGGCAAGATGGTGCTCTACCAGCTCTCGTCCGCCGGCGAGTTGAAGCGCCACGCGGTGTTCGACATGCCGCCCTGCGCGATGGTGCACGACTTCGCCGTCAGCCGGCGCTACCTGGCCTTCCTGCTGCCGCCGCTGACGCTGGACCTGGCCGCGCTGCGCGGTGGCGAGAGCATCGCCGGCGCCCAGCGCTGGCAAGCGCCGGGCCAGGCCACCACCACTCGCGTGCTGGTGATCGACAAGGCCGACTTCGAGCGCCGCCGCGTCTTCGAGCTGCCGGCCGAGATGGTCTTCCACTTCGCCAACGCCTGGGACGATGGCGACCTGCTGACGCTGGACTATGTCCGCTCGGCCGACGCGCCGATCGGCGAGCAGCGCCGGCGCACCATCGTGCACGGCGACTACACGCCCACGGTGGCCTCGACCGCCGCCTGGCTGCAACTGGACCTGCGTAGCGGCCAGCACCGTGTCGAGCGCGGCCGCGACGCGCTGGAGTTCCCGCGCATGGACCCGCGCGTGGTCGGCCAGCGCCACCGCTTCGTCTTCTACCCGGCGGCGCTCGGCGCCGGCAGCGAACAGCGCTTCGGCTTCGACTCGCTGCTGCGCCTGGACCGCGAGCGCGGCACCCGCGAGACGTTCAGCTTCGGGCCGGACGCGGTGGTCGAAGAGCACGTGTTCGTGCCCAAGCCCGGCAGCCGCCGCGAGGGCGAGGGCTGGCTGGTCGGGGCCGGCTACGACCTGCGCTGGCGCGCCAGCTTCGCCAGCGTGTTCGACGCCGAGCACATCGCCGACGGCCCGCTGGCGGTGGCGCGCCTGCCCTACGCGGTGCCGCACGCCCTGCACGGCCAGTTCGTGTGAAACGCCGCACCCGGCGCTGGCGTACCAGCGCCACCCGCCAAACGGGTGCTCCGCCGGCTTGGGGCGGTCCGGCGCTCGGCGGAGCGGCGCGCCGGCGGGCGCGTCGTGCACGAGGAGGCGACACTAGCGGCTTCCACGCCGCCGCCCTGCCCCATGCCCTTCACTGCCCTCGGCCTCGCGCCCGCGCTGCAACGCGCCCTGCTCGCGCAAGGCCACCACCAGCCCACGCCCGTGCAGGCCGCGGCCATTCCGCCGCTGCTGGCCGGGCGCGACGTGCTGGTGCAGGCCCGCACCGGCTCGGGCAAGACCGCCGCCTTCGCGCTGCCCCTGCTGCAGCAGTGGATGAACGGCAAGCCGCGCACGCCGCGGCCGGTCGAGGGCCTGGTGCTGGTGCCTACGCGCGAACTGGCGATGCAGGTGGGCGACACGCTGCGCGCGCTGGCCGGCGAGCTGCCGGGCCTGGCCAAGGTCAACGTCGCGTTTGGCGGCGTGTCGATCAACCCGCAGATGATGGCCCTGCGCGGTGGCGCCGACATCGTGGTGGCCACGCCCGGCCGCCTGCTGGACCTGGTGCGGCACAACGCGCTGAGCCTGGGCGCCGTGCGCACCCTGGTGCTGGACGAGGCCGACCGGCTGCTGGCCCTGGGCTTCGCCGACGAGCTCGACGAGGTGCTGGGCCTGCTGCCCGCGCGGCGCCAGACCGTGCTGTGCTCGGCCACATTCCCCGGTGCGGTGAAGCAGCTGGCGGACACGCTGCTGCGCGAACCCATCGCCGTGCAGATGGCGGCGATGGCCAGCGCGCGGCCCGACATCCGCCAGCGCGCGATCCTGGTCGATGCGGCGCGCCGCACCGCCTTGCTCAAGCAGCTGGTGCAGGCCGCAGGCGATGACCGCGTGCTGGTCTTCGTGGCCACGCAATACGCCACCGAGCACGTGGCCGACAAGCTGCGCCGCGCCGGCATCGCCGCCGCCGCCTTCCATGGCGACCTGAGCCAGGGCGCGCGCACCGGCACGCTGGACGCGTTCAAGGACGGCGCCGTGCAGGTACTGGTGGCCACCGACATGGCCGCCCGCGGCCTGCACATCGACGCGCTGCCGATGGTCGTCAACTACGACCTGCCCCGCGCCGCGGAGGACTACATCCACCGCATCGGCCGCACCGGCCGTGCTGGCGGCAGCGGCGATGCGGTCAGCTTCATCACGCCCACCACCGAGGCCCAATTCCGCCTGATCGAGAAACGCCAGGGCTTGCGTGTCGAACGCGAAACGCTGCCGGGTTTCGAGCCCACGGCACCCGCAGGCGACGAAGCGCCCGCGGGTCCGGGCACGGGGCTGGACCCGAACGGTGGCATCAAGGGCAGGCGCAAGAGC
>JBGAGZ010000105.1:0-12693 GCA_044226465.1 Burkholderiaceae bacterium | reverse complement strand
GGTGGCGGCGGCATCGTCGACCAGGGCGGCCCGGTGGCCGGCATGCAGCGGCGCGGCGGCCAGCAGCCGCTGTCGCAGGCGCCAGGCGGCCTGCGCATCGGCCAGGGCGCGGTCCGGGCGCAAGGCCTGCTCCTGCAGTCGGCTGCGCTGGGCGTAGAGGCCCGCGAGCTGCTCGCCGACCGTCGCGTCCGGCTGGGCCGCGTCCAGCGCCCGCAGCGACAGCTCGGCCTGCTCGCACAGCGACAGCGCGCGCGGCAGCGCCACGCCGGGCAGCCGCGCCTGGGCCCGCCACAGCGAGGCCTGGCGCAGCCGCAAGGGGCGGTGCGCCGCGGGCGAGGCTTCGGCCAGCGCGCGGTCGATGCGGGCCAGCGCGTCCTCGTAGTCGTGGGCCTGCGCCTGGGGCTGGCCGGCGGCACGCTCCTGCAGCGCCAGGGCGTAGGCGGCGACGAAGACCGGGTCGTGCTGGCGCGCCGGCCAGGCGCGCTCGCCCAAGGCCAGCGCATGCTGGGCATGGGCCGTGGCCTCGCTGCGCAACGCCAGGTTGCCGCTGACGGCCGCCAGTTGCTCGGCGATGCGGGCGTAGGCACCGGTGAGCAGGGCCAGCCAGGCGTTGTCGTCGCCGGCCTCCTGCTCGATGGCGGCCAGCTGGGCCAGCACGGACTGGCGCATGGGCCCCTGGCCGGCCGCCCCGCCGGGCAGCGCGGCCAGCAGGTCGGACTGCAGCAGCACGGCGTCCCGGGTCATCCCGCGCAAGGCCTGCAGCCGGGCCTCGGTGCGGTACAGCGCGCGGGTGGCCTGGGTGGCCTGCCAGGCGCCGCCCACTGCGGCCAATAGCAGCAGACCACCGGCCAGCGCGCCGGTGACCACGGCCAAGCGGTGGCGCTGGGCGAAGCGTTCGAGGCGGTAGCGCGGCGTGTCGTCGACCGCGGTCACGCGCTCGCCGTCGGCGAAGGCGCGCAGGTCCACCGCCACCGCGTCGGCATGGGTGTAGCCGGCGCCGTCGTCGTCGCTGGCGATCGCGCGGTCGACGATCGCCTGCAGGTCGGCCGGCAGGGCCGGCTCGTCGCCGGCCACCAGCACCTGCCGCATCAGCAGGCCGAGGGCACGCAGGTCCACCGCCGTGCTGGGAGGCAAGGCTTCGGGGCCCGCCAGCGCCGGCGACAAGCCGGTTTCCAGCACCTGGATCGCACCCAGCGGCGTGGGCTCGGGCTCGGCGTGGCCCTCGATCGACACCGCCCCGTAGTGCGACAGCACCGGCGGTGGCGGCAGCACCCGCACCACGCTGGCCCGCAGCCCGCCATGGACCAGCAGGTGGCGGTGCAGCAGGCCCAGGGCGTCGACCAGGGGCAGCAGCTGGCGCAGCCGGTCTTCGGTCGACAGAGCCCGGGTGGCCTCGTCGATGGGCTGCCCCTCTGCCAGTGCCGTGGCCACGTAGAGCCGGCCGACGGGTGTCAGGCCCTCGTCGCGTGGGAAATGGAAGAACGCCTGCGCGGGCAGCCGCGACGCCGCCTCGCGCAGTGCCGCCAGGCGCGGCAGGGCTGCGGCGGCCGGCCCTGTTTCGCGGTAGACCCGCAGCGCCACCAGCTCGCGCGGGCCGTCGTCGGCCCGCCCGGCCATGTAGACCTCGGCCTCGGCCCCTTGGCCCAGGCGCCGGGTCGCCATCCACGGCCCCAGCCGCTGGCCCGGCTGGACCAGGGGCGGCAAGGCCTCGGCCTCGTCGGCCGGACCGGCGGGCTGTGGGTGCTCTGGCGTGTCAGGGGTGTCGGGCCCGGCTGGCCCTGGGTGGGGGGGTGAAGCTTCTGTCATGCCGAGCGGCGTGCGTTGATTGCCAAAGAATACGCACAATCGCCGGTCTCGCCCTCGGGCGGCACCCGACAAAATGTAGGCAAGGGTTTCCTGCCCCCCTCGCGCCCGCTGCGCGCCACCCCTTGTCATGCACGCCCGCACGGACCTCGACGACCCCTCGCTCACCCAGTGGCTGGCCCAGTTCGACGGGCCCGACCCGGCCGCGGGCCAGCGCCTGTTCGAGGCCTTGTACGACGAGTTGCGCCGCCTGGCACGCAGCCACCTGCGGCACGAGAACCCCGGCCACACGCTGAGCGCCACGGCGCTGACCCACGAGGCCTGGTTCCGGCTGGCCGAGCAGACGCGCACCCAGTGGCGCAACCGCGGCCATTTCCTGGCGGTGGCGTCGACGATGATGCGGCGCATCCTGGTCAACCACGCCGAGGCGCGGCGCGCCGACAAGCGCCAGGCCGAAGTCGCCCACCTCTCGCTGAGCGGCCTGGACGAGATCGCGCTGCCGGTGGACCCGGATGTGCTGGCGGTGCACGAGAGCCTGCTGGCCTTCGAGGCGATGGACCCGCGCGCGGCCAAGATCGTCGAGCTGCGTTTCTTCGGCGGGCTGGAGATCGACGAGATCGGCGAGGTGCTGGGCATCTCGCCGGCCACCGTCAAGCGCGACTGGACGCTGGCCCGCGCCTGGCTGCACCGCGACCTGAGCGGCCGCCCAGCGCCTGGGTGATCAACGCGGCCGGGGCAGCGCCTCGGCCAGCATCTGGTCGACCAGCCCCAGGTCGTGGCCGACCCGCTCGGGGTAGTCGTCGGCCGCGACCACCAGGTACGACGAGGACTGGGCGCTGTTGCCCATCAGGCTGCTGAGCACGCCGAAGGCGACCTCGCCGGTGGACTTCTCCAGCTTGCGCACCTCCTTGGCGAAGGGGCTGGGCAGGTAGACCTTGCGGCGCAGCGGGTAGGGATTCTTCAGCCCGGCGCCGGTGACGACCCACAGGCCGCTTTCCTCGCCGCCGCCGCCCTGGCGGGTGTCGATCGACAGCCGCACCTCGTGCGACACGCCACTGGCCGCCCCCTTGGCGACCCGGTCCATCCAGCCCATCTCTTCGAGCGACGCGAAGTTGACCACCAGCTTCACGTTGAGCATCAAGGCCTGGAGCCGGTCCGACAAGCCCATCACCTTGGTCATGCCCATGATCCCGAACAGGTCGGCCGTGCCCTTGGCGTGGGTCACGACGGCGCCGTCCGCACCGAGCAGCCCGGTCGTCTTGACCTGGGCCGCCGCGGCGGCATCGGCGAGTGCGGCGAAGTTGGCATCGGCCAGCAGGGCCTCGGGCGGCAGCACCTCGTAGCCGCGCTCGGCCAGCAGTTGCGCCAGGCGCTCGCGGGCCCGCTCGGTGACGGCCTGCAGTTGCTCTGGCGTGGGGCCTTCGAGCTTGTAGGCCACCGCCGTGCGCGAGGTGTTGCTGCTGCCGAACGAGCTGGCCTTGCTCTGCGCCACCGCGCTGTCGGTGACGTACTTGACCTGGAAGGCGCTGATCGCCACCTTGCGCAGGCTCTGCTCGCCCACGCCGACCTTGGCGAAGGGGTTGCCGTCGTTGAGGGCCTCGACCAGCGCCGCGCCCATGTCGCTGCCGTCTTCGAGCACGATGGTCTTGGGCTTGTCGCCGCCGGTCAGCGCCCCCAGCAACCCGGCCTGCGCCGGCCCGGCGGCACCCGCCAGCGCCCACACCAACACCGCTGCCCAAGCGGGCGCACGGCCCGCCGTCCTGAATTTCCCGTCCATCGCCTGAGGCTCCTGTGCTTGCACGGCCGGCCGATCCGACCCGTGCATGCCTACGCCGGAGCGCGCGGCGAAAAAGCTCAGCCGCCGTCCGATTCGGCGCGTTTCAGGCGCTCGCTGTGCCAGTAGACGTCGTCGCCGCCCAGGCCGTCGAGGTTGGCTCGGTTGAGCACGCGGGCCAGCACGAACAGCAGGTCCGACAGGCGGTTCAGGTACTGGCGCGGCGCGGCGTTGACCGCCTCGGCCGCCGCCAGCGCCACCACCGCGCGCTCGGCACGGCGGGCGATGGTGCGGCCCACGTGGGCCAGCGCGGCGCTGCGGGTGCCGGCCGGCAGGATGAACTCGGCCAGCCGCGGCAGCTGGGCGTTGTAGTGCGCGAGGGCCTCGTCCAGCCGCAGCACCGCGTCGGCCTTGAGCAGCTCGAAGCCGGGGATGGACAGCTCGCCGCCCAGGTTGAACAGCTCGTGCTGGATGGTGACCAGCAGCTCGCGCACGTCGGCCGTCAGCGGCTCGGCGAGCAGCACGCCCAGCTGCGAGTTCAGCTCGTCCACGTCGCCCATGGCGGCGATGCGCTGGTGGCTCTTGGGCACGCGCTGGCCGTCGCCGAGGCCGGTGGTGCCGTCGTCGCCGGTGCGGGTGGCGATTTGAGTGAGTCGATTGGCCATGGCGGCCAGTGTAGGCCGGGCTCAGCGGGCGCCGGCCCGCTTGTCCTTGAAGAAGGCGAAGGCTTCCTCGGCCGCTTCGACGTCGGTGTTCTGCGGCCCGACCACCGCCGTGTAGACACGGTGTGGGTGCTCGACGAGGCTGGGCTCGATGTGGCCGCCACCGTCGATGCGCAGCAGCTCGACCTGGGCGCGCGCAGGGTCGGCACCCCAGACGGTGCGCGTGGCATGGCTGCGGTCGGCGGGGTCGCGGTGCGGCACCGCCTCGCGCCGGGCGGGCTCGGCCGGCAGGCCATTGAGCTGGCGCCAGCGCTCGGCCGTGGCCTCCACGCCCAGCACCGTGCCGCGCGACGCCTTGGTCAGGAAGTGCACCTCGCCGCCACCATAGGGCACCAGCGGGTCGGCCGTGCCCGCGATGACCAGCGCCGGAACGCCCCGCGTCGGGGCCTGGCAGGCCGAGCTCGAAGGCATGGACGCGCCCACCGTGGCGAATGCGGCCAGCCGGCCCGGCAGCTCGCTGGCCAGCCTAAAGCCCATGATGCCGCCGTTGGACATGCCCATCATGTAGACGCGCGATGGGTCCGCCCCATGGTGGGCGACCATCTCGTCGATCAGCGCGGCGACCAGGCCCACGTCGTCGGTGCGCGGGTTGTTGGCGGCGTCGGCGCGACAGTCGTTCCAGCCGGGGTGGCCGTCGGCGCCCTTCGCGCCGTCCGGCGCGGCCAGCAGCCAGCCCTCGCGGTCGGCGATGGCCAGCCAGCGCGGCACCGTTGTCGCGCTGCGTTGCTGGCCCAGCAGCTGCGCCGCCGTGCCGCCGTGGCCGTGCAGCAGCACGACCAGCGGGCGCGGGCCGGCGGGCGCCGGTGCACGCGCTGGCTCGGGCTCGGCCACCAGCACATGGCGCGGGCCTTCGGGGCGCGGCAGGTCCAGCGGGCGGATCGTGGCAGCGGCCACCGGCCCGACCGCGGGCAGGCATGCGGCGACGAGCACCGCGCAGCGCAGCAGGACGGCAGGGCGGGTCATCGCCCGCCAACGCGCCAGGCTCGGCAGCGGTGGACCGCCCGTGCTCAAATCAGTGGCCCAGGCGGCCACCGCCGCCACAGCCACCTCAAGCCCACCGCACCACGGAGCGCCCATGGACTACATGCTGCTGATCATCGAACCCACCGGCCAGCGCGCCACGCGCAACCGCGCCGAGGGCGAACAGGCCTATGCCCGCATGCGCGCTTTCGCCGACGAGCTGGCCGCTGAAGGCAAGCTCAAGGCGGTGGAGTCGCTCGCGTCGCCGCAGCAGGCCACGCGGGTGCAGGTGCGCGACGGCCGTCGCCAGATGCTGGACGGCCCCTTCGCCGAAGCCAAGGAATTCGTCGGCGGCTTCTTCCTGGTCGACTGCGCCAGCGCGGCCGAGGCGCTGGCGGTGGCCGAGCGCTGCCCGGCGGCGCAGTGGGCCACGGTCGAGGTGCGGCCGGTGGCGCCGTGCTTCGACGAGTCGATCGGCTGAATCGGCGCGGCGGTCTGTCGAAAATCCACATCGCGCTTCGTCGTACGGGTATCGACCCAGCGACAGGAGACCCGCGATGCGGTTCATGATCATGGTGCGCGCCAACGCGATGAGCGAGTCCGGCGCCCTGCCCGACCAAGGCCTGATGGCCGCGATGGCCCACTACCACGAGCAGCTGGCCCAGGCCGGCGTGCTGCTCGACGCCAATGGCCTGAAGCCCAGCGCCCAAGGCTTTCGCGTGCGCTACCACCACGGCGGCGGGCCCTCCCTGGTCGACGGCCCCTTTGCCGAGACCAAGGAACTGATCGCCGGCTACACGCTGATCCAGGTACGCTCGCGCGAAGAGGCCATGGAATGGGCACGCCGCTTCCCGGCCCCGTTCGGCGACGCGGTGGACAGCGAGATCGAGGTCCGCCCGCTGTTCGAGCTGGAGGACTTCGGCCCCGGCGAAGCCGTCGATCGCTTCAAGGCGATCGACCCTGCGCGCGCTTGACCGGGGAGCTGGTGATGATCCTCAAGACCCTCGCCCTCGTCCTGCTCGTGGCGGTGGCCGGCGTGCTGCTCGTTGCCGCCCGCCGGCCCGACCACTTCACCGTTCAGCGTTCGCTGCTGATCCATGCCGGCGCCGAGCAGATCCACCCGCTGATCGCCGACCTGCACCGCTTCAACACCTGGAACCCCTACGACCAGAAGGACCCGGCGATGCAGCGCCGCTACGAGGGCCCGGCCAGCGGCCCGGGCGCGGCCTACGCCTTCAAGGGCAACGGCCAGGTGGGCGAAGGACGCATCGAGCTGCTGTCGGTCGAGCCACCGCACCACGTGGCCATGCGCCTGCAGATGATCGCGCCCATGGCCGCCGACAACCGGGTCGACTTCACGCTGGTGCCCCAGGCCGATGGCACCGGCACGCTGGTCACCTGGGCGATGGCGGGCCAGCAGCCCTTCCTCGGCCGCCTGGTCGGCGTGTTCATCGACATCGACCGCATGGTCGGCGGCGACTTCGATGCGGGGCTGGCCAGCCTGAAGGCCCTGGCCGAGCGCAGCGCTGCCGGCGCTTGAACCCGGCGCCCATCACCCCCTCAAGGAACCCACCATGCCCACCCAGATCTTCGTCAACCTGCCGGTCAAGAACGTCGAGCGCAGCCGCGCCTTCTTCTCGGCCCTGGGCTACTCGTTCAACCCGCAGTTCAGCAACGACAGCGCGCTGTGCATGGTTGTGTCGGACACGATCTACGTGATGCTGCTGAGCGAGGCCTTCTTCCAGGGCTTCACCGCCAAGCCGATCGCCGACGCGACCAAGAGCACCGAGGTGCTGGTCTGCTTGAGCTGCGACGGCCGCGCCGCGGTCGACGCGCTGGTTGCCAAGGCGCTGGCCGCCGGCGGCACGGCGCCGCGCCCGGCGCAGGACCACGGCTTCATGTACAGCCACGGTTTCGAGGACCCGGACGGCCACATCTGGGAGCTGGTCTGGATGGACCCGAACGCCGCCCCGCCCCACCCCTGAAGCGCCTCGCGCCGACCCCCACGATGACCGACCCAGCCGCCCACCGTGCCACCCACCAGGCGATCGGCGCCGTCTGGCGCCTCGAACGGGCCAAGGTCGTGGCCGGCGTGGCGCGGCTGGTGCGCGACCTGGGCCTGGCCGAAGACCTGGCGCAGGACGCGCTCGTGGCCGCGCTGGAGCATTGGCCAACCGACGGCGTGCCCGCCAACCCGGGGGCCTGGCTGATGACCACCGCCAAGCACCGCGCGCTCGACCGGCTGCGCCGCGACCAGAACCTGGCCAGCAAGCTGGAGCAGATCGGCGCCGACCTGGAAGCGCGCGAGGCGCTGGTCGTGCCGGACTTCGTCGACGCGCTGGACGCGGCGCGGCAGGACGACATCGGCGACGACCTGCTGCGCCTGGTCTTCACGGCCTGCCACCCGTTGCTGTCGGCCGAGGCCCGCGTGGCGCTGACGCTCAAGCTGCTGGGCGGCCTGTCCACCGCCGAGATCGCCCGCGCCTACCTGGTGCCCGAGCCAACGATCGCCCAGCGCATCGTGCGCGCCAAGCGGACGCTGGCCGAAGCCAAGGTGCCGTTCGAGGTGCCGCACGGGCCCGAGCTGGCACCCCGGCTGGCCTCGGTGCTGGAGGTGGTCTACCTCGTCTTCAACGAGGGCTACACCGCCACCGCCGGTGACGACTGGATGCGCCCCGCGCTGTGCGACGAGGCGTTGCGCCTGGCGCGCGTGCTGGCCGGGCTGGCGCCAGAGGAGCCGGAGGTGCACGGCCTGGCCGCGCTGCTCGAGATCCAGGCCTCGCGCACCGCGGCCCGCACCGACGCCGAAGGCCGCCCGGTGCTGCTGGCCGACCAGAGCCGCGCGCGCTGGGACCACCTGCTGATCCGCCGCGGCCTGGCCGCGCTGGCGCGCGCCGAAAGCCTGTGCGACGCCCAGGCCCGGCCGCTGGGGCCCTACGCGCTGCAGGCCGCGATCGCCGCCTGCCACGCCCGCGCACCGACCACCGAGCAGACCGACTGGCCGCGCATCGCCGCGTTGTACGACGCGCTCGCCCAGGCCACGCCATCGCCGGTGATCGAGTTGAACCGCGCAGTCGCCGTGGCCATGGCCTTCGGCCCCGCCGCCGGCCTGGCCATCGTCGACGGCCTGCTGGCCGAGCCTGCCCTCAAGGCCTACCACTGGCTGCCCGCGGTGCGCGGCGACCTGCTGGCCAAGCTGGGTCGGCATGAAGAAGCACGGGCCGAGTTCCTGCGCGCGGCGGGCATGGCGCGCAACAGCCAGGAAAAGTCGCTGTTGACGGCGCGGGCAGCGGACTGCGAGGCCGCCGGCCGCCACGCGTGACTCCATCGGGTCAGGCGCCCGGTGGGCGCGGCCGCAGGTAGACCACCCAGTACACCAGCGCCACCAGCACGCTGCCGCCAACGATGTTGCCGGCGATCACCGGCACCAGGTTGCGCAGCATGTCGCCCGCGCCCAGCGGCGCACCGAGCAGCATCGCGAGCGGAAAGAAGTACATGTTGGCGATCGAATGCTCGAAGCCCGCCGCGACGAAGGCGGTGATGGGGAAGACGATCGCCAGCACCTTGTCGCTCACGCTGCGGCCCGCCAGCGTCATCCACACCGCCATGCAGACGAGGACGTTGCACAGCACGCCGCGAAAGAAGGCCTCCGCCCAGGGCAAGGCCGCCTTGGCGGCGGCGATCTTCCATACCGCCTGGCCCGCGGCGCCCTGGTTCAGCGCCTGCATCACGCCGGACCAGTGCACGAGCAGGGCGAGCCCGGCCGCGCCGACCAGGTTGGCGGCACAGGCCACGCCCCAGTTGCGCAGCAGCTCGGGCGTGCTGACGCGGCGGCTGGCCCAGGCCATCACGATCAGGCTGTTGCCGGTGAAGAGCTCGGCGCCGGCCACGATCACCAGCACCAGGCCGAGCGAGAACACCAGGCCACCGCCAAAGCGTTGCGCAGCGAAGCCCAGCGAGGCGTCGCTCGCCACCAGCGTGAACATCAGTGAGCCCAGGCCGATGAAGGCGCCGGCCAGCACGCCCAGCAGCGCCAGCGTGAGCAGCGGCAGCCTCGCCTTGGCGACGCCGATGTCGCAGACGCGGCCGGCGATGTCCTGCGGCGCATAGGCGTCGGACCCGAACACTTCCTTGCTCATGGCGGCGTATGCTGCCGCATCCTGCTGTTGGCAGCCTGACGAAAGGGCACGAATGTACGTCGACGGATTCGTGGTGCCGGTGCCGAAGGACCGGCTGGCCGACTACAAGAAGCTGGCGCGGCTGGCCGGCAAGGTCTGGAAGGAACACGGCGCGCTGCAGTACGTGGAATGCGTGGCCGACGACGCGAAGCCCGGCAAATCGACCTCGTTCCCGCAGGCGGTCAAGCTGAAAGAGGGCGAGGTGGTCGTCTTCAGCTACATCACCTACGCGACCAAGCGCGACCGCGACCGCATCAACAAGGCGGTGATGAGCGACCCGCGCCTGGCCCACATGATGGACCCGAAGAAGCTGCCCTTCGACGGCAAACGCATGTTCTGGGGCGGCTTCAAGGGCATCGTCGAGCTCTGAGCCGGGGCGCGCCGGCCCTAGTCCTCGGCCTCGTCTTCGGCCCGGGCACGTGCCTTGGGGCCGTGCCGGCGCGCCACCCAGTAGGTGGCGCCCTCGGCGCCGTAGCGCTCGGCGTGCTGCTCGTCGTGGGCGAGCTGGAACCTGTCGCCCGGGCGCAGGTGGCGCGTGGTGTGGCCCACGGTGAGCCACATCTCGCCGCGCACCACCAGGGCCTGCGCGGCGAAGGGGTGGCCGTGGGTGGCCAGCTCCTGGCGGGGCGCCCATTCGCGCGCCACCACCTCGTCGTAGCCGTGGGCCAGGGCGTCGCGCTGGAAGCTGGCGAAATCCGGCAGGGTGGGGCTGGTGCTCATCGCTTCACCATCGACCGTGGCTTGGGGGAAACCCATTGTGAACCCGCTGCGCGCGCCTTGCAGGGCGGGTGCGTCACGCCGGGGCCAGGTGCACGGGTATGCGGCGCGCGCCGAAGCCGGTGGTGAAGCGGCTGAAGCGCCCGGCGATGGCGGTGCCGCAATGCGGGCAAACACCGCGCTCGTCGAGCTCGCAGCGGCGGATGTCGTACCAGTCGCGCTCGATCAGCGCGGCCTGGCAGCCCGGGCAGAAGGTGGTGCCGCCATCGCGGTCGTGCACGTTGCCGGTGTAGACATGGTGCAGGCCCTGGGCGCGGGCGATGTCGCGCGCGCGGCGCAGCGTGGCGTAGGGCGTGGGCGGCAGGTCGCGCATCTTGTAGTCGGGGTGGAAGGCGGTGAAGTGCAGCGGCACGTCCGGCCCCAGCCGGTCGACGACCCAGCGGCTCATCGCGTCGATCTCGGCGTCGCTGTCGTTGAGCCCGGGGATCAGCAGCGTGGTGATTTCGAACCAGCAGCCGGTCTCGTGCTTCAGGTATTCCAGCGTCTCCAGCACCGGGGCGAGGTGGGCGCCGGTCTGCTGGAAGTAGAAGTCTTCGGTGAAGCCCTTCAGGTCGACGTTGGCCGCGTCCATCTTGGCGTAGAACACGCGCCGCGGCTCGGCGTGGATGTAGCCGGCCGTCACCGCGACCGTGGCCAGGCCGCGGGCGTGGCAGGCGTCGGCCACGTCCATCGCGTACTCGGCGAAGATCACCGGGTCGTTGTAGGTGAACGCCACGCTCTTGCAGCCGGCCTGGGCCGCCACCTCGGCGATGCGCTCGGGGCTGGCGGCGTCCATCAGCCGGTCCATCTCGCGGCTTTTCGAGATGTCCCAGTTCTGGCAGAACTTGCAGGCCAGGTTGCAGCCGGCGGTGCCGAACGAGAACACGCTGGAGCCGGGGTGGAAGTGGTTCAGCGGCTTCTTCTCGATCGGGTCGATGCAGAAGCCCGAGCTGCGGCCGTAGGTGGTGAGCACCATCCGGTCGCCCACACGCTGGCGCACGAAGCACAGGCCGCGCTGGCCCTCGTGCAGCCGGCAGTCGCGCGGGCACAGGTCGCACTGGAGGCGGCCGTCGTCCAGCGCGTGCCACCAGCGGGCCGGGTAGGGTGCCTCGACCGCCGTCATGCCAGGCCCTCGGCCTCTTCGAAATGGCGCACCTCGAAGCGCTGCAGCCGCAGGTCGGGCGCCCAGAAGCCGGCCGGCAAGCCGGCCTTGCGCTTGAGCGCGGCCAGGAAGGCGGCGGGCGCCGGCAGCTCTTGCCAGACCTGGGGCAGGAAGGTGCCGCGGTGTTGTTGCCAGCCGAGCACCACGCCGTCCACGCCGGGCCGCAGCGCGGCGAGCGCCGCCGCCTCGTCGGCCGCGGCGATGGGCGACAAGGGCCCCAGCAGCGAGACCTCGATCTGCAGGCCGGGCCACTCGCGTGCGGACAGCGGCGGGAAGCGCGGGTCGTCGAAGGCCGCCGCGCAGGCGTTAGCGCGCAGGTCGTCGCGCAAGGCCCGCGTGGGCTCGAGCCGGCCGATGCAGCCGCGAAGCGCGCCGGTGCGGTCGTGCAGGGTCACGAAGCTGGCACCGCGTTGGGCCAGCGCCGGGTGCTCGGGTGCGGGGCCGGGGGGCAGGCCCAGGGCCGTGGCGATGGCGTTGCGCGCCTGGGCGACCACGGCGCGGCCGAGCGCGTGTTCGTCGGTGGCGGTGGCCGCTTCGCCCCGGCCGGCCTCGGGCGCGTCGAAGGCCAGGGCCGCGTAACCGACCACGCGGCGCCGGTCGCCGGCCGTATCGCCCGAGTTGCGCAGGTCCAGCAGGCGCGGCCGCAGGCCGTGGCGCTCGGCCGCCCGCAGGGCACCGTTCAGCGCATGGGCGCCGCAGGCGTGCTCGGGCTGCAGCGAGCCGTCCAGCGCCAGCACGTGGGCGATGGTGTCGGCGTCGCTGCGGCGGGCCTCGTCGTAGCCCAGGTAGTGCGACAGGTCGGTGCTGATCACCACCAGGGTCTCGTCGCCACCCCACAGCCGCTCGAGCACCTCGTCCACCTCGGCCGGGCTGGCATCGCCCACCGCCAGCGGCAGCAGCGAAAAGGCGTGGCCCAGGCCCTGGATCAGGAAGGGCAGTTGCACCTCCAGCGCGTGCTCCAGCGCATGGGCGCGGTCGTTGAATTCGACCTGGGGCAGGTCGGTGAGCGCGGCGAGCGCGGCCTGGTCCACGCTGACCGGCCCCAGCGGCGTGGCAAAGGCGCCGGCCGTGGGCGCCGCCAGCCCGCGCACAGACACGCGGTGCACGGGACCCAGCAGCACCACGCGGCGGATGGCGGCGCGCTGGGCCTCGGGCAGCGCGGCCAGCAGCGCATACGCGCTGGCGGCGATGGCACCGGAATAGACGGTGCCCGCGTGCGGCGCCACCAGCATCTTGGGTGGGTGCTGCGCGCCGGCCGGCGCGGGCCGGGCGTCGGCAAAGCAGCGGGCCAGTTCGGCGCGCAGGGCGGCCGGCTCGGCAGGGTAGAACTGGCCGGCC
>JBGAGZ010000104.1:0-13287 GCA_044226465.1 Burkholderiaceae bacterium | reverse complement strand
ATGCGCTCGAGCTGGCGCTGGCCTCGGCGCGCCAACACAGCCAGCGCGTGGCGCTGATGTTCGTCGACATCGACAACTTCAAGAGCGTGAACGACTCCCTGGGCCATGCCGCGGGCGATCAACTGCTGCGGCAGGCCGGCGCCCGGCTGCGCGGCGCGGTGCGCCCGGGGGCCACCGTGGCCCGCCAGGGTGGCGACGAGTTCCTGGCCGTGCTGCCCGGCGTGGCGGGCGTGGCCGAGGTGTCGGCCGAGGCCGCGCGCCTGCTGCAGGCCTTCGGCCAGCCGTTCGAGCTGCACGGGCTGACGGTGGCCACCTCGTGCTCGATCGGCATCTCGGTCTTCCCGGAGGACGGCGGCGACGCCGAAACCCTGCTCAAGCGCGCCGACATGGCGGTGCACCACGCCAAGGACTCGGGCCGCAACCTGTTCCGCTTCTTCGACGAGGCGATGAACTCGGACATGCTGGAAGACCTGAGCATCAACACCGGCCTGCGGCTGGCGCTGGAGCGCGACGAGTTCAGGCTGCACTACCAGCCGGTGTTCGACCTGGCCAGTGGCCGCCTGGTGGGGGCCGAGGCGCTGCTGCGCTGGCACCACCCGGACAAGGGGGTGATCAGCCCTGCCCGCTTCATCCCTGCGGCCGAGCGCTCGGGGCTGATCGTGGACACCGGGCACTGGGTGGTGCACGAGGCCTGCCGCCAGCTCACCGCCTGGCAGGGCGGGCCGCTGGCCGGGCTGGTGCTGTCGATCAACACCTCGGGCATCCAGTTCAAGCGCGGCACGGTGGACGACGTGATCCGCCAGGCCTTGCAGCAGCACGGCACCCCGCCAGAGCAACTGGAAATCGAGATCACCGAGTCCACGCTGATCCACGACGCCGAGGCCCTGCTGGCCACCTTGCAGCGGCTCAAGGTGCTGGGCATCCGCCTGGCGATCGACGATTTCGGGACGGGGTATTCGAACCTGTCGTACCTGCAGCGCTTTGCGGTGGACAAGCTGAAGATCGATCAGTCCTTCGTCCGAAGGCTGACCTCGACGCCGCAGGACGCGGCCATCGTGCGGGCCATCATCCAGATGGCCAGGAGCCTGCAGTTGCAGACCACTGCCGAGGGCATCGAGGACGCCCCGACGCGGGCCATGCTGCTGGATCTGGGCTGTGACCAGGGCCAGGGCTACTACCTGGGCCGGCCTCAGCCGCTGGCGGCCTTCGAGCGCTTCTGCGCAGACCACCTGGCGGGCGCCGCGCGCTGAGGCAGCGCGGGCGGGGGGGGTGGTGCGGTGTCAGACGCCCAGGTCGGAGGCTTCGTCCTCGATCGTCAGGCTGTCGATCTCGCGGTCGTATTCGGCCTGCGCACCCACCTTGGGAATCAGCGGCTTATCGAGTGGGCGGCAGACGCGGCGCTGCAGGCGGTTCAGGCGCTCGGAGCGCTCGACGGCTTGCAGGATGGTTTCCGGGTCCATCATCATGGTGAACGGGTTCAGGCGGCTTTGAGCTTGGCGCATCGCGAATCTCCAGTCTGGCCCTGGTGTGGGCGGCGGGCTTCGATGTAAAGCCCATGCAACGAACTGTAGGCGCGCACCTCGGGCTGTAACAGTCAGACCAGGGACAAAGGCCGTGTCAGAAGAAACCTGACAAGCGTTGACGGCCGGCCCGCTCAGCGCGGTTGGGCGGCCAGGCGGTCCAGCTTGTCGGCGAGCCCGTCGCGGTCGCCCTTGCGGGCGTAGTCGGCGGCGCGCAGGCCGGCCTTGTTCTGCAGGCGCGGGTCGGCGCCCCGCTCGGCCAGCAGCAGGGCTGCGTCGATGCTGCCGAAGCCGGCCGCCATCATCAGCGGGGTGTTGCCGTTCGGTGCCGGGGCGTCGATCAGGGCGCCCTGCTCCAGCAGCAGCTTCACGGCCGCCACGCTGGTGCCCGAGGCGGCGTAGTGAAGGGGCGTCCAGCCGGGGCGGTTGACCGCGGCGCCACGAGAGATCAACTGGCGCATGGCGCCGACCTGCCCGCGCAGCGCGGCCATCATCAGCAGGGTTTCGCCGGCGGTGTTGGTGGCGTCTGCGTCCAGACCGGGCCAGCCCAGCAGCAGCGCGGCGACCTCGTTGGACTCTTCGCGCAGCGCGATGTAGAGCGCGTGCTGGCCGTCGCGGCCACGGGCATTGACGTCGAAGCCCTTGTCCAGCAGCCGGCGCACGATGGCGGGCCGGTCCAGCTCGACGCCGAGGAAGAAGTCTTCGTACGAGCCGGCGCGGGCCACCGGCGCGAGAGCGCCCAGGCACCCTGCCAACCCCAATTGCAAAGCGAGTCGACGGCGCATGGCTCAGCCCGTCGCCAGCGGCGGCACGTCCACCTTGAACAGCGTCTCGAAATTGCGCGTCGTGGCCTCGGCCACCTGCGCCACCGTCAGGCCCTTCTCTGCGGCCAGCACGGTGGCCACGTGGGGCACGTAGGCGGGCGAGTTGGTCTTGCCGCGGAAGGGCACCGGCGCCAGGTAGGGGCTGTCGGTCTCGATCAGGCAGCGCTCGATGGGCACGAAGCGCGCCACGTCGCGCAGGTCCGCCGCGTTGCGAAAGCTGATGATGCCGGAGAACGAGATGAAGAAGCCCAGGTCCAGCGCGGCGCGCGCGACGTCCAGCGTTTCGGTGAAGCAGTGGAAGACGCCGCCGATGCCGGACACGGCCGGGTCGGCGCCGGCGCCCTCTTCGCGCAGCACGCCCAGCGTGTCGTCGCTGGCGCTGCGGGTGTGGATCACCAGCGGCTTGGCGCTGCGCCGGGCCGCGCGGATGTGGGCGCGGAACCGGTCGCGCTGCCATTCCATGTCGGCCACGCTGCGGCCGTTCAGGCGGTAGTAGTCCAGCCCCGTCTCGCCGATGGCGACGACCTTGGGGTGGGCGGCCAGCGCGACCAGTTCGTCCTCGGTGGGCTCGGCCAGGCCTTCGGTGTCGGGGTGCACGCCGACACTGGCCCAGAGGTTGGCATGCGCCTCGGCCAGGCCGCGCACGGTGGCGGCCTCTTCCATCGTGGTGCAGATGCAGAGCGCCGCGGCCACGCGCGCTTCGCGCATGTCGGCCAGGATCTGGTCGAGCCGGCCGTGCAGCTCGGGGAAGCTGAGGTGGCAGTGGGAATCGACGAACACCGGGACGGCGAGCCTCAGAGCGTCTGCGTGGGCTTGGCCGACTGGATGGACGTGCCCAGGATCTCTTCGATCTTGACCTTCAGCTGGCGGGTCTTCTCGTCGTTGGGGAAGCGCACGCCCACGCCCTGGGTGCGGCCGCCGGAGGTGTTGGCCGGCGTGATCCAGCCCACCTTGCCGGCCACCGGGTAGCGCTGCGGGTCACCCGGCAGCGAGAGCAGCAGGTAGATGTCGTCGCCCAGCTGGTACTCGCGCGTCGAGGGCACGAACAGGCCCCCGTCGGTGAACACCGAGATGTAGGCGGCGTAGAGCGCCCCCTTCTCGCGGAACACGAGCTGGATGACGCTGGGCCGCGCGGCACCGGCGGGCACGGAAGGGATGGAACGGCCGTCGACGTCAGTCATGGTGGCGAGTGTATCCAGCGGGCCCGGTTTTCAGGCACTGGCCCAGGCGCGCTGGCCTTGCGCGACGAGAGCTTCGACACGCAATGGCGCGTTCCAGGGGTGCTCGTCGTGCCGGGCCACCCGCGCCAGGTCGGCCGACCAGGCGGCGAGCGTGGCCAGGTCGGCCCCCGGTGGCACCTGGCCCGGGGCGAAGAAGCGCGGGGGCGCACCGGCGGCGGCGGCCATGGCGTCGTGGCAGATCTGCTGCAGCACGCGCACGGCGCGCGGCAGCGGCAGCGCGGCCAGTGTGCGGGTGTCGCCGTGGGCGAGCTGGGCGGGCAGCTGGGCCCACAGCTCGGCGCCCAGGCCCTCGTCGTGCAAGGCCTTGGCCGCCAGCGGCTCGCCGCCGGTGGCGCGCAGCAGGGCCGCCGCACCGGCCACGCCCTGGGCCCCGAGCCAGGCCTCGGCCACGCCCAGGGCCGGGGGCTCGAAGCGGAAACGCTGGCAGCGGCTGCGCACCGTGGGCAGCAGGCGTTCGGGGTCGTCCACGCACAGCAGCAGGCGCATGCCGGGCGCGGGCTCTTCCAGCGTCTTCAGCAAGGCGTTGGCCGAGGTGGCGTTCATCGCGTCCGCCGGGTAGAACAGCAACACCTTGCCGCGGCCTCGGCCGGTGCTGGTGTGGGCCCAGTCGATGGCGCCACGCACCGCGTCGATCTTGATTTCGCGGCTGGGCTTGCGCTTGCTCTTGCCGCCGCTGTCGTCGCCTTCAGCGTCGCCACCCTCGCCGGCGCTGTCGCCCCAGCCCATGGCGAGCTGCACGGTCTCGGGCATCAGCACCTTCAGGTCCGGGTGGCTGTGGGCCAGCGTCAGGTGGCAGCTGGGGCACTGGCCGCAGGGCCGGTGACTGGCCTCGGCGTGCTCGCACAGCCAGGCCTGGGCCACGCGCCAGGCCAGCTCGAACTGGCCCGAGCCAGCGCCGCCATGCAGGATCAGCGCATGGCTGCGGGCGTGGTCGCGCAGTTGGGCCAGCGGCTCGGCCAGCCAGGGCAGGTCGCGTTCGTCAAGCACCATGGCCGCCCTCGCCCGCCGGCAGCCCCAGCGCGGCCAGCACGGCGGAGCGCACGCGCGGCATGGGCGCATCGGCGTCGATGCGCACGATGCGCTGCGGCGCGCCGGCCTGTCGCGTGGCGTAACCCGCGCGCACGCGCTCGAAGAAGGCCTCGGCCTCGCGCTCCAGCCGGTCGGGCTCGCGGGCGGCGCTGCGGCGCTGGGCCGCCACGGCGGGCGGCACGTCGAACCACAGCGTCAGGTCGGGCTGGGTGCCGTGCTGCACCCACTGCTCCAACGTGCCGAGCACGGCCAGGTCGAAGCCGCGGCCCGCGCCCTGGTAGGCGAAAGTGGCGTCGGTGAAGCGGTCGCACAGCACGGTGGTGCCGGTGGCCAGCGTTGGCTCGATGCGGGTGGCCAGGTGGTCGCGCCGGGCGGCGAAGACCAGCAGGGCTTCCGTCAGCGCGTCCATCGGCTCGTGCAGGAACAGCTCGCGCAGCTTTTCGGCCAGCGGCGTGCCGCCGGGCTCGCGGGTCAGCAGCACGACCTCGCCGCGCGCGCGCAGGGCCTCGGCCACGGCCTCGATGTGGCTGGACTTGCCGGCGCCGTCGATGCCCTCGAAGCTGATGAATCGGCCGCGCGCGGTCACCTGCGGCCGCCTTTCTGGTACTGGTTCACCGCGCGATTATGTTCGTCCAGGGTTTCCGAAAAGACGCTGCTGCCGTCGCCGCGCGCCACGAAGTACAGGGCCTTGGTCGGCTCGGGGCGCAGCACGGCGCGCAGCGAGGCCAGGCCCGGCAGGGCGATGGGCGTGGGCGGCAGGCCGCGCCGGGTGTAGGTGTTCCACGGTGTGTCGGCGAGCAGGTCGGTCTTGCGCAGGTTGCCATCGAAGCGCTCGCCCAGGCCGTAAATGACGGTGGGGTCGCTTTGCAGCGGCATGCCCAGGCGCAGCCGGTTCAGGAACACGCCGGCGATGCGGGTGCGGTCGTCGGGCGAGCCGGTTTCCTTTTCCACCACCGAGGCCAGCACCAGCGCCGCCTCGGGGTCGGCCAGCGGCACGCTGGGGTCGCGCGCGGCCCAGGCGTCGGCCAGGTGACGGCGCATCGCGCCGGCGGCGCGGCGCAGCACGGTCATGTCGCTGACGCCGCGGCTGTAGGCATAGGTGTCGGGGAAGACATGGCCCTCGATCACGCCGCCGGGCAGGTCCAGCAAGGCGGCGATCTGGCCATCGGACAGCGGCTGGATGGTGGATTTCAGGTTCGGCGCCGAGGCCAGCGCCTGGCGCACCTGGCGGAAGGTCCAGCCGTCGATCAGGCGCAAGGTCTCCAGCGTCTCGTCGCCGCGCACCATCTTGTCGAGCAACTGGCGCGGCGTGGTGCCGGGGCCGACCTCGTAGCTGCCGGCACGGATGCGCCGCGCCTGGCCCGACCAGCGGAACCACTGGTACAGCAACTCAGGCGGCGCGTCGACGCCGGCATCGACCCACAGGCGGGCGATCTCGCGCGAGGTGGTGCCCGGCTCGATCGAAACCTCGACACGGTCGCCGCGCAAGGCCAGCGGCTGGCCCAGCCACCACCAGCCCGCGGCCGCCGCGGCCAGGGCCAGCAGCAGCACGGCCACCAACAGCGCGCGCAAGCCTTTCATAAACCTAGCGAGGTATCCCTGGGGCCGTCTGGAACATGGGCGGCGATGATAATTGCTGGCATGAGTGCCCTGCCCGATGCCGCCCCCGTGACCGATGTGTTGCAACCCGCCACCCCGGCGCCGCAAGGGGCCGTGCGGCTAGACGACTGGGGCCTGATCCGCGCCGTGGGGCCGGACGCCGGCAGCTTCCTGCAGGGGCAGCTCACCGCCGACATCACCGGCCTGCCTGCCGGCCGCGCCACGCTGGCCGGCTACTGCTCGCCCAAGGGGCGCTTGCAGGCCAGCTTCGTCGCCTGGTCGCCCGCGCCGGACGAGTGGCTGCTGGCCTGCAGTGCGGACCTGCTGCCTGGCGTGCTCAAGCGCTTGTCGATGTTCGTGCTGCGCGCCAAGTGCAAGCTGAGCGATGCCAGCGCCGAGTGGCCGTTGTGGGGCCTGGCCGGTGACGCGGCAGCCGACTGGCTGGGCAGCGAAGCGGCGGGCGCCGACTGGTCGGCCCATGCCCAACCCCAGCGCCAGATCGTGCGCCTGCCCGCTGGAACGACGGACCCGGCGCGCTGGTTGCTGGCCCTGCCCGCCGACGCACCGGTGCCTGGCTTGCCCGCCCTGGCGGCCGCGGACTGGCGCGCGATGGAAGTGCGCAGCGGCGTGGTCCGCGTGATGGCCGCCACGGCCGACCAGTTCGTGCCGCAAATGGTGAATTTCGAGCTGGTGGGCGGCGTCAACTTCAAGAAGGGCTGCTACCCGGGGCAAGAGGTGGTGGCGCGCAGCCAGTACCGCGGCACGCTCAAGCGCCGTGCCTGGCTGATGACGGCGCCCGCCCCCATGGCCGAGGGCCAGGAGGTCTTCCACGACACCGACCCCGCCCAGCCCGCGGGCCTGGTGGCCCTGGCCGCGCCGCAGGGCGATGGCGCGGTGGCCCTGGTCGAGCTGAAGCGCGCCCTGGTCGACGCCGCAGGCGCCTTCCACCTCGGCGCGGCCGATGGGCCGGCGATGCGCCTGGAGCCGCTGCCCTACCCGCTTCCGACCGACAACGACTGAGCGATGCCTGGCGCTCCCGTCTGGTTCGTCTACTACCGCGTGGCGCTGGCAGACCTGCCCCAGGCGGTGGCGGCCGCACGCCAGGCGCAGCGGGCGCTGGCTGAGCGGCACCCCGGCTTGATGACCGAGCTGATGCAACGCCCGGCCAGCGACTCGCCGGACCAGCTGACCCTGCTCGAAACCTACCGGCCGGCGGAAACGCCCGCTGACCACGACGCGCTGCGCGACGACATCGAGCAGCAGATGGCCGGCGCGCTGTCGCCTTGGCTGCGTGGGCCGCGCCGTGCCGAGGCCTTCCAGCCATGTGCCTAGCCGCGCTGGCGCTGGACGTGCACCGCCGCTTCCCGCTGGTGGTGGCGGCCAACCGCGACGAGTTCTTCCAGCGCCCCGCCGCCCGCCTGGCCTGGTGGACGCCCGAGGGCCAGCACGAGCCCATCCTCGGCGGGCGCGACCTGTCGGCCGGCGGCACCTGGATGGGGCTGACCGCGCGTGGGCGCTTCGCCCTGGTCACCAACGTGCGCCGGCCCGGTGCCCCGGCCACCGACGGACCGTCGCGCGGGTTGATCGTGCCGGCGTGGCTGGCGGGCGACCTGTCGGCCGACCATTTCTGGCCGCGCATGGCCTTGTCGGGCTATGCGCCGTTCAACCTGATCGCGGCCGACTTCCGGCGAGGCGAATGCTTCTGGGCGAGCAACCAGCTGGCCAGCGGCCGCCGCATCGAGCGCGGCGTGACCGTGATCAGCAACGCCGCCGACATCGACGCCCCCTGGCCCAAGGTGCAGTTGCTCAAGGGCCGCGTGGAGGACGCGTTGCACGACGCCGACGACACGACCACGGTGGACGCGCTGGCGGCCAGCCTGTTCGCCATGCTGGCCGACCGTGCGCCTGCGGACGACGAGCACCTGCCCCAGACCGGGCTGGGCCGCGAGCGCGAGCGGTGGCTGTCGTCGGCCTTCATCCGCACGCCGGACGGCGCCTACGGTACCCGTTGCTCGACGTTGGTCATCACCGAACGGCAGCACAAGCACCTGGTCACCCACGTCTTCGAGCGCAGCTTCACCAGCGGCCCGGGCGTGGCCTTGCTGCGCCGCGCGCAGCTGAAGGACTGGCCGCCGAAGTACGAGACCCAGGATGGCGGGGTGGCCCCTGTGCAACCGCCGGGCGCGGTGGACGACGCCGAGTTGGCCGAAGTGGCGCTGCCTGCGGCCAAGAAGCGCCGCGTGCGCAGCCTGCTGAAGCCCTTGCGCTGAAGAAGCTGCGGCGCTTGCTGCTGCTACAGCGCCCGCACCATCTCGACGTGGGCGATGCCCGCCTCGTCGAACACCGGCCCGCGCTGGTGGAAGCCGGCGCGGCGGTAGAAGGGCTCGGCCCCCATCTGGGCATGCAGGATCACCTCGCGCTCGCCGCGTTGGCGGGCGGTGGCCATCAGCGCGTCCAGCACCGCGCGGCCCACGTGGCCGCCACGCAAAGGCCGCCGCACCGCCATGCGGCCGATCTTGGCCACGCCGGGCACGTGCTCGAGCAAGCGGCCGGTGGCCACCGCCACGCCGAGGCGGTTGAAGGCCACAGCGTGCAGGCATTCCGAGTCTGCCGCGTCCCATTCCATCTCGGCTGGAATCTTCTGCTCGTCGATGAAAACCTCGTGGCGGATGGCGCTGGCCTCGCGGCCCAGTTCGTCCCAGGTGCCGACGCGCACGTCGACCATGGCCTCGCCGGCCTCGAAGCCCAGCAGCGTGCTGCGCAGCTCGGGTGGCACCGGGCGCGACTGCTTGGCCACGGGGTCGGCGAAGACATAGACCAGCTCGCCGCCGACCAGCATCTCGTCGGCCCGGAAGACGCCGGCCTGAAACATCAGCGAGGAATTGCCAACGCGCTCGCAGCGCACGCCCACGTCGAGCTGATCGTCGTAGGCGGCGGACGCGAAATACTCCAGGCTGGCCTTGCGCACGAAGAGGTCGCCGCCCAGCTGGGCCATGGTCTGCTGGTAGGGCAAGGCCAGTGCCCGCCAGTAGCCACCGACCGCCGTGTCGATGTACATCAGGTAGTGGCCGTTGAAGACGATCTGCTGCATGTCCACCTCGGCCCAGCGCACGCGCAGGCGGTCGAGGAAGCGGAAGTCCTGGCGTGTGGTCATGTCTTGTGGTCCGATGGGTGAGGCCAGGCGGCGCGCAGCGCGGCGGCGGCCACGGCCTGGGCCTGGGCCGCTTCCTTGATCACGCGGCCGAGTTTGATGAAGTCATGGGTCAGGCCGCGGTACAGCTCCAGCTCCACCGGCACGCCGGCCGCGCGAAGCTTGTCGGCATAGGCCAGGCCTTCGTCGACCAGCGGGTCGCACTCGGCCAGCAGCACGCAGGCGGGCGCCACGCCGTCCACGTCCGGCGCGTTCAGCGGGGCGAAGCGCCAATCGTTGCGGTGGTGCGGGGCGATGTAGTGGTCGAAGAACCAGGCGATGCCGTCGGCTTCGAGCAAGAAGCCTTGGGCGAAGAGCTTGTGCGACGCGGTGTCGGCATGCGCCGTGGTGCCGGGCGTGATCAGCAACTGCAGGGCCAGTGGCAAGCCGGCGTCGCGCGCCTGAAGGGCGCAGACCGCGGCCAGCGTACCGCCGGCGCTGTCGCCCCCCACGGCCAGGCGCGTGCCGTCCAGGCCCAGCGACGCCGCGCCCTCGCCCGCCAGCCAGCGCAGTGCGGCGAACGCGTCGTCGACTGCGGCGGGGAAGCGGTGCTCCGGCGCGAGCCGGTAGTCCAGCGACACCACCGCACCGCCGCTGCGCAGGGCGAGCTGGCGGCACAGGCTGTCGTGGGTCTCCAGGCCGCCGATCACGAAGCCGCCACCATGCAGGTACAGCAACAGGGGCAAGCGGCCCTCGGTCGCGGCATACAAGCGTGCCGGCAACGGCGTGCCATCGGCCGCGGGGATGTGCAAGTCCTGCACCCGCGGCAACGCGGCGCGTGGCGGCTCCAGGATCTCGGCGGCCAGCACGTAGGCCGCGCGCGCCTCGGTGGGCGACAGGCTGTGGAACGGGGGCCGGTTGGCGCGGCGCACGCGGTCCAGCACGCCGGCCATGGCCGGCGTCAGCAGGTGGGTGTCACGTGGGCGACTCAGGATGGGTCTTTCTGATTGGCGAGGCGAAGCTTCCTGAGCATACTGGCTCCGAGCTTCTGCACCCACCCGACACCACCACCATGGCCCGCATCCAGTACCTCACCCAGATCGAGATCGACTTCGGCGCCGTGCGCCTGCTGCCGCAGGAGTGCGAGCGCATCGGCATCACGCGGCCACTGGTGGTGACCGACGCGGGCGTGCGCGCCGCCGGCGTGCTGGCCAGCGCGCTGGACGCGCTCAAGGGCCTCGACGCCGCGGTCTTCGACGGCACGCCGCCCAACCCCACCGAGGCAGCGGTGCGCGCGGCCACCGCCGTGTACGCGGCGCAGCGCTGCGACGGGCTGATCGCCGTCGGGGGTGGCTCCAGCATCGACCTGGCCAAGGGCGTGGCCATCGCCGCCACCCACCCCGGGCCGCTGACCGACTACGCCACCATCCTGGGCGGCAGCCCGCGCATCAGTGAGGCGGTGGCGCCGCTGATCGCCGTGCCCACCACGGCCGGCACCGGCAGCGAGGTGGCGCGCGGCGCCATCCTCATCGTCGACGACGGCCGCAAGCTCGGCTTCCACAGCTGGCACCTGATGCCCAAGGCCGCGCTGCTCGACCCCGAGCTGACGCTGGGCCTGCCGCCGGTGCTGACCGCTGCCACCGGCATGGACGCGATCGCCCATTGCCTGGAAACCTTCATGGCCCACGCGGTGAACCCGCCGGCCGACGGCATCGCGCTCGATGGCCTGGCGCGCGGCTGGGCCCACATTGAGCGCGCCACCCGCGACGGCGCCACCGACCGCGAGGCGCGCTGGAACATGATGAGCGCCAGCATGCAGGGCGCGATGGCCTTCCAGAAGGGCCTGGGCTGCGTGCATTCGCTCAGCCACAGCCTGGGCGGCATCAACCCGCGCCTGCACCACGGCACGCTGAACGCGGTGTTCCTGCCGGCGGTGGTGGCCTTCAACGCCGGCGCCGAGACGATCCAGCGCGAACAGCGCCTGCAGCGCATGGCCCACGCCATGGGCCTGCCCGGCTGCGACAGCAAGGGCACCGAGATCGGCGATGCCATACGGGCCATGAATGCGCGCCTCGGCCTGCCTGGCGGCCTGCGGGCCATGGGCGTCACCGAGGACCTGTTCGACCGCATCATCGAGCACGCGCTGGTCGACCACTGCCACAAGACCAACCCGCGCCTGGCGAGCGAGGCGGACTATCGCGAGATGCTCCAGGCATCAATGTGAAAAGACCGGGCAAGGCCCGGTCTTGGTCAGTCACGCTGGAGCCCCCGCTCGGAGGGGGCTCGGGGGAGCGAAACGTTCACCGCATGGTTGTGAGCCGCAGGCTCTCAACCGTGTTTCTTGTCGAAGAACTGTTCGTCTTCGGTCGAGCCCTTGAGGGCGGCCGTCGAGGCGTCGCGTTCGATGGTCGTGGTCACGGCGTCGAAGTAACCCGTGCCCACTTCGCGCTGGTGCTTCACGGCGGTGAAGCCCTTCTCGGCAGCGGCGAATTCTGCTTCCTGCAGCTCGACGAAGGCGCTCATGTTGTTGCGCGCATAGCCGTAGGCCAGGTTGAACATCGAGTAGTTCAGGCTGTGGAAGCCGGCCAGCGTGATGAACTGGAACTTGTAGCCCATGGCGCCCAGCTCGCGCTGGAACTTGGCGATGGTGGCGTCGTCCAGGTTCTTCTTCCAGTTGAAGCTGGGCGAGCAGTTGTAGGCCAGCAGCTTGCCCGGGAACTTGGCATGGATCGCGTCGGCAAAGGCCTTGGCAAAGGCCAGGTCGGGCTTGCCGGTCTCGCACCAGATCATGTCGGCGTACTCGGCGTAAGCCAGGCCGCGGCTGATGGCCTGGTC
Source organism: Burkholderiaceae bacterium (assembly GCA_044226465.1). Classification (GTDB taxonomy): domain Bacteria; phylum Pseudomonadota; class Gammaproteobacteria; order Burkholderiales; family Burkholderiaceae_C; genus Ideonella. The sequence goes on along the minus strand of JBGAGZ010000104.1, from coordinate 1,109 downwards.
CAGGCCGTTGCGGGTGCGGAAGAAGCCTTCGACGGTCCGCTCGCCGGTGCAGAAGGGCTTGTCGTTGTCGTCGATGTCGCTGGTCACCAGGTCGCCGGCCTCGGCGTCGGTGCGGGCCAGCAGCACGGTGGGCGTGCCCATCACGTCGGCGGCCAGGCGGGCTGCGACCAGCTTGCTGACGGCTTCACGCGTCGGCACCAGCACCTTGCCACCCATGTGGCCGCACTTCTTGGCGGCGGCGAGCTGGTCTTCGAAGTGCACGCCGGCGGCGCCTGCTTCGATCATGGCCTTCATCAGTTCGAAGGCGTTCAGCACGCCGCCGAAACCGGCTTCAGCGTCGGCCACGATGGGCGCGAAGTAGTCGGTGTCGTCCTTGCCTTCGCTCCACTGGATCTGGTCGGCACGGGCGAAGGTGGCGTTGATCTTCTTGACGACCTTGGGCACAGAGTCCACCGAGTACAGCGACTGGTCGGGGTACATCTCGCCGTTGCTGTTGGCATCGCCGGCCACTTGCCAGCCGGACAGGTAGATGGCCTTCAGACCGGCCTTGACCTGCTGCATGGCCTGGTTGCCGGTCAGCGCGCCCAGCGAATTGACGAAGGGCTCGGTGTTGACCAGGGTCCACAGCTTTTCGGCGCCACGCTGGGCCAGCGTGTGCTCGATCTTCAGCGAGCCGCGCAGGCGCACCACGTCGGCGGCGGTGTAGCCGCGCTTGATGCCCTTCCAACGGGGGTTTTCGGCCCAATCCTTTTCGAGGGCTGCGATCTGTTGTTCGCGGGTCAGTTTGGTCATGTCGGGCTCCTACGGTGAAGTCAACGGGTTGAAACGAAGGCTTGGATGGGCTCTAGCCTACGCCTCGGTGTTGCCGCTGGGAAGACTTATGTCTTATATAAGACTAAAAAACTTTCCTTTCCGAATCAATGGTTTAGATCATTCATTCCGCATCATGAATCAGTTGATTTCAGGATGAAAAATTCTGCTGCGATGCAACACGCTTGAATTTCACAATGCGAATTGCGAACTTCGGCATGCAAAACCCGCCCAGCTAAAGGGATGCTCGGGCGGCTCATTGACGCTGGACAAGCCGGCCCGCGTGGGCCGCGCGAAGA
>JBGAGZ010000007.1:0-121947 GCA_044226465.1 Burkholderiaceae bacterium | reverse complement strand
GATCTGCTTCGACGAGTTCCATGTCGCCGACGTGACCGACGCGATGATCCTCCACCGGCTGCTCGAGTCGCTGTTCGAGAACCGCGTGTCCATTGTCACCACCTCGAACTTCCACCCCGACGGCCTGTACCCGAGCGGGCTGCACCGCGACCGCATCCTGCCGGCGATCGAGCTGCTGAAGGCGAAGCTGGAGGTGATCAACGTCGACGCCGGCACCGACTACCGCCAGCGCACGCTGGAGCACGTCAAGCTCTATCACACGCCGCTCGGCCCCGAGGCGGACGCCGCGATGGAGGAGGCCTTCACCGAGCTGGCCGAGGCCAAGGACGAATCACGGCTGCTGCACATCGAGCAGCACGATCCGTGCACGGCGCGCGCCGCGGCGTGGTGTGGTTCGACTTCGCCACACTGTGCGGCGGGCCGCGCCTGCAGAACGACTACCTGGAGCTGGCGAGCCAGTTCCACACGGTGCTGCTGTCGGACGTGCCGCGGATGCCGCCGCGGCTGGCTCCTGGAGGCCCGCCGCTTCACCTGGCTGGTGGACGTGCTTGATGACCGGCGCGTCAAACTGATCATGTCGGCCGCTGTGCCGGCCGAAGAGCTGTACACCGAGGCCGCTGGCCACGAGTTCCGCGCACGGTGTCGCGCTGAACGAGATGCAGCCGGCCGAATTCCTCGCCCTGAGCGGCGACGTGGACACCTCTCGCCGACCTGCCGGCTCAGGTCTCAGCGCCTCGATATCGATCATCGCCAGCGACAAGTTGTCGCCCGTGCCCTGCGCATCGCTGGTTCCTTGCTGATCAGGCAAGCATCTCGCTGGCCTCGCGCGGGTTGAGCGCGTTGACGATGGCACCCAGGTTCCTGGGGGCTGAGGTAGTGCCACAGCCCGTCGGAGCAGGCCAGCAGCGTGTCGCCGACCTCCAGCCGCTCGATCTCGGTGATCTCCATCGGCGGGTCGGCCTGGGTGCCCAGGCAACCGGTGAGCAGGTTGGATTGCGGGTGGGTGTTGGCCTGGGCCTCGGTGATCTTGCCCTCGTCGATCAGGCGCTGCACATACGAATGGTCGATGGTCCGTCGCACCAGCTCGGAGCCGCGAAAGTGGTAGACCCGCGAGTCGCCGGCATGGGCCGTCCAGCCGCTGAGGTTGGGCAGGATCATGAAGGCGGCGGCGAGGTGCTGTGCGGCTCTTCGTCCGCCGTGATGGCGGTGAGCTTGATCATCAGGTGCGACTCGACGATCAACTGCTCCAGCATGGTCTCGGGGTTGTCGGTCGCGGGGCTGAAGCGGTCGAAGATCTGCCGCGCCGTCATCACCACCTGGTCGGCCGCGGTGCGGCCACCGCTCTTGCCGCCCATGCCGTCGGCCACCAGCGCCAGCGCGCAGCCAGCCACGCGGCTGTGGGCCAGCACCTCGACCTGGTCCTGCTGGTAGGCGCGGTCGCCGCGGTGCAGGCCGGTGGCGGCGGAAAGTCGGAATCCTTGGGGCGCGGTGATCATGTCCGGCAATATAAACTGCCCAGGCTGTGAACGACGCCCCGGACTCCCCGATAGCCTGCATTCTCCGCAGAGACGCCTGATTGAATTGCGGATGGAGCACGCCGACCTGGACAACCTGATCGACCAGGTCAGCCTGCACCGACGACGAGCAAACGCTGCGCCGCTTGAAGAAGCGCCGATTGCTGCTGCGAGACCAGATCGCCCAGCTCGAAGCCCAGCTCGAACCCCCTGAACACGCCTAGATGACCGACACGCCGTCTTTCGCAGCGGGCGGCTGCTGGGGAACCCGCCGTGGCCCAGCGCAGCTTCGACGCTGGACCGGCCCGCTGATGACCCGCCTGCCCCGAGCTGTGAACGACGCCCCGGACTCCCCCGATAGCCTGCATTCTCCGCAGAGACGCCTGATTGAATTGCGGATGGAGCACGCCGACCTGGACAACCTGATCGACCAGGTCAGCCTGCACGGGCCGACCGACGAGTTGACGCTGCGCCGCCTGAAGAAGCGCCGGCTGCTGCTGCGCGACCAGATCGCCCAGCTCGAAGCGCAGCTCGAACCGCCTGAACACGCCTAGAGCCTGTTCACACTACGGAGCCCTGATGCGTTGCCACCAGAACCAGTCGAGCGCAAGGCGCAAAACGAAGGCGGGGTGCTGCCCCGGCGAGGCTTTGCAACGCAGCGGGCGGCTGGTTCTGGTGACAACCCTTCGGGAACAGGCTGTCCAGGGCGCATGGCGGCGTTGCCCACCTTGCCCAGGCACCAGCCTGGGCGGCAGCGGGCGCCTTGCCCTGCATCGCTGGACAACCCGTTCGCACAAGGCTGCGTAGTGTGAACAGGCCCTAGATGACCGAGACGCCTGCCCCCGACGGGCTGCGGCCCGCCGTGGCGCGCAGCTTTGACGCCGCCGGCCCGTTGGCCCGTGCCGACGCTGGCTACCTGCCGCGCGAGGCCCAGTTGCGCATGACCGACGCCGTGGCCCAGGCGATCGAGCAGGCCGAGTCCCTGGTGGTCGAAGCCGGCACGGGCGTCGGCAAGACCTTCGCCTACCTGGTGCCGGTGCTGCTGTCGGGCAAGCGCACCTTGGTCAGCACGGCCACCAAGAGCCTGCAGGACCAGCTCTTCTTCCGCGACCTGCCACGGCTGCGCGACGCGCTGGGCGTGCCCGCCACCGTGGCCTTGCTCAAGGGCCGCGCCAGCTACCTATGCCGCCACCGCCTGGCCCAGGCACGCGAAGGGGCGATGCTGCCGGACCGCTTCGCCGTCCGCGCGCTGGCCCGCATCGAGACCTGGGCCCAGTCCACCGCCAGCGGGGACATCGGCGAGCTGGAGGGGCTGGACGAGCGCTCGGACGTGATCCCGCTCGTCACCTCTACCCGCGAGAACTGCCTGGGCGGCGAGTGCCCCGAGTTCCATGCCTGCCACGTGATGCGGGCGCGCCGCGAAGCCATGGCGGCCGACATCGTGGTCGTCAACCACCACCTGTTCTTCGCCGACCTGGCCCTGCGCGACAGCGGCGTGGCCGAATTGCTGCCCACGGTGGACGTGGCGGTGTTCGACGAGGCCCACCAGATGGTCGAGGCGGGCGTGCAGTTCCTGGGGCAGACGCTGGGCACCGGCCAGGTCATCGACTACTCGCGCGACCTGCTGGCCGTGGGCCTGCAGCATGCGCGGGGCCTGCAGCCCTGGGCCGAGCTGGCCGGCGCCTGCGAGAAGGCGGCGCGCGACCTGCGGCTGGCGGCGGCGGGCGAGTTGCGGGAGGTGCGTGCGATCGTCAAGCGGCGCTGGGAAGAGGCCGCGCGAGGCGACGGCCTGAGCGGTGCCCTGCAAGCCCTGGTCGACGCGCTGAAGGCGGCCGGCGAGGCGGTGCAGGGCGTGGTCGAGATGGCACCGGACTTTGCCCGTCTGCAGGGGCGTGCTGCCGACCTGGCAGCCCAGGCGGCCCGCTTCCAGGGCCTGGGGGCGGCGGACCATGTGCGCTGGGTCGACCTGACGCCGAACCAGGCGCGCCTGGTCGAGACGCCGCTGGACATCCGCGCCATGCTGAGCCAGCAGCGGGCAGCGGCGCGGCGGGCCTGGGTCTTCACATCGGCCACGCTGGGCGACGACGAGCGCTTAAGTTGGTTCAGCGAGGCGGCCGGCCTGGAAGACGCGACGCATCTGAGAGTGGGCAGCCCGTTCGACTACGAGGCCCATGCGCGGGTCTACGTGCCGCCGCGCTTCCCGGCGCCCAACGACGCAGCGCACAACACCATGGTCGGCCGCGCGGCGGCGCACTGTGCGGCGGCGCTGGGCGGCCGCACCTTCGTGCTGACCACCACGCTGCGGGCGATGAAGGTGGTGGCCGAGGCGCTCGCCAGCGAGCTGGCCGAGCTGGGGCAATCGCTGGAGGTGCTGGTGCAGGGTTCCGCCGCCAAACGCGCCTTGCTGGCACGCTTCCAGGACGGTGGCTGCGTGCTGGTGGGTTCGCAGAGCTTCTGGGAGGGCATCGACATGCCCGGCGAGGCGCTGCAGTGCGTGATCATCGACAAGCTGCCGTTCCCGCCGCCGAACGACCCGCTGGTCGAGGCGCGGGTGCGCCAGCTCAAGGCCCAGGGCCGGGACGCCTTCAACGACTATTTCGTGGCCGAAGCGGCGGTGTCGCTGAAGCAGGGGGCCGGGCGGTTGATTCGCACCGAGTCCGACAAGGGGCTGCTGGTGATCTGCGACACCCGGTTGCGCGAGATGCGCTACGGCCCGCGCCTGTTGCGGGCGCTGCCGCCGATGCAGCCGCTGGAGACCGGCGAACAGGCACTGGCCTGGCTGCGGGGCCTGGCGCAGGCCTAGGCAGAACGGCCGCGCTTTAGGCGGCCGCGGTGGTCACCAGAGCTGCCACCAGTTCTTGTCGCTGTCCCAGAACTGCCACCAGGGCTTGTCGGCATTCGAGCCGGCCAGGTAGCGGCTTTGCGGGTAGTTGCCCTTGAGCACGCGGTCGGCGTCGTCGCGCAGTTGCACCAGGCCCAGCTTGTCGTAGGCACGGCCCATGATGTAGAGCGCTTCCTCGATGGCCGGGGTCTGCGGGTAGGTGGTGACAGCCTGCTGGGCGCGGTTGGCGGCGGCCACATAGGCGCCCCGGCGCAGGTAGTAGCGCGCCACGTGCACCTCGTAGTCGGCCAGCGCATTGACCGTGTAGTCCATGCGCAGCTTGGCGTCCGGGGTGTATTTCGAGTCCGGGAACTGCTCGACCAGTTGCTTGAACGACTGGTAGGCGTCACGCGAGGCCTGCTGGTCGCGCTCGGACATCTTCTGGTTGGCCAGCCAGGCCATCACGCCGATGTTGTCGTTGAAGTTCACCAGGCCGCGCAGGTACAGCGCGTAGTCCAGCCCGGGGCTGGACGGGTTGAGCTTGATGAAGCGGTCCAGCACCGACAGGGCGGTGGCCTTCTCGCCAGCCTTCCAGTTGGCATAGGCCAGGTCGAGCTGGGCCTGCTGGGCCAGCAGCGTGCCGCCGGCGCGGCCCTCGACCCGTTCGAGCTGTTTGATGGCGTTGAGCCAGCCGCCGTTGGCCATGTCGGCCTTGGCGTCTGCATACAATTTCTCGGCAGAGCCTTGGATGTCGCCATCGTCTTTCAGCGAGCTGCAGGCGGCCAGCAGCACGGCCAGGGACAACATCGCGGCACGCGCCGACATCGAGCGGGGCCGGCGGATCAGATCATGGATCATCGGTGAGTGCGCGGCGGGGGAGCCCAGCCGCACGGTGGTCTGCAAGAACGCGAAGGATTATATGGGGGCCCCTCCTGCGGCCATGACCGCGCCCGAGACGGCGCTGGACGTCGCCGGCGCGGCGGCCGACGACGCCGAGGTCGACACCGGCCCTGAGACCCGCCAGTTCACGCTCGGCGCCGAGGCCCACGGCCAGCGGCTGGACAAGACGCTGGCGGTGCTGGTGCCTGAGTTCTCGCGCAGCCACCTGCAGCACCTGGTGCCGGGCGCACCCACCAGATCCGTGTGCACCTGGCGTCGCGCGGCCATCCGCTGGTGGCCGACGCCGTGTATGGCGGCAAGCCGGCCCTGGGCCTGCAGCGCCAGGCCCTGCATGCGGTCGAGCTGGAATTGGCGCACCCGATCGACCGCCGGCCGCTCGCCTTCGGGCCGAACCGCCGCCAGACTTCGCCGCCGCCTGGGCGGCTGTGGTGCCGCGCTGACGGCCCAGGGAACATCCGCAACCGCCGGGGCCTGGGGCGGGACTACAATGCGCGCCTGAGCCGACCGGTCCGTTCAGACGGATCGTTCGCACGAGGCGCTCCGGCCCCATGCAGCATGGGCGGCACCGCCCGGTGAATGGCGCCGATGCCGGCGCCGGTGAAGCTCCTGGTGTCGGGCCGAAGCTGCCGCCGTCGTCTTGACGGGCCCCCAGTTGCGCCACCGACCAACGCCAACGAAACAACGCCCAGCGCCAGCCACCGAGCCGGCGCTGCCGGCACCCAGGTCGCCCCAGGTTCGATGGGCTTGCTGAAGTTTGCCGCTGCCTGACCGCAGCCATGTGGTCCTAGTCGATGAATACCCAGGACGCCAAGCGCGTGCTTGAAACCGCGCTCATCTGCGCCAACCAGCCGATGCCGGTGCGCGACATGCGCGCGCTGTTCGCCGACCAGGTCGGCGCCGACACCCTGCGCCAGTTGCTGGACGAGCTCGGCCGCGACTGGACAGGCCGCGGCGTCGAGCTGGTGGCCCTGGCCACGGGCTGGCGCTTCCAGAGCCGGCCCGAAATGCGCGAATACCTCGACCGGCTGAACCCGGAAAAGCCGCCGCGCTATTCGCGCGCCGTGCTCGAGACGCTGGCCATCATTGCCTACCGCCAGCCGGTCACGCGCGGCGATATCGAAGACATCCGCGGCGTGGTCGTCTCCAGCCAGATCATCAAGCAGCTCGAAGACCGCAACTGGATCGAAGCCATCGGCCACCGCGATGCCCCGGGCCGGCCGGCGCTGTACGCCACCACGCGCCAGTTCCTCGACGACCTGGGCCTGGAAAGCCTCGACCGCCTGCCCGTGCTGGACGGCCCCCCGGGGGCCGACGCGCTGAGTGCGCTGGCCACCCAGCAGGGAAGCCCCTGCTTCCCGAACAGGGCGAGTTGCCGCTCGACAGCGCAGCCGAGGCGGCCCGACGAGCCGGCAGCCGCTCGCATCGAGGCGGCTGCCCTCAGCCCCTCCCATCCCGACGCAGCGTTGCCCGCTGCCGACACCGTGGCCACCGGCCCGGCCCCCACCGTCACCCCCACGAACGTGCCCGACGCATGAACACCGATTCCACCCCCGACGATCCGAACCTGCCTGGCACTGCGTCGCCCGACGTGCCTGCCAACGAGGCGGCCCCTGCGCCCAAGCGCCGCACCCGTGCGCGCAAGGTCGATGCCGAGGTGGCTGCCGAAGGTGCCGTGCCGGCGGAGGCTCAACCGAGCGGCGGAGGGCGATGACGCAGCCGCCGAGAAGCCGGCGCGCAAGCCCCGAACGCGCAAGCCACGCCAGGATGGCGACGCACCGGCCGGCCCGGTCGAAGCCGATGTCGCCAGCTGCGACCGCTCCGGCGGTGGCCGCGCCGGCCGAGCAGGCGGCCGAGCGCCCCGTCCGCCATGGGCCAGGCGCCAAGCGGCGAGGTGGGCGAAGCCGGGGCGCGGGCGATGGTGGCGGCGCGAGCAAGCGCGGACGGCGAGGAGGATGGAGCAGATGGCCACGGCGAGCTGTTCGCCGCCGTGCTGGCCGGCGAGTTCGACAGCGGCGACGCGGCCGAGAACGCGTCGCCCGCGGAGGCCGCCGCACCGGTGGAGTTGCAGCCCGCCGAAGCGGTGGCCGCGCCCCTCGGCCTGGCGCCCGAGCAGGGCGGTGATCAGGCGGGAGACGAAGGCGCCGACAAGCGCGTGCTGCTGCCCGATGTCGACGCACCCAAGCTGCACAAGGTGCTGGCCCAGTCGGGCATCGGCTCGCGCCGCGACATGGAGCAGGCCATCATCGACGGCCGCGTCACCGTCAACGGCGAGGTGGCTCACACCGGCATGCGCATCTCCTTCGGCGACCGGGTCGCGCTGGACAACAAGCCCGTGCGCGTGCGCATCGCCCCGCCGCCGGCACGGGTGATTGCCTACCACAAGCCTGTCGGCGAGGTGGTGTCGCTGGACGACCCGCAGCAGCGCCCTACGGTGTTCCGCAACCTGCCGCGCTTGCAGCAGGGCAAGTGGCAATCGGTGGGCCGCCTGGACATCAATACCGAAGGCCTGCTGCTGTTCACCACATCGGGTGACCTGGCCAACAAGCTCATGCACCCGCGCTTTGGCGTCGAGCGCGAGTACGCGGTGCGCGTGCTCGGCACGCTCGAGAAGGAAGCCAAGGAGCGCCTGCTCGCCGGCGTGGACGTCGAAGGCCAGACGGCCGCGTTCAAGTCGATCGAGGACGGCGGCGGTGAAGGCGTCAACCACTGGTACCGCGTCGTCATCACCGAAGGCCGCAACCGCGAGGTGCGCAAGCTGTTCGACGCCGTTGGCCTGACGGTCAGCCGCCTGATCCGCATCCGCTACGGCTGCGTCGTGCTGCCGCGCGGCCTCAAGCGCGGTGTCTGCGTGGACCTGGGCGAGGCCGAGTTGCGCGCGCTGCGCCAGATCACCGACGGCGCCCAACTGGGGCAACGCCATGAGCCGCGCGACCAGCGCGGTGGCCAGCAGGGCAAGCGCGGGCCGCAGCAGCAGGGGCGCCCGCCCGAGCAACGCCAGGGCGACCGGCCACCCGAGCAGCGCGGCAAGAAGCAGCGTGGCAACGACAACAACAAGCGCCGCGACCGGCCAGATCGCCCCGAGCGTGCCGAGCAGCGGCCGGACCGCCAGGACCACGACCGCCTGCCCAACGAGCTGCGCGAGCCGGGCGACCCCAGCCGCATCCCGAACCCGCTGCAGCAGACTTTCGACAAGCGTGCCATCCAGCGCGAGCGCAGCCCGCGCCGCGAGGAGGACTTCGAGAACGGCCCGATCCCGAACCCGTTGCAGCAGACCTACGACAAACGCTTCGTCCAGGCCAACAAGGGCTTCGGCGGTGGCGGCAAGCAAGGCAAGGGCGGCAAGCAGGGCGGCGGCAACCAGCGCGAGCCCGACCCGATGCAGACCTCGGTGGGCTACATCGGCGCCGATGCCTTCGTGCGCAAGCTCCAGGGGCGGGGCGGCGGCGGTGGCGGTGGTGGCGGCCGCCGGGGCGGCCGGCGCTGAGCCCTGACAGTCACCCCGCGACGCTAGAATTCAAGGCTTTGCTCCACAGACAAGTCAAGGAAGAAGGAAACACACCATGGCCATCGAACGCACCCTCTCGATCATCAAGCCCGACGCCGTTGCCAAGAACGTCATCGGCCAGATCTATGCCCGCTTCGAAGGCGCCGGCCTGAAGGTCATCGCCGCGCGCATGATGCAGCTGTCGCGTGCCGACGCCGAGGCTTTCTACGCCGTGCACAAGGCCCGCCCGTTCTTCAACGACCTGGTGAGCTTCATGATCTCCGGCCCGGTGATGGTGCAGGCGCTGGAAGGCGAGGGCGCCATCCTGAAGAACCGCGACCTGATGGGCGCCACCGACCCGAAGAAGGCCGACAAGGGCACCATCCGCGCGGACTTCGCCGACTCGATCGACGCCAACGCCGTGCACGGCTCGGACGCCGCCGAGACGGCCGCGGTCGAGATCGCGTTCTTCTTCCCCGGCATGAATATCCACTCGCGCTGACCGGCGCGGGCGGCCAGGGTCGCACGATGAGTCTTGTCAACCTGCTGGACTTCGATCTCGACGGGCTGGCCGCCTATTGCGAGGGGCTGGGCGAGAAGCGCTTCCGCGCCACCCAGCTCTTTCGCTGGATCCATCAGAAGGGCGCCGCCGATTTCGGCGTCATGACCGACCTGGCCAAGTCGCTGCGCGACAAGCTGGCCGGCAGGGCCGAGATCCGGCCGCTGGCGGTCGCCACCGAGCAGGCGTCAGCCGACGGCACCATCAAGTGGCTGTTCGACGTCGGCGGCGGCAATGCGGTCGAGGCGGTGTTCATCCCCGAAGACGACCGCGGCACGCTGTGCGTGTCATCGCAGGCCGGCTGCGCGGTCGGTTGCCGCTTCTGCTCCACAGGCCACCAGGGCTTTTCGCGCAACCTCACGACCGGCGAAATCCTGGCCCAGCTCTGGCATGCCGAGCACCACCTGCGCCAGCGACTGAAGCTGACGGCCGGCGAGCGCGCCATCACCAACGTGGTGATGATGGGCATGGGCGAGCCGCTGCAGAACTACGCCGCCCTGGTGCCAGCGCTCAAGGTCATGCTGGACGACCATGGCTACGGCCTGTCGCGTCGGCGGGTCACGGTGTCCACCTCGGGCGTCGTGCCCATGATGGACCGCCTGCGCGAGGATTGCCCCGTGGCGCTGGCCGTGTCCCTGCACGCGCCTGGCGACGCCTTGCGCGATGAGTTGGTGCCGCTGAACCGGAAGTACCCGCTGGTCGAGCTGATGGCCGCCTGCCGGCGCTACCTCGAGGCTGCGCCGCGCGACTTCATCACCTTCGAGTACTGCATGCTCGATGGCGTCAACGACAGCGACGCCCATGCGCACGAGCTGCTGGCCCTGGTCAGCGGACGAGGGACCGGTGGTGCCGCGCGCGTGCCTTGCAAGTTCAACCTGATCCCGTTCAACCCCTTCCCGGAATCGGGCCTGCATTGCTCGCCGCGGGCACGTGTGCAGGCCTTCGCCAAGGTGCTGCAGGACGGTGGCCTTGTGGCCACGGTGCGCAAGACGCGCGGCGACGACATCGATGCGGCCTGCGGCCAGTTGGCCGGCGAGGTGCAGGACCGCACCCGCGCCGCCGAACGCATGAAACGGCTGCCCATCCGCGTGGTGGCCGAGCCCGCAAGGCGTGGCCCAGAGCCGCGCTGAAACTGTCCTCCCCAACACCAGCAGGAGACGCTGCATTGACGCTCAAGAAATCCGGGCTCTTGGTTCGTGCCCTGGCTGACGGTGCGAGGCTGGCGGCTGCTGGCCTCCTGGTGTTGCTGGCGCAAGGCTGTGCGGGCCCGGGCGGCACGTCGAACAAGCCATCGCAGGAATTGCAGACCTCGTCGGACCAGAGCGACGTCGACCGGCGTGCGCGGGTCCACCTGGAGCTGGCGGGTGCCTATTTCAGCCGCAACCAGCCCAACACGGCGCTGGACGAGGTGAAGCTGGCCCTGCAGTCCAAGCCAGACCTGCCCGATGCCTACAACCTGCGCGGCCTGGTCTACGCCAGCATGGGCGAGGTGGGGCTGGCCGAGGACAACTTCCGCCGTGCGCTGCAGATGGCGCCGCGCGACGCCGACACGATGCACAACTATGGCTGGTTCCTGTGCCAGCAGCGCCGCTACGATGATGCCGCCGCCCAGTTCCGGACGGCGCTGGAGGTGCCGAACTACCGCGAAGTCACGCGCACCTGGCTGGCCATGGGCGTTTGCCAGGCCCGCAACAACCGCCTCGCCGAGGCCGAGCAGAGCCTGATGCGTTCGTTCGAGCTGGACCCGGCCAACCCCACCACGTCGCTCAACCTGGCCGAGGTGCTGCTGCGCCGGGGCGAACTGGAGCGGGCCCGCTTCTACATCCGCCGCGTCAACGGCAACGACGCCCTGATCAGCGCGCAGACGCTTTGGCTGGCGGCGCGCATCGAACGCAAGCTCGGGCAAAGCGCCCAGGTCGAGCAGTTGGGCAACGACCTGCAGAACCGCTTCCCGAATTCTCCCGAAGCCCGGTTGTACGAAAAGGGTCGCTTCGATGACTGAGCAGGCCGATGGCCCCGACACCCAGCCCCCTGAGACGGCGGGTGCCCTGCTGCGCGCGGCCCGACAGGCCCAGGGCTTGCACATCGCTGCGCTGGCCACCACGCTGAAAGTGGCGCCGCGCAAGCTTGAAGCGCTGGAAAACGACCGCTACGACGAGTTGCAGGGGTCGACCTTCGTGCGCGCCCTGGCTCTGGCCGCGTGCCGGGCCTTGAAGATCAACCCGACGCCGGTGCTGGAGCGCCTGCCGGCGCAGGACAGCGGCTTGCTGAGCCAGCTCGACGGTGGCTTGAACGCGCCGTTCCGCGAGCGGGGGGTGCGCCGCGAGGTGCCCGAGCTGCCAGGAGCCGGCCCCGCGGTGTGGGCCCTGGGCCTGCTGCTGCTGTTGGGTGCGCTGGGCTTCTGGCTGCTGCCCAAGGGTTGGCATTGGCCAGCGGCCGGGCTGCCGGCGTCGGCCGTCTCGGCCTCGAGCGACGCGACGAGCACATCGACGGCGCCCTGGCCAGCGACGACCGAGGCCAGTGCGCCGTTGCTGGTGGAGCCTGTCGCGCCGGGCGCTTCAGCGCCCGCTCTCTTGTCATCCCCGGCGCCGGCGTCCGCCGCACCGATGCCCGTTGCTCCGCAGATGGCGGCCTCCGCCCCCACGGCTGCTGTCCGCCCGGTGCTTTCGCCCGTCGAATCGATGCCGTCAGCCGCCAGCGTGCCGACCGCACCGGGGGCAACCGTGGTGCAGTTGCACGCCCGCGCGGCGTCGTGGGTCGAGGTGGTCGATGCGCGTTCGAAGGTGCTGATCGGCCGCACCTTGACGCCGGGTGAAACCGTGGGCCTCGACGGGGTCTTGCCGCTGCGTGTCAAGATCGGCAACGCGAAGGCGACCGAGCTCAGCTTCCGTGGCCTCCCGGTGGACCTGGAGGCCGCGGCGCGCGACAACGTGGCGCGGCTGGAACTGAAATGACGATGGACAGACCCGCGATGAGCGCAGCGCAAGACACCCGCACCGTGGCCGAAGGCGACCCGCAGCCGATCGCGGCGGCCTTGCCGGCCGCGCGCCGCTCGCGCCAGGCGCGGGTGGTCTGGGGCGACCGGGTCGTCACCGTGGGCGGCGACGCGCCGGTGCGCGTGCAGTCGATGACCAACACCGACACGGTGGACGTGATCGAGACAGCGATCCAGGTCAAGGAGCTGGCCATCGCCGGCTCCGAGATGGTTCGCATCACGGTCAACACGCCCGAGGCGGCGGCGGCTGTGCCGCACATCCGCGAGCAGCTCGACCGCATGGGCATCGACGTGCCGCTGATCGGCGACTTCCACTACAACGGCCACCGCCTGCTGAGCGAACACCCGGCCTGCGCCGAGGCGCTGTCCAAGTACCGGATCAACCCCGGCAACGTGGGCAAGGGCGAGAAGCGCGACAAGCAGTTCGCCCAGATGGTCGAGGCGGCCTGCCGCTATGACAAGGCGGTGCGCATCGGCGTGAACTGGGGCTCGCTCGACCAGGAACTGCTGGCCTCGCTGATGGACGACAACGCCCGCCGTGCGGTGCCCTGGGACGCCAAGCAGGTCATGTACCAAGCCCTGGTGCAGTCGGCCCTGCAGTCGGCGCAGGCCGCGCGCGAGGTCGGGCTGGACCCGAACCAGATCATCATCAGCTGCAAGGTCAGCGGCGTGCAGGACCTGATCTCGGTCTACCAGGCGCTGGCGCAACGCTGCGACTATCCGCTGCACCTGGGCCTGACCGAGGCCGGCATGGGCACCAAGGGCACCGTGGCGTCCGCCGTGGCGCTGTCGGTGCTGCTGCAGCAAGGCATCGGCGACACCATCCGTGTGTCGCTCACGCCGCAGCCGGGCGAGGCCCGCACGCAAGAGGTGGTCGTGGCATTGGAGATCCTGCAGGCGCTGGGCCTGCGCAGCTTCAACCCCAGCGTCACCGCCTGCCCGGGTTGCGGCCGCACCACCAGCACCACCTTCCAGGAACTTGCCAAGCAGATCGACGACTTCCTGCGTGCGCAGATGCCGGTCTGGCGTGCGCGCTACCCCGGTGTCGAGCAGATGAAGGTCGCCGTGATGGGCTGCATTGTCAACGGCCCGGGCGAAAGCAAGCACGCCGACATCGGCATCAGCCTGCCCGGCACCGGCGAGGCCCCGGCCGCGCCGATCTTCATCGACGGCGAGAAGGCCATGACCCTGCGCGGCGAGGGCATCGCGCGCGAGTTCCAGACCATCGTCGAGCAGTACATCGAGCGCCGCTACGGCACGGTGACCGCTGCGCATTGACGCGGGCCGACACCCTCCCACGCCCACCGGCTGCCACGCGCGGCCGGCTGCCAATCAACGGCCGGCGGCCCCAAAAGGCCGGATGCCAGCCCGTACCTCCTGCATCTTCCATGAGCAACGTCCTGCAAGCCGTCAAGGGCATGAACGACATCCTGCCGGGCAGCGTCCCGCGCAAGGACAAGCTGCCCGACTCCGCGCTGTGGCAATGGTTCGAGACCACCGTGCGTTCGGTGCTCGCCCGCTACGGCTACCAGTACATCCTGACCCCGATCGTCGAACCGACGGCGCTGTTCGTGCGTGGCCTGGGCGAAGTGACCGACATCGTCGAGAAGGAGATGTATTCGTTCACCGACTCGATGAATGGCGACCAACTGACGTTGCGCCCCGAGGCGACCGCCGGCATCGTGCGCGCGATGGTCGAGCACAACGCGCTGTACAACGGCCCGCTGCGCCTGTGGACGATGGGCGCCATGTTCCGCCACGAGCGGCCGCAGAAGGGCCGCTACCGCCAGTTCCACCAGCTGGACGTGGAGGCGCTGGGCTTCGCCGGGCCGGACGTGGACGCCGAGCAGATCCTGCTCGTGCGCCGGCTCTGGAAAGAGCTGGGCCTGGTCGAAGGCCAGCACGTGCGCCTGGAGCTGAACAGCCTGGGCCAGCCTGCCGAGCGCGCCGCCCACCGCGCCGCGCTGATCGCCCACTTCGAGGCCCACGCCGAGCAACTGGACGAGGACGCCAGGCGGCGCCTGCACAGCAACCCGCTGCGCATCCTGGACACCAAGAACCCGGCCATGCAGGCGCTGGTCGAGGCGGCGCCCAAGCTGATGGACTTCCTCGGCGAGGAGACGCTGGGGCACTTCAATGCGGTGCGCGCCATCCTCGACGCCGCCGGGCTCGCGTACCGCGTCAACACGCGCCTGGTGCGCGGCATGGACTACTACAACCTGACCGTCTTCGAGTGGGTCACCGACCAGCTCGGCTCGCAGGGCACGGTGTGCGGCGGTGGCCGCTACGACGGGCTCATCGAGCAACTCGGCGGCAAGCCGGCGCCGGCGGTGGGCTTCGGCCTGGGCATCGAGCGGCTGCTGCTGCTGATGCAGGAGCTGGGCCTGCCGGTGCCTGGCGGCGAGCCGGACGCCTACGCCGTGATCCCCGATGCGGCAGCGCTGCCGCGCGCGCTCGTCGCCATCGAAGCCTTGCGCGCTGAGGGCGTGGCGGTGCAGATGCACGCGGGGGGCGGCAACTTCAAGTCGCAGTTCAAGAAGGCCGATGCCAGCGGGGCCCGCCATGCGCTGGTCTTCGGTGGCGACGAGCTGGCTCGCGGCATGGTGGCTGTCAAGCCCCTGCGGGACGCGGGCGCGGCGCAGGTCGAGCGGCCGCTGGACGACGTCGCCGCCTGGGCCCAGATGCTGTCGGGCCACAAGGCGGACGCATAATCGCGGTTTTCGCCCACCTCGGTGGGCTTTCGATCTTTCAAGCCCTGAGCATCACGCGGCGGGCCCACCGTTCATGGCAACCAATCTCGATCTGCAGGAACAGGAACAGCTTGACGAGCTCAAGGCGTTCTGGAACCAATACGGCAACCTGATCACCTGGACCCTGGTGATCGTGCTCGGGGCCTTCGCCGCGTGGAACGGCTGGAACTACTGGCAACGCGACCAGGGTGCCAAGGCCGGTGCGATGTTCGACGAGCTCGACCGCGCAGTGCAGGCGGGCGACGCCGCCCAGGCCGGCCGCGTCTTCAACGACCTGAAGGACCGCTACGGCCGCACCACCTATGCCGCCCAGGCCGGCCTGCTGGCAGCCAAGCTGCAGGCCGAGAAGGACCAGCCCGATGCCGCGATGGCCTCGCTGGGTTGGGTGGCCGAGCACGCCGGCGACGAGGGCTACCAGGCCCTGGCGCACCTGCGCATCGCCGCGCTGCTGCTGGACAAGAAGGCCTACGACGACGCGCTCAAGCAGGTCGATGCGGTCAAGGCCGCCGAGTTCGCGCCGCTGGCCGACGACCGCCGTGGCGACATCCTGCTGGCCCAGGGCAAGCGCGACGAGGCTGTCAAGGCGCTGCAGGCAGCCTGGAAGGCCATGGGCGAGCAGACCGACTACCGCCGCATCGTTGAAGCCAAGCTGACCAGCCTGGGCGCCGCGCCCGAGGCCGCTTCCGCCGCCAGCGGGGTGGCCAAGTGATGGCCCGCGTCGACGTGCGCCACCTGGCAGCATGGGGGGCGTTGGCGATGGCCGCCTTGGCGAGCCTGACCGGCTGCTCCAGCGACAAGCCCGCGCCGGCCAAGCTGCAGCCGCTGGAGCCTGCGATCGCCGGCCGGCAGGTGTGGTCCACCCGCCTGGGCAACGTGAGCTTCCCATTGGCGGTGAGCGTGCGCGCTGGCAAGTTCTACGTGGCCAACGACGATGGCACGGTGATGGCGCTGGAAGCCGCCACCGGCCGCGAGCTGTGGCGCGGCGACGCCGGTGCCAAGCTTTCGGCGGGCGTGGGCAGCGATGGCCGCTTCGCGGCCGTCGTCACGCGCGGCAATGAGCTGGTCGTGCTGGACAACGGCAACGTCACCTGGCGCCAGAAGCTGGAGACGCCGGTGGTCACCGCGCCGCTGGTCGCCGGCGAGCGCGTCTTCGTCGTCGGCGTCGACCGCATCGTGCATGCCTTCGACGCGCTGGATGGCCGCCGCCTCTGGACGCTCAAGCGCCCGGGCGACGCGTTGACCCTGTCGCAGACCGGCGTGCTGGCCGCTTACAAGGACACGCTGCTGGTGGGGCAGGGGCCTCGCCTGCTGGGTGTGGACCCGCTCAAGGGCACCGTGCGCTGGGATACGGCCTTGAGCACGCCGCGCGGCACCAACGAGGTCGAGCGCCTGGCCGACCTGGTGGGCCCCGTGTCGCGCACTGGCAGCATGTTTTGCATGCGCGCCTTCCAGAACGCCGTGGGCTGCATCGACGCCGAGCGCGGCACACTGAAGTGGGTGCAGAACGGCGGCGGCATCGAGGCCGTGGGCGGCAACGACGACTACGTTTTCAGCGCCGACGCCAGCGACCGCATCACCGCCCGCAAGCGCGCCAGCGGCGAATCGGCCTGGACCACGGAATTGCTGCTCAACCGTGGTCTGAGCGCGCCGGTGGCCCTGGGCACGACCGTCGTGTTCGGCGATTTCGAGGGCCAGCTGCACTTCCTGTCGCAGGACGCCGGCAAGCCCTTGCTGCGCCTGCCCACCGACGGTGCCCGCATCGCGACGGCGCCGGTGGTGTCCGACAACACGCTGCTGGTGGTCACCCGCAACGGTGGCGCCTTCGCTTTCCGCCCCGAGTAGATGTCCACCCCCGCTCGCTTCGCGATCGCCCCCCGTGGGGGCCGGCAGGCCGCTTGGGAGCGGCCCGGCACGGCCTGCCGAGCCTCGATCAACGTGGGTGTGACGTGAAACCCGTCATCGCCCTGGTGGGGCGACCCAACGTCGGCAAGTCGACCCTGTTCAACCGGCTGACCAAGAGCCGCGATGCGATCGTGGCCGACTTCGCCGGCCTGACCCGCGACCGGCACTATGGCGACGGCCGATTGGGCAGCCGCGAGTTCATCGTCATCGACACCGGCGGCTTCGAGCCCGACAGCTCGACCGGCATCGTCAAGGAAATGGCGCGCCAGACACGGCAGGCGGTGGCCGAGGCCGACGTGGTGATCTTCGTCGTCGACGTGCGCACCGGCCTGTCGGGCCAGGACCAGGACATCGCCCGTTACCTGCGCCAGGCCAACAAGCGCGTGCTGCTGGCCGTCAACAAAGCCGAGGGCATGGCCGAGTCGCCGTTGCTGGCCGAGTTCCACGAGTTGGGCATGGGCGAGCCGCACCCGGTATCGGCGGCGCACGGGCAGGGCATCCGCAGCCTGCTGGAGGCCGCGCTGGTCGACTTCCCCGAAGAGGACGAAGAAGCCGCCGAGCCCGACGAGAACGCGCCCATCCGCCTGGCGGTGGCCGGCCGGCCGAATGTCGGCAAGTCAACGCTGATCAACACCTGGCTCGGCGAGGAGCGGCTGATCGCCTTCGACATGCCGGGCACCACGCGCGATGCCATCCATGTGCCTTTCGAGCGCGACGGCAAGCGCTTCGAGCTGATCGACACCGCGGGCCTGCGTCGCAAGGGCAAGGTCTTCGAGGCAATCGAGAAGTTCTCGGTGGTCAAGACGCTGCAGGCCATCGCCGATGCCAACGTGGTGGTGCTGATGGTCGACGCCACGCAAGGCGTGAGCGACCAGGACGCGCACATCGCCGGCTACATCCTCGACTCGGGCCGGGCGGTCGTGATCGCGATCAACAAGTGGGACGCGATCGACAGCTACCAACGTCAGATGCTGGAGCGCTCGATTGAGCAGCGCCTGGCCTTCCTGAAGTTTGCGCCCATCCTGCACATCTCGGCGCTCAAGCGCGCGGGGCTCGGCCCGTTGTGGAAGGCGATCGCCGACGCGCATGCCTCCGCGACCAAGAAGATGCCCACGCCGGTGCTGACGCGCCTACTGCACGAGGCGGTCGAGCACCAGGCACCCAAGCGCGCGGGCGCGTTCCGGCCCAAGCTGCGCTATGCCCACCAAGGCGGCATGAACCCGCCCATCATCGTGATCCACGGCAATTCGCTGGAGCACATCACCGATTCGTACAAGCGCTATCTGGAAGGGCGCTTTCGCGAGCATTTCAAGCTGGTCGGCACGCCGATGCGCATCGAGATGAAACTGTCGCGGAACCCTTTCGCCGAGGGAGAACACTGATAGCAAGCGGGCCAATTCTGGCCTGCTGTGTTAAGGTGCCATCTCCAACACTTTTCCAACACGGAGCATATCGTGAGCAACAAAGGGCAACTCCTACAAGACCCCTTCCTGAACCTGCTGCGCAAGGAGCACGTTCCGGTTTCCATCTACCTGGTCAACGGCATCAAGCTGCAAGGCCACATCGAGTCCTTCGATCAATACGTCGTCCTGCTGCGCAACACCGTGACGCAGATGGTCTACAAGCACGCGATCTCCACCGTCGTGCCGGGCCGTGCGGTCAACTTCCACGCGGCCGATGCGGGCGACGCCCCCTGATCGCCCACCGACGCGTCGCTGCCCTCGGCGACTTCGCCTGACCCACCTTGGCTTCTGACCCCTCCTTGCCCGCGTCTGCCGGCACCACGGCGGACGGCGAGGCAGCGCGGGCAGTGCTGGTCGGTGTCGACCTCGGCCCTGGCTCGTCCTTCGACCCCTCGCTCGACGAACTCGCGCTGCTGGCCGAATCGGCCGGCGACAAGCCGGTCGCGCGCATCTTCGCCAAGCGCAAGTCACCCGATCCGGCGCTGTTTGTCGGCTCCGGCAAGGCCGACGAGATCAAGCTGATGGTGCAAGCCCATGGGGCGCATGGCGTGATCTTCGATCAGGCCTTGTCGCCAGCGCAGCAGCGCAACCTCGAGCGCCACCTGGGCGTGCCGGTGGCCGATCGCACCGCGTTGATCCTCGAGATCTTTGCCGCTCGCGCCAAGAGTCACGAGGGCAAGCTGCAGGTCGAGCTGGCGCGGTTGCAATACTTGTCCACCCGCCTTGTGCGGCGCTGGAGCCACCTCGAACGCCAACGCGGCGGGGTGGGGCACCGCGGCGGGCCGGGCGAAGCCCAGATCGAACTGGACCGTCGCATGATCGGCGAGCGCATCAAGTCGGTCAAAGAACGGCTGGAAAAGGTCAAGCGCCAGCGCGGCACCCAGCGCAAGGCACGCGAGCGCAGCGGCACCTTCCGCGTTTCGCTGGTGGGCTACACCAACGCCGGCAAATCGACGCTGTTCAACGCCCTGGTCAAGGCCCGCACCTACGCCGCTGACCAGCTCTTTGCGACGCTGGACACCACCACTCGCTCGCTCTACCTGGGCGAGGCCGGGCGATCGGTATCGCTGTCGGACACGGTGGGTTTCATCCGCGACCTGCCGCACAAGCTGGTCGAAGCCTTCCAGGCCACGCTGCAAGAGGCGGCAGACGCCGACCTGCTGCTGCACGTGATCGACGCCAGCAGCCCCACGCTGCTGGAACAGCAGGCCGAGGTCGAGCGGGTGCTGGAGGAAATCGGTGCCCAGGGCGTGCCGCAGATCCTGGTCTACAACAAGCTGGACCAGCTCGAGCCCGCCGCCCGCCCGCGCGCGCTGCACGACGAGATCGAGCAAGCGCCGGGCGTGCGCGTGCCGCGCGTCTTCGTCAGCGCGTTGACGGGCGAAGGCCTGGGCAGCCTGCGCGAGGCCATCGCGGCCCAGGTGGCCGCGGCGGGCTTGAAATCCACCGTCGAGCCCTTCACATTGCCAGATGGCAGCCCGGTAGCCGACGCCGACCCGGTGCAGCATTGAGCACCCTCACACCCATCGGACTTTTTCGTGGCATGACCATGCACAGCACCCACCCCGACGCCCCCGGATTCGGCACCCGCCTGGGGACCCTGGCCCGCGCGGCGCGCGCGCTCGTCATGAGCAATGGCCGGCACGACGGTCCGCCGGACCTGGACGAGCTCTGGCGCGACTTCAACCGCAAGCTGTCTGGCTTGTTCGGCGGCAAGGGCGATGGGAGCTCGCCGCGTGGCGACGGCTCTGGCGACGGTGGCGGCTTCCAGCCGGACATGAAGGGCGCCGGCATCGGCGCTGGCGTGATCGCCGGCGTGGTGGTGCTGATCTGGGCCGGCAGTGGCCTGTTCATCGTGCAGGAAGGCAACCAGGCGGTCGTCACCACCTTCGGCAAGTACAGCACCACGGTGGCCGCCGGCATGCAGTACCGGCTGCCATACCCGTTCCAGGCGCACGAGACAGTGCCGGTGACGCAACTTCGCTCGGTCGAAGTCGGCCGCAACACCATCGGCCAGGCCACCGGCCTGCGCGACTCGTCCATGCTGACGCAGGACGAGAACATCGTCGACATCCGCTTCATCGTCCAGTACGTGCTGAAGGACGCACGCGCCTTCCTGTTCGAGAACCGCGACACCGACCAGGCCGTGGTGCAGGCCAGCGAATCGGCGGTGCGCGAGATCGTCGGTCGCAGCAAGGTCGACTCGGTGCTGTACGAGCGCCGCGATGCGATCGCCGCCGACCTGGTCCGCTCGATCCAGGCCCAGCTTGACAAGCTCAACGCTGGCGTGACCATCAAGAACGTCAACCTGCAGAACGTGGCCGTGCCCGAGCAGGTGCAAGCCGCCTTCGACGACGTGGTGAAGGCTGGTGCTGACCGCGACCGCTTCAAGAACGAAGGCCAGGCCTACGCCAGCGACGTGATCCCCAAGGCGCAAGGCGCCGCCTCGCGGCTGCGCGCCGAGGCCGAGGGCTACCGCTCGCGGGTGATTGCCACCGCCGAGGGCGACGCCGAGCGCTTCAACTCGGTCTATGCCGAGTACCAGAAGGCGCCGGCGGTGACGCGCGACCGCCTCTACATCGACACCATGCGCGAGGTCTACTCCAACGTCAGCAAGGTGATGGTGGACAGCCGCACGAACTCGAACCTGTTGTACCTGCCGCTGGACAAGCTGATGCAGCAGGCCGGCGCCGGGGCGCCTGCCGTGCAGTTGCCCGCGCCGGCCACCACACCCGACAACGCCGGCGCTGCCAGCTCGCGCGAGATCGGCCGCAGCCGCGACCGCGACAGCAACCGTTGACCGCTCCACCGCCACACCTTTCGGACACCCCATGAACCGATTCGCCGTCATCGTCGGCAGCCTGCTGGTCCTGCTCGTGTTGGCCGCCTCGACCCTGTTCGTCGTCGACCAGCGCCAGGTGGCCGTGGTCTACGCCCTGGGCGAGATCAAGGAAGTCGTCACCGAGCCCGGCCTGAAGGTCAAGCTGCCGCCACCGCTGCAGAACGTGGTCTTCCTGGACCGCCGCATCCAGACACTGGACAGCCCTGAGACCAAGTCCATCCTCACCGCCGAGAAGAAGACGCTGGCGATCGACTGGCTGGTCAAGTGGCGCATCTCCGACCCGCGCCAGTTCATCCGCAACAACGGGGTGGACCTGCGCAACCTGGAAAACCGCCTCAGCCCCGTGGTGCAGGCCGCCTTCAACGAAGAGGTCACCAAGCGCACCGTGGGCGCCGTGCTGGCCACCGAACGCGAGAAGCTGATGGCCGACGTGCAGGCCCGGCTGGCCGAGTCGGCCAAGTCTTTCGGCGTCGAGATCATCGACGTGCGCACCAAGCGGGTCGACTTTGTCGCCAGCATCACCGATTCGGTCTACCGCCGCATGCAGTCCGAGCGCCAGCAGGTGGCCAACGAGCTGCGTTCCAAGGGCAAGGCCGAAGGCGAGCGCATCAGCGCCGACGCCGACCGCCAGCGCGAGGTGATCGTGGCCGAGGCCTACCGTGACGCGCAGAAGATCAAGGGCGAGGGCGACGCCAAGGCCTCGGCCTTGTACGCCACGGCCTTCGGCCGTGACCCCCAGTTCGCCCAGTTCTACCGCAGCCTCGACGCGTACCGCGCGAGCTTTCGCAACAAGACCGACGTGATGGTGCTCGACCCGTCGTCCGACTTCTTCAAGGCCATGCGCGGCAGTGGCGGCGGCACGGCGCCCGCAGCCAAGAAGTGAATCGGCGGCGCACGACCTGAACCATGGGTGACCTGCTGCTGGCAGCGCTGGCGCTGATGCTGGTGTTCGAGGGCCTGCTGCCGTTTTTCAGCCCGAGACGCTGGCGCGAGGTGTTCCTGCGCGCCACGCAAATGAGCGATGGGCAGATCCGCTTCATCGGCCTGACCAGCATGCTGATCGGCTTGGCGGTGCTGCTGCTTTTCGGCAACTGACGCCAGCCTCTCGTCAGGGTACCCCCCTGTACAATGCCGGTTTTAACCCCGGTGCGTTTTCATGTCCTCTGCTTGGCTGTTGCCAGAGCACATCGCCGATGTCCTGCCCGCCGAGGCCAGGCGCATCGAGGAACTGCGGCGCCAGTGGCTGGACCGGGCCCGCGGCTACGGCTTCGAGCTGGTCATGCCGCCGATGCTGGAGTACCTGGACTCGCTGTTGTCCGGCACCGGCCGCGAGCTGGATCTGAAGACCTTCAAGCTGGTCGATCAGCTTTCCGGCCGCACGCTTGGCCTACGCGCCGACACCACGCCACAGGTCGCGCGCGTCGATGCCCACCTGCTCAACCGCGAGGGCGTGACGCGCCTTTGCTACTGCGGGCCGGTGCTGCACACGCGGCCGTCAGGCCTGCACACCACGCGCGAGCCCCTGCAGTTCGGGGCCGAGATCTTCGGCCATGCGGGCCTGGAGGCCGACCTCGAAGTGCAGGAGCTGGCGCTCGACGGTCTGACCGCCATCGGCGCGCGCGAGCTCACCATCGATCTGGGCGATGCGCGCGTCGTGCGTTCGGTGCTGGCGGGCGTGCCGCTGGACGCCGCGACATTGACCGAGCTGGTGACCGCACTCACCGCCAAGGACGGCAGCACGGTGCAGGCCCTGGCGCGGCACTGCCCGGCCGAAGCCCGCGCCGGCCTGACCGCGTTGCTTGACCTGTATGGCGGTGACGAGGTCCTGGCTCGGGCTCGCGAGCGCTTGCCGGCGCGTGCACCGATCGCTGCGGCGCTGGACGACCTGGCCTGGCTGGCGCGGCACCTGAGGCAAGCCAACCCCGAGGTGAACATCGGCTTCGACCTGTCGGACATGAGCGGCTACGCGTACTACAGCGGCGTGCGCTTCGCGGTCTACGGCGCCGGCTCGGCCAACGCGCTGGTGCGCGGTGGCCGCTACGACGAGGTCGGGGCGGTCTTCGGCCGCAACCGGCCGGCCGTGGGCTGCAGCCTCGACCTCAAGGGCCTGACCGCGGTGACGCCCATTGCGGCACCGCGGGCTGCCGTGCGCGCACCCTGGGGCGAGGACGCCGCGCTGCGTGCCGCCGTGCGCCGATTGCGCGCCCAGGGCGAGATCGTGGTCTGCATCCTGCCGGGCCATGAGCACGAAACCCAGGAATTCGACTGCGACCGCGAGCTGGTCGCCGTCGACGGCCAATGGGCGGTGCGCGCGCTCTGAGCCGAGCGCCGCGGCCCATCCCCGAATCCACTGACTCAGAACTGCGATGCAACAGAGCACCACCTCCGCCACCGCGCGTGGCCACAACGTCGTCGTCGTCGGCACCCAATGGGGCGACGAGGGCAAGGGCAAGGTCGTCGACTGGCTGACCGACCACGCGCAAGGCGTGGTGCGTTTCCAGGGTGGCCACAACGCCGGCCACACGCTGGTGATCAAGGGCGTCAAGACGGCGTTGCAACTGATCCCCTCGGGCATCATGCGCGACGGCGTGGCCTGCTACATCGGCAACGGCGTGGTGGTCGACCCCTCGCACCTGCTGGGCGAGATCGAGCGGCTCGAGAAGATCGGGCTGGACGTGCGCTCGCGCTTGTACCTGAGCGAGTCCTGCCCGCTGATCCTGCCGTTCCACGTGGCCGTGGACAACGCCCGCGAGGCGCTGCGCGAGACCAGCGGCGCCGGCAAGATCGGCACCACTGGCAAGGGCATCGGCCCGGCCTACGAGGACAAGGTGGCGCGCCGCGCGCTGCGCGTGCAGGACCTGAAGCATCCCGAGCGTTTCGCGGCCAAGCTGCGCGAGCTGCTGGAACTGCACAACTTCGCGCTCGGCGGCTACCTGAAGGGCACTCCGCTGGAGTTCCAGCCGATCTTCGACCAGGCCATGAAGATGGGCGAGGCACTGCGCCCGATGCTGGCCGACGTCGGCTACCGCATCTACACGGCCAACCATGCCGGCGCCAACCTGCTGTTCGAAGGCGCACAGGGCACGCTGCTGGACATCGACCACGGCACCTACCCGTACGTCACCTCCAGCAATTGCGTCGCCGGCAACGCGGCGGCCGGTGCCGGCGTCGGGCCGGACATGCTGCACTACATCCTCGGCATCACCAAGGCCTACACCACGCGGGTGGGCTCGGGCCCGTTCCCGACCGAGTTGCCGATCGACCAGCCCGGCACCGTGGGCCACCACCTGTCGACCATCGGCCAGGAGCGCGGCACGGTCACCGGCCGTGCCCGCCGCTGCGGCTGGCTGGACGCGGCCGCGCTCAAGCGCTCGATCATCATCAACGGCATCTCGGGCCTGTGCATCACCAAGCTGGACGTGCTGGACGGTTTGAAGGAGATCAAGGTCTGCGTGGGCTACACGCTGGGTGGGCAGTCGCTGGACATCCTGCCGCTGGACGCGGACGACATCGCCGCCTGCCAGCCGGTCTATGAGACTTTCCCGGGCTGGGAGGGCTCGACCGCCGGCTTCACGCAGTGGGACCAGCTGCCGCTGAACGCTCGCCGCTACCTGGAGCGGGTGCAGGCCTTCATCGGCGCGCCGATCGACATGGTGTCAACCGGCCCTGACCGGGACCACACCATCCTGCTGCGCCACCCCTATCAGGCCGCCTGAGCAACGACAATGGCCAACGCGACGGGCAGACACTTGGCATGACCGGAGGGAAGACGACCATGCTCACCGACGACGGCAAACACCTCTATGTGTCCTGGGACGAGTACCACCTGCTGATCGAGCGCCTGGCGCTCAAGGTACACGCCTCGGGCTGGGCCTTCGACCAGATCCTGTGCCTGGCCCGCGGCGGCATGCGGCCGGGGGACGTGCTGTCGCGCGTGTTCGACAAGCCGCTGGCCATCATGTCGACGAGCTCGTACCGCGCCGAGGCCGGCACCATCCAGGGCCGGCTGGACCTGGCCAAGTACATCACCATGCCCAAGGGCGAACTGGCGGGCAAGGTGCTGCTGGTGGACGACCTGGCCGATTCGGGCGTGACGCTGAAGGCGGTGGTGGACCGGCTGCGCGGCATCCCGTCCATCACCGAGCTGCGCTCGGCGGTGATCTGGACCAAGGCGGTGTCGAGCTACACGCCGGACTACTACGTCGAGATGCTGGCCACGAGCCCGTGGATCCACCAGCCTTTCGAGGACTACGACAACCTGCGCCCGGAAGGCCTGGCGCGGAAGCTGGCTGTTTGAGCGAAAGCACAAGCCCGGCGGACATGAAAAAAGGGCCAGCACTTTCGCGCTGGCCCTCTTGTGTCTGTTCTTGTTCTTCTGTTCTTATTGCTCTTGATCTTGGTGCCCAGGAGAGGACTCGAACCTCCACGGAGTTACCCGCTAGTACCTGAAACTAGTGCGTCTACCAATTCCGCCACCTGGGCTCTTACTTGTATTTCGTTGCTAAGCTTTGCCGCTTGGCATCGAAAGATAGGACTATACCATCAAAACTAAAACGAACGCAAGCGCACCCGTGTTGGGTGGCGCCCTGATGAGCGAAGTCGAGGGCATCGTCCTCGGCCACCGCGACGGCCACGGCTTCCTGCAACGCGACGACGGCGAGCCCGACCTCTACCTGGCCCAGCAGGAGATGCGCGCGGTGCTGCACCGCGACCGCGTGCGCGCCCGCATCATCCGCTACGACCGCAAGGGCCGCCCCGAGGGGCGGATCATCGAGATCCTCGAGCGGCGCAAGGCGCCGATCATCGGCCGGCTGCTGCACGAGAACGGCATGTGGCTCGTGGCTCCGGAAGACCGGCGCTACGGCCAGGACATCCTGATCCCGAAGAACGCGACCGCCAGTGCCGCGGCCGGGCAGGTGGTGGCGGTCGAGTTGACCGAGCCGCCGTCGATGTACTCGCAGCCCGTGGGCCGCGTGACCGAGGTTCTCGGCCAGATCGACGACCCCGGCATGGAGATCGAAATCGCGGTGCGAAAGTACGAGGTGCCTCACCGCTTCTCGCCCGAGACGCTGGCCCAGGCTGCCGCGTTGCCGGACAAGGTGCGCCCGGTCGACATGAAGCACCGCGTCGACCTGACCGACGTCCCATTGGTGACGATCGACGGCGAGGATGCGCGCGACTTCGACGACGCTGTCTATTGCGAGCCGCACAAGAGCGGCCGCGGCCGCACGGCGTTCAACGGCTGGCGCCTGCTCGTCGCCATCGCCGACGTCAGCCACTACGTGAAGCCCGGCGAGCCGCTGGACGAGGACGCCTACGAGCGTGCCACGTCCGTGTACTTTCCGCGCCGGGTGATCCCGATGCTGCCCGAGAAGATCTCGAACGGACTGTGCTCGCTGAACCCCGAGGTCGACCGCCTGTCGATGGTCTGCGACATGCTGATCAACGCCGACGGCGAGCTGCATGCCTACCAGTTCTACCCCGCGGTGATCTGCTCTCACGCGCGGCTGACCTACACCGAGGTGGCGGCGGCGCTGGCCAACACGCGCGGGCCGGAAGCGGCCAAGCGGCGCGCGATCATGCCGCAGCTGCTGAACCTGCACGAGGCCTACCGCGCGCTGCTGAAGGCGCGCCACCGACGTGGTGCGATCGACTTCGAGACCACCGAGACGCAGATCGTCTGCGACGAGAACGGCCGCATCGAGAAGATCGTGCCGCGCGTCCGCACCGATGCGCACCGCCTGATCGAAGAGGCCATGCTGGCAGCCAACGTCTGCGCGGCCGAGTTCATCGCCGGGGCCGAGCACCCGTCGCTGTTCCGTGTGCACGAGGGGCCCACGCCCGAGAAGCGCACCACGCTGCAGAACTACCTGAAAAGCCTCGGATTGGGCCTGGCGATCAGCGAGGACCCGACGCCGGGCGAGTTCCAGGCCATCGCCGAGGCCACCAAGGACCGGCCCGACGCCAGCCAGATCCACATGATGCTGCTGCGCTCGATGCAGCAGGCCATCTACACCCCCGCCAACAGCGGCCACTTCGGCCTGTCGTACAAGGCCTACACGCATTTCACCAGCCCGATCCGCCGCTACCCGGACCTGCTGGTGCACCGGGTGATCAAGGCGGTGCTGGCCAAGAAGCGCTACCACCTGGCCAGTGGCGAGCTGGCGGATGCCGGCGTGCGCGCCACCAAGCTGCGCAAGGGGGCCAAGGCGGTCAAGCCGCACATCAGCGAGCAAGAGCACTGGGAGGGCGCCGGCGCGCACTGCAGCGCCAACGAACGCCGTGCCGACGAGGCCTCGCGCGATGTCGAGGCCTGGCTCAAGTGCCGGTACATGCGCGAGCACCTGGGCGAAGAATTCGCTGGCACCGTCAGCGCGGTGACCAGCTTCGGCCTGTTCGTCACGCTCGATGCGCTGTACGTCGATGGCCTGGTCCACATCACCGAGCTGGGCGGCGAGTACTACCGCTTCGACGAGGTGCGCCAAGAGTTGCGCGGCGAGCGCACCGGCATCCGCTACGCCATTGGCGCGCGGGTGCGGGTGCAGGTCAGCCGGGTGGACCTGGATGGCCGCAAGATCGACTTCCGCATGGTGCGCGAGGGCGAAGGCGACCGCCTGCTGGCCCGCGGCCGGGCACCGTCGCGTGCCGAGGCAGGCTCGGCGGTGGAAGCCTTGGCCGGCGTCGAATCGACCGACCGGGCCCACAAGCGTGCCGCCAAGACCGCCAAAGCCGGCAAGAGCGGCAAGGGGGCGGGCGGTGGCAAGCGCTCGGCGGCCGGCTCCAGCCGTGCTGCGGCGTCGCGCACCAAGGCCTCCGCCGAGCCCAAAGGGTCCAAGGGGGCCCGAGGCTCGGACGGCGGCGCACCATCGTCGCGCTCCGCGGGCAAGCCGCGCGTCAAGGCACGCTGACCCAAGGCCTGGAGAACGCCGCCCCGGTGGCGCTTCAGGGCAAGCCAGCGGCGGCGGCGTCGACCATGGCGCCGATCAAGGCGCTGGCTGTCAAGGGCAGCCCTGCACCGTATGGAGCCTGCTGCGCCGCCCAGCCGTGCAGCCAGGCCGAGCCCACGGCCACGGTGGCGGCCTTGCTCCTTGCATCCGCCGCTTCGGCTTCGCCGTGCGTGGCCCAGCATCCGCCGATCCAGCCGGCCAGCACGTCACCCGTGCCCGCGCTCGCCAGGCGGGCATTGCCGGTGGGGTTGATGACGGGCAGGCTGCCGGGGGCCGCGATTACGCTGCCGGAACCTTTGAGCACCACGACCGCGCCGAAGCGGTTGGCCAGTTGTCGGGCCGCTCCGCA
The DNA here is from genome assembly GCA_044226465.1 of Burkholderiaceae bacterium. Taxonomy (GTDB): domain Bacteria; phylum Pseudomonadota; class Gammaproteobacteria; order Burkholderiales; family Burkholderiaceae_C; genus Ideonella. The sequence continues at coordinate 93,421 of JBGAGZ010000007.1, read as the reverse complement.
GCGGTCGGCCTGCAGCGTGCCGGTGTCACACGCCAGCAGCCGCGCCGCTTCGAGCGGGTGCGGTGTCAGCACCGTGGGCATGCCGCGGCGCCCGCGCGCGGCCAGTTGTTCGGCCAGGCCGGCATCGGCGGCCACGGCGTTCAGGGCGTCGGCGTCGAGCACCAACCGCACCGCTCGGCTGATCAGCTCGGGCAAGGGGCCGCGCACCGCGTCGCCGCCACCACAACCGCAGACCACCGTTGCCGAATCGCCCAGACCGGCCGAGCGCACCTGCGGCCAATCGCGGGTCATCAGTTCCAGGTGGCCGCTGGTCATGGTCATCGCGCCATCGGTGTCATCGCCGAGCGGGCACAGGTAGACCCGCCCGGCACCGGCGCGCAGCCCGGCCAGCCCGGCGAGCGCCGCCGCGCCGCGCATGCCGGACGCGCCACCCACCACCAGCAGGTCGCCGAAGCGCCCCTTGTGCGAGGCGTGGGCAGCGCCCAGGCGCGGGGCGAGCGCGGCCAGCGCCTGAGGGCGCCCCGCCAGCCGGGCCGTCGCCCGCCGCGTGTCGACAAGGGCACCCAGTTCGTCGAGCCAGACCTCGCCTGCGGCGTCGCGCCCCTGGGCGGTGAACAGCCCGGGCTTGGCGGTCAACAAGGCCAGCGTGGCATCGGCCTGCACCACGGGCCCGCCCAAGGCGCGGCCGGTGTCGCCGCACAGGCCGGTGGGCAGATCGGCAGCCAGCACCCGCGTGCCGCACAGGTGGTATCGGTTCAGCGCCATCACGGCGGCCGCGATGTCGCCCTCGGGTGCGCGAGCCTGTCCCAGGCCGAGCAACGCGTCGATCGCGAGGTCCGGTCGAGCGCTTTCGGGCGGTGGCACACGGTGCAATTCGAAGCCGGCCAACCGGGCCTGGCGGTGGGCGTGGGCAGCGTCGGCCGGCAGATGCGCCGGGTCACCCAGCCAGGTGACGAAGACCGACTTGCCGGCGGCATGCAGCCAGCGGGCGGCCACCAGCCCGTCGCCGCCGTTGTTGCCCGGTCCGGCGGCCACCCAGACGCATTGCGCGTGCGGGGTCATCGCGAGTGCCAGGCGGGCCAATGCCAGGCCGGCACGCTCCATCAGCGCATGCGCCGGCTGGGCCGCCAGGGCATCGTGCTCGATGGCGCGGGTGGTGGCGCTGTCGAACAGCGCCACCGGGTCCAGGCCCGGCAGCAGCCGGCGTGGCTGGTTCATTGGCTTTCGCCTTTCGGCGTCAAGGGCAGAAAAAGCCAGCTTAGCGCAGCCGCGCGGGTGCCAGCGGTGCCAGATCAAGCTCTGGCGACCGGCCGGTCAATTGGTCGGCGAGCAGCCGTGCCGTCGCCGCGCACCAGGCCCAGCGGTTGCCGCCGTGGCCGAGGTTGAGCCACACCCGGTCCGCCAGCCCGCTCGGGCCCAGGGCGGGCAGGCCGTCCGCGAAATGGGTCTGGCGGCCGACCCAGGCCTGCGGGCGAGCCGTGCGGGCAGCGCCCGGGAAGCACTCGTCGAGCGCGCGGTAGAGCTGGGTCAGTGCCGCCTCCTGCGGTCGGGCGGGCACGGCGCCCCAACTCGCAGCGCCTGCGACGCGCAGGCGTTCGCCCATGCGGCAGATGGCCACGCCAGCCGCTGGGTCGAGCAGGGCGCCGACGGGGCCGAAGGCATCGCCCGATTCGTTGGCGGCCCGCAGCGGCGCCGTGACCGAGTGCACGTGCGCCGTGGCGAACGGCAGGCGCCCGCCGCGCGCTCCAAGCAGCGCAGATGCGCCGGCCGCCGTGCACAGCACCACGGCGTCGAACGACTGCGGCCCCTCGTCGGCCACCGTGGTGGCGCCGGTCGCGCTGTTGGCGAGGCTGCTGTCGCCCAGGTCGCGGCAGGCGGCGGCCTGCACCTCCACCTCTGCGGCCAGCGAGGGGCTGGTGATCAGAGCGGTGACCTCTTGCTGGAACAGGAAGCGGGTGCCCAGCCGCTGCGCCTCGGCCTTCAAGGCATGGGCGAACTGCCGGCCATTGGCCGTCTCGCCCTGCGGCCAATGAAGGGCGCCTTCGAGCCGCAGGGAAGGGCTCAGGCCGGGTTCGACCAGTCGGGCCTGGTCCGGGTTCAGCCAGCGCAGCGGCAGTCCAGCGGCGGCTTCGGTGGCCAGCAGCGCCTGGGCTCTCAGGGCCTGGCGCGGGTGCCTGAGCACTGCCAGCACCCCCTGGTGGTGTTCGTAGTCCAGTTGGTGGGCGGCCTTGAGCGCGTGCAGCCGGCCCTGGCCGAACTGCGACAGCTCGCGCATGCAGCGCCAGCGGGCCGCCTGCGCCGGTTGCCGGCCCAGGCGCCATTGCCGCCAGCGCCAGGGCCACTGCGACCAGCCGGCCGCTCGCTCCAGGCCGGTGGGCATGCCGGCGGCCGCATGGGCCAGCCAGAGCCCGGGCGCGCAGACGCTGGCCGGCGCAAAGCTGCCCTCGGCGGCGATGCCGCTGCGGCGCTCGTAGACGACGACGTCGTGCCCATCGCGGCTCAGCTCATAAGCGGCGGTGACGCCGGCCAGGCCGGCGCCGATCACGGCGATGTGCATGGTCAGCCGCGCCTTTCCGGCACGCCTTGGCGCATGGGGTCAGGAGTGCCGGTGACCCAGGCGGCCGTGCAGGCCTGGGGAGCGGCGCCATGGCCTGCTATAATCTTTGGGTTTTGCTGGTTGCCCATAGGCGCGTGTCAGTCGCACGGGTTCGAATGGGTGGCCTCTGAAACCGGGAAGCTGACTGAGCGATCAGCGCTTTCCGAAGCTCGCGAACCCGGCGTATTCAAGGTGTCGCGTCCGGCGTGTTGGCCTGCCTTGTCACAAGGCGCAAACGCTGTAGCGATGTGTGCCGGGATTCTAGACCCAACCTTCGGAGTATCCATGTCCGTTTCGATGCGTGAAATGCTGGAAGCCGGTGTCCACTTTGGCCACCAAACCCGCTTCTGGAACCCCAAGATGGCCCCGTTCATTTACGGCCATCGCAACAAGATCCACATCATCAACCTCGAAAAGACGCTGCCCAAGTTCGAGGAAGCGATGAAGTTCGTGCGCCAGCTGTCCAGCAAGCGCGGCACGATCCTGATGGTGGGCACCAAGCGCCAGGCCCGCGAAGTCGTCGCGCTGGAAGCTAACCGCGCCGGCATGCCCTTCGTCGACCAGCGTTGGCTGGGCGGCATGCTGACCAACTTCAAGACGGTCAAGGGCTCGCTGAAGAAGCTGAAGGACATGCAGTCGGTCAAGGATTCCGGCGCCGAAATGCGCATCAAGAAGGAAGCCCTGATGTTCGACCGCGAACTGGCCAAGCTCGAGAAGGACATCGGCGGCATCCAGGACATGAACGCGCTGCCCGACGCGCTGTTCGTCATCGACGTGGGCTTCCACAAGATCGCTGTGGCCGAAGCGCAAAAGCTGGGCATCCCGGTGATCGGCGTGGTCGACACCAACCACTCGCCCGAGGGCGTGGACTACGTGATCCCCGGCAACGACGACTCGGCCAAGGCCGTGGCGCTGTACGCCCGTGCCGTGGCTGACGCCGTGCTGGAAGGCAAGGCCAACGCCGCCAGCGACCTGGTGCAGGCCGTGGCGGCCGACGGCGACGAATTCGTCGAAGTCAACGAGAACGCCTGATCCCTCGGCGCGCAAGCGCTGAAGTCGAACGAGGGGCTTTCACAGCCCCTTTTTCGTACCCCTGCGATGTCCCGGTCGCATGAGCCGGACGGAACTTTCGGTGCCAGGCCGTGCCCTGACACCACAGCAACGGAGAGATGAAGATGCCTGCAATTACCGCCAGCATGGTTGCCGAACTGCGTGCCAAGACCGATGCGCCGATGATGGAGTGCAAGAAGGCGCTGACCGAAGCCGACGGCGATGCCGTGCGCGCCGAGGAGATCCTGCGCGTCAAGCTGGGCAGCAAGGCCGGCAAGGCCGCCTCGCGCGTGACGGCCGAGGGCGTGATCAGCGCCGCCGTCAACGGCAACGTCGGTGCCCTGCTGGAAGTCAACTGCGAAACCGACTTCGTGTCGAAGAACGAGTCGTTCCTGGCCTTCACCAAGGCCTGCGCCCAACTCGTGGCCGACAGCAACCCGGCCGATGTCGCCGCCTTGTCGGCGCTGCCGCTGTCGCAGGACGGCTTTGGCCCCACGGTCGAGGACGTGCGCAAGGGCCTGATCGGCAAGATCGGCGAGAACATGTCGATCCGCCGCTTCCAGCGCTACGCCACCGATGGCAAGCTGGCCAGCTACCTGCACGGCACCCGCATCGGCGTGGTCGTTGACTACACCGGTGACGACGTGGCCGCCAAGGATGTGGCCATGCATGTGGCCGCGATGAAGCCGGCGGCGTTGTCGTCGGCCGACGTGCCGGCCGACCTGGTCGCCAAGGAGCGCAAGATTGCCGCCGAGAAGGCCGCCGAGTCCGGCAAGCCGGCCGAGATCGTCGCCAAGATGGTCGAAGGCTCGGTGCAGAAGTTCCTGAAGGAGGTCTCGCTGCTCGACCAGGTCTTCGTCAAGGCCGCCGACGGCAAGCAGACCGTGGGCGCGATGCTCAAGGACAAGGCCACCAACGTGAAGGGGTTCACCCTGTACGTGGTGGGCGAGGGCATCGAGAAGAAGGTCGACGACTTCGCGGCGGAAGTCGCTGCCCAGGTGGCGGCCGCCAAGGGCCAGTAAAGCAGCCCTTTGCCGACTGGCGCGGCGGCTTTCAACCTGGGCCGCCGCGTACACTTCGAGCCGATTCACGAGATCACTCCCACCCCTTGCCCCTCGACGGAGAGCCCCGCATGCCGGCGTACCGACGCATCCTGCTGAAACTGTCCGGTGAGGCCCTGATGGGCGACGACGCCTACGGCATCAACCGGGCCACCATCGTCCGCATGGTGCGCGAGGTGCAGGAGGTGACGCAGCTGGGCTGCGAGGTGGCGGTGGTGATCGGTGGCGGCAACATCTTCCGCGGCGTGGCCGGCGGCTCGGTTGGTATGGACCGTGCGACCGCCGACTACATGGGCATGCTGGCCACGGTGATGAACTCGCTGGCCCTGGCTGACACGATGCGACAGGAGGGCATGACCGCGCGCGTGATGTCGGCCATCAGCATCGAGCAGGTGGTCGAGCCCTACGTGCGCCCGAAGGCGCTGCAGTACCTCGAGGAGGGCAAGGTGGTCGTCTTCGCGGCGGGCACCGGCAACCCCTTCTTCACCACCGACACGGCCGCCGCGCTGCGCGGCGCCGAGATCGGCGCCGAGATCGTGCTCAAGGCCACCAAGGTCGACGGCGTCTATACGGCCGACCCCAAGAAGGACCCGGAGGCCACCCGCTACACCAACATCAGCTTCGACGAGGCCATCGCCCGCAACCTGCAGGTGATGGACGCCACCGCCTTCGCGCTGTGCCGCGACCAGAAGCTGCCGATCAAGGTGTTCTCGATCTTCAAGCCCGGCGCGCTCAAGCGCGTGGTGCAGGGCGAGGACGAGGGCACCCTGGTGCATGTCTGAGGAGCCCTGACGATCATGACGATTGACGAGATCAAGAAGACCGCCGAAACCAAGATGGCCAAGTCCATCGAGGCGCTGAAGAACGACCTGCAGAAGGTGCGCACCGGCCGGGCCCACCCCGGCATCCTCGACCAGGTGCACGTGGACTACTACGGCTCGAACGTGCCGATCAGCCAGGTCGCCAACGTCAGCCTCCTGGACGCCCGCACGATCAGCGTGCAGCCCTGGGAAAAGGGCATGGCGCAGAAGATCGAGAAGGCCATCCGCGAGTCGGACCTGGGCCTGAACCCCTCGGCCCAGGGCGACCTGCTGCGCGTGCCGATGCCGGCCCTGACCGAAGAGCGCCGCCGGGACCTGACCAAGGTCGTGCGTCACGAGGGCGAGAACACCAAGGTGGCCGTGCGCAACCTGCGCCGCGACGCCAACGAGCACCTGAAGAAGCTGCTGAAGGACAAGGAAATCCCCGAGGACGATGAGCGCCGCGCCCAGGACGAGGTGCAAAAGCTCACCGACCGCACCGTGGCCGAGATCGACCGGCTGGTGCAAGCCAAGGAAGCCGACATCCTGGCGGTCTGAGCCTGATGGCCAACCCGTCACCTTCGGCTGTGGGCCGCGACCCCGCCGTGCCGCGCCACGTGGCCATCGTGATGGACGGCAACGGCCGCTGGGCCAAGCGCCGTTTCATGCCGCGCGTGTTCGGCCACAAGTACGGCATGGAAACCGTCGTGCGCGTGATCGACGATTGCGCGCGCCGCGGCATCGAGTACCTCACGGTCTATGCGTTCTCGTCCGAGAACTGGAAGCGCCCCGACGAAGAGGTCTCCGGCCTGATGAACCTGGTGCTGGTCGGGGTGTCGAAATACCTCACCCGGCTGGCCAAGGACGGTGTGCGCATCCGCGTGATGGGCGACCGCTCGGCCGTGTCCGAGAAGGTTCGCCAGGCCTGGAACGAGGCCGAGGAACTCACCAAGGACAACCCCGGCCTGACGCTGACCGTCGCCTTCAACTACGGCGGCCGCTGGGACATCGTGCAGGCCTGCAAGCGCGCGCTGGCCGATGGTGTCGCACCAGAGGCGCTGAGCGAGGACGACCTGTCGCGCCACATGGCGCTGGCCCATGCGCCGGACCCGGACCTGTTCATCCGCACCGGCGGCGAACTGCGGGTCAGCAATTTCCTGCTGTGGCAGCTGGCCTACGCCGAGTTCTATTTCACCGACTGCCTCTGGCCCGATTTCGACGCGGCCGAGATGGACAAGGCGATCGCCGCCTTCGCCGGCCGCGAGCGCCGCTTCGGCGGCGTGCCTGCCGCCGCCCCCATGGACCGGGCCTCGGCCTGACCGCCCGATGCTGCTTCAACGCGTGATCACGGCGCTGGTGCTGCTGGCGCTGCTGCTGCCGGCCTTGCTGGCCGCGAGCCCCTTGCCGTTCGCTGCGTTGTCGCTGCTGATGGTGGGTGCCGGTGGCTGGGAATGGGGCCGGCTGAACGGGCTGGCCCAGCCGGGCGCTCTCGCCCTGGGGGGCGCCGTGGCGCTGACCTGCGCGGCGGCGTGGGCCGCTGGCTGGGCGCTGTCGGCGCCGTCGGCGACCTGGTGGCTGGCCGTGGCGGCCTGGGTGCTGGGCGGGGCACTGGCCCTGCGTGCCGGGCCGGCGGCCTGGCCCCACATGGCCCGGGCGGCACGGCTGGGGCTGGGTTGGCTGGTGCTGTCGGTGGCCTGGCTGGCGCTTGCTGCGGCCAAGCAGCGGGGCCTGGGCTTCATCCTGTCGGCCATGTGCATCGTCTGGGCGGCGGACATTGCCGCCTATTTCGGCGGGCGCGCCTTCGGCCGACGCAAGCTGGCCCTGTCGATCAGCCCCGGCAAGAGCTGGGAGGGCGTCTGGTCCGGCATGATCGGTGTGGGCCTGCTGGCCTGGGGCTGGCTGGCGCTCGAAGGGCGCTGGCCGCCCGCCGGCCCGAGTGTCTTTGCCAGCCTGCTGGCCGTGTTCGGCCCGGTGGGCCTCGTGCTGTGCCTGGTGGCACTCAGCGGCCTCAGCGTGGTGGGCGACCTGATGGAGTCACTGGCCAAGCGGGCCGTGGGCGCGAAGGATTCGAGCCGCCTGCTGCCCGGGCATGGCGGCGTGCTGGACCGTGTCGATGCCCTGCTGCCGGTGCTGCCGGCGGTGATGGCCTTGGCCAGTGTCTGACCCCGTGGCCGATCGAGGGAAACGGTAACGATGCGACAGCGTTTGTGCGTCCTGGGCTCCACCGGTTCGGTGGGCAGCAACACCCTCGATGTGGCGGGCCGCCACCCCGGACGCTACGAGGTGTTCGCGCTGACGGGCGCGCGCCGCGTCGAGGAGTTGCTTGCGCAATGCTTGCAGTGGCAGCCCCGCTTCGCTGCGATGTCCGACCCCGTGGCAGCCCGGGCGCTGCGGGCCCGCCTGCACGAGGCCGGTTCGCGCACCGAGGTGCTGGACGGCCCCGATGCGCTGGTCGAACTGGCGGCGCACCCCGACGTGGACGTGGTGATGGCCGCCATCGTCGGCGCGGCCGGCTTGCCGCCTTGCATGGCCGCCGCGCGCGCCGGCAAGCGCCTGCTGCTCGCCAACAAGGAAGCGCTGGTGGTCGGCGGCGCGCAGTTCATGGCCGCGGTGGCCGAAGGCGGCGCCACGCTGCTGCCGATCGACAGCGAGCACTCGGCGATCTTCCAGTGCCTGCCGGAAGACCGGTCGCAGTGGAAGAGGCGCATCGACCACATCGTGCTGACGGCGTCAGGCGGCCCGTTCCGGCAGCGCGATCCGGCCACGCTGTCGACCGTGACCCCTGACGAGGCCTGCGCCCACCCGAACTGGGTCATGGGTCGCAAGATCTCGGTCGACTCGGCCACGATGATGAACAAGGCGCTCGAGGTGATCGAGGCCCGCTGGCTGTTCGACCTGGCGCCCGAGCAGGTGAGGGTGGTGATTCACCCGCAGAGCATCATCCACTCGATGGTGGTGTGCCGCGACCAGTCGGTGCTGGCGCAACTGGGCACGCCCGACATGCGCGTGCCGATCGCCTACGGCCTGTCGTTCCCCGAGCGCATCGAGTCTGGTGCCGAAGCGCTGGACTTCCTGCAGTTGAAGGCGCTGAGCTTCGAGCCGCCCGAGCCATCGCGCTTCCCCGGCCTTTTCCTCGCCTGGGACGCGCTGCGTGGCCCGCACGGGGGCACCGCGGTGCTGAATGCCGCCAACGAGGTGGCCGTGGCCGCCTTCCTCGACCAGCGCATCGGCTTCGACAAGATCCACCGGGTCAATGCCGAGACGCTGTCCGCCCTGCCGCCCGATGTGGCGCTGGACGCGTCGATCGACGAACTGCTGGACCTCGATCGCCGCGCCCGCGACGTCGCCGGCCGGCAGGTGGCCGCCCTCGGGCACTGAAGGGCCGGCGATGAACACCGTCCTGGGTTTCCTGCTGACGCTGGGCGTGCTGATCGTGGTGCACGAGTACGGCCACTACAAGGTCGCGCGCTGGTGCGGGGTGCAGGTCCTGCGGTTTTCCGTCGGCTTCGGCAGGGTGATCTGGCGCCGGCAGGCGGCGCCCGACGCCACCGAGTTCACCATCTCGGCCGTCCCGCTGGGCGGCTATGTGCGCATGCTCGACAGCCGCGAGGGGCCGATCCCCCCCGGGCGCGAGGGCCAAGCCTTCGACCTGCAGCCGTTGCGCCGGCGCGTGGCCATCGTGGCCGCTGGACCGCTGGCCAACCTGGGGCTGGCGGTGCTGCTGTACGCCGCAGCGCATTGGGTGGGCCTGCAAGAGCCGCTTGCAGTGCTGTCGACCCCTCCAGCCCGTACCCTGGCCGCCGACGCCGGCCTGGCGGCGGGCGACTGGGTGCAGGCGGTGGCCACCCCGGCGGGCGACTGGCGCGACATCGCCTCGATGAACGACCTGCGCTGGGAGGCGACCCAGTCCGTCCTGCATGGCGAAGACCTGCTGCTGCAGGTGGCCGACAGCGGCGGCACCCACCGCCGCACCGTCACCCTGCCGCTGTCCGCGCTGGCGGGGCAGGACGTAGATGCCGCCGCTTTCCAGCGCATCGGCCTGGGCGCGCCATACCGTGAGCCGGTGTTGGCGCGTGTCGCGCCCGGCGGGCCCGCCGACAAGGCAGGCCTGCGCACCGGCGACCGCGTGCTCACCGTCGACGACCGCCCCGTGGCCGACGCTCAAATGCTGCTGGACCTGATCCGCGCCCGCGCGGCGACGGGCTTGCCGCCGATGCAGTGGTCTGTCGAGCGGGCGGGGCAGCGGCTGCAGCTGGAAGTGGCCTCGCGCCCGGTGGAAGAGGGCGGCAAGACCTTGGGCCGCATCGACGCCTACATCGGCGAGGCGCCTCGCATGGCCACCGTTCGCCTGGGCCCGATCGATGGCCTGGCCCGCGGGGCCCAGCGCACCTGGGAGATGGCGAGCCTCAGCCTGAAAATGCTGGGCCGCATGCTGATCGGCCAGGCTTCGCTGCGCAACCTGAGCGGGCCGCTGACCATCGCGGACTACGCGGGCCAGTCGGTGCAGCAGGGCCTGGCACCCTACCTGAGCTTCCTGGCGATGGTCAGCGTCAGCCTGGGCGTGCTGAACCTGCTGCCGCTGCCGATGCTCGATGGCGGACACCTGATGTATTATCTTTTCGAGGGCGTGACCGGTCGACCGGTCTCGGATCTGTGGCTCAAGTGGCTGCAGCGCAGTGGGGCCTTCGTACTCCTGCTGATGATGACCATCGCCCTCTCCAACGACGTGGCCCGCCTGCTGGGCCTGCAGTGACACCCTCCCGATGCCATTTCCCTTTGCCTTGACCTCGCTGCGTCCGGTCCCCGCGTACGTTGCCCTGGTGGCTGCGGCCACGGCCGCGACACCCGCCATGGCCACCGAGCCCTTCACGATCGGCGACATCCGCATCGAAGGCCTTCAGCGCGGCGACCCCGGCAGCGTGTTCGGGGCGCTGCCGTTCCGCGTCGGCGACGAGTACAACGACGACAAGGGCGCCGCCGCGCTGCGCGCCCTGTTCGCCACCGGCCTGTTCAAGGACGTGCGCATCGACATCGAAGAGCGCGTCGTCGTGGTCGTAGTCGAAGAGCGGGCTGTCATCGCCTCGGTGAACTTCAACGGCCTGCACGAGTTCGACAAGGACACGCTGGCCAAGGCCCTGAAGGAAAACGGCATCTCGGAAGGCCAGCCTTATGACAAGGCGGTGGTCGACCGCGCCGAGCAGGAAATCAAGCGCCAGTACCTCACCCGCAGCCTCTACGGCGCCGAGGTGGTGACCACCGCCACGCCGATCGAGCGCAACCGCGTCAACGTGACCTTCACCGTCGTCGAGGGCGACGTCGCCAAGATCCGCGACATCCACATCGAGGGCACGAAGGCCGTCAGCGAGTCCACCTTGACGGACCTGATGGACCTGACCACCGGCGGCTGGCTGACCTGGTACACCAAGTCCGACCGCTATTCGCGCGCCAAGCTCAACTCGGACCTGGAAAAGATCCGCGCCTACTACCTGAACAAGGGCTACCTCGAGTTCGACGTGAAGTCGACCCAGGTGACGATCTCGCCCGACAAGCAGGACATCTCGATCACCGTCGTGATCGACGAGGGCCAGCCCTACACCGTGGCCGGCGTGAAGCTCGAAGGCGAGTTCCTCGGCCGCGAGGAAGACTTCAAGCGCCTGGTGCTGATCAAGCCGGGTGAGCCCTACCGCGGGGACGATGTGACCGCGACGACGCGGCAGTTCTCCGATCTGTACGGCACCTACGGCTATGCCTTCGCCCGCATCGAGCCGCGCCAGGACCTCGACCGCAAGACCGGCCAGGCCGTGGTGGTGCTGCAGGGCAGCCCGGGCGTGCGCGTGAACGTGCGCCGCGTGCTGGTGGCTGGCAACACCGTGACCCGCGACGAGGTCGTGCGGCGCGAGTTCCGCCAGTTCGAATCGGCCTGGTACGACAGCGCCAAGATCAAGCTCTCGCGCGACCGGGTCGAGCGCCTGGGCTACTTCGACGAAGTCACGGTCGACACGCAGGAAGTGCCCGGCGCACCGGACCAGGTGGACCTGGTGCTGAACGTGAAGGAGCGCCAGACCGGCAGCCTGCAACTCGCGGCGGGCTACTCGACCGCGGGCCTGTCGCTGTCCGGCTCGATCAAGAAAGAAAACGTCTTCGGCACCGGCAACTACCTGGGCATCGAGGTCAACACCAGCAAGCTCAGCCGCAACCTGGTCGTCAGCACGGTGGACCCGTATTTCACCGATGACGGCGTGTCCCGCGCCCTGGACGTGTACTACCGTACCTCCAAGCCGCTGAACAGCCAGGGCGACGCCTACCAACTGGCCACGCCCGGGGCTTCGGTGCGTTTCGGCGTGCCCTTCACCGAATACGACACGGTCTTCTTCGGCGTCGGCCTGGAAGAGACCATCATCGGCACATCGGCCGGCGTGCCGAACAGCTACTTCACCTTCGTCGAGACCTTCGGCAACCACGCGCTGAGCGTGCCGCTGACGGTGGGCTGGGCCCGTGAAGAGCGCGACAACCCACTGATTCCGACCAAGGGCCGCTACCAGCGCGTCAACCTCGACTTCAGCCTGGCTGGCGACGTGCACTACGCGCGCCTGAACACCCAGTACCAGCAGTACTTCAGTGTGACCAACAAGCTCACGCTGGGCGTCAACGGCGAAGTCGGCCTGGGCTACGGCCTGGGCGGCAAGCCCTATCCGCTGTTCAAGAACTTCTACGGCGGCGGCCTGGGCTCGGTGCGGGTTTTCGAGCAGGGCTCGTTCGGCGGCGTGGACATCACGGGTGCCTACGACGGCGGCAACAAGCGCGTGAACTTCAATTCCGAGCTGTACTTCCCGGTGCCGGGCTCGGGCAACGACAAGTCGCTGCGCATCTTCGCCTTCGCCGACGCCGGCAACGTCTGGCGCGAAGACGAAAAGATGGACGTCAACACCTTGCGCGCCTCGGCGGGCGTCGGCCTGAGCTGGGTCTCGCCCGTCGGCCCGCTGAAGCTGAGCTACGGCACGCCCTTGCGCGCATTCAAGGGCGATAAAATTCAACGCTTCCAGTTTCAAGTCGGAACGGCCTTTTGATGATGAAGTCGCTTACCCAAACCCTCGTCGCCGCGGCGGCCCTGTCCCTGGCCGCTGGTGTGAGTGCCCAGGAGTTGAAGATCGGCTATGTCAACAGTGAGCGCGTGTTGCGTGAGGCGGCGCCGGCCAAGGCCGCGCAGGCCAAGCTGGAGGCCGAGTTCAAGAAGCGCGAAACCGAGCTCGCCGACCAGGGCACCCGCCTGCGCCAGGCGATGGAAAAGCTCGAGAAGGAAGGCCCGACGATCGCCGAGTCCGAGCGCACCCGCCGCCAACGCGACCTGGCCGACCAGGACCGCGATTTCCAGCGCAAGCGCCGCGAGTTGCTCGAGGACGTGAACCAGCGCAAGAACGAGGAACTGTCGGGCGTGGTCGAGCGCGCGAACAAGGTCATCAAGCAGATCTTCGAGACCGAGAAGTACGATCTGATCGTCCAGGAAGTGATCTTCGCCAGCCCGCGCGTCGACATCACCAAGAAGGTGATCGACGCGCTGAACGCCGGCAAGTGAATGGCAGGCTGAGCATGTCCCACCGGCACGGCGCGACCCCCGCGGTGCGCCTGGCCGACATCGCCGCCGCCATCGGCGGCGACCTGCGCGGCGAGGCTGACCGCCTCGTCGAGCGCATCGGGCCGCTGGAGTCGGCCGACGGCGCCACGGTCAGCTTCCTGGCGCAGGTGCGGCTGAAGCCGCTGCTGGCCACCACGGCCGCTGCTGCCGTCATCGTCCGCGACGAGTCCGCCGCCGAGTTGCTGGGCCGTGGCGTCGCAGCGATCGTCGTTCCCGACCCCTACCTCGCCTATGCCACCTTGACCCGCTGGTGGGCGTCGCGCGGCCGCACGGCGCCCGTCGCGGGCGTTCACCCCAGCGCCTACGTGGCCCCCGGCGCACGGCTGCACCCCAGCGCCAGCGTCGGGCCGATGGCCGTGGTCGAGGCGGGTGCCGTCATCGGGGCCCAGGTGGTGATCGGCGCGCAGTGCTATGTCGGCGAATACGCCGAGCTGGGCGAGGGCACGCGGCTGCTGCCGCGCGTCAGCTTCGGCCAGGGCTGTTGCATGGGCGCGCGCGGCATCGTGCACGGCGGCGCGGTCATCGGCACCGACGGCTTCGGCTTCGCGCCGAACCAGGGCCGCTGGGAGAAGATCGAGCAGCTCGGCGGCGTGCGCATCGGCGACGACGTGGACATCGGCGCCAACACCTGTGTCGACCGCGGCGCGCTGGACGACACCGTGATCGAGGACGGGGTCAAGCTCGACAACCTGATCCAGATCGCCCACAACGTGCACATCGGCGCGCACACGGCCATGGCCGGCTGCGTGGGCGTGGCCGGTAGCGCCAGGATAGGCAAGCACTGTACTTTCGGCGGTGCCGCCATGATCCTGGGCCACCTGCAGATCGCCGACCACGTGCACATTTCGGCCGCCAGCGTGGTGATGAGCTCCATCCTCAAGCCGGGTCAGTACAGCGGCGTGTTCCCGATCGACGAAAATGGCAACTGGGAAAAGAACGCGGCCACGCTGCGCCAGTTGCACACCTTGCGTGCCCGAGTGCGCACGCTCGAGAAGAAGAGCTCAACATGAACACCACGATGGACATCCACCAGATCCTCAAGCGCCTGCCGCACCGCTACCCGATGCTGCTGGTGGACCGGGTGCTGGAGATCGAGAAGGACACGCGCATCCTGGCGATCAAGAACGTCACCATCAATGAGCCCTACTTCATGGGGCACTTCCCGCACCGCCCGGTGATGCCGGGGGTGTTGATCCTCGAGGCCATGGCCCAGGCCTCGGCCCTGCTGTCCTTCGCCTCGATGGAGCTCGACCCGGGCGACGACACGGTGGTCTATTTCGTGGGCATCGACGGGGCGCGCTTCAAGCGCCCGGTCGAGCCGGGTGACCAGATGATGATCGAGTCGACCATCGACCGCGTGCGCGGCGGCATTCACAAGTACAAGGCCCGTGCCACCGTGAACGGCGAGCTGGCGGCCGAGTCCGAGCTGATGTGCACGATGCGCAAGATCGGCTGAGGCTCCGAGGGCAACAGGCAGCGATGGCCTCGATCCACCCCACCGCGATCATCGACCCGGCGGCCGAGCTGGACACGAGCGTGTCCGTCGGCCCCTACGCCGTCATCGGGCCGCATGTGCGCATCGGCGCCGGCACCACGGTCGGCCCGCACACGGTCATCGAGGGTCGCACGACCATCGGGCGCGACAACCGCATCTTCCAGTTTGCATCGGTCGGCGCGATCTCGCAGGACATGAGCTACGGCGGCGAACCCACGCGACTCGAGATCGGCGACCGCAACACCATCCGCGAGTTCTGCACGATCAACCTGGGCACAATGAAGGAAGAGGGCGTGACCCGGGTCGGCAGCGACAACTGGATCATGGCCTACGTCCACATCGCCCACGACGTGCGCCTGGGCAGCCACACCGTGCTGGCCAACAACGCCACGCTGGCGGGCCATGTGCACATCGGCGACTGGGCGGTGGTCGGCGGCTTGTCCGGCGTGCACCAGTTCGTGCACATCGGCGCCCACGCGATGATCGGCTTCCAGGCCCATGTGGCGCAGGACGTGCCGCCCTACATGACGGCCGACGGCCACCCGCTGGCGCTGCGGGCCGTCAACCTCACCGGCATCAAGCGGCGCGGTTTCAGCGCCGAGCGCATCGCGGCCATCCGCCAGATGCACAAGCTGCTGTACCGCGACTCGCTCACGCTGGAGCAGGCCGTGGCCGCCATCGGCGCTCTGCGTGGCAGCCAGCCCGAGGTGGAGGCCGACATCGACACGATGCTCGGTTTCCTGGCCGGCGCCAAGCGCGGCATCGTGCGCTGAGGCGGCTCGGGTGACGAACACCACCGCGCCGCGCCTGGCCCTGGTGGCGGGCGAAGCATCGGGCGACCTGCTGGCGAGCCTGTTGCTGCAAGGCCTGCACGCGCGCTGGCCCGGCGCCTCAGCCGGCGGCATCGGTGGGCCCAAGATGATGGCGCAAGGCTTCGAAGCGTGGTGGCCGAGCGAGAAGCTGTCGGTCTTCGGCTATGTGGATGCGCTGCGTCACTACCGTGAGCTGGTGGGCATTCGCAGCGCCTTGCGCGACCGGCTGCTGGCCGAGCGGCCGGACCTGTTCATCGGCGTGGATGCGCCGGATTTCAACTTCGGACTGGAGACGGCACTGCGGGGCGCCGGCATCCGCACCGTGCACTTCGTCTGCCCGTCCATCTGGGCCTGGCGGGGCGAGCGGGTCAAGAAGCTGGCCGCGGCGGCCGACCACGTGCTGTGCCTGTTTCCCTTTGAGCCGGATTTGCTGGCCCGGCACGGCGTGTCGGCCAGCTTCGTGGGCCACCCGCTGGCCGACGCGATATCGCTTGAACCGCCGCGTTCTGCCGCGCGCGCGGCACTGGCCATTGGCGACGACGATGTGGTGGTGGCGCTGCTGCCCGGCAGTCGGCGCAGCGAGATCCGCTACATCGCGCCCTTGCTGCTGCAGGCCACGGCGCTGCTGGCGCGCCAACGGCCGGGGCTGCGCTTCGTGTTGCCTGTGGTGCCGGGCTTGCGCGGCCTGGTGGCGCCTTTGGTGGCTGCCCACGCCCCGGGCGTCGGCGTCCAGCTGCTCGACGGCCGCTCGCACGAGGCGCTGGCTGCCTGCGATGTCACCCTGATCGCCAGCGGCACCGCCACGCTCGAGGCGGCGCTGTTCAAGCGGCCGATGGTCATCACCTACCGCATGCATTGGCTGAACTGGCAGTACATGAAGGGGCGGGCCTACCAGCCCTGGTTCGGGCTGCCCAACATCCTGAGCCGAGAATTCATCGTGCCCGAGCTGCTGCAGGGCGCCGCCACGCCCGATGCCCTGGCGCGCGAAACGCTGGCGTGGCTGGACGACGGGCCACGCCGCCTGCAGTTGCAGGCGCGTCTGACCGACCTCCATCTTTCGTTGCGCCAGGACACGGCGCGCAAGGCAGGCGATGCGATCGCGAAAATCGTCGAAAAAGCCTGAGCAGATCGCGCTCTCGTTCGATGTCCCTGGCCTGGTGGCCGGCGTGGACGAGGCCGGTCGCGGCCCGCTGGCCGGCCCGGTGGTGGCCGCGGCGGTGATCCTCGACGAGCTGCAGCCGATCAAGGGCTTGAAGGACTCGAAGGTGCTCAACGCCCGCCGGCGCGAGGCCTTGTTCGACGAGATCCGCGCCAAGGCGCTGTGCTGCTGCATCGCCGAGGCCAGCGTCGACGAGATCGACCAGCTCAACATCCTGCACGCCACCATGCTGGCGATGCGCCGCGCGGTAGAGGGGCTGCGCCTGTTGCCGGCCAAGGTGCTGGTCGACGGCAACCGGCTGCCCGTGCTCAAGGTGCCGGCCGAGGCGATCGTCAAGGGCGACGCCAAGGTGCAGGCAATCTCGGCTGCGTCCATCCTGGCCAAGGTGCACCGCGACCGGCTGTGCGATGCGCTCGACACCGCCCACCCGCAGTACGGCTTTGCCACCCACAAGGGCTACCCGACGCCTGAGCACCTGGCGGCACTGCGCGAGTACGGCGCCTCGCCGGCCCATCGGCGCAGCTTCGGCCCGGTGCGCGAGGCCTTGTCGGCCAGCGCCTTCTGAGCTCGCCGCCGTGGACGAGCCGCTGCTGATCACCGCCCGCGATAACCCGCTGCTGCAGCGGGTGCACAAGCTGGCGGCCGACCCCGGTGCCTACCGCAAGCTCGGCCAGGTCTGGCTGGAAGGCGACCACCTGATCGGCGCGGCACTGCAACGCGGCGTGTCGCTGGACGAACTGATCCTGGCCGACAGCGCCTGGCTCGAACGTCCGGACTGGCGCGGCTGGGCAGCCCAGGCACGCCGCGCGGTGCGCGTGCCGGACGCCCTGTTCAAGACGCTGAGCGGCCTTGAGTCGCCGGCCCGCATTGGTGCACTGGTGGCCATGCCACCGCCCCAAGGGATCGAGCCGATGGCCGCCAGCGTGGTCCTGGACCGCCTGCAGGATGCCGGCAACGTCGGCAGCATCCTGCGCAGCGCCGCGGCCTTCGGCGCCCACCAGGTACTGGCGCTCAAGGGCACGGCCGGGCTGTGGTCACCCAAAGTGCTGCGGGCCGGCATGGGCGCGCATTTCGGGCTGCGCCTGGTCGAGGGGCTGTCGGTCGACGATCTGGCCGCGCTGCGAGTGCCCTTGCTCGCCACCAGTTCGCACGGCGGCCTGTTGCTGGGGCAGGCGGCGTTGCCGCAGCCGTGTGCCTGGGTGTTGGGCCACGAAGGGCAGGGCGTCGACACGGCGTTGATGGCGTTGTGCGCCCACACGGTGCGCATCCCGCAGCCGGGGGGCGAGGAATCGCTGAACGTCGCCGCTGCGGCGGCGGTGTGCCTGTTCGCAGGCTTGGCGAGTCAGTAGACCAGCCGGTCGGGGCGGATGTCGCGCAGGATGGTGGTCGCGATCTCCTCGATCGACTTGTGCGTCGAGCTCAGCCACGAGATGCTGCTGCGCTTCATCATCTGTTCGGCCTCGCGCACCTCGTAGCGGCAGTTCTCGATCGCGGCGTACTTGCTGCCGGGGCGGCGTTCGTTGCGGATCTGGGCCAGGCGGTCGGGGTCGATCGTCAGGCCGAAGCACTTGCGCTTGTGCGGCGCCAGTGACGAGGGCAGATGGCCGCGCTCGAAGTCTTCCGGGATCAGCGGGTAGTTGGCGGCCTTGATGCCGTGCTGCATCGCCAGGTACAGCGACGTGGGCGTCTTGCCGCTCCGGCTGACGCCGACCAGGATCACGTCCGCCGCTTCGAGGTTCTTGGCCGACTGCCCGTCGTCGTGGGCCAGCGAGAAGTTGATCGCCTCGATGCGGTCGTTGTATTCCTCGCTCTTTGCCGCGTCGGAAAACCGCCCCACACGGTGGTTGGACTTGATGCCGAACTCCACCTCCAGCGGCTCGACGAAAGCCGCGAACATGTCCATCACCATGCCCTTGCAGTGCTCGGACGTCAGGATGGCGCGCACCGCTTCGTTGGCCAGTGTGATGAAAACGATGGGCCGCTTGCCCTCGGCCTCGGCCGTGGCGTTGATCTCGGAAACCACCTTGGCAGCCTTCTCCTGGCTGTCGATGAAGGGGCGCCGGATGTGCCTCGGCTTGGCGGAGAACTGGGCCAGGATGGAATTGCCGAAGGTCTCGGCGGTGATGCCGGTGCCGTCGGACACAAAGAACACGGTGCGGTTGGGCATGAATGCTCGACTTGGTTTCAGCCAGGGTTCAGCGATGATAGGCATTCCCTCCGTAGAATGACGCCCCATTGACGTGATCCTTGGTTCGTCCCGCCTCGGCGGGGCGGCGCATGCCCCGGATGAGCCCCTGCAGCCTCGAACGAAGAACGATACGCGCTGCAGCGTGGGCCCCGGGCGTGGCGAGAAGGGCACGGCGCCAGGTTTTTTGTCATCAAGGAGCTTTCCCGTGTCATCAACCCACCTGGCGTCCGCCCTGGTCGCCCCGTTCGAACACCTGAGAATGACCGACGTCGAGGCGGTGGGCGGCAAGAACGCCAGCCTCGGCGAAATGATCAGCCAACTGGCCGCCTCAGGCGTGCGGGTTCCTGGCGGCTTCGCCACCACGGCCCACGCCTTTCGCGAGTTCCTGGCCTTCGGCGGCCTGACCGATCGCATCAACCAGCGCCTGGCCAAGCTGGACACCGACGACGTGCGCGCGCTGGCCGAGGCCGGCGCCGAGATCCGCCAGTGGGTGGTCGACGCGCCTTTCCCGCCGGCGCTGGACGCGGCCGTGCGCGCCGAGTACGCCCGCGTGGCGGCGGACTCGCCGGACGCGACCTGGGCTGTGCGCTCGTCCGCCACCGCCGAAGACCTGCCCGACGCCTCGTTCGCCGGCCAGCAGGAGACCTTCCTCAATGTGCACGGCATCGACGACGTGCTGCACAAGATGAAGGAGGTCTTTGCCTCGCTCTACAACGACCGGGCGATCAGCTACCGCGTGCACAAGGGTTTCGCCCACGCCGACGTGGCCTTGTCCGCGGGTGTGCAGCGCATGGTGCGCTCGGACGTGGGGGCAGCCGGCGTGATGTTCACGATCGACACCGAGTCCGGCTTCAAGGACGTGGTGTTCATCACGTCCAGCTACGGCCTGGGCGAGACGGTGGTGCAGGGCGCCGTGAACCCGGACGAGTTCTACGTCCACAAGCCGGCGCTGGAAGCCGGCAAGCTCGCCGTCATCCGCCGCGGCCTGGGCTCGAAGCTGATCCGCATGGAATTCGCCTCGCCCGAGGAGAAGGCGGCCACTGGCAAGCTGGTCAAGACCGTCGACACGCCGCCCGAGCAGCGCAACCGCTATTCGCTCAACGATGCCGAGGTGACCGAGCTCGCCCGGTACGCCCTGATCATCGAGAAGCACTATGGCCGCCCGATGGACGTGGAGTGGGGCAAGGACGGCGTCGACGGCAAGCTCTACATCCTGCAGGCCCGGCCCGAGACCGTTCGCAGCCAGGCCGAGGGGCAGGTTGAGCACCGCTACAAGCTCAAGGGCCACAGCACGGTGCTGGCCGAGGGCCGCGCAATCGGCCAGAAGATCGGCACAGGCCCCGTGCGCATCGTGCATTCCATCGCCGAGATGGACCGCGTCCAGCCGGGCGACGTGCTGGTCACCGACATGACCGACCCGAACTGGGAGCCGGTGATGAAGCGGGCCTCGGCCATCGTCACCAACCGCGGCGGGCGCACCTGCCACGCGGCCATCATCGCCCGTGAGCTGGGCATCCCCGCGGTGGTCGGCTGCGGCGACGCGACCGAGACCTTGCACGACGGCGCACTGGTGACGGTGGCCTGCTCCGAGGGCGACACCGGCCACGTCTACGATGGCCTGCTGGACACCGAGGTCACCGAGGTCGCGCGCGGCGAGATGCCTTACTGCGCGGTGAAGATCATGATGAACGTCGGCAACCCGACGCTGGCCTTCAACTTCGCCCAGTTGCCCAACTCCGGCGTGGGCCTGGCCCGGCTCGAGTTCATCATCAACAACAACATCGGCGTCCACCCGAAGGCGATCCTCGACTACCCGAATGTCGACCCGGACCTGAAGAAGGCGGTCGAATCGGTGGCGCGGGGCCATGCCTCGCCGCGCGCCTTCTATGTCGACAAGCTGGCCGAGGGCGTGGCCACGATTGCCGCCGCTTTCTGGCCCAAGCCAGTGATCGTGCGGCTGTCGGACTTCAAGTCCAACGAGTACAAGAAGCTGATCGGCGGCTCGCGCTACGAGCCCGACGAAGAGAACCCGATGCTGGGCTTCCGCGGCGCTTCGCGCTACATCAGCGGCGAGTTCACCGACGCCTTCGGCATGGAATGCGAGGCGCTCAAGCGCGTGCGCAACGACATGGGCCTGACCAACGTCGAGATCATGGTGCCCTTCGTGCGCACCGTGCGCCAGGCCGAGCGGGTGGCCGAGCTGCTGGCCGGCCGCGGCCTCAAGCGCGGCCAGAACGGCCTGCGGCTGATCATGATGTGCGAGGTGCCCAGCAACGCCATCCTGGCCGAGCAGTTCCTGCAGCACTTCGACGGCATGTCGATCGGCTCGAACGACCTGACCCAGTTGACCCTGGGCCTGGATCGCGACTCCGGCCTGGAACAGCTGGCCGATGATTTCGACGAGCGCGACCCGGCGGTCAAGGCCATGATCTCCCGGGCGATCGCCGCCTGCCGCGCCACCGGCAAGTATGTCGGCATCTGCGGCCAAGGCCCCAGCGATCACCCGGACTTCGCCGACTGGCTGGCCGCGGAAGGCATCGTCTCGATCTCGCTGAACCCCGATTCGGTGATCGAGACCTGGACACGCCTGGCGGCGGCGCGCTGACCCGTTCGGCGGCTCACCCACGTCAGGACGGGGAAACCCGGCCTGACGTGCTATGATCACAGGCTTTCCCCCTTGCCGCACCAGTCCATACGACGCGCTGGGCGGCTTCCAATTCCGGAAACCACAAGGAGAGTTCATGCGTCACTATGAGATCGTTCTGCTGATCCATCCGGATCAAAGCGAACAGGTTCCGGCCATGCTGGAGCGTTACAAGGCCCTGGTCACCAACGGTGGTGGCAAGGTGCACCGCGTGGAAGACTGGGGCCGGCGCCAGCTGGCCTACATGATCCAGAAGCTCGCCAAGGCGCACTACCTGTGCCTGAACATCGAGTGCTCGAACGACGTGCTGGCCGAGCTCGAAACCGGCTTCCGCTTCAACGACGCCGTGCTGCGCCACCTGACCGTCAAGGCCGAAAAGGCCGAGACCACTCCGTCGGTGATGATGAAGTCGGTCGAGAAGGAAGAGGCCCGCAAGGCCGCCCAGGAGTCTGCCGCCTGAAGCCCGAGGGCTCGCTGCGACACCGTGAGGTGACGCCATGAACCGCCTGGTTCTGGCCGCCGAAGTGGTGGAGCGAGGCGCGATGCGTTACACCCCCGCCGGCTTGCCGGCCCTGGACATGCAGTTGAAGCACCAGTCCGAGGTCAGCGAAGACGGCCAAGCCCGCCAGGTTGCGATGCAGCTGAAGGCGGTGGCGATCGGGGCGATCACGCGGCCCGCCGCGGCCCTGGCGCTCGGGACACTGGCTCAGTTTGCCGGTTTCCTGGCCGCCTCGCGCAACGGCAAGGGCCTCGTGTTCCACGTGACCGAGATCAGCACCTGAGTAGCGACGAGCCCGCGAACCTGTTTGAACACCGGATCATCAATTTTCAGAGGTCATCATGCCCCCGCCCAAGTCACGTTTTTCCAAGGACCGTCGCCCGAAGCGCAACCAGCAGTCGCTGCTGTTTCGCCGCAAGAAGTTCTGCCGCTTCACGGTCACCGGCGTCGAGTCGATCGACTACAAGGACGTCGATCTGCTGCGCGATTTCATCGGTGAGAACGGCAAGATCACGCCGGCCCGCCTGACCGGCACGCGCGCCTTCTTCCAACGCCAGCTGACCACCGCCATCAAGCGCTCGCGCTTCCTGGCCATGCTGCCGTACAGCGACCAGCACCGCGTCTAAGGAGCCACGACCATGCAAATCATCCTGCTGGACAAGGTGGCCAACCTGGGCAACCTGGGCGACATCGTCAAGGTCAAGGACGGCTTCGCCCGCAACTACCTGATCCCGACCAAGCGCGCCCGCCGCGCCACTGAGGCCGCGATCAAGGAATTCGAAGCGCGTCGCGCCGAGCTGGAAAAGGTCGCTGCCGACAAGCTGGCCGCCGCGCAGGCCGTGGGCGAGAAGCTCAACGGCCTGACGGTGACCGTCAGCCAGAAGGCCGGCGTCGACGGCCGCCTCTTCGGCTCCGTCACCAATGCCGACATCGCCGAGGCGCTGGGCAAGGCTGGCTTCCAGGTCGCCAAGGCGCAGGTCCGCCTGCCGAACGGCCCGCTGAAGGCCGTGGGCGAGTTCCCGGTGAGCGTGGCTGCGCACACCGATGTGGTGGTCGAGATCACCGTCAAGGTGGTTGGCGAAACCGACTGATCAGCGTAAATTCCTGATCGATGAAAGGGCCGGGTCACCCCGGCCCTTTCGCGTTTTTGCCTGGCGGTTTTCCACAGTCTCCAGCCGGAAATCCACAGGGTTGTTCACTCGGCTGAGCAGCGCCCACCACAATGACCACGATCTTCGAATCTCACGATCCCCGCGCAGCCCCCCGCGACGACGAAGTCGCCAAGCTGCGGGTGCCGCCGCATTCGATCGAGGCCGAGCAAAGCGTGCTCGGCGGCCTGTTGCTGGACAACGGCGCCTGGGACCGAGCGGCGGACGTGCTCAACGAAAGCGACTTCTACCGCTTCGAGCACCGCATGATCTTTGCGGCTGTCGGCGGCCTGATCAACTCCACCAAGCCCGCCGACGTGATCACGGTCTTCGAGCAACTGCAATCGCTCGGCAAGGCCGAGGAATGCGGCGGCCTGGCCTACCTGAACGCGCTGGCGCAGAGCGTGCCCAGCGCCGCCAACCTGCGCCGCTACGCCGAGATCGTCCGCGAGCGGGCCATCCTGCGCAAGCTGATCGCCGCCAGCGACGAAATCGCCACCCAGGCCTTCAACCCGCAAGGCCGGCAGGTGTCGCAGATCCTCGACGAGGCCGAGGGCAAGATCTTCAAGATCGGCGAGGAGGGCCAGCGCACCAAGCAGGGATTCCAGAGCATGGACCAACTGGTGATGCAGCTGATCGACCGCGTCACCGAACTGGCCGAAAACGGCGCCGAGGAAGTCACCGGCGTGCGCACCGGCTTCTACGACATGGACCGCATGACCGCGGGCCTGCAGGGTGGCGACCTGATCATCCTGGCCGCCCGCCCGTCCATGGGCAAGACGGCCTTTGCGCTGAACATCGCCGAGAACGTGGCCGTGCAGGAAGGCCTGCCGGTGGTCGTGTTCTCGATGGAAATGGGCGCCTCGCAGCTGGCCCTGCGGATGGTCGGTTCGCTGGGCCGCATCGACCAGTCGGGCCTGCGCACCGGCCGCCTGCGCGACGACGACTGGGGTCGGTTGACGGAAGCGGTCGACAAGCTGTCCAAGGCCTCGGTCTTCATCGACGAGACCCCGGCGCTGAACCCGGCCGAGCTGCGCGCCCGCGCCCGCCGGCAGGCCCGCCAGTGCGGAAAGCTGGGCCTGATCGTCATCGACTACCTGCAGCTGATGAGCGGCACCAACAGCTCCAGCGGCGAGAACCGCGCCACCGAGATCAGCGAGATCTCGCGCGGCCTGAAGGCCCTGGCCAAGGAGCTGCACTGCCCGGTGATCGCACTGTCGCAGCTCAACCGCTCGGTGGAGACCCGCACCGACAAGCGGCCGATGATGAGCGATCTTCGCGAGTCCGGTGCCATCGAGCAGGACGCGGACGTGATCATGTTCATCTATCGCGACGACTACTACAACAAGGACTCGAAAGAGCCGGGCGTCGCCGAGATCATCATCGGCAAGCAGCGTAACGGCCCGGTAGGCACGGTGAAGCTGACCTTCCTGAAGCCGTTGACCAAGTTCGACAACATGGCGCCCGACGCGGGCTACGGCCAGGAATACTGACCGCGGACCCGGCAGGGCTTCTTGGCCGGGCTGGCACGGCGGAGGATAAATGCTGTATATATTTACAGTATGCCGCCTGCCGATCGTTCCCCACCGCGCCCCGCTGGGCCACTTGGAGTGCCCGTCCACGTCATTCCGCCCAAAGGCCGGGGCACGGCCTGGGCCATCCAGCACCGCTTCGCGGCCGAGCAGCGCGAAGCGGTGGACGACGGCTGGGGCAGCCTGGACCAGACCGTCGAGGTGTTGCAGGCCGGGCCGGCTTCGGCCACCACCGAGGTGTTCGAGCAGCGGGTCAAGACCATCCTGACCGGCAACGACTCGCCGGACATCAGCTTCGACCTGTCGATCAACCCTTACCGGGGATGCGAGCACGGCTGCATCTACTGTTTCGCGCGTCCGACGCACAGCTACATGAACCTGTCGCCGGGGCTGGATTTCGAAACCAAGGTGTTCGCCAAGGTGAACGCGGCCGAGCGCTTGCGCGTCGCATTGCGCAGCCCCCGCTACGAACCGCTGCTGCTGAACATCGGCTCGGCGACCGACGCCTACCAGCCGGCCGAGCGCAAGTTGGGCATCACGCGTGCGGTGATCGAGGTGCTCTCCGAGTTCAGCCACCCGTTCTCGTTGATCACCAAGTCGTCCGGTGTCGAGCGCGACATCGACCTGATCGGCCCGATGGCGGCCGAGCGCCTGGCTGCCGTGTATGTCTCGATCACCACGTTGGACGGCAGTCTCGCGCGCATCTTGGAGCCGCGTGCCGCCGCGCCCGAGCGCCGGCTCAAGACCATCGAGCGGCTGGTGCAGGCGGGCATTCCAGTCGGCGTCAGCGTGTCACCGGTGATCCCGTTCATCAACGAGCCCGAGCTCGAGCACATCCTCGAGGCGGCGGCCCAGGCCGGCGCCCGAAGCGCCTTCAGCATCGTGCTGCGGCTGCCCTGGGAGGTGAACCCATTGTTCCAGCAGTGGCTGCAAGCGCATTTCCCCGACCGCGCCGCCCGGGTCATGGCCCGCATCCACGACATGCGTGCCGGGCGCGACAACGACGCTCGCTTCGGCAGCCGCATGACCGGGCAGGGTCTGTGGGCCGACCTGATCCGGCAGCGCTTCAAGAAGACGGTGGCGCGATTGGGGCTGAACACCCAGCGCGTTGAGTTGGACCTGACGCGATTTCGGCGGCCCGGTGGCGTGGCACCACCGGTGCAGCAAAGCCTGTTCTAGCCGGCCGCCGAGGCGGCGTCGGCTTCGACATCGCCTGCGGGCAGGGCAACTGGTGCGGCTGGGCCGGCAGGAGCGGCTGGCGCGCCAGCCGGGCCCGGCGGCGGGTTGGCGGCACGCAGGGCAAGGCCACCCGATTGCCGGGCATCTTTCGAAAACCCCGGCAGGCCGGGCGAGGCGAGCGAGGCGATCAGGCTCTCGGCCATGCCCAGCAGGTCGGCCGAATCGGGAATCTTCTCGGCATGGCGCTGCAGCACCATGCGGGCCATGTCGATCAGCTTGAGGTTCTGGGTCTTGGCGCCGTGGGCCAGCAGGGCCTTGGCGGCGGCGCGGGGCTCGCCGTTCAGGCTGTGGTTCATCGCGGCCTCGGCCAGGGCCGTGACCTTGGCATGCGTGGCTCGCACCTTGTCACCATAGGGCGGGTGGACGCCGGCCGCCTTGGCGAGCAGCTCGGACAGGCTCTTGGACACGCAAAAGCGCATCGAGATGGTGTCCAGCCAGTCGTCTGCCACGTCGAGCTGCAGCTCGGCGGCGGCCAGCTCGGACAGCAGGGTCACCATGTTCAGGGCCGCTTCGATGTCGTAGTCCGGGCGCTTGATGTCCTGGGCCATCGAGCGCAGTTCGTCCAGCACCCGCGCCAGCTGGCGGTTCAACATCAGGTACAGCGTGTCGATCAGCCGGGCGAAGCGCTGGAGCCGGCGGCTTTCCGAGTTCTTCTCCAGCACATGCCGGACGTTGTCGGCGCAGCGCTGCAGGCCCTTGCTGTCCTTATCGCGAAAGCGTGCAAAGGCCAGCAGCACCATCGACTGCAGGTCGAACATCTTCGAGGTGATGCCGATGCTGGCGGCGCGCTCCAGCGCGCGCCTCGCCTCGGCGTGCTCGCCCATGTAGAAGGCCAGCATGCCCTGGCGCTGCAGCCGCTCGATCGAGCCCGGCGTCAGCTGGGTGGCCATGCGGTAGGTTTCCAGCGCTTCGCCCAGGGCGCCTTGCTCGACGTGGACGCGGCCCATCACGTCGTAGGCGTCGGCGTGGCTGGGGTCGTCGGCGATCAGCACTTCCAGCGTGCGGCGGGCCTGCTGGAGCTTGCCGCCGTCGAGCTGGGCCCGGGCGATGCCCAGCCGGGCCCAGGGCAGTGCCTGGGCGTCGATGACCGCCTGGAAGAGCGTCTGCGCCGCGTCGTGCTTGCCCAGCCGCAGCAGCAGCTCGGCGCCGATGCGCGCGGCATACAGCCAGTAGGGCGCTCGGGCCTGGAAGCGCACCAGGCACAGCCGGGCGGCCTGGTCGTAGTCGCCAGCCTCGATGGCGGTGAAGATGTCCTTGAG
This sequence comes from Burkholderiaceae bacterium, assembly GCA_044226465.1. Classification (GTDB taxonomy): domain Bacteria; phylum Pseudomonadota; class Gammaproteobacteria; order Burkholderiales; family Burkholderiaceae_C; genus Ideonella. Next base: position 66,306 of record JBGAGZ010000007.1, on the reverse strand, counting down.
CACCCGCTTGCGCTTGCGCGCCTGCAGCAGCCGGTCGGCCAACGACGAGGCGGCAAAGGGCTTGAGCAGGTAGCTGTCGAGGGCGGACTCGGCCGCCTCGGCCACGGCGGTGTAGCTGGCTTCGCCGGTGACCATGACGAACACGGTCGAGAACGGCAGCAGCTGGGCGCGGCGCAGGTCGTCCAGCAGGGACTGGCCCGAGGCGCGGTTGTCCTGGAAGTGCTGCTCGCACAGCACCAGATCGAATTCACGGGCCTCCAGCTGCTTGCGCGCATCGGCGATGCGGCTGCACTGGATGACCGTGCCCACGCCCAGGTCCCGCAGTTGCGCGGCCAGGATGCTGCGCGAGGTCGGGTGCCCGTCGATGATCAGGGCCTTGCTCTGGCTGAAATCGTGATCGGCACGCGTCATGCCGGTGCTCCTGGGCACACCGGCCGCGCATGCGCGATGGAACGGTTCAGACGAGAGGACATGCAGCCGGATCCCGGTCGACAAGAAGGGGGATCACCAGTTCATCACTGATGACACTCCCAAGCTTATCGGCCGGGGGCCGGGCTACTTGAACAGATCCTTGACCCGATCCGTCCAGCTCTTGGCATTCGGCGAGTGGCGTTCGCCGCCTTTTTTCAAGGATTCGTCCAGTTCCTTGAGCAATTTGCGCTGGTGCTCGGTCAGCTTGACCGGCGTTTCCACTGTCACATGGCAATACAAGTCGCCCGGGTAGCTGGAGCGGATGCCCTTGATGCCTTTGCCGCGCAGGCGGAAGGTCTTGCCGTGCTGGGTGCCTTCGGGCAACTCGATCTCGACCTTGCTGTTCAGCGTCGGCACCTCGACCGAGCCGCCCAGCGCCGCCGTCACCATGCCGATCGGCACGGTGCAGTGCAGGTCGTCGCCGTCGCGCTCGAAGATGTCGTGCTGCTTGATCCGGATCTCGATGTACAGGTCGCCCGGCGGGCCGCCGTTCTGGCCCGGCTCGCCGTTGCCGGCCGATCGGATGCGCATGCCCTCGTTGATGCCGGCGGGAATCTTCACCTCCAGCGTCTTCTGCTTCTTCACCTTGCCGGCCCCGTCGCACACCGTGCACGGGTCGGGGATGATCTTGCCGGTGCCGTGGCAGTGCGGGCAGGTCTGCTGGATGCTGAAGAAGCCCTGGCGCATGTGCACCGTGCCGGCGCCGTTGCAGGTGCCGCAGGTCTTGGCCTTGGTGCCGGGCTTGGCGCCAGTGCCGTTGCAGGTCTCGCAGTGCTCCCAACTGGGGATGCGGATCTGGCTGTCCTTGCCCATCGCCGCTTCTTCGAGCGTGATCTCCATCGCGTAGCTGAGGTCGTTGCCGCGGTAGACCTTCTGGCCGCCGCCCCCGCCACCACGCCGCCCGCCACCGCCGCCCTGGCCCCCGAAGATGTCGCCGAAGATGTCGCCGAAGGCCTCAGCGAAGCCACCGAAGCCTTCCTGCCCCGGGCCGCCGCGGCCGCCACCCATGTTCGGGTCCACGCCGGCGTGGCCGTACTGGTCGTAGGCGGCCCGTTTCTCGGCGTCCGAGAGCATCTCGTAGGCCTCCTTGGCCTCCTTGAATTTCTCTTCGGCCTTCTTGGCATCGGCGCCTTCACCCTGGTTGCGGTCAGGGTGGTGCTTCATGGCCAGCTTGCGGTAGGCCTTCTTGATGTCTTCGTCCGAGGCGTTCTTGGCGACGCCCAGGATCTCGTAGTAGTCACGCTTTGCCATGCAAGGTCTCGGTCTGTCTCAACGCAAACCGCCGCGTTGAGCGCCAGGCGGGCAGCCCGGCGTTCGAACGCGGCGAGATGGCACGTCGGGCCACGCCCGACGGCATATCACTTCTTGACTTCCTTGAACTCCGCGTCGACCACGTTGTCGTCGTCGGCCGGCTTGGCCTGGGCTTGCGGCTCGGCCTGCTCGGCCCCGCCAGCTGCTGCACCCGCCGCGGCTTGCGCCGCCTGCTGGTCTGCATACATCTTCTCGCCCAGCTTCTGACTGGCGGTCATCAAGGCCTCGGTCTTGGCGTCGATGGTCGCCTTGTCGTCGCTCTTGAGCGCTTCCTCGGCGTCCTTCAGTGCGGACTCGATCTTCTCCTTCTCGCCGGCGTCGAGCTTGTCGCCATGCTCGGTCAGGCTCTTCTTGACCGAGTGGATCATCGCGTCGGCCTGGTTGCGGGCCTGCACCAACTCCAGCTTCTTGGCATCTTCGGCCGCGTTGAGCTCGGCGTCCTTCACCATCTTCTGGATCTCTTCTTCCGACAGGCCCGAGTTCGCCTTGATGGTGATCTTGTTTTCCTTGCCGGTGCCCTTGTCCTTGGCGTTGACGTGCAGGATGCCGTTGGCGTCGATGTCGAAGGTCACCTCGATCTGCGGCAGACCGCGCGGCGCCGGCGGGATGCCTTCGAGGTTGAACTCGCCCAGGCTCTTGTTGCCCGAGGCCATCTCGCGCTCACCCTGGTAGACCTTGATCGTCACCGCAGGCTGGTTGTCGTCGGCGGTCGAGAAGGTCTGCGCGAACTTGGTCGGGATGGTCGTGTTTTTCTTGATCATCTTGGTCATCACGCCGCCGAGCGTCTCGATGCCCAGGCTCAGCGGGGTGACGTCCAGCAGCAGCACGTCCTTGCGCTCGCCGCCCAGCACCTGGCCTTGCACGGCCGCGCCCACGGCGACAGCTTCGTCAGGGTTGACGTCCTTGCGCGGCTCCTTGCCGAAGAACTCCTTGACCTTGTCCTGCACCTTGGGCATGCGGGTCATGCCGCCAACCAGAATGACGTCGTCGATCTCGCTGAGCTTGACGCCGGCGTCCTTCACTGCGATGCGGCAGGGCTCGATCGTGCGCTCGATCAGCTCGTCGACCAGGCTTTCCAGCTTGGCGCGCGTGAGCTTGATGTTCAGGTGCTTCGGGCCGGTTGCGTCCGCCGTGATGTAGGGCAGGTTGACGTCGGTCTGGGTGCTGTTGGACAGCTCGATCTTGGCCTTCTCGGCAGCTTCCTTCAGACGCTGCAGGGCCAGCACGTCCTTCGTCAGGTCGACACCCTGTTCCTTTTTGAACTCGGTGACGATGTAGTCGATGATGCGTTGGTCGAAGTCTTCACCGCCCAGGAAGGTGTCACCGTTGGTCGAGAGCACTTCGAACTGCTTCTCGCCATCCACGTCCGCGATCTCGATGATCGAGATGTCGAAAGTGCCGCCGCCCAGGTCGAACACCGCGATCTTGCGGTCGCCCTTGCCGTGCTTGTCCAGGCCGAAGGCCAGTGCGGCCGCGGTCGGCTCGTTGATGATGCGCTTGACGTCCAGGCCTGCGATGCGGCCGGCGTCCTTGGTGGCCTGGCGCTGGCTGTCGTTGAAGTAGGCCGGCACCGTGATCACGGCTTCCGTCACCTCTTCACCGAGGTAGTCCTCGGCGGTCTTCTTCATCTTGCGCAGCACCTCGGCCGACACCTGGGGCGGCGCCAGCTTCTTGCCACGCACTTCAACCCAGGCGTCGCCGTTGTCGGCGGCGGCGATGGTGTAGGGCATCAGGTCGATGTCCTTCTGCACTTCCTTCTCGGTGAACTTGCGGCCGATCAGGCGCTTCACCGCGTAGAGCGTGTTCTTGGGGTTGGTCACCGCCTGGCGCTTGGCCGAGGCGCCGACCAGCACTTCGCCGTCTTCCTGGTAGGCAATGATCGACGGCGTGGTGCGCGCGCCTTCCGAGTTCTCGATCACCTTGGTCGTGTTGCCTTCCATGATGGCTACGCACGAGTTGGTGGTGCCGAGGTCAATGCCGATGATCTTTCCCATGATGGATCGCTCCTGAATCGAAAATTGGTTTGGTTGTCTTGGAGTTGTGGATAACTTCGCCGTCTTCAAGGGCCAGGCCCTGTGAGAAACCGCGTCGTGGGTGTCTTACTTCGGGGCCGCCACGGTGACCAGGGCCGGGCGCAGCACGCGGTCGGCGATGAGGTAGCCCTTCTGCAGCACGGCGACCACGGTGTTGGCGTCCTGCTCGGCGGGCACCATGCTGATGGCCTGGTGCTGGTGCGGGTCGAACTTGGTGCCGGCGGGTGGGTTGATGTCCAGCACCTTGTTGCGCTCCAGCGCGGCGCCCAGCTGGCGCAGCGTGGCGTGCACGCCTTCCAGCACCTTCTCGACCGGCGCGTCGGGCATGGCGATCGCGGCTTCCAGGCTGTCCTTCACGGGCAGCAGGCTGTCGGCGAAGGACTCCACCGCGTACTTGCGGGCCTTGCTGATCTCTTCGTCGGCGCGGCGGCGGATGTTCTCGGCCTCGGCCTTGGCGCGCAGGAAGGCGTCCTGGGCTTCGGTCAGCTGCGCCTGGGCCTGGGCCAGCAGGGCGTCGGTGGAGGCGGTGGTCGGCTGGCCGTTGTCGCCGGCGGGGGCCGCTGCGGCCTGGGCTTGGGGGTCGAGGCTGGCGTCGTTGCTGCTCATGGATATGGGATGGGTGGTTTTCCGGGTTCTGCGGCCATCTGGGGCCGGTTTCCCGGGTTTCAAGAGGGTTTTTGGCATGTTTTCGGGCAGGGCGCGGCATTTTCTGCGCAGCGCCACCCCACGGGCTCACTCGTCGACCGAGGCGCTCCAGCGGTTCCAGTCGGCGAGCTGCCGGCGATCGCGCTTGGTCGGGCGGCCATGCTCGATGGCCTGCGCCGGCTCGACACCCTGGCGCCGGGCCTCGCGTGCCGCCTCGCGGGCGGCCAGGCTCTCGGCGGTCTCTGCGTAGAGCGCCTGGGCCATCGGCGCCGGGCCGCGGATCTCGCTCAGACCCAGCACCTGCACCACACGCGGCGGGTGGCCAGGCTCGCGCAGCGTCAGCGCGTCGCCCACGCGCAGGTCGCGCGAGGGCTTGGCCGGCTGGTCGTTCACTTCCACCCGGTTCTTGCCGATGGCCTCGACGGCCAGGGCCCGGGTCTTGTAGAAGCGCGCCGCCCAGAGCCACTTGTCCAAGCGAACGGGCGCCGTGCTGAGCTTGGGTTCCTTCACAGGTGCGATTTTCGCCTATCGCGGCGCGGGTGCCAGCGGCAGGCGCACCGTGGCGTCCAAGCCGACCACCGCGCCGTGCTCGACCCGGTTGTCCAACTCGATCTGCCCGCCCAGCGTGCTGACGATCTCGCGGCAGATCGCCAGCCCCAGGCCTGAGCCGCTGCGCGGGCTGCCCGCGGCGAAGGGCTGGAACAGCCGGCTGCGCTGGTCGGCGCCGATGCCGCTGCCGCTGTTGAACACGGTCAGCGCGGCGTGGTGGCGGTCGGCCACCAGCCGGATAGCGAGTCGTCCTTCATCCTGCCCGTGCTTGATCGCGTTGTGGATCAGGTTGCGCGACAGCTCGCGCAGCGCCCACTCGTGGGCGCGCACCGGCGCGGGCTGTGTCTCGATGTCGAAGTCGAGCTGGTGCTCGACTATCAGCGCGGACAGGTCCAGCGCCACGGCGCGCACGATCTCGGCCCAGTCCACCGCCTTGGCATCGGCCTGCTGGCGGATCTGCTCGACCTTGGCCAGCGCCAGCATCTGGTTGGCCAGCAGCGTGGCACGGTCCACGGTGTCGCCGATCTCGACCAGCGCCTGCGACGGGGCCAGGTCGCCGCGCTGGGCCGACTGCACCTGGGTCTTGAGCACGGCCAGCGGGGTGCGCAGCTGGTGCGAGGCGTCGCGCACGAAGCGCTTCTGGTGGTCCAGCAGGTGGCTCAGGCGGCCCATCAGGTGGTTGGTGGCGGCCACCAGGGGCTGCAATTCGCGCGGCACGCCGGCCTCGGCCAGCGGCGTCAGGTCGCCCTCGGCGCGCGAGCGCAGGTCCAGGCTCAGCGCACGCACCGGCCGGGTGGCGCGCTGAACCACGAAGACCACCACGCCGGCAATCAGCAGCAGCAGGGCGGCCTGGCGCCAGAGTGTGTCGACGAGCAGGCTGCGCGCCAGGGTCTGGCGCAGTTCCAGCGTCTCGGCGACCTGGATCGTGGCCATGCCCTGGCCGCCTGCCCAGGTGACCGGCTGCAGCAGCACTGCCACCCGCACGGGGGTGCCTTGGTATTGGTCATCGTAGAAGTCGACCAGCGCCGCGTAAGGGCCCTTCTGCGGAAGCCGGCCGCGCCAGGCGGGCAGGGCCTCGAAACCGGACACGGTCTCGCCGTCGAAGCCGGTCACCCGGTAGTACAGGCGGCTGCGGTTGTCCGCCTCGAAAGGCTCGAGCGCCGAATACAGCAGGGTGGACTTCAGGTGCGGCCGGTCGGCCTCGAGGTTGACCTCCAGCAGGTCGCCGATGGACTTGGCGGTGGCCAGCAGCGTGCGGTCGTAGGCGGTGTCTGCGGCGTGCAGCGTCTGGCGGTACTGCAGCACCGCGCTGACGGCGATGAACACGATCACCGGCAGCAGCACGCCCAGCATCAGCCGGTCGCGCAGCGATCGCCGCGCCCACCAGGCCCGCAGCCCGGCACCGATCACGCCGGCGCCTTCAGCAGGTAGCCCAGGCCGCGCAGCGTCACCAGTTGCACCCCGGTGGGCGCCAGGCGCTTGCGCAGGCGGTAGGCCACCACCTCGATGGCTTCCAGTTGCACCTCGGGCTGGCCGGGGAAGACAGCTTCGAACAGCCGCTCCTTGGCTTGCGCATGGCCCGGGCGTTGCAGCAGTGCGCGCAGCAGCGTGGCCTCGCGCGGCGCCAGCTCGAGCGGCTCGCCGCGGTGGTAAACCGCGCCGCTGTCGGGGTCGCAGCGCAGGCCGGCGAACTCGGGCGTCGCCATCGCTGGCCCCGCGGCCCCGCCGGCCTGGGCCTGGCGGCGGACGAGGGCGCGGATGCGGGCGTCCAGTTCGTCCAGGTCGAAGGGCTTGGGCAGGTAGTCGTCGGCGCCGGTGTTCAGGCCGATGATGCGGTCGCCGATGGTGCCGCGTGCGGTCAGCACGATCACCGGTGTCGCCAGGCCCTCGGCACGGGCACGCTCCAGCACCTTGAGCCCGTCCATGCCGGGCAGGCTCAGGTCGAGCAGCACCAGGTCGGGCAGGGCGGCCTGCCAGCGCTCCAGCGCGCGGGCGCCGTCGCCACAGGTGCTGACGCGCATGCCCTTGCGTTCCAGCGTGCGCTGCAAGGTCGCCTGCAGCGCGGGGTCGTCTTCGATCAACAGCACTTTCACGCCGGCGACCTTAGCACCCGGTCCGCAGTCACCGAGACGGCTTCGGGCTTTCCCTAGGGCCAACGACAGCCGGTTGACAGGCCCACTCGCGACCATGGGAACGTCCCACCCCCATCGAAAAGCATCGAACAGGAGACCCCATGCGCCGCGACACCTTCCTCAAGTCCCTCGCCGCCCTGGCCGCTGGCTCGGGCCTGCCGCTCTCGGCCCTGGCCGCCGGCGCCAACCTGAAGATGATGATCCCGGCCAACCCAGGTGGCGGCTGGGACACCACCGGCCGCGCGTTGGGCAAGGCGCTGCAGGAAGCCGGCGCCGCGGCCACGGTCTCTTACGACAACAAGGGCGGCGCCGCCGGCGCGCTGGGCCTGGCGCAGTTCGTCAACGCCAGCAAGGGCGACCCGAACGCGGTGATGGTGATGGGCGCCGTGATGCTCGGCGGCATCATCACCGGCAAGCCGCCAGTGAGCCTGTCGCAGGCCACGCCGCTGGCGCGCCTGACCAGCGAATACAACGTCTTCGTGCTGCCCGCCGAATCGCCCTTCAAGACCATGAAGGACGTGGTCGACCAGATGAAGAAGGACCCGGGCAGCGTCAAGTGGGGCGGCGGCTCGCGCGGCTCCACCGAGCACATCGCCGCGGCGATGATCGCCCGCGAGGTGGGCGTGGACGCGGCCAAGATCAACTACGTACCCTTCCGCGGGGGCGGCGAGGCGACGGCGGCCATTCTCGGCGGCAACGTCACCATCGGCGGCAGCGGCTACAGCGAGTTCCAGAGCTACATCGAGGCGGGCAAGATGCGCGCCATCGGCGTGACGGCGGACACCCGCATCAAGGGCATCAACGTGCCCACGCTGAAGGAGCAGGGCATCAACGTCGTGATCGGCAACTGGCGCGGCGTGTACGCGGCCGGCGGCATCACGCCCGACCAGCGCAAGGCGCTGACCGAGATGATCGTCAAGGCGACGAAGACCAAGGCCTGGGCCGAGGCGCTGGAAAAGAACGGCTGGACGCCGGCACTGATGACGGGCCCGGAGTTCGACAAGTTCGTCGACGACGAGTTCGCCGGCCTGCGCGCGATCATGGTCAAGGCCGGGATGATCTGAATGGATGCCAAGCAAGCACTGCTGGGCGCCGGCACGCTTGGCGCCGGCGCTGTGTTCGTGGGCGGCGGCCTGCAACTCAGCTCGGACGCCGGCTATGCCGGGGTCGGGCCCAACTTCCTGCCCTTGCTGGTGGGCGCGATGCTCGCCGTCTGCGGCGCCTGGCTGGTGTGGGAATCGGCCACCGGGGGCTTTCGCAACATGGAGGAGCCGTCGGGCGCCGAGCGCGGCGACTGGAAGGGCTTCGCCTGGGTCAGCGCCGGCATCCTGGCCAACGCGGCGCTGATCACGACGATCGGCTTCATCCTGAGCTGCACGCTGTGCTTCGTGCTGGCGGTGCAGGGCTTCAAGACGGCTGAAGGCCAGGTCGGCCTGCAGGTGCGCCGGCTGGCCATCGACGTGGTCACCGGCCTGGCCATCTCGGCGCCGGTGTTCTGGATGTTCACGCAACTGCTCTCCATCGGCCTGCCGGGCCTGACGTCGACGGGGTGGCTGTGATGGAGATCCTGAACCAACTGCTGCAAGGCTTTCTGACCGCCGGCACGCCGGTCAACCTGCTGTGGGCGCTGCTGGGCTGCATCATCGGCACGGCCGTCGGCGTGCTGCCGGGCATCGGCCCGGCGACCGCGGTGGCGATGCTGCTGCCGATCACGCTGAAGGTCGAGCCGACGGCGTCGATGATCTTCTTCGCCGGCATCTACTACGGCGCCATGTATGGCGGCTCGACGACGTCCATCCTGCTGAACACGCCGGGCGAGTCGGGCTCGATGGTGACGGCGATGGAAGGCAACAAGATGGCCAAGAGCGGCCGTGCCGGCGCGGCGCTCGCCACCTCGGCCATCGGCTCGTTCGTGGCCGGCACCATTGCCACCGTGGTGGTCACTTTCTGCTCGCCCATCGTCGCGAACTACGCCGTGAAGCTGGGCCCGCCCGAGTACTTCATGCTGATGCTGCTGGCCTTCACCACGGTGTCGGCGGTGCTGGGGCAGAGCACGCTGCGCGGCATGACGGCGCTCGGCATCGGCTTAGGGATGGGCCTGGTCGGGCTGGACCAGATCTCCGGCGTGGCCCGCTTCACCGGCGGTGTACCCGAGCTGATGGACGGGCTGGAGGTGGTGCTGATCGCGGTCGGCCTGTTCGCCGTCGGAGAGGCCTTGTACAACGTGTTGTACGAGGGCCGCTCGGTCGAGACGCAGAACAAGATGAGCCGGGTCCACATGAGCCGCAGCGACTGGAAGCGCTCGTGGCCGGCCTGGTTGCGCGCGACCTTCATCGGCATTCCTTTCGGCACCATTCCGGCCGGCGGCAGCGAAATCCCGACCTTCCTCAGCTACGCCACCGAGAAGAAGCTGTCGGCCCACAAGGAGGAGTTCGGCACCGTCGGGGCGATCGAGGGCGTGGCCGGGCCCGAAGCCGCCAACAACGCGGCGATCACCGCCACGCTGATGCCGCTGCTGACGCTGGGCATCCCGACCTCGAATACCACGGCGATCCTGTTGGGGGCCTTCCAGAACTACGGCATCCAGCCCGGGCCGCAGCTGTTCGACACCAACGGGCCCCTGGTCTGGGCGCTGATTGCTTCGCTCTACATCGGCAACGTGATGCTGCTGGTGCTGAACCTGCCTTTGGTGGGCCTGTGGGTCAAGCTGCTGAAGATCCCCAAGGCGCCGCTCTACGCCGGCATCCTGATCTTCGCCACGGTGGGTGTCTACGGCATGCGGCAGTCGGCCTTCGACCTGGTGCTGCTGTACGCGATCGGCCTGCTGGGCGTGGCGATGCGGCGCTTCGACTTCCCCACCGCGCCGGTGGTGGTCGGCATGATCCTCGGGCCCCTGGCCGAGGCGCAGATGCGCAATGCGCTGTCGATCGGCGAGGGCCACTGGACAATCTTCCTGCAGCGGCCAGCCTCGCTGTTCCTGCTGATCGTGGTGGTGGCGGTGCTGGTGTTGCCGCGCCTGGTCAAGTGGCTCAAGCCGAGGACCGAGCCGGACGCGGTGGTGCGGGCCTGACGCAGTGACTCAGTCCGGTGCGCCCATGGCCAGGGCGCGCTGGCGCGAGGCTTCCCGCTCGGCACCACTGGGCGTGGCCGCGTCGACCCAGCCGGCCAAGTGGCGCCGAGCCAGGTCCGCCAGGGCAGCCATGCCGTCGGGCGAGTCGTTGAGGCAGGGGATGTAGTTCAGCGTCTGGCCGCCGGCATGCTGGAAGGTCTCTCGACCCTCCATCGCGATCTCTTCCAGTGTTTCCAGGCAATCGGCCGCGAAGCCTGGGCAGACCACGTCCACCGACCGGGCGCCGGCCTGGGCCAGCGCCTGCAGTGTGCCGGTGGTGCTGGGCTCGAGCCACTTGGCACGGCCGAAGCGGCTCTGAAAGCTGATGCGCCACTGCGTCGGTGCCAGGCCCAGCGCCTCGGCCAGCAGGCGGGCTGTCTTCTGGCACTGGCAGTGGTAGGGGTCACCCAGGTGCAGCGTGCGCTCGGGCATGCCGTGGAAGCTCATCACCAGCACCTCGCCGCGCGTGCCCGTGCGCGCCCAATGGGCCTGCACACTGGTGGCCAACGCGGCGATGTGCGCCGGGTCGTCGTGGTACTGGTGGATGAAGCGGAACTCGGGCACCCAGCGCGTGCGCTGGCCCCAGGCCGCGACCGCGTCGAAGGTGCTGGCCGTGGTGGCGCCGGAATACTGCGGGTAAGCGGGCAGCACCAGCACGCGGCGCACGCCATCGGCATGGAAGGCGTCCAGCGCCGACGCGATCGAGGGGTTGCCGTAGCGCATCGCCGGGCGCACGACCACCGGGCAGCCGCGCTCGCCCAGGTAGCCCTGCAGCAGCTTGGCCTGCCGGTCGGTCCAGACAGCCAGCGGCGAGCCCTCGGGCATCCAGACGCTGGCGTACTTGCGTGCCGATGCCGACGGCCGAGTGCGCAGGATGATGCCGTGCAGGATGGGCCACCAGACCAAGCGTGGGATCTCGACCACGCGCCGGTCGCTCAGGAACTCGGCCAGGTAGCGGCGCAGGGCGGCGGGCGTGGGCTCGTCCGGCGTGCCCAAGTTGGCCAGCAGCACACCGATGGGCGCGTGCTGGCCGTGTCGGTAAGGGGGCGCGGTCGGCGATGACGCGGCGTCGGCCATCCGCGCTCAGGCCCGGGCGGGCGGCGGGGCCAGCCGCATCGGCACGGTCTCGTCCAGGCTGGCCATCACGTTGAAGTGCAGCAGCGGCACGCCCACCTCGTTGGGCGAGCCACCCAGGCCGATGTCGCCGCTGCCGTGCAGGGTGCAGCTGCCACGGCGCAGGCTGAGCACCTCGTCGTCGCCATAGAAGCGCACGTACGTGCCGTTGATGCTGAGGTCGGTGATGTGCAGGCCGCCGCCTTGCCAATCGACCCGGGCATGGGTGCGCGAGACGCGGGCCTCGTCGATCAGCAGGCCGCAGGCCGAGCCGCGGCCGATCAGCACCGGAAGGTCACTGCGGGTGAAGCGGTAGACGGTGTCGCGCCACAGCAACTGCAGGCCTTCCGGCTCGGCGAGGTCGAAGCGCGTCTCCATCAGCGTCGCCGCGTTGTCGGAATTGCGCGGCGCCATCAGGTGCACCTCGACCGGCTCGGCACGGCCGCGCAGGTGCACCCGGTCCAGCGAGCGGTAGTTGCTGCGCTCGTCCATCGGCAGCTCGCCGTAGAGGTCGCCAGTGATCAGGGTCTCGTTGTCGCCGGCATGGTCGAGCAGGCGGGCGGCCACGTTGACCGCGTCGCCGAAGCAGTCGCCGTTGACCTCGACCACCTCGCCCAGCGCCATCGCGATCTGCAGCTTCAACCGCGCCACGGCGGGTGCTGCATGCGGCGCGGCGGCCGAGGACTCGAGCTGCTCATGCATTTGGCTCGCGCTGGTCACGGCCATCGTCGGCACGGGGTAGACGGCCATCAGGCCGTCGCCCAGGGTCTTGACGACCTGGCCGCCCATCGCGGGGACGCGCTGGGCCAGGGCGGCGATGGTCTGGCTGACCACCGCCGTGGCCTGTGCGTTGCCCAGCGACTCGTACAACGCGGTGCTGCCGCGCAGGTCGGCGAACAGGACGGTGCGACGCTTGATCGTGGCCATACCGTGCCGAGTTTATCGTGCCAGGCCTGCCGTAACCTCCGAGCTGAGCGTCACGCTCAGATGTTGTCGAGGTAGGTCCGCAGCTTGTCCGACCGGCTGGGGTGCTTGAGCTTGCGGATCGCCTTGGCCTCGATCTGGCGGATGCGCTCGCGGGTCACGTCGAACTGCTTGCCGACTTCTTCCAGCGTGTGGTCCGTGCTCATCTCGATGCCGAAGCGCATGCGCAGCACCTTGGCCTCGCGCGGGGTCAGCGAGTCGAGGATGTCCTTGACCACGTCGCGCAGGCCGGCCTGCATGGCGGCCTCGATCGGCGCGGTGTTGTTGGTGTCCTCGATGAAGTCGCCCAGGTGCGAATCGTCGTCGTCGCCGATCGGCGTTTCCATGGAGATCGGCTCTTTCGCGATCTTCATGATCTTGCGGATCTTGTCCTCGGGGATCTCCATCTTCTCGGCCAGCGTCGGGGCGTCCGGCTCGAAGCCGAACTCCTGCAAGTGCTGGCGCGACAGGCGGTTCATCTTGTTGATCGTCTCGATCATGTGCACCGGGATGCGGATGGTGCGCGCCTGGTCGGCGATCGAGCGGGTGATGGCCTGGCGGATCCACCACGTGGCATAGGTCGAGAACTTGTAGCCGCGGCGGTATTCGAACTTGTCCACCGCCTTCATCAGGCCGATGTTGCCTTCCTGGATCAGGTCGAGGAATTGCAGGCCGCGGTTGGTGTACTTCTTCGCGATCGAGATCACCAGACGCAGGTTGGCCTCGATCATTTCCTTCTTCGCGTCGCGCGAGGCCTTCTCGCCCTCGTTCATGCGGCGATTGATGTCCTTCAGGTCCTCGATGGGCACCACGGCGCGGGCCTGCAGGTCGACCAGCTTCTGCTGCAGCTCCTGGATGGCGGGCAGGCTGCGCGTCATCACGATGCTGTAGGGCTTGCCGGCCTGGGCTTCCTTGTCCGACCACTTCAGGTTCAGCGCGTTGGGCGGGAAGGTCTTGATGAAGTGCTCTTGCGGCATGCCGCACTTGTCGACCACGATCTTGCGGATCTCGCGCTCGTAGCGGCGCACGTCGTCGACCTGCGAACGCAGGATGTCGCACAGCTTCTCGATCGTCTTGACCGTGAAGCGGATGGTCATCAGGTCTTCGCTGATGGCGTGCTGCGCCTTGTTGTACGACTGCGACTTGTAGCCTTCCTTCTCGAAGGCCTTGCGCATCTTGTCGAAGTGGATGCGCAGCTCGCCGAACTTGGTCAGCGCCTGGCTCTTCAGCTCTTCGAGCTTCTTGGTCAGCGCCTTGGAGCCGCCGTTGCCGTCGTCGTCGTCTTCCTCGTCGAACTCGTCGAAGTCTTCTTCGGCCACGTAGTCGTCGGCCTCGTCCTCGGCGACGAAGCCGTCGACGACTTCGGAAATCTGCATCTCGCCGGCCGCGATGCGGTCGGCCATCGCCAGGATCTCGGCGATGGTCGTCGGCGAGGCGGAGATCGCCAGCATCATGGCCTGCAGGCCACCTTCGATGCGCTTGGCGATCTCGATTTCGCCTTCGCGCGTCAGCAGCTCGACCGAGCCCATCTCGCGCATGTACATGCGCACCGGGTCGGTCGTGCGGCCGAATTCAGAGTCGACCGTCGACAGCGCAGCTTCGGCTGCTTCTTCGGCTTCTTCCTCGGTCGCCGTGGACGTGGCGCCACCCGCGATCAGCAGCGTGGCGGCGTCGGGCGCCTGCTCGTAGACCGCGATGCCCATGTCGTTGAGCATCGAGATGATGGCTTCGAGGATTTCTTCGTTGACCAGCTTCTCGGGCAGGTGGTCGTTGATTTCCTGGTGCGTGAGGTAGCCACGCGTCTTGCCCATCTTGATGAGCGTCTTCAGCTCCTGGCGGCGCTTGGCGACCTCTTCCTCGGTCAGCGCCGTCTCGTCCAGGCCGAACTCGCGCATCAGCGCGCGCTCCTTGGCGCGCGAGACCTTCATGCGCAGGGGCTTGGCCTTGGGCTTGTCCTCGCCTTCGTCAGCTTCGACGACCTCGGCTTCGACTTCACCTTCCAGGTCGGCCTCGATGTCGGCCAGGTCTTCCTCGACCTCGGCGGCCTTCTTGGCCACAGGTTCGGCCTTGCCGCCCTTCTTGCCACGCTTGCCCTTGGCATCGTCTTCGACCGGCTTGGCGGGGGCTGCCTTGGCGGCGGCCTTGGCCTTCTTCGGATCTTCGACGGCAGCGGCCTTGGCCGTGGTGGCCTTGACAGCGGGTTTGGCGGGGGGCTTTGCAGCGGCAGCGGGCTTCTTTGCGGTCATGCAGAGTCTCGGTGAGGCAATCCTTCAACGGCCGGGATATTCATCGTCTGCCGGCGCACCCGATGAAGCACCGGCGCGTAAAAAAACGCGAGGGGCTCATCATGGGATCTGGCAGGGAATAGACCCGCCGGCCACCGAGGACGAGAGCGGTGGCGCGGCACAGCCGGGCAAGTTGGCGTGAACGTCTGGAAGTGCAGCCCTGGCGGGGGAGGTGGCCTGTAGGTGCCCCGTGTCGCGGGGGGCCGGGTCCGGAGGTGCTGCTGTCACTCTTGCCGCTGAAACACGGATTATACCCAGAAACCTCGTTTCGGCGCTGGCCGCCCCGTGGGTCAGTCCTGCGGCGGGGCGGTGCCCAGGCGTTCCTTGGCCTCTTTCCAACGGGGCTCGAGCTGCCGGTATTCGTCCAGGGCCTCTCGGCGCGTGGCGGCCTCGGCCACCAGCGCCTTCAGCCGCGCGCCGAGCTCGCGCACCAGCAACGTGTCCATCGCGCGCCGCAGGTCGGCCGGCGTGGCGCCCGGGTCGGCATCGCCGTCGGCGAGCACCCGGGCTTCGGCGCCGATCGCGTCGTCGGCTTCCAGGGCCTCGCGGATCACGGCCCAGGGCCGCACGCCATGCTCGGCCAGCTCGCGCTCGAGCCAGGCGATCAAGGCGCCGTGCGGCGCCGGCAGCTGGTGCAGCAGGTCGTGCTCGTCGGCCGGCAGGTCATGCCACCAAGCGGGCTGGCCATACAGCATCTGGACCACCCGGTCCTCCGGGCGCTTCGGGGGTTGGCGGCGGCCGGCCGGGCGCGGCAGCTCGTCGGCGCCACGCGGCTTCCAGCGGCCGCGGCGCTCGCCGCTGTGGCCACCCGTTGCGGGCGCGTGTTCGCCGCTGTCGTGGTCCGCGCGAGCCCGGGTGCCGCCGGTGTGCCACAGGCGCGCCAGTTCTTCCGCTGGCAGGCCACCGCGGATGGCCAGTTCGCCCAGCAACTGCAGGCGCAGGGCCCCTTCAGGCAGCGTCTGCCACAAGGGCCTGGCCTGGGCCAGCATGCGGGCGCGGCCTTCGGCGCTGGTCAGGTCGCAGTCTGCCGATGCGTGGTCGAGCAACTGGCGCGACAGCGGCACGGCATTGCGCACGAAGGCTTCAAATGCCTCCGTGCCGAACTCGCGCACATAGCTGTCCGGGTCGTGCTCGGGCGGCAGGAAGAGGAAGCGGAAGCTGCGCGTGTCCGTGGCGTGGGGCAGGGCGGCTTCGAGTGCACGGCCGGCGGCGCGGCGGCCCGCGGCGTCGCCGTCGAAGCTGAACACCACCTGCTCGGTGAAGCGCAACAGCTTGTGCACGTGCTCGGCCGTGCAGGCGGTGCCCAGCGTGGCCACGGCATTGGGAAAGCCCAGCTGCGCCAGCGCGACGACGTCCATGTAGCCCTCGGTCACCAACGCGTAGCCCTTGGCGCGCAGGCCGGTGCGGCATTCGTACAGGCCGTAGAGCTCGCGGCCCTTCACGAAGACCGGCGTCTCGGGCGAGTTGAGGTACTTGGGTTCGTCCTGGTCCAGCACACGGCCACCAAAGGCGATGGTTTCGCCCTTGACGTTGCGGATGGGGAACATGATGCGGTCGCGGAAGCGGTCGTAGCGCTTTTGGTCGGCCGGGTCCTCACCCTGCACGATGACCATGCCGGACTCGGCCAGTGCCGGGTCGTCGTAGCGCGGGAAGACGCCGGCCAGCGTGCGCCAGCCCTCGGGCGCATAGCCCAGGCCGAAACGTGCGGCGATCTCGCCGGTCAGGCCCCGGCCTTTCAGGTAGTCGATGGCGCGCGGGCTGCCTTTGAGCTGCTTGCGGTAGTGTTCGGCGGCCTTTTCCAGCACGTCGATCAGCGTGAGGTGCTGCTCGCGGGCCTGGGCGGCCTGGGCGCGCTCCTGCGGGCTGGTCTCCTCCTCCGGCACGGCGATGCCGGCCTCCTGCGCCAGGTCTTTCACGGCGTCGACGAAGCTCATGCCGTGGTGCTCGGTGAGGAAGCGGATCGCGTCGCCGTGCGCGCCGCAGCCGAAGCAGTGGTAGCTCTGGCGCGACGGGCTGACGATGAAGCTGGGCGACTTCTCGCCGTGGAAGGGGCACAGGCCCTTGTAGTTGATGCCCGCCTTCTTCAGCTCGACATGGCGGCCCACCACGGCCACCACGTCGGTGCGCGAGAGAAGGTCCTGGATGAAGCCGGTGGGGATCACGAAAGCGAAAGTGCGAGATGGGCGGTGCGCAAACGAGATCGGGGCAGCCGAAGCTGCCCCGATGCGGGTTTGGCAATCTTCGCACAAGGCCGCCAGTGCCCTGCGCCGTGATGCAAAAGGCCTAGAGCGCGAAGTCGCCGAGGGACTTGCCAGATGCCAGGGCGGCTTGCAGCCACTTGGGCTTCAGGCCGCGGCCGGTCCAGGTCTGGCCGCTCGCGGGGTCGCGGTACTTGGCAGCCACTTTCTTGGCGGCCTCGGCCTTGGGGGCCGGCGCCGTCCGGCCGGCGAGGTCGGCGGCCGTGAGGCCATATTCGGCCATCAGCGCCTTGACCTTGGCAATCGCGTCGGCGCGCGCATTGCGCTGGGCGTCGGCGATCTTCTTTTCCAGCGCGGCTTTCTGCGCCAGCAATTCTTGGATGGATTCCATGCAATGACTCCTGATACACCCGGAGGGCGATCAGATCATATCCCAGCCCGTCGCACAGAACTGTTTCGGGGAATTACTTGTAGCCCACACGGTCCAGCATTTGCTGCACTTTGACCTGATTCATGCCGATCACCGAAATCGGCACCGATTCGGCCCTGAATGTGCCCAGCTTGTCGAGCGCCGGGTTCGTGAGTTTCAAACCCGCCACCGCCGGCCATTCGTTGTTGCCATCGGCGAAATAGGCCTGGGCTGCGTCGCTGGCGAGATATTCGAGAAATTTCACCGCCGCGGTGCGGTTCTTGGCGTAGTGCGCCACGGCGCCGCCGGCGATGTTGACATGGGTGCCTGTGCTCGCCTGATTGGGCATTACGGCGGCAATCTGCGCGACGACGGCCTTGTCCTCGGGCTTCTCGGACCGCATGACCCGCGCCAGGTAGTAGGTGTTGGTCAGTGCGATGGCGCACTCGCCGCTGGCCACGGCCTTGATCTGGTCGGTGTCACCGCCCATGGGCGGGCGAGCCATGTTGGCGACCAGGCCCTTCAGCCAGGCTTCGGTCCTGGCCGGGCCCAGGTGCTCGAGCATCGAGCCGAAGAGCGACAGGTTGTAGGGATGCGAGCCCGAGCGCGTACAGAGCTTGCCGCGGTTTTTCGGGTCGGCCAGTTCCTCGTAGGTATCCACGTCCTCGCGCGACACCACCTGCTTGTTGTAGACCACGATGCGCGCCCGGGTCGAGAAACCAAACCACTGCGAGCCTTCGCCTTTGTCCTGCCCCCGCAACTGCGCCGGGATGCGGGTTTCCAGCAATTTGCTGCGGATGGGTTGGAACAAACCCTCGACCTCGGCGCGCCAGAGCCGCGCCGCGTCGACCAGCAATATCACGTCGGCCGGACTCGCGCTGCCTTCGCTCTTGAGACGCGCCAGGATGCCAGCGTCGTCCGCGTCGACGCGGCGGATCTTGATGCCGGTGGCCTTGGTGAAATTGTCGTAAAGCGCTTCGTCCGTCTGGTAGTGGCGGGCAGAGTACAGATTCAGGACCTGTTCCTGTGCACCGGCCGCGAGCGGCAAACCAGCCAGGGCCATGGCGGCCATTGCCGCCCAACGGGAAACCAGACGCATCGAAAGACTCGCTGTCAAAAAAGCCGAGATCGGGAATGTGATCGGGCGACGACAGCAAGTCTAGCTGATAACGAGAATTGTTCTCAATTGAGCGAGAGCATGGCCCTCAGGCGCTCGGGGGCACGTAGCCGGTCGGTTTGTCGGCCCCCTCACCGAAGAGGAACTGCTCCATCTGGCGGGCCAGGTACTGGCGCGCGCGCGCGTCGGCCAGGTTGAGGCGGTTCTCATTGACCAGCATGGTCTGGTGCTTCTTCCACAGCTCGAAGGCTTCCTTGCTGATGTGGTCGTAGATGCGCTTGCCCAGCTCGCCGGGGTAGGGCGCGAAGTCGAGGCCGTCGGCCTCCTTCTTCAGGTACGTGCATTGAATGGTGCGGGCCATGAGGGTGCTCCTTGATCAGCCGAGTTTCTTGACCAGCACTTGCGAGCGCCGGTCCCAGTTGTATTTGCGTTTGCGGGCTTCGGGCAGCCAGTCGGGGTCGACCTGCGCGAAGCCGCGCTTGATGAACCAGTGCATGGTGCGGGTGGTGAGCACGAAGATCGAGTCCAGGCCCAGGGTGCGGGCACGCTGCTCGACGCGCTTGAGGATCTTGTCGCCATCGCCCTGGCCTTGCACCTGGGGCGACACGGTCAGCGCCGCCATTTCGCCGGTGCGCGCCTCGGGGTAGGGGTAAAGCGCCGCGCAGCCGAAGATCACGCCATCGTGCTCGATGACCGTGTAGTTGGCGATGTCGCGTTCGATCTCGGTGCGGTCGCGCTTGACCAGCGTGCCGTCCCGCTCGAAAGGCTCGATGAGTTGCAGGATGCCGCCGACGTCGTCCGACCCGGCCTCGCGCAGGCTTTCGAGCTTCTCGTCGACGACCATGGTGCCGATGCCGTCGTGGGTGAACACCTCGAGCAGCAGCGCACCGTCGGTGGCGAACGGCAGGATGTGCGAGCGCTCGACGCCGCCATGGCAGGCTTTCACGCAGTGCTGCAGGTAGAAGCCGACGTCGGTGGGCTGCATCGGCGTGGGCAAGGCGGCCAGCAGGCGCTCGGCGTCGGCCAGGGCCAGCTCGGTGTCGACCGGCGTCTCGGCGTCGGTCGGCACCTCGTGGATGCCGGCCACCTCGGTCAGGAACAGCAGCTTGTCGGCCTGCAGCGCGATGGCCGTCTGCGTGGCCACGTCTTCCATCGACAGGTTGAAGGCCTCGCCCGTGGGCGAGAAGCCGAAAGGCGACAGCAGCACCAGCGCGCCGATGTCGATGGCGCGGCGGATGGCCGACGCGTCGACCTTGCGCACGAAGCCGCTGTGCTGGAAGTCGATGCCGTCGACGATGCCCACCGGCCGTGCCGTGAGGAAGTTGCCCGAGACGACGCGCACGGTGGAGTTGGCCATCGCGGTGTTCGGCAGACCCTGCGAGAACGCGGCCTCGATCTCGAAGCGCAATTGGCCGGCGGCCTCCTGCGCGCAGTCCAGCGCCACCTCGTCGGTGATGCGCATGCCATGCGAGAAGCGGGCCGTGTGGCCCTTGGCGGCGAGCTGCTCGTTCACCTGGGGACGGAAGCCGTGCACCAGCACCAGGTGCACGCCCATCGCATGCAGGATCGCGAGGTCCTGCACGAAAAAGTTGAGCTTGCCAGCAGCCACCAGCTCGCCGGTCATGCCGACGACGAAGGTCTTGCCCCGGTAGGCGTGGATGTGCGGCGCCACCGAGCGGAACCAGGGCACGAAGGTGTGGGGAAAGACGAGGTCCATGGAAGCAGGCTGTTGACTCACGATTGTGCCGCGGATAATCCGCGCCCTGCATGTCGTCGCCTCGAACTGAACGCCCGACCGGCCCCCGCCCGCCACGCGCACCGCGCCCGGTCACCGCGAACCCGGTCCCGCCCATCACCTACCCCGATTCGCTGCCGGTCTCGGCCCGGCGCGACGAGATCGCGCGTGCCGTGCGCGAGCACCCGGTGGTCATCGTCTGTGGCGAGACCGGCTCGGGAAAGACCACCCAGCTGCCGAAGATCGCACTCGAGCTGGGCCGCGGCCTGGGCGCGGGCGGCACCGGGCTGATCGGACACACCCAGCCGCGCCGGATCGCCGCCAGCTCGGTGGCCAAGCGCATCGCCGACGAGCTGAAATCGCCGCTGGGCGAGGTGGTGGGCTACAAGGTCCGCTTCCAGGACCGGCTGCAGCCCGGCGCCTCGGTCAAGCTGATGACCGACGGCATCCTGCTGGCCGAGACGCAGACCGACCCGCTGCTCAAGGCCTACGACACGCTGATCATCGACGAGGCGCACGAGCGCTCGTTGAACATCGACTTCCTGCTCGGCTACCTGAAAGAGGTGCTGGCGCGCCGGCCGGACCTGAAGATCATCGTGACCTCGGCGACCATCGACGCCGACCGCTTCGCCAACCACTTTGCCTCTTCGCGCGGCCCGGCGCCGGTGATCCAGGTCAGCGGCCGCACCTTCCCGGTCGAGCAGCGCTGGCGGCCCTTCGAGGAAAGCCGCGAGTTCGACCTGAACGACGCCATCGCCGACGGCGTGGACGAGCTCTGGCGCGAAGGCTCCGGCGACATCCTGGTCTTCCTGCCCGGCGAGCGCGAGATCCGCGAGGCGGCCGACCACTTGCGCAAGCACCTGGCGCACCAACCGCTGCACCGAAACGCCGACATCCTGCCGCTGTTCGCGCGCCTGTCGCAGGCCGAGCAGGACCGTGTCTTCGAGACGGGCGGCGGCAAGCGCATCGTGCTGGCCACCAACGTGGCCGAGACCTCGTTGACGGTGCCCGGTATCCGCTACGTCGTCGACGCCGGCTTGGCGCGGGTCAAGCGCTACAGCTACCGCAACAAGGTCGAGCAGCTGCAGGTCGAGCCGATCAGCCAGGCGGCGGCCAACCAGCGCGCCGGCCGTTGCGGCCGGGTGGCGAACGGCATCTGCATCCGCCTGTACGACGAGAAGGACTTCGCCGGCCGGCCGCGCTTCACCGACCCCGAGATCCTTCGCTCGTCGCTGGCCGGGGTGATCCTGCGGATGAAGGCGCTGCACCTGGGCCTCGTCGAAGACTTCCCTTTCCTCGAGCCGCCGCCGCGCAAGGCGATCGCCGACGGCTATGCCCTGCTGGCCGAGCTGGGCGCGGTGGACGAGGACAACGAGCTGACCCGCATCGGCCACGAGCTGGCCAAGCTGCCGCTGGACCCGCGCGTGGGCCGCATGATCCTCGAAGCGCGCGAGCGCCAGTCGCTGGCCGAGGTGCTGGTGATCGCCAGCGCACTCAGCGTGCAGGACGTGCGCGACCGCCCGCTCGAACACCAGCAGGCGGCCGACGAAAAGCACAAGAAGTTCGACGACGAGAAGTCGGAGTTCATGGGCTACCTCAAGCTGTGGAAGTGGATTGAGGAAGGCCGGGGCGTGCATGGCCACGCCGCCGCGAAGCAGCAGCAGGCCGACAGCCACAAGCTCAGCAACCGCCAGCAGGAACAGCGCCTGCGCGACAGCTTCGTCAACCCGCGCCGGGTGCGCGAGTGGCGCGACATCCACTCGCAGTTGCAGACGGTGGTGGCCGAGCACGGCTGGCGCATCAACGGTGCGCCGGCCACCTACGAGCAGGTCCACCTGGCCATGCTGGCGGGCCTGCTGGGCAACATCGGCCTGAAGGCCGACGACGACGACTGGTACCTGGGCGCACGCGGCATCAAGTTCTGGCGCCACCCCGGCGCCCACCTGAGCAAGAAGCCCGGCCGCTGGCTGGTGGCGGCCGAGCTGGTGGACACGACCCGGCTGTTCGGCCGCGGCCTCGCGGCGATCGAGCCGCAGTGGATCCCGCCGATCGCTGGCCATTTGCTGAAGACGCAATTGCTGGAGCCACACTGGGAGAAGAAGGCCGCCGAGGTCATCGCGCTGGAGCGGGCCACGCTGTACGGCATCGTCGTCTACGCCAACCGCCGCGTGAACTACGCCAACGTCGACCCCCGCGCCGCACGCGAGATCTTCATCCGCGAGGCCCTGGTCAACGGCGAGTGGGAGACCCGCCTGCCCTTCCTGGCCCACAACCGCAAGATGATTGCCCAGGTGGAAGAGCTGGAGCACAAGGCGCGCCGGCAGGACGTGCTGGTCGACGACGAGTTGATCCAGGCCTACTACGAGCAGCAGATCCCGGCGGATGTGGCCAGCGGGGCCAGCTTCGAGCGCTGGTACCGCGACGAGGTGAAGCGCCAGCCCAAACTGCTGATGCTCAGCCGCGAAGAGCTGATGCGCCACGAGGCCGCGGGCATCACCACCTCGGCCTTCCCCAAGACCATCCGCCTCGGTGGCGTGGACTGCGCCGCCACCTACCTGCACGAGCCTGGCGACGCGAAAGACGGCGTCACGGTGACGGTGCCGATCTTCGCGCTCAACCAGGTCAGCGAAGAGCGTTGCGAGTGGCTGGTGCCCGGCATGCTGGAGGCCAAGGTGCTGGCCCTGGTCAAGAGCCTGCACCAGCGCCCGCGTTCGCGCCTCGTGCCGTTGCCGGACTATGCCGCCGAGTTCTGCGCGACTGTGCCGTTCGCCCAGGGCCCGCTGATGGACGCGGTGCTCAAGGCGGTGCGCGAGCGCACCCAGCTGGCCGTGCAGCGCAACGACTTCAAGCTGGAGCAGCTGGCGCCGCATTTGTTCATGAACTTCCGCGTGGTCGACGAGCACGGACGCCAGCTCGGCATGGGCCGGCAGCTGGCCACGTTGAAGGCGGAATGGGGCGGCCAGGCGCGCTCAGCCTTCCAGGCCTTGGCCGCACTCAAGCGGCCGGACGCCCCCCCGCCACCGCCGCCGGTGGCCGCACCGGCGCCGGGCGTGGCGCCGTCCCGCGGCGTCGCCGCCGTGGTCAAGGCGCCATCGCCCCCCGGGGCCGATGCGCCGCCCGCGCGTTACACCGCCTGGACCTTCGGCGAACTGCCCGAGCTGATGGAGGTCGGCCGCAAGGGCCAGACGCTGATCGGCTTCCCCGCGCTGATCGACAAGGGAACGCATGTCGAGATCGAGGTCTTCGACGAGCCCGAGGTGGCCGCTGCCCAGCACCGCGCCGGCCTGCGCCGCCTGGTGGCGCTGCAGATCAAGGAGCCGCTGAAGTACCTGGAAAAGAACATCCCGGACCTGCAGAAGATGGCCGTGGCCTACATGCCGCTGGGCACGCTGGAAGAGCTGCGCGACCAGATCGTGGCCGTGGCGCTGGACCGCGCCTTCCTGCAGGACCCGCTGCCCCAGGACGCGATGGCGTTCAACAAGCGCATCGACGAAGGCCGCACCCGGCTCAACCTGATCGCCCAGGAGGTGGCCCGCATGGCCGGCGCCGTGCTGGTCGAGTACGCCGCCGCCGCGCGCAAGCTCAAGGACAGCAAGCCGCCCAAGGACGTGGCCGACGACATCGCCGCGCAATTGCAGCGCCTGGTGCCCAAGCGCTTCGTCGTGCAAAGCCCCTGGGCCCAGATGCAGCACTTCCCGCGCTACCTGAAGGGCGTGGTGATGCGGCTCGACAAGCTGCGTGCCGACGCTGTGCGCGATGGGCAGCGCCTGGCTGAGCTGCGCCCGCTGGAGCAGCGCTACCAGCGCCGCCTGGCTGAGCTGAAGGGCCAGGCGGACGCGCGGCTGGACGAGTTCCGCTGGCTGCTCGAAGAGCTGCGCATCAGCCTGTTTGCGCAGGAGCTGCGCACGCCTCAGCCGGTGTCCGTCAAGCGCCTGGAAAAAGTGTGGGCGCAGCTGGCAAGCTGAGCCTGCACTTTTTCAAAGCGGCGCCTGCCGGTGCGCCGTGAAGTAGTCGGCCATGCCGGCCCAGGCGCTGGCCTCGGGCAAGCTTTCGACCGCCTGGCACGAGGCGCCGTTGCCGTGCGCCGCGTAGTGCCGGCACAGCTTCCAGCCGAAGTCCGGGTAGTGCACGTCGACCTCGGAGGCGGGCACCAGTTCCTTGTGGAAGGCTCGGTCGTAGCCGACCACCGTGGGCGGTGCCGAGGCCGTGACGGCCCGCATGGCCGAGCCCGCGTTCGGCACGGCCACGCACGCGCCGAGGAACGCGTCCCGGTCGCTGGCCAGCACGAAGTCGGTCGCGCTTTCCTCACAGTTGAAGGTGGTCTGCGCCTGGTAGGTCCAGAGGGCCTGCACCTGGGTGCCGCCGGTGAGCTTGCCCGTCAGGGCGGTCAGGATGCCCAGACCGCCCCCACGCGACTGCCCGCTGATGAAGCTGTTGGACGGGTCCGCGTCGAGCACTGCGGCATAGTTCGCCACGAAGGCGTTGATCGCCTTCTGGATGTCGTAGCGCGGCGCCGGCTTGCCCTCCACGTAGTTGACCACCGGGTGCCTGAACTCGTAGGACACGACGATGAAACCTTGGTCGGTGAGCGGCTTGACGAGTCGGCTCCACAAGGACTCGGGTCGCGTGTCGTTGGCGATGAACTGGCTGGTTCCGTTGGGGTGGCCGTAGTAGACGATGGGCCGCGGGCCGGTGCCGGCGGCGGTCGGTCAGCGGCTTGACGAGTCGGCTCCACAAGGACTCGGGTCGCGTGTCGTTGGCGATGAACTGGCTGGTTCCGTTGGGGTGGCCGTAGTAGACGATGGGCCGCGGGCCGGTGCCGGCGGCCGGCATCCAGATGTCCATCACCTGGCGCGCGAGCTTCTTGGTCGTCGGCTCGAACCACGTCACCGAGCCGTAGGGCACGCCGCGGTAGCAGTTGCAGGCGGCGTTGTAGCCGGGCGGCGTGCCGTCGGCCATGTGCTGGGCGGCGGCCTGCGAGGCCAGGGGCAGGGTGGCGATGGCCAATGCAGCGGCCGTCGACCGCCAGGTCGAAGTTGACAAGGGCATGTTGCTTCCTTTGGCGTGCACGGCACGGGGCCCGGCGGGCCACGACGAGCCGGAGCGGATGCATGCCCGGCTCGGCTCGGTGCACCAAAGGAAGCGAGTCGGGCAGCGGCCGACTCATCGTCAGGTGGTCGGCACCCGTGAATTTGTGATCGGGGGAAATGGCGGCGAATCGCGGCCGGTGTTGCGCGCCTGTTACACGGTCATGAGCCGTTCGGCGCCTTTTTCCGGCGTGAACCAGTAGGCGGCCCGATCGGGCGACCGCCGGCGCATTCGATCCGAGAAGGAGTCCCATTCATGATCCACGTGGTCCGCCTGGCTTGCTCGAGCCTGTGTCTGCTGCTGGCGTCCTGGTCCGTGGCCGCGCAGCCAGACCCTTCCTACGTGCCGCCCAAGGGCGGATACGACACGCCCGGCTCCTTCCTGAAGCCGCTGGACGCTGTCGACGAAACGCTCGAGCGAGAGCTGGGCGCTCCGCTGACCAATGCCTACCAGCGACAGGTCCGGCTCAAGGTGCTGGGGCTGGAGGAGGTCAACCGGCTGAGTGCGCTGAAGCAGAGCGTCGACCAGGGCAAGCTGGCCGAGCAGAAGCGGCAGGAGGAGGTCCCGGAGCGCCGCAACAGCCTGCTGGGCGGCCTGCTCGGCCAGGCCAACGCCTTGATGGGCAAGGAGGTGGCGCGCCAGAAGGAGGAGGCACAGGACGACCTGGCCATCCGCCTCGTCGAGGCTGGCAGCCCGTCGGACACCGACCGGGCCGCGCTGGTCGACATGATGAGCGTGCCCAACCAGGTCACCGGGTCCATCTTCGGCGCCAAGGTCAACAAGGACGTGCGGGTCTCGGTCAGCTCGGACGACTTCCTGCCCAGGGTGTTGATCGTGCGCTACCGGCCCAAGGGGATGATGACCCCGTTGCAGGGCGACGCCGCGCCAGAGTTCAGCGTGGTGGCGAGCGGCGAGCAGGATGGGCCTGAGCAGAAGAAGGCCTTCGCGGTGTTCGACCGCAGCAAGGCGTCCGCCGACGGCAGCGTCGGGGTCTACATCGTGGTCACCAGCGCCGATGGCAAAGCCACCGCCGGCAAGTACAAGATCCGCTACTACCCGCAGCCATGAACCGCCGCCAATTCGCCACGGTCGCGCTGGCCGTCCCCGCCCTGGCCCGGGCCGCGCTGTTCGGGCCGGATGTGAGCGAAGTCGAACTGGGCTCGTCGACGACCGGGGTGCTGGACCCGCAGTCCAGCCGCCGGCTGAACGTGCAGACCACGCTGCGAACGCGCGAGGTGCGCTGGGTGGACGCGCGCGGTCGCGTGCGCGACACGTCGACCGAGACCCTGGTGGACAACAAGTACGACTGGCGAGAGACGGTGGAGCGCAGCACGGACATCTGGCGCGTCACTGCCGAAGACCTCGACGGGCCGGCCTGGGCGGTGTTGCGGGTGCGCTCGCCAAACGCGGACGAGTTGATCGTCTCGCTGTTTCCGGGCGCGGCCAGCGCGTCTTCGCTCGACCCTGCGCTGGGCATCGAGGTGATGCCCTCGGACGACTCGGCCGAGGAATGGCTGGCCTTGTTCCGGCTGGATCCGAGGCAGAAGACCTTCGTCACCGTGCAGGCAAGGCAGGCGCACCGCATCGCGTACCGGATCGCCGTGCTGCCGGCCGGCAGCTTCCAGCGCTGAGGCCCTTCACATCTGCTTGAACAGGTGGGCGTAACTTTCGGCGACCAGCAGGGTCTCGCTGCGCTCTTTCAGCTTGAGCTGCAGCCGGCCGCGGAAGTCGCGGTTGGCCCCGGCGATGGCGGTGGCATTGACCAGCGTCGAGCGGTGGATCTGCCAGAACACCTGCGGGTCCAGTTCCTCCACCAGCTCTTTCAGCGGCTTGCGGATCAACGCCTCGCCCTCGCGGGTGGCGACGCGGGTGTACTTGTTGTCGGCTTGGAAGTACAGCACCTCGTCGACCGTGATCAACTTGAGCGTCTGGCCCACCGAGGCGTTGATCCAGCGCAGGTATTGCCGTGCCGGCCCGCCGCCCGGCAGCGCGGCCAGGCGGTCCAGCACCGCACCCAGGTCGCCCGGGGCGCCGCCTGCCAAGCGCTGCTTGACGCGCGAGAGCGCGGTGAACAACCGCGCCGGCTGCAGCGGCTTGAGCAGGTAGTCCACCGCGCCGTGGTCGAAGGCGGCCACGGCGTGCTCGTCGTAGGCGGTGACGAAGACCACGTGGCTGCGGCCACTGGCCTGGCGTGCCACGTCCAGCCCGGTGGCGCCGGGCATCTGGATGTCGAGGAACAGCACGTCGGGGCGCAGCTCGTCGAGCAGGCGCAGGGCTTCGACGCCGTCGGACGCCTCGGCCACGATCAGCAGCTCGGGCCAGAGCTTGCCGATCTGCTCGATCAGCTCGGCGCGCAACGTGGCTTCGTCTTCCGCCACCACGGCGGTCGGCGTCTTCATGCGGGTAACTCCAGTGTGAAGCAGGTGGCGTTGGCCTGGCTCTCGCAGAGCAGGCGGGCATCGTCGCCCACCAGCACCTGCAGGCGCTCGCGTTGCGCGGCCAGCTCGGCGTCGTCGCCGCAAAGCCCAGGCTGGCCCACGCGCAGCTCGACCCGCAGCCGGCCAGCCGTGCGGCGGGCCTTCAGGCACACGGCGTGCGGCCAGGGCTCGGCCAGGCGCAACGCACGCTGCAGCAGGGGCAGCAGCAGCATGGCCGGCATGCGCTCGCCCTTCAGTTCGACCGGCCAGTCGGTGCCCAGCGGCATGGTCTGGCGGTGCAGGCCCTGCCACAGGGCCAGGTAGCTGCCCAGCAGCGCGGCCTCGGCTTCCAGCGTGGTGGCGTTGTTGTCGCGCAAGCGCGGAAGCGCCACGCGCAGGTGGTTGATCAGGCGTTCCAACTGGGCCGCCGCGTCGGCGGACAGCTCGCCCGCGTACTGCTGCTCGATGTCGACCAGAACGTCGAACAGGAACTGCGGCTCGACCTGGGCCTGCAGCGCCGCCAGGCGGGCTGCCATCGCGCGGCGGGCCAGCACGTCGTGCTCGTGCAGCGCGGCCTGCAGGTCGGTCTCGGCGCGGCGATGGCGGCGCCACAGCTCCAGCACGCCCACCGCCATGCCTCCGGGCAGCAGCACACTGAGGAAGTCGCCCACGAACAGCAGGCCGGCGGGCATCGGCGTCTTGCACTTGGGCTCGCACAGCTCCCACAGCGTGGGCCAGCCGAACAGGTCGATCGCCGCCCACATGGCGCCCACCGCGGCGGCCGAGCCCACCACGCAGGCCCAGCCCAGGCTGGCCACGCGGCGGGGGCTGTCCATGGGCGTGCGGTCGGCCGGCAGCCAGGCCAGCATCAGCACCAGGGCGCTGATCACCGGCGACATCAGCAGCCGCCAGAACAGGGCCCAGGTCTGCTGCGCGGGCTGCACCTCGGTCAACGCGCTCAGGTCCACCACGCCGAAGAGCCAGCCCAGCGCCGCGAAAGCGGCCAACTCGCGGCGTGTGACCGAGCGCCAGGCGTCGAGCAGGTGGCGCAGGGCGCGCGAGGCACCCCCCAGGGCCGGCGCGGGCGCGGGCCAGGCCGTCATGCCAGCGCCTCGGCCGGCGCGGGCGCGTCGTCGGCCGGTGCCGCAGGCTGGGCCAGGCGCAGCGGCAGGCACACACGCGCCACCACACCCCGCGGCTCGCCGGCTTCCAGGCTCAGGCTGGCACTGGCGCCATACAGGCCCGCCAGCCGCGCCCGGGTGTTGGCCAGGCCGACACCGCTGCCGCCGCTGCCCACGAAGCCGCGGCCGTCGTCGCGCACTTCCACGTCCAGCCGCCCGTCGGCCGCCACGCACGCGCTGATCCGCACCGAGCCGCCCTCGGGCAGTGGCGATAGGCCGTGCTGGATCGCGTTTTCCACCAGGGTGGGCAGCACCAGCGGCGGCACGAGGGCGTCGCGCAACTCGAGCGGCGTGTCGATCTCGAAACGCAACCGCTCGCCCATGCGCATGCGCAAGATCTCCAGGTAGTGCCGCACCCGTTCCAGCTCGTCGCCCAGGCGCGACTCGTGGGTGCGCATGCTGGGCAGGGCGGCGCGCAGGTAGGCCACCAGGCTGACCAGCATGTCGCGCCCGCGGTGCGGCGCCACCTCGTACAGGCGCTTGACGTTGGCCAGGGTGTTGAACAGGAAATGAGGCTCGATCTGTGCCTGCAGCGCTGACATTTCGGCCTGCAACTGCTGCGCGGCCAGCCACTCACGCTCGCGCGCGGCCTCGGCCAGCCGGGCGCGGGCCAGGCGGTCGGCGGCGGCCAGCCTCAACAGCGCATGGCCGAAGCAGCCCAGCAGCAGCCACAGCCCCACCGTGTAGGCGAACCATGACCATTCGAAAGGCTTCTGGTAGGCAGGGTAGTAGAAGACCAGGTAGCGCAGGAAGGCGCCCAGCGTGGCCCCCGTGCCGATGGCCGCCCCGCGCGCAAGCAGGGCAGGGCGGGGCGCCAGCGGCCAGCGTGCCAGCGCCAGCTCGGTGACCGCGGCCAGCAGCAGGATGCTGCAGCCGCTGATGAAGCACTGCCGGGTGAACAACGCCAGGCTGGCAGCCCAGGAAAACGCGTCCTGGCTCTCGGGGAACCAGGCGATCGAGCGCGACAGCGCCAGCACGAAGGCCAGGTAGAACAGCGCTGCGACGACCCGCAGGTTGACCAGCTGGCCAAAGGCGCTTGCAGAGGGCGTCAGGGCAGGATCGGAAGGGCGGTGCGTCGGCATGCGGCGGATTGTCTGCCCGCCGGCCGCGCAGCGGGCCGCCGCGCGACGAATCGGCCCGCAGCCTGACGAAGCCGGGTCAGCCGCGACGGCCGCGGGCCCGGCGCCGGCGTCAGCGCAGCACTTCCAGCGCCCGGTCCATGCCGCCTTGCTCGATCGACAGCATGGCCTGCTCGCGCACGGCCGGCTTGCCATGGAAGGCGATCGACAGGCCGGCCACGCCCATCATCGGCAGGTCGTTGGCACCGTCGCCCACGGCGATGGCCTGGGTAGGCGCAATGCCCATCAGCTCGCACACCTCGAGCAGCACGCGGCGCTTCTCTGCGCCGTCGACGATGTCGCCCCAGGGCCGGTCGACCATGCGTCCGGTGAGCTTGCCGTCGGCCACGTCCAGCACGTTGGCGCGGGCAAAGTCCAGCTGCAGGCGCTGACGCACCTTGTCGCTGAAATAGGTGAAGCCACCCGAGACCAGCAAGGTCTTGAGGCCGGCCGAGCGGCAGGCCAGCACGAAGGCCTCGACGCCGGGGCTCAGCCGCAGCCGCCGGGCGTAGACCTCGTGCAGCGCCGACAGCTCGACCCCTGCGAGCAGCGCCACCCGGCGGCGCAGGCTGTCCTTGTAGTCGCTGATCTCGCCGCGCATCGCGGCCTCGGTGATGGCGGCCACCTCGGCCTTGCGGCCCGCGGCGGCGGCGATCTCGTCCACGCACTCGATGTCGATCAGCGTCGAGTCCATGTCGAAGGCCACGAGGCGGAAGTCGGCCAGCGCCAGCGGGGGCGTGAAGCCGCGGGTGAACAGGCCGGGGGCGAATTCCGTGGCGGTCGGGGCGTCGGGCATGTCGTCTGGGCAAGGGGGCTTGCATCCCCAGGATGTCGGTTTGTCGAGCGAGGCGAAGTGGCTAGACTTCACGGGCCGGCCGAAGTATGGCAGTCGCCATTGTCGTGCCGGCAAGGCAAGCAACCCATGAGCGGCGGCATCTTCATCAGCTATCGGCGGGCGGACTCGCGCCATGCCGCCGGCCGGCTGGCGGACGAACTGGGCGCCGCCTTCGGCGAGGCCAACATCTTTCGCGACATCGAGGGCATCGACCTTGGCGTCAACTTCGAGCAGGCGCTGGAACGCGCCCTCGGCTCGTGCGTGGTGATGCTGGTGCTGATAGGGCCGCAGTGGCTGGACGCACGCGACGACGCCGGCCATCGCCGCCTGGACCATGCGGCCGACTGGACACGGCAGGAGATCGCCACCGCCCTGCAGCGTGGCATCCCGGTGGTGCCGGTGCTGCTCGAATCCGCCGCGCTGCCGCGGGCCGAGCAATTGCCGGCCAACCTGCAGGAGTTGGCCAATCGCCAGCAGTTCGAGTTGTCCGACACCCGCTGGCGCGGCGACGTGCAGGTGCTGATCGACAAGCTCGCCCGCGTGCCCGGCCTGAAGCGAGTGGGCCCGGCCCCGGCCCAGGCCCCATCCTCACCGACGCCCGCGCCGCCGGCTGCGCGCGGCGGCAGCCGCAAGCCGCTGTTCCTGGGCATCGGCCTGGGCGCGGGCGCCTTGCTGGTGCTGGGTGCAGTGCTGAGCGAGCGCGAGACTGGCCCGGCCCGTGACGACGGCATCACCGCGGCCACGAGCTCGGTCCGCCAGGTGGCCGCTACGCCGGCCGTCGCTACCGTGACAAACGCCGAGCTTCCAGCGCCGGCCGCAACCCGCCAGGTCGACCCGGCGCCCGTGGCCTTGGCACCCGCCGAGCCCACGCTGCCGAACCTGGCCGGCCTGTGGCGCACGTCCAGCGGCGAGACCTACCACTTCCAGCAGAGCGGGCTCGAGGTGCGATTCAGCGCCGAGGCCAACGGCCAGAGCATCGGCAACGGCGCCGGCGAATTGGAAGGCAACATGCTGCGCCTGCAGATGACACTGCAGATGAACGGCATGTTCCTCGGCAACCTGGTGTGCAACATGCAAGGCGCGCCGGACATGCGCAGCTTCACCGGCATGTGCATCGGCCCGCGGGGTCAGTTCGCGGCACAGTTCTTCCGCTGAATGCGCCGCACAGGCCAGCGTGCAGCGGGCCTTGGCACGGCCTGCAGGGCGATCGGGTCACGCCAGTTGGAATAGTATTGCCGCGAGGGGTTCGGCGGCGGGCATCGTCCGCGCGGCGATTCAACAGGCGAATGGAACGAGCGACCCGATGACAGACGACAAGCGCGAAGAGATCAAGGCCGCCATCGCGGACGCGCTGGACCGGCGCAGGGGCATGCGCAAACCCTTGCGCGTCCCGGCCGGTTTGGTGGTGTCTGGCAAGCAGCTGACGGCCCGCACCATCGACATCGGCGTGCGAGGCCTGGCGATCGAGGTCGACGAGGCCTTGCCCACCAAGGCCGAGTGCCATGTCGTGCTCACCCTGCCGGTCGGTGGCCGTGGCCACACACTGCGCCTGCATGCGCTGGTCGTGCATGGCATGGGCAGCCCGGCCCACGGGTTCAAGGTGGGCCTGGAGCTGAAGGACGTCAGCGCAGAAGACGTCCGCCTGATCGAGCAGTTTCTCGCCTAAGCGGGTCAGGCAAGCCGGACCCGCGCGCCAGCAGGCCGGTCAAGGCGCAAGGCCGTGGACGTGCGCGGCGACATCGTCGCCCGGCGACGCGACGAGGCCGGCGGCGCCGCAGTCCCATGGCCCGTGGCCATGGCGGACGTTGACCGATTGGCCCGTCGTGCGGTTGACGCACGTGACGCCGAACTGCACGAACCCGGCCGCCAGGCCGGCAACGTTCGACGCGTAGGTCCCCTGCAGGCGCACGGCGATGGTGTCGCCGCTGGCGACTGCCAGGCCCGCGGCTTCGCAGTTCCAGGCCGAGCGGCTGCGCCCGGCGTCCACGGCTTGCCCTGTCGTTCTGTTCTCGCACCGGACCCGGAAGGGCGCCAGGCCGGTGGCCGTGCCGCTGATCTCCCGGCTGGCATCGTAGAGCTGCTTCACTTCCGCGTCGGACAGGGCGCGGTCGTAGAGGCGGACATCGTCCAGCGCGCCGTGGAAAGGCCGGTACGGGGCTTCCTGCGTCCAACCCAGGCGCAGTTCCTCGGCCGAGGTGTTGAAGCTGCCGTAGGGGTCGGGGTTGGAAACGGTTGGCTCGCCATCGACATAGATCGTCATCGCGTGGCCCACCGACCGATCGATCACGGTCGTGACCTGGTGCCAGCCCCCGTCCTTGGCGACCTGTGTGCCTTCCAGGAACTGGCAGCCGCCGTCGCCGGCGGAGATGCTCTGCACGTAGTACGGCTTCGGGTACAGCCAGACCGACAGCTCGCGCTGTGTTTCGCAACCCTGCCTGGCCTGGGCGCCCTGGTAGAACAGCGCCACGTTCCCGTCGCCGCCGACATGCCCGCCGTCGAAACGGAACCACAGCGACACCGTGCGTTGGCTCGGAGAGTGCAAGGTCGGCGAATCCGGGATGCTGATGTAGCCATCGACACCGTCGAATGCCAGCGCCATGCCTTCGCGGCCATTGCGGTCGCGGGTGGGTGCGACGCCCCCGTGCACGGTCCCATGGTTGCCGTTCGGGCTGCTGTCCAGGGCATGGCCGTCGAGCGTCCAGTGCGCCATCAGGCCGTCGTCGATGCCGGCGTTGCAGGTAGGCGCCCAGGACGAGAGGGCGGCCACGGCCAGCGCCAGCACGGGGCGAAACCGGCGGCATGTGGAAGCCGTGACGACCCGCGAGGCTGCCGGGCGATGGGGCAGGTTCATGGCGTTCTCCCTTGGCCAAGCCAGGGCCGGAATGGCACTT
This sequence comes from Burkholderiaceae bacterium, assembly GCA_044226465.1. Lineage (GTDB taxonomy): Bacteria > Pseudomonadota > Gammaproteobacteria > Burkholderiales > Burkholderiaceae_C > Ideonella. The sequence goes on along the minus strand of JBGAGZ010000007.1, from coordinate 32,706 downwards.
CAGCCGACCATGGGCATGCACACTAGGCCATCGCGGCCGGGGTGTCTTGCGAAATGTCAATCGTGCAGGCTTGCCGCCGCCGGCACGGGCTCGCCGACCCGCACCGCATCCCTTGGCGACCCGCCGTATTGGCGGCTCCACGCGCGGCGCAGGTGCAGGCCCGAGCGGAAGCCTGCGGCGGTGGCGGCCTGCGTGACGCTGGCGCCGCCTTCCAGCGACTGGCGGGCCCGCTCGAGGCGGATGTTCTGCAGGCACTGCAGCGGCGACACGCCGGCGTGCTGCATGAACAGGCGCAGCAGGTGGCGCTCGGTGACATGGCCCAGCGCCGCCAGCGCGGCCATGTCCCAGTCGCGCTCCGGCTCGGCGCACATCGCGTCCTGCACCTTGTGCACCGCCGCGTGCATGTGGCGGCGGTGATCGTGGAAGGGCGACAACTCGGGGTCGCGTGGCGAGCGACGCAGGTAGACCACCATGTCTTCGCCCACGCCGGCGGCCAGCGCCTCGCCGCTGTCCTGCGCGATCAGGTGCAGCGCCAGGTCCAGCCCCGCGGTGATGCCAGCGCTGGAAGCGACCGGCCCGTCCACCACGAAGACACGGTTGCCGACGACCAGGGCGTCGCGGGCCAGTTCGCGCAGCTTGTCCAGCAGGTCGTGGTGGGTGGTGCAGCGCCGGCGGGCCAGCAGGCCAGCGCGTGCCGCCAGCAGTGTGCCCGAGCAGATGGTGACCAGGCGGTGCGGCGTGTTCGGTGCTTGCAGCGCGTCGTGCAGCGTGCGGTTCAGCCACTGCGCGGTCACCGCGATGGCCGGCGTCACGTGGTGCAGCTGGGCCGAGGGCTGGCCCACCAGCAGCACCCAGGTCGGAACGGTTAGGCGCTGGGGCAGGGGCTCGAGGTTCGAAATCTCCAGCCCCACCGAGGTGGTCATGGTGGGCATGGGCCCGCAGTAGCGCAACCGGTAGCGCGGCGGCAGGCCCCGCTCCGCACGGCGCAGGTTGGCCAGGCGAAAGGCCTCGGCCGGCCCGGCGATGTCTTGCAGCAACGAATGCGGCGCGATCACGAACAGCAGGTCGATGGGCTGGGCAGCGTCGATCATTTTCGGACAGGGGCTGGCCGCAAGCATGCACCCGTTTCACAGAGGCCGGTAGGGGGCGCAGGGGCGAATGTCTGAAATTGATCCAAACCGGTCGGCCAGCGGCGCGACAGCACAGGGCGATTTCCATAACGTGCCGCTTGACCACCCACCAAGCCACCATGCCGCCGCGCCCCGCCCACCTCACTTGCCTGCTGCTGACCGCCGCGTTGTTGGCCGGCATGGCGCCGGCGGTGCAGGCGCAAGACGAGCCTGGCGTGGACGGGGGCATCGCCCCGGGCGACGACTTCTTTGCCTATGCGAACGGCGCCTGGCTGAAGGCCAACGACATCCCGCCCGGCCGGGCGCGCTGGGACGCGCGCAGCGAGATCGGCGAGTCCACCCGCCTGCGCGTCGCGTCGCTGGTGCAGGGCGCGGGCCCGGCACCGGCCGGCACACCCGCGCGGCAGGTGGCCGACTTTCATGCCGCCTACCTGGATGAGGCGGCCATCGAAGCCCGCGGCCTCGCGCCGCTGAAGCCCTTGCTGGCCGGCATCGACCAGGTGCGCAGCAAGGCCGGGCTGGCCCGCCTGCTGGGCAGCACCGTGCGCGCCGATGTGGACCCGCTGAACCTGGGCGTCTACGACTCGGCCCACGTGCTGGGGCTGGCGGTGCAGGCCAGCAACCATGGCGAAAAGGAAAACGTCGCCTTCCTGCTGCAGGGTGGCCTCAGCCTGCCCAGCCGCGAGCACTACCTGGGCACCGAGCCCGCCATGCAGGCGTTGCGGGGCCAATACCAGGCCTATGCCGAACAGGTGTTGGTGCAGCTCGGGCAGCGCGACACGGGCCGGCGCGCCGCCGCCGTGGTGGCGCTGGAGACCGCCATCGCGCAAAGCCACGCCACGCCCGAGGTGTCGGCCAACGACCGCAACGCCGACCAGGTGTGGACGCGGGCCGATTTCGCGCGCCTGGCACCGGGCATGGACTGGCCCGCCTTCTTCGCCGCCGCGGGCCTGGCGCGGCAGCCCGCCGTCGTGGCCTGGCAACCTGGTGCCTTGAAGGGCCTGGCGGCCCTGGTGGCTGGCCGGCCGCTGCAGGCCTGGCAGGACTACCTGCGCGTGCGCCTCGTGCACACCCATGCGGACGTGCTGCCGCACGCCTTCGCCGAGCCCGCCCTGGCATTGCGCGGCGCCGCCCCGCCGCGCGCACAGCGGGCGCTGGACGCCACGCAGGCGGCCCTGGCCGACGCCCTGGGCCCGATGTACGCCGAGCGCTACTTCCCGCCCCAGCAGAAGGCGAAGGTGCAAGCCATCGCGGCGAATGTCATCGCCGCCTTCACGCAGCGCGTCGAGGGGGTGGCGTGGCTGTCACCCGCCGGCAAGGCGGTGGCCGTGGCCAAGCTGAAGACCGTGCATTTCGGCCTCGGCTACCCCGAGCGCTGGCGAGACCTGTCCGGCCTGGTGGTGGACCCGGCCGATGCGCTGGGCAACCTGCTCCGCGTGGCCGAGTGGAATCGCCGCGAGGCGTTGGCCCGCCTGGGCCGGCCGGTGGACCCCACGGCCTGGGTGGTGCCGCCACAGTGGCCCGGCGCGGTCCTGCTGTTCCACCAGAACAGCTACAACTTCGCAGCGGCCCTGCTGCAGCCGCCCAAGTTCGACCCCGCCGCATCGGACGCGGAGAACTACGGCGCCATCGGTGCCATCGTCGGCCACGAGCTCAGCCACTTCGTCGACACGCTGGGTGCCGACTACGAGCCCGACGGCCGCATGCGCCGCTGGTGGACGGCTGACGACACGGCGCGCTACGAGGCGGCCGTCGAGCCGCTGGTAGCACAGTACGCCGGCTACCGCCCGTTTCCCGACCTGGCCGTGAATGGCCAGCTTACGCTGACCGAGAACCTCGCCGACCTGGGCGGCCTGGCCGCGGCCTTCGACGCCTACCGCCGCACGCTGGGCAGCCAGGCCAGCGACCCGGCCACCGTGCGCCGGCTGGATCGGCAGTTCTTCATCGGCTTTGCCCGGGCCTGGCGCGGCAAGGCCCGCGATGACGCGGTGCGCACGCAGGTCGCCAGCGACGGCCATGCGCCCGAGCGCTACCGCATCGCCACCGTGCGCAATCTGGACGCCTGGTACGAGGCCTTCGACGTGCGGCCTGGCCAGCGCCTCTACCTAGACCCCCGGGCGCGCGTGCGGGTCTGGTGAATTTCCTTCCTCAACCACTTTGTCTCATGGAGGGCCGTGTCATGTTCTTCACTCAACGAACCAGGCTGTGTGCGGGGCTGGCCTGTGCCTTCGGCGGCACGGCGGTGGGCCTGCCTGCCGCGCAGGCGCAGACGGCAACGCCGGAGGTGCAGCGCATCGAGATCACCGGCTCGGCAATCAAGCGCACCAATGCCGAGGGCCCGGCGCCGGTCGAGATCCTGACCCGCAAGGACATCGAGCGCACCGGGGCCACGTCGCTGAACGAACTGCTGCACTCGATCCCGTCGATCGACATCTTCGACCAGGGCGAGCTGGCCTCGAATTCGCCCGCGGCGTCCGGCACGGCCAGCATCGCGCTGCGCGGGCTGTCGTCCAGCGAGACGCTGGTGCTGCTGAACGGCCGGCGGCTGCCGGTCAACGCGCTGTACGACTCGTCGGGTGCCGGCGCCGCGTTCGACATCAACTCGCTGCCGGTGGGCGCGATCGAGCGCATCGAGATCCTGAAGGATGGCGGCTCGGCCATCTACGGCGCCGACGCGGTGGCCGGCGTGGTGAACTTCATCACCAAGTCCGACTACCAGGGCATCGACGTCACCGCGTCCTACGGCGTCAGCAGCCGAGGCGACGGCGCCGAGCAGCGCCTGGGTCTGTCGGCCGGCTTCGGCGACTACGGCAAGGACCGCTACAACATCCTGTTCGGGCTGGACTACTTCAAGCGCGACCCGATCCTGCGCAAGGACCGTGACATCTCGCGCTCGGTGGACTTTCGCCGCTTCGGCGCCGAGGTCGACGGCCGCAGCAGCTTCTCGCCCTACGGCAACGTGGTCGACCCGAATACCGGCGGCTTTGTCGGCCTGACCTACCGCGACTGTCCGCCAGACCAGCTGGGCGACCTGAACCGCTGCCGCTACGACTTCAACGCCAGCCTGCTGACGGCCTACAACGGCGCCGACCGGTTGAGCGGCCTGGCGCTGGGTTCGTTCCAGGTCACGCCGGACATCAAGGGCTTCGCCGAGTTCATCTTCTCGACCTCGAAGGACACCTTCCTCGCGCACCCGGTGCCGGACTTCTTCATCGTGCCGATCACCGACGAGGCACAGCGCCCCTACGAGATCCTGGACGCTGACGGGAATGGAACGAACTCCATCTACATCGCCGGCCGCTTCATGCAAGGCGGCCCGCGCACGACCCGGCGCAAGTCGGACTTCATGAACTTCGCCGCTGGCTTCGAGGGCTACAACTTCGGGCTGGACTGGAAGCTCAGCGCCAGCCACGGCGAGAGCAAGGTCACCAACAGCGACAGCAACTTCTTCGACGCCAACCTGTGGGCCGCGGCCACGTCCGACGGCTCGATCGACCCGACGGTGACCACCAACGACCAGGCGCTGGTGGACAGCCTGAAGGTCACGCCCCAGCGCGTGGGCAAATCGGTGCTGGAGACCGTCAATGCCCAGGTCAGCGGCGACCTGTTCGAGCTGCCCGGCGGCACGTCGAAGTACGCGGTGGGCGGTGCCTACTACCGCGACACGCTGAAGGACACGCCCGACCCGCTGAGCCAACAGGGGCTCGTGGTCGGCAGCATCCAGCAGTCGGCGGTGGACGCGGCGCGCAACTCGGGCGCCGTCTACGGCGAGCTGCAGCTGCCGATCTTCAAGACGCTCGAAGGCCAGCTCGCCGTGCGCTACGACCACTACCCGAAGTGGAGCGCCACCAGCCCCAAGCTCGGGCTGAAGTACACGCCGACGTCCAGCCTGGCCTTCCGCGGGTCGTACACCCAGAGCTTCCGAGCACCGGTGTTGAAGCAGTTGTTCGGCGCGCAGGAAGAGGGCGCCACCACGTTGACGAAGGACAGCGACTGCGAGGCGCTGGGCGTCGAGTACACGCCGGGCAACTGCCTGATCAACGCCTTCCAGGTCAATGGCTCGAACCCCGACCTGGGACCCGAGAAGGGCAAGACCCTCAACCTCGGCGTGATCTTCGACGCGTCGTCCATGTTCAGCGCCAGCGTGGACCTGTGGAAGATCGGCAAGAAGAACGAGATCAGCTCGCCCACGCTGACCGACGCCATCGCCCAGGGGCTGTGGGCCAAGATCGGGCCGCGCTACTTCATCTACACCAACCTGCAGAACATCGCCGAGCGCGAAACCTCGGGTGTGGACGTGGACGCGCGGCTGCGCCTGGGCGACACGCCGGTGGGCAAGGTGAACCTGCGCAACCTGCTGACCTACTACTCGTCGGACCGTTCGAAAGCGGCCAAGGGCGACCCCTGGTCCGAGTACCTGGGCACTTACGCCAAGCCGTATTTCCGCAACGCCTTCCAGGCGCAGACCGAGCTGACCAACTGGGCGTTCTCGGGCACCTGGAAAACGGTGGGCGGTTTCTGGGACTCGGACCAGGCCTTCCCCGATGCGATCGCCGCGTCGAGCAACCGCAGGGTCGGCACCTTCGAGGAACTGGACCTGCAGGCCCAGTATTCAGGCCTCTCGGGCTGGGAGTTCACCGCGGGCATCAAGAACGCGCTCGACCGCACGCCACCCCTGAGCCTGCAGAATGGCACGAGCAATACCTACACCCAGATGGGCTTTGCAGAGCTTTACTCGTCTCGCGGGCGGTTCTTCTACCTCGCGGCCAAGTACTCGTTCCGTTGACCTGGCTGGGGTGTTGGGTCTCTAGGGGGTTCACATGGGGTTGGCGCGGCAGGAGACTCCCGCGCTTCACCACAACCCTTCTGGAGACTTCGATGCCGTCGCCGCGTCTTTTGGTTTGTGCCTGTGCAATTGCGCTGCTCGCCGCCGGCCCGTTGTCGGCCGCGGGCGCCAAGAAGGTCAGCTCCGACCCGTTCACCAACCCCGACAGCCAGCACGCCACCCAGGTGGAGCCTGACACTTTTGCCTATGGCAAGACCGTGGTCTCGGCGTTCCAGACGGGCCGTTTCTTCGACGGGGGGTCGTCGGACATCGGCTGGGCCACCTCGCAGGACAAGGGCAAGACGTGGGTCAAGGGCTTTCTGCCTTCGATGACGGTGAACAGCACGCCGGCCGGGCCTTACCAGCGGGTCTCCGATCCTTCGGTCGCGTACGATGCCAAGCATGATGCGTGGCTGATCGCTTCGCTGCCGCTCAATGGCGGCGCGGGCGTGGCCGTGGCGGTCAGCCGTTCGACCGATGGCGGCCTGTCGTGGGGCGGGCCGGTGATCGTGTCCACCACCAACGGCTTCTACGACAAGACCTGGGTCGCCTGCGACAACACCAAGACCAGCCCGCACTACGGCAACTGCTACGTCACCTGGGACGACGCCAATGCAGGCGACCTGCTGCTGACCAGCACCTCGTCGGACGGTGGCAAGACTTGGGGCACCAAGAAGACCACCGCCGACAACGCGGCCGGCCTGGGCGGGCAGCCGCTGGCGCAGCCCTCGGGCGACGTGGTGGTGCCGGTGCTCAGCGCCTTCGCCGACCAGATCCTCGCCTACAAGTCGACCAACGGGGGCACGTCCTGGGGCGCGTCGACCGTGGTGGCCAACATCAGCGACCACGGCATCGCCGGCAACCTGCGCAGCGAGCCGCTGCCTTCGGCCGAGGTCGATGGCGCCGGCAAGGTCTATGTCGTTTGGCACGACTGCCGCTTCCGCTCGGGCTGCGCGTCCAACGACATCGTGATGAGCACGTCGACCAACGGAACCTCATGGACGTCGCCGGTGCGCATCCCGATCGACGCGGCCAACAGCACGGTCGACCACTTCATTCCCGGCATCGCGGTGGACCGCAACACCTCGGGCGCCACGGCCCGCATCGCGCTGACCTACTACTTCTACCCCACGGCCAACTGCAGCCAGAGCACCTGCCAGCTGTCGGTGGGCTTCGTGTCGTCCAATGACGGCGGTGCCACCTGGAGCGCGCCGGTGACCCTGGCCGGGCCGATGAAGCTGACCGACCTGGCCAACACCAGCCAGGGCTTCATGGTGGGGGACTACCTGTCCACGTCGTTCCTGGGCGCGAAGGTGGCCACGGTGTTCGCGGTGGCCAAGCCCAAGAACGGCTCGGTGTTCGACGAGGCCATGTACGCCGGCCGGCCGGCGGCTGCGGCGCAGCAGTTGAACCCGCTGCGCGTGATGGTGGACGAGCCGGTGCTGTCGCTGCATGGCGACCGGGCGCGGCGGGCGAGCCCGCTCGTCGTGCAGTAGCCGGCACGGCTGGCGACCGGTTGCGGGGCGTCTTTGGTGAGACTATAATACGTCTATATTTGGACGCATTCGTCCGGCTCTTCTGACCCACCATGGCCCGCCACGCTTCGGAATCCACCCGCCGCCTCGCCTACGAGATCGTCTACAAGCCCAGCAAGGGGGTGGACGATTTCGTCGCGCGTGTCTCGGCGGCCAACCCCATGGACCTGGTCGAGGCCGAGCGCAACGGCATCTCCGGCGTCTTCCTGAAGGACTTGTCGCGCCGCATGGAAATGCCCACCTCGCGCCTGTATTCGATCGTCGGCGTGCCGAAGGCCACGGCCGAGAAGAAGGCCGCGGCGGGCGAGTTGCTCAGTGGCAGCGGCGGCCGCGCCGCGCTCGGCGTGGTGCGCCTGCTGGGCATTGCGCGCTCCATTGTCGACAACTCCACCGCCCCCGAGGCGAAGGACTTCGACAGCGCCAAGTGGCTGGGCCGCTGGCTCGAGCGGCCCCAGCCGGCGCTGGGCGGCCGCAAGCCGGCCGATCTCATCGACACGCCCACCGGGCTCGACATGGTCGCGCGGCTGCTCGGCGCCATCGAGAGCGGGGCGTATCAGTGATCCTGTGGCGCATCGCCGCCGACACGCGCCAGTACCCTGCCAGCGACCTGAGCGGCGCCGGCGCAGCCAAGTCCCCCGGCCGCTGGAACGATGACGGGCAGCCGGCGCTCTACACCGCACCCACCATCGCCATCGCCGTGCTCGAGACGGCGGCCCACATCGATGACACCGGCCTGCCGCTGAACCGCTACCTGGTGCGGCTGGACGTGCCGGACGAGGCCTGGGACGTGCGGGATACGCTGGACGTGGCCGACCTGCCGGTCACCTGGTCGGCCATCCCCGCCGGCCGCGCGAGCGTGCAGATCGGGGCGGACTGGCTGCGTGCGGGCACGTCGCCCATCCTCGTCGTGCCCTCGGTGATCGTGCCCGAGGAGCAGGCCACGCTGGTCAACCCGCTGCACCCGCTGGCACGGGGCATCTCGGCCCACATCGTGCGGCCCTTCGAATACAACCGGCTCTTTCGCCAGGCCTGATCCGCCAGGCCTGGTCAGTCGGTGTCGCGCACCAGGCGCGAGTCGAAGCGGCCGCCGATGCCTGCGCTGCAGGCGAAGGTGATGCCGTTGATGAAGTCGACGCAGCGCGGCGTCGGGTCGGTGGGGAAGGACGACGAGGTCCACAGCACGTCGCTGCGGGCGCCGGGGAAGGCGTGGGTGTCGATGTGGGGCACGTGCTCGTGGTCCAGCAGCGAGGCCAGTTCCTTCAAGTTGGGCAGGCGCCAGGCGACGCCGGTGTCGCGGGCCTGCTGCAGCGCATGAGCCAGCACGCCGGTCCAGTTCAGGTCGAGCGCGTTGCCGGTGCAATGCGCGCCGTCGAAGGTCTTGCCTTCGATGCAGCGGCGCCAGGTCAGGCCGGTCCGCTTGTCGGTCACCTCCTGCTGGTCGGGCGAGACCATGAAGCGCTTGCTGCGGGCGCCGCCGTCACGCACGAGCCGCACCGGGCGCGCGCCGGAACGGAACTGGGGGCTGATGTCGCCCAGGCCGAAGAAAAAGTCGCTTCCCCAGGCCAACTCCTTCTCGAGCTGGTAGCCGAGCGCCTGGCCGGCACCCCAGTGGAAGTTGGCCGGGGTGTTCGGGAAGAAGCGCTCGTCCACCGGCGGCAGCATGGTCACGCCCATGTCGACGATGCCGATCAGTTCGGTCGGTGCAGGTACCCGCCAATCATGGGCACCGCACAGCCCGGCCTGGTTGACGCTGTTCAGGTAACCGGTCAGGTCGGTGGGGCTGCCGTACTGGCCGTCGGGGTCGTAGTCCGGGCTGTAGAAGGAGTATTGGCGGTCCCCGGCCCGGTGCCCGGAGCGGGTCTTGTTCTCCCACAGCAGGCCGGTCACCTCATCGCGCGTGCAGCCCCATTCGTCCGTCGCGTCGCCTGGCTTGGGCTTGGCGGGGCAGGTGCCTTCGCCGGCGCGCTCGCCGCTGTTGCACAGCCGCGTGAAACGGAAGCCGACTCTTCCGTCGCCGTTCCTCGGCTGCGTCACGTCGCGGCCCAGCTCGGCATCCTGCCCGGTGCCCGTGCAGTCGATGAAGTTGCCGTCGGGGTCGATGCACCAGCCGATGCCGGTGTCGTTCAGGCGCGGGGCCGCGGCAGCGCCCGTGCAGGTCAGCACCGCCAGGGTGGCGGCCAGCAAGGCGCGCGGGATGCGTGTGGGCATGAGGCAACTCTCAGCGGTGGGCACGGCGACAGGGGCCGCGGTGCCGACGCACTGTAGGGGCCACCGTCGAGCGGGGTATCCCTAGGGCCTGTGCGCCGCTGAGCAGAAATGAGCTGCCCTATACGAATTCACTGCAGCAACTTGTGAGCATTCGTATCGATGAAGGTTTTCCATCCCCCTAATTTCATAGACACCGCTTACCATGTGTGAAAGCGATTCCACGGAGTTCGCCCTGCCACCTTCCGCCATCAGCGTGCAACAACGCACGCCAGCGAGCTTTGCTTTGCCCAGACGGCGCCGGTCCTGGCCGGTGGTGGCGGGCTTCGTCGGCATCGTCGCCATCCAGGTGGTGGTGGCCGTCATCAGCATCGACGTGCTGTCGGCGGTGCGCGCCTTCGTCTCGGGCGAAAGCCTGTACTCGAAGGGCCAGAAGGACGCCCAGATCTACCTGCTGGCCTACGCCGAGAACAACCTCGAAGACGACTACCAGCGGTTCCGCCAGGCCTTGGCCGTGCCGCTGGCCGACCGCGCGGCGCGCGAGGCGATGCAGTCGGTGCCGCCGGACACCGCCGGCGCACGCGCCGGGCTGCTGGGCAGCCAGACGCCGCCTGAGGACGTGCCAGGCGTGATCCGCCTGTTCCTGTGGTTCCAGCACACGCCGCTGATGGCGCCGTCGATACGCACCTGGACCGAAGGCGACGAGGTCATCGAACAGATGCGCAGGCTGGTCGAGGCGGCGCATGAGCGCATCGCCCAAGGCGACACCGGCGCCGTGGCGGTGAGCGAGATGCGCCGCCAGGCACCGCTGCTGAACGCACGCATGACCACGCTGGAGCGCAAGTTCGCCGACGAGTTGGGCGTGGGGTCGCGTCAGGCGCAGCAACTGCTGCTGTGGATCAACCTGCTGCTGGCGGCGACGCTGGCGGCCACCGGCCTGTGGTTCATCCGGTACAGCCTGCGCCGGCAGGCGGCGGTGGAAGACGAGGTGCGGCATCGCCAGCAGTCGCTGCAGGGCTTGCTCGATTCCACGGCCGAGGGCCTCTATGGCGTGGACATGGCGGGGCGCTGCACGTTCATCAACCGCGCGGCCCTGCTGATGCTGGGCTACGAGCGCGAGGCCGACCTGCTGGGCCAGGCCATCCACCGCATGATCCGCCGCCAGGGGGCGGACGAGCCCGTGGCGCCGGTCGGCAGCGAGCGGCATGTGACGGACGAGGTCTTCCTGCGCCGAGACGGCAGCGGCTTCTCGGTCGAGTACTGGTCGCACCCGCTGCGGCAGGACGGCGAAGTGCACGGCGCGGTGGTCACCTTCTTCGACATCAGCGAGCGCCTGCGCATGCAGGCGGCGCTGCGCCAGGGCGAGCTGCGGCTGGCCAAGCTGGTCGACGACGTGGCCGACGGCGTGATCAGCACCGGGCCGGACGACAAGGTGGTGCTGTTCAATCGCGCCGCCGAATCGATGTTTGGCATCTCGGCCCGGCAGGCCATCGGCTCCGCGGTGGGCCGCTTCATCTCGCGGGGCCCGGGAACGAAGTCGGCCGCGGAGCCGGCGGCGGCGAACCGCGCGGTGCACGAGCTGACGGGCAAGCGTGCCGACGGCAGCAGCTTCCCGGTGGAAGCGACGCTGTCGCGCCTGACCACCGACCAGGGGGCGATGACGACCGTGGTGCTGCGCGACGTGACCGAGCTGCACGCGGCGCGGGCCGAGCGCCAGGCCCGCGAGGCTCTCGAGGCCTCCAACCGCGCCAAGACCGAGTTCCTTTCGCGCATGAGCCATGAGCTGCGCACGCCGCTGAACGCGGTGCTGGGCTTCTCGCAGCTGCTGCGCATGGACACAGCCGGGCCGCCTTCGGCCCAGCAGCTGGAGCGCATCCGCCACATCGAGCGAGCGGGGGCCCACCTGCTGGCCCTGGTCAACGACGTGCTGGACGTGTCGCGCGTGGATTCCGGCCAGATGGCGCTGACGCTGGAGTCGGTGGACCTGGCCTCGGTGGTCGACGAATCGATCGCGATGGTGACCACGCTGGCCAACGACGCCGGGGTGCGCCTGACGCGCCCCGAGCCCGTCGGCCCCCGGGTGGCGGGCGATGCGCAGGCCTCGTTCGGCGAGGTCCATGTGGTGGCCGACCGGGTGCGGTTGCGCCAGGTGCTGGTCAACCTGCTGAGCAACGCGGTGAAGTACAACCGGGCGGAAGGCACGGTCACGGTGAGCTGGGCCGCGCACCCTGACGCGCTGGTGCTGACAGTGACGGACACGGGGCACGGCATGGCGCCGGCGCAACTGGCCCGCCTGTTCGAGCCCTTCAACCGGCTGGGGGCGGAAAAGACCCGTGTGGAGGGCACCGGCATCGGGCTCTTCCTGTCGCGCCGCCTGGTCGAGCTGATGCACGGCGAACTGCGGGTCGACAGCCGCGTCGGCCAGGGCACGGTGGCGACGCTGGTGCTGGAGCGATCCGACGACGCGGCATCGGCGCCGCTGTCGGCTCTGCCGCCCAGCCAGCATGGCACGCTCGACGCATCGCTGCAGGTGCTCTACGCCGAAGACAACGAGGTCAACGTCGAGCTGGTGCGCCAGGTGGCGTCCTTCCGCCCCTCGGTGGCACTGCGGGTGGCGCCGAACGGTGCGCAGGCCCTGCAGATGGCCCGCGAAAGCCGGCCCGACATGATGCTGGTGGACATGCACCTCGGGGACATGACGGGCCTCGAGCTGGCGCAGAAACTGCAAGAACACCCGTTGACCGCCGGCATCCCGCTGGTGGCCCTGTCGGCCGATGCGTTGCCCGAGCAGATCGAAGGGGCCCTGGCCATGGGGTTCGAGGCCTATCTCACCAAACCCATCGAGTTCCGTAAGCTGCTGCGCGTCTTCGACGGGCATTTGCAGTCCTAGTGTCGTTGGTTGAAACAGCCCATAGAGGAAGGAGAGAGCGCCCATGACGAACGAGTTCCGCCGTACTGGCGAATTGAAGGACATCGCCAGCTACCCGGTGTGGTTGCAGCGCGTGGTGAGGGAGACGACGCGCGAGAAGATGCGCGTGCTCGACCACGAGCTGTTTTCCCTGATGCGCGACGCGCGGCTGCCGCTGCCGGCGATGCGGCAGTTCCTGATCGGCACCTGGCCGACGATCGAGCGCTTTCCGCGCTTCATGGCGATGAACCTGAAGAAGATCGCCCATGGCGACGGCTACGGCGAGAACATGGCCCGCCGCTACCTGATGCAGAACATCCGCGTCGAGCAAAAGCACGCCGAGCACTGGGTGGAATGGGCGCGCTCGGCGGGCCTGACGCTGCGGGACCTGCAGCATGGCGAAGAGGTCGAAGGCATGTCGGCACTGGCCCACTGGTGCTGGTACGTCTGCGACCAGGCGCCGCTGGCGGTAGCCATGGCGGCCACGAACTTCGCGATCGAGGGCCTGACCGGCGAGTGGTCGTGCTTCGTCTGCTCCAAGAACACCTACTTCGAGTCGCTGCCTGCCGAGATCCGCGGGCCGGCGTCGCGTTGGCTGCGAGTGCATGCCGAGTACGACGATACCCACCCGTGGGAAGCGCTGGACATCATCGCCACCTTGCTCGGCCACGCGCCGCCGGAGCACGTGATCAACGAGGTGCGCCGGGCCATTCGCGCCAGCTATGTGTACATGGAGATGGCGGCGGACCACGCGATGTTGGCGTCCCTGCACGGCAGCTTCGACGAGACGGCTTCGAACTCGACCATCCTCGGCGCGGCCGACGTGCTGGACGCGGCCTGAGCACGACGGACCGGCACCGCGGCGGCTCGCCCGCCGCCGCGGGCAGCGAGTGCGTCCCCCGATCTTGCGCCCGGGTGTGCGGGGTGGGTGGGGAGTGCGAGGAGGCCCCATACATGACGCCATCGATCACCAGTGAACGCTAGGGCTTTGCCCACTGCGCAACCACCGGGGGAGTAACCCTAGGCGCTGCATGTTCCGTCGCGGCACAACTTGCCGCCCATGCGCTGTCCACAGCACACTGCACTGGCTGGAGACAGAACATGAGCAGCGGCCAAGGCCTGGCTGCGTACCCTTTTCATGCATCGCCGGGGAGCCGGTGGAGTCGATATGCCTCGCCCCGCTGCAAAGCACCCGCGTGACCTCGGTCCGCCGGCGCCGCCATCGCCGCCGCAGCACACGGGCCCGGCGGGCGTGAAGCAGGACGGCGAGGCCTTCGTCCGCAGCATCACCGACAGCTTGCCGCTGCGCATCGCTTACGTCGGCCGCGACCTGCGCTACCGCTTCGTCAACCAGGCCCACTGCCAGCGCTTCGGCCGCGAGCGCGAGGACATCCTGGGCCGCACCCGCGAAGAGCTGCTGGGGGCCGCGACGCCCGAGCCGATCAAGGCCCGAATCGAGGCCGTGCTGGCGGGGCAGGCGCAGCGTTTCGAGTACGACGAGGCGGTCGATGGCGTGCCGCGCCGCTTCGAGGTGCAGCTCGTGCCGGACGCCGCGCCGAGCGGGCAGGTGCAGGGCTACTTCTACACCGGGCTGGACATCTCCGACCGCGCACGTGCCGAGCAGGCCGGCCGCGAGGCCGCGCTCGAGGCGCAGCGCCAGGCCGACATCCTGCGGCTGGTGGCCGAGGCCATCCCGGCGACGGTCGTCGTCGTGGGCGCCGACAGCCGCTACCGCTTCGTCAACAGCGCCTTCGAGGCCTATTGCGGCCTGCCGCGCGAGCAGATCATCGGCCGCACCGCGATGGAGGTGCTGGGGGCCGACGAGGTGGCGCGCCGGCGGCCGTTCATGGCGCGGGCGCTGGCCGGCGAGAGCGTGACCTTCGCACTCGACTACCCCGGGCTCGACGGCACCACCTGGCTGGAGCTGACCTGCATTCCGCTGCGCCTGAGCGGTGGTGAAGTGGACGGCTTCGTCGGCATCTCGCAAGACGTCACCCGCCAGCGCCGCGAAAAGGACAGGCTGACTGAACTGTCGCAGCGAGACCCATTGACCGGGCTGCTGAACCGCGCGGGCTTCGAGCTTTGCATCGACCGCCTGACCCAGGAAGGCCGCGGGCCGACCTTGGGCCTTCTCTACATCGACCTGGACCATTTCAAGCCAGTCAACGATGCCCACGGTCATCTGGTCGGCGACCGGCTGCTCCAAATGGTGGCGCAACGTCTTGGGGGGCTGGTCCGGCCGACCGACGCAGTAGCGCGGTTGGGCGGTGACGAGTTCGCGGTCCTGCTGCTAGACGTGGGAACACAGGCCCATGCCGACCATGTGGCCGGGAAGGTGGTGGCCGCGGTGGCGGAACCCTTCGATGTCGATCGCCTGCGTGTGCAGATCGGGGCCAGCGTTGGTGTGGCCTTCGGTGCTGACCCGCTGCTAGGCTGGCGAGGAATGATCCAACGG
The DNA here is from genome assembly GCA_044226465.1 of Burkholderiaceae bacterium. GTDB lineage: Bacteria > Pseudomonadota > Gammaproteobacteria > Burkholderiales > Burkholderiaceae_C > Ideonella. The sequence continues at coordinate 17,648 of JBGAGZ010000007.1, read as the reverse complement.
GCAGACGCGATGTTGTATCGCGCCAAGGAGCGGGGCAGGGGAACGCACGCAGTGTGAGCCCCCCCTCTGCGAGAAGGGTCTCGCCTAGCCCTGAATCTGCGTTGACACAAGAATGAGGACGTTCCGATTCAAGATCACCGTGCTCTCCAACAAACCATTCGGAGCCCTGCCGCCTTGTCAGCGGCTCTCGTCATGAGATTTCGCGGCCGCCTGGGTTTGCGCGGGCGCCTGGTCATGCTGTTGCTGGCGGCGTTTCTGGCCCTTGGGGCCTTGTTGGCCCGCCACCTCGTGATCGATCGCCAACGCGGTGTCGAAGAGGCCCAGTTGGACCTGCTGGCCGAAGCTCGCTTCATCGCCGCTCGACAGGATGCGCTGCTCGAGCGCGCTGACGCCACCCTGAACAGCCTGATGCTGAACCCAGGGTTGGATGTGGCGTCCCTGGCGGACGACTGCAATGCGCCCCTGGCCCAAGTGTTGGCGCGCGAGCCTGACTACGTGCAGGTGGGGGTCGCCCGCGCGACCGGCGAGATCGCCTGCTCCGGCGTCGTGGCCAAGGCCTCGGTGAACCTGGCCGACCGCGAGTGGTTCAAGCGGACCTTGGCGTCGAATGGCCTCGTCGTGGGCGACGTGGTGGTCAGCCGCATCGTCGGCAAGCCAGGCATCACGTTCAGCAAGGTCAAACGCGAGCCCAGCGGCGGGATCTCGGGCATCTACTACCTGGGGATCAGCCTGGAATGGATGGAGAAGACGATGGCCGGCACCAAGCTGCAGCAAGGCGCCCGGCTGTCGGTGCTGGACGGCAAGGGAACCCTGGTGGCGCGTTTCCCCGACCCGGAGAAGTGGACCGGGACGACGATCCAGCGACCTGCCGTCTGGCAGGCAGCCGCCAACCAGCCGTCCGGCACGCTGGAGGAGGTAGACCGGTTGGGGACCCCTCGACTGATCGCCTTCGTCCCCTTGCTGTCGGGCAGCGAGAGCAGCCGGTACAAGCTGCTGTTGTCCATCCCCGTCGAGGCCATCCAGTCCAAGGCCGAACGGGAGGCGCTTGTCAGCTTTGCTGCCTTGTTACTGGTGCTGATCGGCAGCGCCGTGGGCTTGCTTGCGGTGGTCAACCGCTGGGTGCTGCGTCCCATCACGACGCTGGCATTGGCCGCCGAGCGCTTCAAGGCGGGCGACCGACAGGCCCGCAGCGGCCTGCCCCAATCGCTCGACGAGGTCGGGACGCTGGCGCAGACTTTGGACGAGTTGGCCGACGCCATCGAAGACCGCGAGAACCGGCTGGACTTTGCCAACCGCGCGCTCCGTGTCCTGTCGGCCGGGAACCGGACACTGCTGCAGGGGCACGATGAGCAGGCCCTGCTGGACCAGATGTGCCGGGCCATCGTGGACGCCGGCGGCTTCCGCATCGCCTGGGTCGGCTATGCCCAAAGCGACAAGCGGGTGGCCCTGATGGCCTATTGCGGTGCGGAGCCGGGGCTGCTGGATGGCTTGCACGTCACCTGGGACGAGTCGGACACCGGGATCGGGCCTGTCGGGCGCGCCATCCGCCGGGGCGAACTGCAGGTTTGGAGCAGCACGCACGACGGGCAGGAGGACGCGGTCTGGCGCCAGGGTGCGCTCGCCCGCGGGTGCCGGGCGACCTTGACGCTGCCGGTTCGGTTGAGCGAGCAGGTGATCGGGATCCTCAACATCTGTGCCGCCGAGCCGGATGTCTTCGACCCGGGCGTGATCGAGGTGCTCACCGAGGCCTCGCGCGACCTGGCGCTGGGCATCAGCGTGGCGCGGGCCGCTGTCGAGCGCAAGCGGGTCGAAGAGCAATTACGCGAGCACCGCGAGCACCTGGAAGAACTCGTGGCGCAGCGCACGGCGGCCTTGGTGGAGGCCAAGGACGCCGCCGAGGTGGCCAACCGGTCCAAGAGCGCGTTCCTGGCCAACATGAGCCATGAGATCCGCACGCCGATGAACGCGATCATCGGCCTGACGCATCTGATGACGCGCGACACGAAGGATGCCTTGCAGCGCGATCGGCTGCGCAAGGTGGATGCCGCCGCCAGGCACCTTCTGCAGGTGATCAACGACATCCTCGACCTGTCCAAGATCGAGGCCGGCAAGATGGTGCTGGACAGTGTGGAGTTCTCGCGCGACGAGTTGCTGTCGGGCGTGCTCGAGATGGTCAGTGAGGCGGCGACTGCCAAGGGCCTGGAACTGATCCTCGACATCGACCACATGCCTGACCGGCTGCGGGGCGACCCGAAGCGGCTGGCCCAGTCGCTGATCAACCTGCTGGCCAATGCGGTGAAGTTCACCGAGCAAGGCTGGATCCGACTGCGCGGCGAGCTGCTGGCCGAGGACGGCGAACGGCTGCAGTTGCGCTTCGAGGTCCGCGACTCCGGCATCGGCATTCCGCTGGACCGCCAGGGGGTCTTGTTCAACGCGTTCGAGCAGGCAGATGCCTCGACGACACGCAAGCATGGCGGAACTGGCCTGGGCCTGGCCCTGACACGGCACATTGCCGTGCTGATGGACGGCGAGGCGGGGCTGGAGAGTCAACCCGGTCAAGGCAGCAGCTTCTGGTTCACCGGCTGGGTGCATCGGGCAGGCGAGGCACGCCGGGCGCTTGGTGGCTGGTTGCTCAGGGGCATGCGGGCACTGGTGGTGGACGACCTGCCGGTAGCACTGGATGCGATCGCCGAGACCCTGACGGTGCTGGGATTGGAGGTCGAGGCGCAGCTCAGCGGCGAGGGGGCCATCCAACGCGTCCGAGAGAATCTGGCGCTCGGTCGGGCGTTCGACGTGGTGCTCATCGACTGGCGCATGGACCCCAAGGATGGAGTGGCGACACTCGACGAGCTCAGACGCATCCTCCAACAGGGGATGCCTCCCTGCATCCTGGTCACGGCCTTCAACGACCCGAGCATGTGGCGTCAGGCAAGGGAGGCGAGGTTCGACGCGGTGCTTATCAAGCCGGTCACCCCCTCGGCCTTGAACGACACGCTGGCGCGCGTGCTGCAGGGGCGCGATCCGGAAGCGCCCACCACGCCGATGCGTGAGGGCGAAGCCGAGCGAGAGCTGCGCCAGAAGCATGCTGGGCAGAAGATCCTTCTGGCAGAGGACAACCTGGTGAACCAGGAGGTGGCGAGCGAGCTGCTGAGCTCGGTCGGCCTCGTGGTCGAGGTCGCCTCCGACGGCGAACGGGCCGTCGAGCGGGCACGTCAGGGTCGCTTCGACCTGATCCTGATGGACGTGCAGATGCCAGAAATGGACGGCTTGAGTGCCACGCGCGCCATCCGCGGTTTCGCCGGGCAGGGCCTGCCGATCATCGCGATGACGGCGAACGCTTTCGGCGAAGACCGGGCTGCCTGCCTGGACGCGGGCATGAACGACCATGTAGGCAAGCCAGTGGATCCGGCCTTGCTCTACGCGACCCTGCTGCGTTGGCTGCCAAACGCCGCAAGTGCAGCCGATGGCTGGCGCGAGGTCAGCCGCCCGGCACCCCTGCAGACCGACGAAGCGCCGCCGCTGGAGGTGAGACTGGCTGCCGTGGATGGCTTCGATGTGGCCAAGGCGCTGCGCAATGTCGGCGGGCGCACGGCCTCTCTCGAACGTCTGCTGCGCAGCTTCGTGCGGACCTATCGCGATGGGGCGCCCGACCTGCTGTCCTCGACGTCAGGCGATATCTTTGCGAGTTGGGGGGCCGCCTGTCACTCTCTGCGCGGAGCCTGCGCCACCGTGGGGGCGGCCCAGCTCGAGCAGGACCTCACGGCGTTCGAACGCGAACTGAGGGCCGCTCATTCCTCGGGGCAACTGGACCGGATGGTGCTGCTGGCGCGCGAACTCAACGACCAACTGCTGGACCTGGTCGAGCAACTGGGGGGCGCCCTGGATATTGCCCAGGGCTGATGGCGCGTCGCCGGACGGTCAGGGCTACCCGGCGATCTGCCCGCGCAGGCGCTCTTCCTGCTCGCGCAACTCGGGCGTGAAGGCCTCGCCGAAGTCCTCGGCCTCGTAGAAGGGGCGGATCTCGATGTCCGAGTCGGACAGCATCGGGTTCGGGCATTTCTTGACCCACTCGATGGCTTCCTGCAGCGAAGCGCAGTTCCAGATCCAGTAGCCGGCCACCAACTCCTTGGTCTCGGCGAACGGGCCGTCGACGACGCTGCGCTTGTCGCCCGAGAAATGCACGCGCACACCTTGCGAGCTGGGCTTGAGCCCGTCGCCGCCTTGCATCACGCCGGCCTTGACCAGCGCTTCGTTGAAGGCGCCCATCGCGGCAAACAACTCTTGGCTAGGCATCACGCCCGCTTCGCTTTCGGCCGTGGCCTTGACCAGCACCATGAATCGCATGTCATGCTCCTTGCGTCGGGTTAGAGACATTGGCTTGTCTTCTCACGACGACCAGACTTGGCCGATTTCGACACATGGCGGGTCCCAGGCCCACGGCGTGGCCGGTCGCTGGAAAGATGGATCGGAACGGCGCCTGGCCGCCGCGCCGTTGTTGCCTCAGTGAACCGTGGCCGCGCTGGCTGCCTTGCGGAGGCGAGATGTTGCACCAACCCGCCCGATTGTCGATGCCGAGACGCCAGACAGGCCTTCCGGAATCGGAACCACGACCAACTTCGCGTCCCCGACCCAAAACAGCGTGGTTCCGGTGGGGTCGATGACGAGACGACCCTGGGCGTCACACAAATAGTCCCAGGGGCTGCATTCGGACGCCTGCACCGGCAACGCGATCGTGCCGAGTTCTACGAAGGACGATCCGCCAGTCACCGTTCGCGTAGCGTCATATGCCGTGATGTGGTGAACTTTGCCCGTGCCATCGAGCACCTGCCGGTAGATGCGGCGCCCATCGGGCGAAAGCAGCGCGTTTCCGGCGACGTACCCGCCTTGGTTCGACACGGTGGCCAAGCCCAGCAGCGAGAAGTCGGACGTGCGATAGAGCGATTCGCCGTCGAGCAGTACCGTCGCAGCGCTGTCGCCAAAGCTGGCCATGTAGCTACCTTTGGGTTCGCCGCTCGGCGCCGTCAGCGCACGACCGGCACTCGTGTACCACAGGTTGTCGAATGGGGGATTGACGCCCGAGTTGACGATCATCACCGCCGAACCATCGGCCGGCGCGAAGTAAGAAGGCGAATGCAGGAAGCCATTGGGCCCCAGGTCACCCACGGACTGCTCGGCAAAGGTCTCGGTCGTGAGATCGAAGTAGATCATCTCCGTCCACTGGTCGCCGCCGAACCAGGCGCGCAGGTCGCTGCTGACGGGCGCCGGCTTGGTGAAGTAGCGCCCTCCGGTCAGATCTTCGGGGGCGTCGAACGCGGCTCGGGTTTTCATCGTGTCCGGATTGACCGCCACCAGGCGCGCTCCGGAAACAACGTAGACGGATTGGCGGTCCGGCGACAGGACCAGGGTGCCGATTGCGGCGATGGGCAGGGCAGTGACCGTCCATTGACCGTTCGACCATTGATAGCGCACCAGCGCGTTCTGGGTCATGTCGGTGGCGAAGATCGCTCGGCGCGTCGGGTCGAACACCGCGGCACGCTTGAGGCCACTGTGGGCGACGGAGCCGGAGACGAAGGTTCCGGCAGGAATCACGCCGACGGCCACCGATGAGATGTTCGACTCGCCCAGCGCATTGGTGGTCGAGATGACAGCTTTGCCCTCGGCAAGCGCAGGCAACTCCAGCACGGCGGAACTGTCCGATTCGATGGTCACGCCGGTCGGTTGGGTGCCGCCGAGGACAAAACCACCGGCGCCAGACAATTGGGTCAGGCCTCGTCCGCGGACACGCACCGTCGAAGCTTGGCCCGGCAGCAGCGAGCCTGGCGTGGCCATGGTCACTTCGGCAAGGCTCTTGTTCAGGGTGACCGGGACGATGGTGTCGCTGAGGCCGGCGGCGCTGAGGGTGATGTTCGCCGTGCTGGACGTCCAGTTGGGCATGGCGCTGACCTTGGCGCGGTCGACATGGAACCGGAGGCTGCCCGGGCTTGATCCGGCGGCCGTGTCGAGCACCAGCCAGGCACTGTCGCTCTGCGCTGTCCAGGCCGGAGATTGGGTGCCCGCGAACTGGATCGGCGCCTGACCCGACAGGCTGTCAACGGTGGAAGTCGCCACCACATCGATGGCGCCGATGGCAGGCGCGACGATCCCGTCCCCCACGGTGAACAACGTGTAGAGATATCCACCGTAAGAAGGCGACACGTCCTGGTCTGGCTGGATGCCGATCTGAACTTCGGCGCTGTAGATGCCCTTCGACAGCCCGACCGCGGAAGCCGTGAAGGTCACCATATCGCCGGCCGAATGGTCCACAGTCATGAATTCTTCGCTGCTACCGAACACCAGCTCTTTGCCTGGGTCAGCCGGCACGATGGTCCGAGAAACGGGAACGGCTGCCGCCCCCTCATTGCCCGCAATCGTGATGGGCGATGTATCGACCTGGTACATCGTCATCGTGTACGGAAGCTTCTGGCTCCACACTGGGTGCTGGCAGTGTTCATCGCTGCACAACTTGAAGGTGACTTGGCCGGTTCTTCGAGTGCCGATGTCCAACGGCTTGGCTGGCCAGATGGAGACCACGGCGGTGTTGTCCCAGTCAGGCATGAAGGAGGCACTGATCTCGTCGCTGTCCGATTCGGCCATGCCGTAGTAGGTGCCTTCGCCCCCGCGAAGCGTGAACGTCACGGGCACGCTGGTCATGGAAGAGCCGTTGACGCCGGCCACGGTCAAGGCAGTCCGGTCGGCCGTGACGCTCAGGTTGTCGCCGCCGCCGCCGCCACCACAAGCCGTGAGCGCACAGGCCAGCGCCGCCGCGCCGAGGCGCAGCCATCCTTCGTGTTTCATGATCCCCCCATGCGGCCCTCGTGTCACCCGGCACCGTGCCAGGGCGCTGACCGTCCTCTTCGAAGTCGCGATTTTAGGCGCCGTCGCCGCGATGCATGCTCGCCAAGTCCTTGCCGCGCCTCAACTTTTTGCGGATCGTCATGCGTTTCGTGGCGCCGGCTGCCCCAGCGCGCGCAGCGTGTCGCGGATGAACTGGGCGCGGTCGCGCGGCTCGGCGATCTCGCGCTCGATGCGCAGCTTGTCGTTGCCGGCCAGCTTGATGTGGCGGTTCTTCTGCACCAGCTCAATGATGCGCATCGCGTCGATCGGCGGGTTGGGGCGGAAGGTGATGTTCATCAGGCGGGGGCCGGCATCGATCTTCTGCACGCCGTAGGGCTTGGCCAGGATGCGCAGGCGGTGGGTGTCAAAGAGTGTCTGGCCTTGCGGCGGCAGCTTGCCGAACCGGTCGGTCACCTCTTCGAGCAGCGCATCCAGGGCTTCAGCCCGCTCGGCGCTGGCCAGGCGCTTGTACAGGTTCAACCGCATGTGCACGTCGCCGCAGTAGGCGTCGGGCAGCAGGGCGGGGGCGTGCAGGTTGATCTCGGTGGTGCTGCCGAAGACGCCGCTGGTGGGTGAGAGCAGGTCCGGCTCCTGGCCGTTCTTCAACGCACGAACGGCCTCGCTCAGCATGTCGTTGTAGAGCTGAAAGCCGACCTCCATCATGTTGCCGCTCTGGTTGTCGCCCAGCACCTCGCCGGCGCCGCGGATCTCCAGGTCGTGCATGGCGAGGTAGAAGCCCGAGCCCAGCTCTTCCATTTCCTGGATGGCCTCCAGCCGCTGGGCGGCCTGCTTGGTCAGGCCCTCAACGTCCGGCACCAGCAGGTAGGCGTAGGCCTGGTGGTGGCTGCGGCCGACGCGGCCGCGCAGCTGGTGCAGCTGCGCCAGGCCGAACTTGTCGGCGCGGCTGATGACAATGGTGTTGGCCGAGGGCACGTCGATGCCAGTCTCGATGATGGTCGAGCACAGCAGCAGGTTGTGGCGCTGGGCGACGAAGTCGCGCATCACCCGCTCCAGCTCGCGCTCGGGCATCTGGCCGTGGGCCACGGCGATGCGGGCCTCGGGCAGCAGCTCTTGCAGCTTCTGGCGCCGGTTCTCGATGGTCTCGACTTCGTTGTGCAGGAAGTAGACCTGACCGCCGCGCTTCAGCTCGCGCAGCACCGCCTCGCGGATGGTGCCGTTGCCCTCGTTGCGCACGAAGGTCTTGATCGCCAGCCGGCGTTGCGGCGCGGTGGCGATCACGCTCAGGTCGCGCAGGCCTTCGAGCGCCATGCCCAGCGTGCGCGGGATCGGCGTGGCGGTCAGCGTCAGCACGTCCACCTCGGCGCGCATGGCCTTGATCGCCTCCTTGTGGCGCACGCCGAAGCGGTGTTCCTCGTCGATGATCAGCAGGCCCAGGCGCTTGAAGCGCACGTCCTTGCTCAGCAGCTTGTGGGTGCCGACGACGATGTCCACCGTGCCGGCGGCGATGCCGTCCAGCGCCGCCTGCACCTCCTTGGCGGTGCGAAAGCGCGACAGCTCGGCCACCTTCACCGGCCACTTGCCGAAGCGGTCCGCCAGGGTCTGGTAGTGCTGCTCGGCCAGCAGCGTGGTCGGCGCCAGCAGCGCCACCTGCTTGCCGCCGTGCACCGCCACGAAGGCGGCGCGCAGCGCGACCTCGGTCTTGCCGAAGCCGACGTCGCCGCAGACCAGCCTATCCATCGGCTTGGGGCTGATCAAGTCCTGGATCACCGCGTGGATCGCGGCGCGCTGGTCGGGCGTCTCCTCGAAGCCGAAGCTGGCGGCGAAGGCCTCGTAGTCGTGCGGCGAGAAGCGGTGGGCCAGGCCTTCGCGCGCGGCGCGCATCGCGTACAGGTTCAGCAGTTCGGCGGCTGTGTCGCGCACCTGCTCGGCGGCCTTGCGGCGGGCCTTGTCCCACTGCTGGCTGCCCAGCTTGTGCAGCGGCGCCTCCTCGGCGCTGACGCCGGTGTAGCGGCTGATCAGGTGCAGCTGCGACACCGGCACGTAGAGCGTCGCGTTGTCGGCGTAGGTCAGGTGCAGGAACTCGCTGTTCCCATCGCCCAGGTCGATGTGGATCAGCCCCTGGTAGCGGCCGATGCCGTGCGCGGCGTGCACCACCGGGTCGCCGATCTTCAGCTCCGACAGGTCCTTGATCAGCGCGTCGACGTTGCTGACCTGTTCCTGCTTCTTGCGCCTGCGCGTGCTGGGCGCGCTGGCGAAGAGCTCGGTCTCGGTCAGGAACTGGATCGCCTTGCCAGCCTCGGGCTCGTGCCAAAAGAAGCCGGAGGCGAGCGGCGCGGCGGTGATCGCCACCTTCTCGCCGCCCGTCTCGAACTCGGCCAGCGTGGCCACGCTGGGCACGTCGATCTTGTGGTCGCGCAGCAGCTCCAGCAGGCTTTCACGCCGGCCTTCGCTTTCGGCCACCAGCAGCACGCGGTGGGGCGTGGTGTCCAGGTGTTTTTCCAGCGCGGCCAGCGGCTCGGTGGCGCCGCGCTCGGCGCCGATGTCCGGCAACGGCCGCGCCCAGTCCACCGGCTCGTTGCCGCGCAGGGCGAGGGTGGCGTGGCGGCCTGTGCGGGCGAAGAAGTCCTCGACGCGCAGGAAGACCTCTTCGGGCGGCAGGATGGGCCGGTCCGGGTCGTGCTGCAGGAAGCGGTGCCGCTCGCGCGTGTCGGCCCAGAAGCGCTGCAGGGCTTCGTCCACCTCGCCGTGCAGTGCGAGCATGGCGCCGGTGTCGCCATCGTGGGCCAGGTAGTCGAAGATCGTCGCCGGCCCGTCGAAGAACAGCGGCAGGTAGTACTCGATGCCTGCGGTGGCGATGCCCTGCGCAATGTCCTTGTAGATGCGCGACTTGGTCGGGTCGCCCTCGAGCTTCTCGCGCCAGCGCTGGCGAAAGCGCGTGCGGCCGGCGTCGTCCATCGGGAACTCGCGACCCGGCAGCAGGCGCACCTCGGGCACGGGGTAGAGGCTGCGCTGCGAGTCCGGGTCGAAGGTGCGGATCGAGTCGATCTCGTTGTCGAACAGGTCCACGCGGTAGGGCACGTTGGAGCCCATGGGGAACAGGTCGATCAGGCCGCCGCGCACCGCGTACTCGCCGGGCGACACCACCTGGCTCACGTGGCTGTAGCCGGCCAAGGTCAGCTGGCGCTTGAATGCCGCCTCGTCCAGCCTGGCCTTCTGTCGGAACTGGAAGGTAGTGCCGGCCAGGAAGGACGGCGGGGCGATGCGGGTGAGGGCGGTGGTGGCCGGCAGCAGCACCACGTCGACCTCGCGCTGATGGATGCGCCAGAGTGTGGCCAGGCGCTCGGAGATCAGGTCCTGGTGCGGGCTGAAGGTGTCGTAGGGCAGGGTCTCCCAGTCAGGGAACACGGCCACGCGCAGGCCCGGCGCGAAGAAGGGCAACTCGTCGGCCAGGCGCTGGGCATCGGCCGGCTCGGCGGTGACGATGAGCAGCGCGCGCTGCTCGGAGGCACGAGCCTGGGCGACACGGGCCAGCAGCAACGCGTCGGCCGAGCCGGTGGGGCGAGGCAGGGTGTAGCGTTTGCCGGGGGCGATGGAAGGCAGTTGCATGGGCAGAAAAGGCGCGAGCCAAAGCACAACGCCCCACTGCGGCGTTGGCCGGGGTGGGGCAAAGAGGGCGATTCTAGAATCGCCCCATGATCATCGAGGCCCAGGGCACCTTGCCCCGTTGCTATGCCCTGGTTCCCTGCGCGGGCGTGGGCGCGCGCTCGGGCGCCGCCGGCCCCAAGCAATACGAGCCGGTGGCCGGCCGCCCGATGGTGGCCCACACGCTGGCGGCCTTGGCGGCGGTCGATCGGCTGGCCGCGACGCTGCTGGTGCTGGCGCCCGACGACGACCGCTTCGACGCGCTGATGCCGGGCAGCGAGGGTGAGCGCACCTGGGTCGCGCGCTGCGGCGGGGCGACCCGCGCCGAAACGGTCGCCAACGGCCTGGCCGTGCTGCGAGAGCGTGGCGCCCAGGCGCATGATTGGGTGCTGGTGCACGACGCGGCGCGCTGCCTCGTTCGCCCCGCCTGGGTGGATCGTTTGATCGACGCCTGTCTGGACGACGAGGTGGGCGGCCTGCTGGCGCTGCCGGTGGCCGACACGCTGAAGGCACAGGGGCGTGATACCCGGGTGGCCGGCACGGTGGATCGTGCCGGCAAGTGGGCGGCGCAGACGCCGCAGATGTTCCGCCTGGGCTTGCTCGCACCGGCGCTGGCCCATGCCGGCGCGGGCGTGACCGACGAGTCCAGCGCGGTGGAGGCGCTGGGCCACGAGCCCCGGCTGGTGCCGGGCGAGTGGGAGAACTTCAAGCTCACCTGGCCCGGTGATTTCGCATTGGCCGAGCGCCTGCTCGCGACCCGCAAGGACGACTGACGATGACCACCCCCGCCGCCCCGGCCTTGCCCGCCCTTCGCATCGGCGAAGGCTGGGACACGCACGCCCTGGTCGTCGGCCGGCCGCTGGTGCTGGGCGGGGTGACCATCCCGCACAGCCATGGCCTGCTGGGCCATTCGGACGCTGACGCGCTGCTGCACGCCATCACCGACGCGCTGCTCGGCGCTGCGGGCCTGGGCGACATCGGCCGCCACTTCCCCGACACGGCCGCCGAGTTCAAGGGCGCCGACTCGTCGGTGCTGCTGGTCGAGGCGGCGCGCCGTGTGCGGGCCGCCGGCTGGGCGGTCGTCAACCTGGACTGCACGATCGTCGCCCAGGCGCCGAAGATGGCGCCGCACATCCCGACGATGTGCCAGTGCATTGCTGCCGCACTGGGCGTGGCCGCCGGGCAGGTGAACGTGAAGGCCAAGACCGCTGAGAAGATGGGGCCGGTGGGCGAGGGGCGGGCCATCGAGGCGCGTGCAGTCTGCCTGCTGGCCGGCGGCTGAAGAGAGCGCAACGATGACCATGGCTGCCGACGACGATCAGGCCTTGCCCTTGCGCGTGGCCGCCATCCACAACGACGGGCAAGGCGACGTGGACGGGCGCCTGGCCGGCTTCGCCCGCGAGCAGCGGGCCTTGGGCAAGCGGGTGCTGGGCCTGTTGATGGCCAGCCGCGCTGCTGACGAAAGCTGCCGGGCCGCGATGGTGCTCACCGACATCGACACCGGCCAAGAGTACCTGGTGTCGCAGCCGCTCGGCAGCGGCTCGAACGCCTGCGCCGCCGACCCCCAGGGCTTTGCCACGGCCAGCCAGGTGCTGCGCGACGCCCTGCAGCAGTCGCCAGACCTGGTGATCTGCAACCGCTTCGGATCGCTCGAGGCCGAGAACGGCGGCTTCGCGGCCGAGTTGCTGGCCCTGATGGCCGAAGGCATCCCGGTGCTGACCGTGGTGTCGACACGCCACCTCGCGGCCTGGCAGGGTTTTGCCGGCGACGTGCCCCTGCTGCCCAATGAGCCCGCGGCCTGGGCCGCGTGGCTGGCCGAGGTCTCCGAGGAGGGGCAACGCTGAGGCGGCGGTGCCTTGTTCGCAGGGGCGGTGGTGCTGCCCGGTCGGGCCTCAGTCGAGTCGCCAGTCGTAGTAGACGGCAATCCACTTGTCCGCCGGCAACTCGGCCGCCACCTCGTCATGGGCCAGGCATTCGCTGACGGCGCGCATCGACAGGGGCTGCAATGTCCGCATCGCGGCGGAGGCTTTCTGCAATTGGACTTCCGGCTGCCCGGTCTCGGGTGACTTGCGGAAGCGAACCACGACCTGGCCCATTTCCTCGCTGCGGCGCGCCGCGTGGGGGTAGCCCGGCGTCATGCAGCGCGCCGAGCCCACCAGCTCGCCTTCGGCAGGCCAGCGAAGATTCAGCACTTGGTCGTCCAGCACGTCGGTGCGCGTGCGCGCAGCCCCCTCCACCACATAGGCAGGCGTGAATTTGCAGCGCATCGCGGCGGCCCGCAACGCGGCATCGAGCTCGCTGTTGCCGGCGCTGTCGCGTACGGTGGCCGATTCAACCCGCCCCGTCGCGTCGACACGCAATGCCAGCGTGGCGCGCGAAGTCGGCGACTTGCGCAGCAGCGTTGGGGCCGGCAGCAGGCAGCCCGGCTGAAGGACGGCGGTGAAACGCACGGGCTGCGGGATTGTTGGTGGCGGAGGCGGCGGCAGGCGTGTGGCGCAGCCGGCCAGCGTGGCCGCGGCGATGGCGGCGCAGGCGAATCGGGGCAGTCGAGACATGGGCCGGCAGTCTAGACGAGCCAGGGCAGGCAAGCGTCGGGGCGCGGGTCGGCATCGAAGCCGCGCCCCCCCACCCGCGATGACGGCCCCAAACCGGACACGCGTGGCGATCGGCGTTCTAGGGGACGCGGCGGGGAAGGGGCCTGCGTATGCTGCGCCGGCGCTGCCTGCGGTTGGGGCGGTCCTCCACCCTCCTCAAGGAACACCATGCGAGCTTCGATCGAATGCGGCCTCTTTGCCGAGCGCCACGCCGGCCCCTGGATACGGCTCGCGCTGGGCATGGCCCTGGCGGGGCACCTGGCGTTCGCCGGCGCGGCCGACGCCTGGACGCAGGAGGGGCAGGACGCGGGCGCCGCCTCGCGCAACAGCGAGCAGACCGTGCTGAACCCGGGCAACCTGGGGCAGATGATCACGCTGTGGTCACGCGACCTGGACATCTGGGCCCAGTCGACCGGCATCGCCGTGGCCGACGGCCAGGTGTTCGTCGGCCGCAAGGTGGCGGACCCCGATACCACCGTGCGCCAGCAACTGATGCGGCTGGACCTGCAGACCGGCGCCACCGTCTGGAAGGCGAACTCGCCGGAAAGCTTCGGCACGCCGGTGATCGCCGGCGACCTGGTCATCGTCGCCGGCAACGGCCTGGGGCTGCCTGCCACGGCCACGCCGGTGCGGGCTTACGACCGCGCCACCGGCGAGCGTCGCTGGCAATACGTGCACCCGCTGCCCTCGGTGTCGTTCAAGGCGCCCCATTTGCTCGACGGGGTGCTTTACCTGGTGAGCCTGGAGGGTGACACCGTGGCCCTCGACGCCGCCACCGGCGGCATGCGCTGGCGCCGCAACCACGATGCCAATTGCTGCAGCACGAACGGCCTGGCCGTGGGCGAGGGCGTGGTGCTGATCAGCCGCAGCAAGGGGCTGCTGGCGCTGGACGCGGCGGACGGCCGCACCCTGTGGCGCTACGACATGCCGGACTTCCGCTTGGTGACGGTCCGGCCGATGATCGTCGACGGCGTGGCGCTGATGTTCGACCACCAGGGCGTGGTCCACCGGTTCGACCTGGCCACGGGCGCCGAGCAGTGGTCGGTGACGGCACCGCCTGGGGACTTCTCGAGCGCGATGGGGCCGATGGCAAGCGACGGCGAGCGGGTGTTCGTGCTCAGCGGCGTCGTCCGGCCGCGGCTCAGCGCCATCGACCTGGCCACGGGCATTGTGCTGTGGACGGTGTCGCCCGGCAAGTGGACGCACAGCCCGATCGTGTCCGACGGTGTGCTCTACCTGGCGAACCACAAGCATGTGATGGCGGTGGACCCTGCCACCGGCGCGCCATTGCCGATCGCACACCTGCAGGCCATGCGCTGGGGCGAGCTGGTGATCGCCGACGGTCACATGCTGACCAGCGGCGGGCCGGTGCGAGCCTTCGGCCTGCCCTGAGCCCCGGGGGGTTGCGCCGCCTCAGGCGCGGCGCAACCGGATGTGGGCGATCAGCCCGCCGTCGCGGGCGTTGGCCAGCTCCAGGCTGCCGTCCATGCGCTGCAACGACTTCTTCACGATCGCCAGCCCCAGGCCGGCCCCGGTGGCCGCGGTGCGCGCGGCGTCGCCGCGGAAAAACGGGGTGGTCAGGTGCTCGAGCTTTTCGGGTGCCACGCCGGGGCCGTGGTCACGCACGGTGATGATCACCGAGTCGGCGGTCTGAACGTGGGTGACCTTGACCTGGGTGATGCCGGTGTCCAGCGAGCGGCCGTAGCGGCGCGCATTCTCGAACAGGTTGGCGAAGACACGGCCCAGCTCGGTGTCGTCGCCCTGCACGCCCAGGCCCGGCGGCAGCTTCAGCGAGATGCGGATCTGCGACGCGTCGCGGAAGGCGGCCGCCTCGCGCAGGATCACCTGAGTCAGGTCGACCGGCACGGTGCGCGAGTCGTCCGGCCGCGCATAGTCCATGAACTTGTCGATGATGGCGTCGAGCTGGTCGATGTCGGCCGCCATGTTGCGGCGCGCCTCGTCGTCGGCCACGCTGATCTCGGCCTCCAGCCGCAGCCGCGCGAGCGGGGTGCGCAGGTCGTGGCTGATGCCGGCCAGCATCACGGCGCGCTGCTCTTCCACCTTGGCCAGCTCGCGGGCCATGCGGTTGAAGCCGATGTTGACCGCGCGGATCTCGCTGGTCATGGTGGACTCGTCCAGCCGCGAGTCGAACTCGCCCTCGCGGATGCGGCTGGCGGCGAAGCTCAGGTCCTGCAGCGGCCGGTTGATCAGCCGCGCGATGGCCACCGAGCCAAGCATCGTGGCCGACAGCGCGATGGCCACCCAGACGAACCAGGTGCCCGGCGTCAGTGGCTGCAGGCGGGCCGACTCGGCCTGCATCCAGTAGGAATCGCGGTCGATGTTGAAGCCCACCCACAGCGCCGGCACGCCGTTGACGGTGCGCGCAACGATGGTGCCTTCGCCCAGGCGGTTGCGCAGGTCGTTGGCCACCAGGCGGGTGAAACGGTCCGTCTCGAAGGGTTCCCAGCGGTCACCCGGCTCGCGTGGCACCACCCGCACCGCTTCCTGGTCGCTCATGGTCTTGACCACGGCGATGCGGTTGATGCCGTCCGAAAAGCGCAGCGCGGCGCGCGACAGGTTCACCAGGCTGGCGATCTGCTGCGCCGCCTGCACCGCGCGCGGCTCGAACTCGAGCTGGCGCAGCGTCTGCACCCAGGCGAAGACGCCCCCGGCCAGCAAGATGCCCAGCAGGAAGAAGGTGCGCCAGAAAAGGTTCAGCGCAAAGGAGGGGCGGCCGAGGGGCATCGGGTCGGGTGCGGCTCAGCCCCTGCTCAGTTGCCGTCGCCCGGCACGAACACGTAGCCCACGCCCCACACCGTCTGGATGTAGCGGGGGTTGGACGGATCCGGCTCCAGCATCTTGCGCAGGCGCGAGATCTGCACGTCCAGGCTGCGGTCGAAGGGCTCGAACTCGCGGCCGCGGGCCAGCTGGGCGAGCTTGTCGCGGCTCAGCGGCTGGCGCGGGTGGCGCACCAAGGCCTTGAGCATCGAGAACTCGCCGGTGGTCAGCGTGATCTGCTCGCCGTCCTTGGTCAGGCGGCGCAGCGACAGGTCGAACTCGAAGGGGCCGAAGGTGACGACCTGCGAGTCCTTGGCCGGGGCGCCGGGGGCCTCTTGCGCCGGGCGGCGGCGCAGCACGGCGTGGATGCGGGCCAGCAGCTCGCGCGGGTTGAAGGGCTTGGGCAGGTAGTCGTCGGCGCCGACTTCCAGGCCGACGATGCGGTCCACGTCTTCCACCTTGGCGGTGAGCATGATGATGGGCGTGGAGTCGTTGGCCGCGCGCAGGCGGCGGCAGATCGACAGGCCGTCTTCGCCCGGCAGCATCAGGTCCAGCACGATGAGGTCGATGGTCTCGCGGGTCTGCAGGCGGTTCAGCGCCTTGGCGTCCTCGGCCAGCAGGACCTCGAAGCCTTCCTGCGTGAGGTAGCGCCGCAGCAGGTCGCGGATGCGGGCATCGTCGTCGACGACGACGATGCGGTCCGGGCGGGCGTTGGCGTTGTTGCTCATGGCAGCTCCTGAATTTGTAACAGAGCCGATTGTGCAAGCGCCACAAGGGCTTTCCGGGGGGACTGACCCTCTGTTACAAATCTTGCGCCCACTGCCAGGGCAGCATCATTGGGCCACCCAACCCCCATCCACATTGATGGCCGCGCCGCGAATGTTGGCCGCAGCCGGCGAGCACAGGAACACGGCCAGGCCGGCCAGTTCTTCCGGCGTGGTGAACTGCAGCGAGGGCTGCTTTTCGGCCAGCAACTGCTTCTTGGCCTCGTCGTTGCTGATGCCAGCCGCGGCGGCGCGCGCGTCGACCTGCTTTTGCACCAGCGGGGTCAGCACCCAGCCGGGGCAGATGGCGTTCACGGTGACCGGGGTGGTCGCCGTTTCCAGCGCCACCGTCTTGGTCAGGCCGATGATGCCGTGCTTGGCCGCCACGTAGGCCGACTTCTGGGCCGACGCCACCAGGCCATGGACCGAGGCCACGTTGAGGATGCGGCCGAAGCCGCGCGCCTTCATGCCGGGCAACGCCACGCGGATGGCGTGGAAGGCCGAGCTCAGGTTGATCGCGATGATCGCGTCCCAGCGCTCGACCGGGAAGTCTTCCACCGGCGCGACATGCTGGATGCCGGCGTTGTTGACCAGCACGTCCACCGCGCCGAACTCGGCTTCGCAGGCCTTGACCATGGCCTCGATCTCGGCGGGCTTGCTCATGTCCGCCTCGTGGTAGCTCACCTTGGCGCCGCCGGTGGCGACCTTGGCCACCTCGGCCTTGGCGGCCTCGATGTCGCCGAAGCCGTTGAGCATCACGTTTGCGCCTTGCGCGGCCAGGGCCTGGGCGATGCCGAGGCCGATGCCGCTGGTGGATCCGGTGACGAGCGCGGTCTTTGCGTTGAGCATGAAGAATCTCCAGGTGGGTTGCTACAGTCGATTATCCGGATCGAGACCTTGCTAGAACATGAACACCGCCACCGCCCCCCGCTTCGACAGCGTGCAGTGCCTGCACCCCGGCGGCCTGCACCGCATGGCCTGGGCCGAGTGGGGTGACCCGGCCAACCCGCGCGTGCTGGTCTGTGCCCACGGCCTG